>NZ_JADPBQ010000001.1:118176-221593 GCF_015670405.1 Clostridium sp. 1001271B_151109_B4 | reverse complement strand
TCTAGAAATTTAACATATTAATTATAGTCTAGTAATAATAGATGGTTATAATAAAAATATAATAATTAAGAAGGTGATTTTTTTGGATAGTATTGCAAAGAAAAATTATTTAGAAATTTTAAAAACATTTTTTATTGCTTTAGTTTTCTTAGCATTTGGGTCCTTTATTGGAGTAAATTTTATACCTTATAGTATTAGATATATGTTAAATATAGCATTTTTCATTTTAATATTGGTATCAGCCTTTACAAGAAAAGGAGGATTTGTTCATAATAAAGTTAGTATGAACATTTATGCTTTTATTTTAGGAATATTAACCGGATCGACATATGTATATTATTTTTATAATTTAGGAGCAGGTACATTTATTTCAGTAGTTATAGGTGTAGTTCTTATTTTTGGTATTTCTTATTTAGTAGCATTAAATCAAAGTGAAGAAACTATTTTTCGATTAGGACCAATGATAACAATTGGAATACTCGTGCTACTAATATTAGAATTTATAAATATATTTTTCTTTAAGTTTGGAACATTTGATTTAATTATTTCTGCAATAGGAATAGTAATTTATTCAGTTTATGCATTAGTAATTATGAAATCAATACAAAGTAGATGCAAGTATAATATTTTATCTGAAAGTGAAGTTGTTAATTTTTCTTTCTCAATTTTTATAAGCTTTTTAAATCTTTTAGTTGATTTATTAAGATTTGTATCCATATTTAAAAATGATAATTAAAATTTATGTAAATATTCTTAGATAAAACTATTATTATGATTTTATATTAAAAGCATAATAATAGTTTTTAGTTTTATAAATTATAATATTTTCTTTTAAAATATAATATATTATTTAAAAACATATTAATTTATAATTAAACTATCTAATAGTGCACTTAATAAGCAATATCCTATAGAATCATAATTTTTATTGAATATATTAATTAGTTATAAAATATAAATAAACATAAGCAATTAAAGTCATATATTTATAAAAAGCAACATTAAAGATATAATTATCTTTTTTTATATTTATGTTTAAACAATTTATACATTAAGTATATTTAATTAGTAATTTTTTAGGAGGAAAAATGAAAACTAGGCAAGTTGAAGTTTTACCTTATGATAAAAAATGGAGAATAGAATTTGAAAAAATAAAGAATATTATAGTTTTATCTTTAGCTGATATAATTATAGATGTGGAACATGTTGGTAGTACATCTGTTGAAGGATTAGCTGCGAATCCTGTTATAGATATCGATATTGTAATTCCAACTTACGATTGTTTTAATATATTATTGAAAAAATTAAAAAAGCTTGGTTATACTTATGAAGAAAATAAAAGTAATAAAGATATGAAGATGTTCAAATATGTTGGTAATACTAATTTAATGGCTCATAATTTATTTATCTGTTCAAGAAAGTCTAAAGAGCTAAAAAGACATTTAGCCTTTAAAACCTATTTAAAAGAAAATAAAGACTGTCTTAATAAATATAACAATATTAAACTTGAGGCAGCTAATTTATATCCTAATAATGTTGAAACATATATTAAGTTAAAATCAGCATATGTAAGAGAAATCTATAAAAAATTGAATTTGCTATAAGAAAAGTTATCTTTATTTATAATTATTCATAATGATATAATATTAGCATAAATCAAATTTATTTTTATAGGAGATTGTACCAATGGAAAAAATTTTTATAACTAATACTGATGGCACACCTCAATTTGGATGTAGCTTATGCTATAAATGTAATAGCATTTTTGGGAAAAGCTTATGTAAAGTTAAAAATAGAGGGTGTTGTTGGTATTTTCCCAAGTTTACTTTATATGATATACAGAAGATGGTAAAAAGTGAAGAAGGAATTTCTACTTTAAATAGGATTTTAAAACTGCCTAATATTAAAATATATAATTACTATATTCATGCAGTTGGATATTTTGATTATGACAGTCATGATAAATATATAAAAAATAATGGGACATGTAAATTGCCATATGCAACAGATGAGCAAATTAAAGAAGTGAGAAATGAAATTATTTCTGAAAATGATGAATATTATATATATGAAGAATATAATGAATATGATTCAGCTAAAAATAATAATATAAAAAAACCTAGAGTTATAAATGATGTTTCTATGTTCTTTCGAGCTTGTCCCTTCGTAATAGATGGTCAGGGTTGTACATTAAATAAAAAATATAGAACTTATATTTGTAACTTTTTTTTATGTGATGAAATAACTGATAACCTTATAGAAGAGTCTACTTTTAAAAAGTATAAAGAAGAAAGGGATAATTATATCAGATGGATAGAGTGGGAAAATTCTTCTTTAGAGTCATTCTTAAGACATAAAAATATAAATTTAGTTAGAAATTTTAATGATGTAATTAATCTTCTTAAAGAAATTGAAATTAATGAATATGAATTTCCAATTTTAGACGAAATAAATATAAACTTAAAATAAAAATGGTAGCAATTATTTAAATAGAGTAAGATAGATATAGAATAGTTAGTATAATAACTATTCTATATCTTTTTTTATATATTATAAAATTTCAAGTATTTCCACCTTATAATTTTCACCAGGTGCCATTACTTCAGCTATATCCCCAGCCTTTTTTCCAACTAGAGCTTTTCCTAAGTCGGATTCAATACTAATTAACATATCTTCTGGCTTTGCATCTAACGTAGTAACTAGGGTAATTGTATCTTCGAAATCATCATCTAAAAATTTAATTTTAGCTTTTGTATTTATTCCAATAATAGATTTATCCATTCGTTCATCATCAATAATAGTTGATGTTGTAATTAAGGTTAATAAGTGTTGTATCCTATTATCATTTTCTCTATATTCTTCACATGCAGCTTTATATTCTGCATTTTCTGATCTATCACCATGAGCTGCTGCAATTAATTTTTCTTTAGCAATTTCTGCTCTACGAACAGTCATTCTATATTCTAATTCTTCTTGTAATTTTTTAATATTTGATTCAGTTAATATTTTTTTCATAAAAAACGTATCTCTCCTAAAAATTATTATGATAATATTATAAAGATTTATTAAATAAAAATAAAGATATCATTATAAGAAACAAAAAAATTCAAATGATATTTTTATTTAAACTTACATCTTTAAAAAATTAATTTTTTAAAGATGTATAATTATACTATAATATAAAATTAAATATCACAATAAATTTAAAATACAACGTGTAGTTTGTCGATGTTCAACGTAAGTCCAGTTGCCGATAAATTACACTTTTTTTATTAGGAGGAAAAGTTTATGTTTTCAAAAAATGAATATATTATTTATGGATCAACTGGTGTTTGCAAAATAATCGATATTGTTAAAAAGAAATTTGGATTTAATAAAGAAAGAGAATATTACATTTTAAAACCAGCATATGATACTAATTCAACTATATATGCACCAATTGATAACGAAAAAATTAGTATTCGAAAAATTATGACTAAAGAAGAAGTATACGATTTAATCAAAACAATGCCTGATAACGAAACTATCTGGATTGATGATATGAATTTAAGAAAAGAAACGTATAATGAAATATTGAAAAAGGGTAATAAGAAGGATATAGTTAAGCTTATTAAGACACTGTATATGGAAAAGCTAAGAAAAAAAGAAGAGGGTAAAAAACTTAATGCTGGAGATGAAAAAATTATGAACGAAGCTGAAAAGCTTTTGCATGAAGAGTTTGCATTAATATTAAATATAAAAGTTGATGAAGTTTTACCTTTCATTTTGGGGAAATTATCTCCAGAAGAAAAAGAAAATTTTAATTTTTGATTATTTAGTCTAAAAATATAGGGTAAGGTATTTTACTAAAACACCTTACCTCTAATATAAAATAATATATATTTTTCTATGAAATTAGTTCATCTATTAGTTGAGATACTGGAACTATTTTATCTATTCTATATGCATTAGATCCACAAAAAATCAAACCATTATCAATATCGCCATAAGCTGCATTTATAAGAGCTTTGCTAATACAATATGGTGTAGTTGATGGATTACATGGAACAAGGCAATTGTAACATTTTGTTATTTTTTCACCTTCACTTGCTATCTTTTCTAAAAATTTATTTTTAATAGCTCTTCCAGGCATACCAACAGGACTTTTTACAATTTGTATATCTTTTTTAGTACAGTTAACATATGAATTTTTATATCTTATATCTGCATCACATTCATTAGTAGCTACAAATCTTGTACCAATTTGCACACCGCTAGCACCTAAATTCATATATTTCTTTATATCATTATTATCAAAAACACCACCACCAACAATTACAGGAATATCTTGATTATTTTCTTCTTCAAATTCTTTAACAGTCTTTAAAATATCAATTACATTATCATCAAATCTTTCAATTTCACTTTCAATTTTATCACCTTTAAATCCTAGATGCCCACCTGCTTTTGGCCCTTCTACGATAATCCCATCTGCAATTTTATTATAATGTTTCTTCCAATATGTTAATATTAATTTTGCTGCTTTTGTTGACGATACTACTGGCAATATTTTTATAGAACTATCCTTTGTATATTCCGGTAATTTTAATGGCAATCCAGCTCCTGAAATAATTAAATCGGCACCACCTTCAATAGTGGCTTCAACTAATTCTTTATAATTATTCATAGCAACCATTAAGTTAACTCCAATGATTCCATTATTGCTAATTTCTTTTGCTTTAATTATGTGCTTTTTTAAAGCTCTTATATTAGCTTCTAATGTATTAGTTTCAAAATCCTTTTCTCGATATCCAGGATGTGCAGCTGAAATAATGCCAATAGCACCATTTTTAGCAACATTTCCTGCCAAGTTAGAAAGTGAGATACCAACTCCCATTCCCCCTTGTATAATAGGTAATTTCGACATTATATTCCCGATTTTTAATTCTCTTAATTTCATTTTATTACTCCCTTTACTAAAATACTTTGATAATCAAAATATATTTCAAAGTATAATATATTTTATCTAAAAAGGCAACAATCAAAAAAAATATTGACAAAATTTAAAAGTAGAATTATCATAAAGATGTTTGATGGTCAAAATATTTGGGGGAGGAGTGAAAAATTTAACATTTTTTTATTTTAATTTTTTTATTTCGTGCAATTATTAATTAGAAATTATTTTTATTTATTAATTATATAACACAAGAGAAAAACTCTATAAAACATACAAAAGAAAATTGTAACTTATTATTTATTATGAGTTACTTAAGATAAAAAATATTAAATTACTTAATATTTTATATTTTTAACATTTTGATTTGATTGTCAAATAATTATATTTTAAAAACAAAGGTGTTAAGATGAGTTTAGTGAAGTTTATAGGAATTGGGCATTATTGTCCTAAGAAGATCGTAACAAACAATGAATTATCAGAAATTGTTGACACGTCACATGAATGGATCGTTAAAAGGACTGGTATATCTAAAAGAAGAATTTCAAGTGGTGAAGGAACCGTTGATTTAGCAGTTAATGCAGCTAGAAGTGCAATGGAAATGGCCAATTGTACACCTGAGAGCATTGACTTAATAATTGTAGCCACAACATCACCAGATAGGCTTATGCCATCAACAGCATGTAGCGTACAAAAAAGTTTAAGATGTATTAATGCCGCAGCTTTCGATGTAAGTGCAGCTTGCTCAGGTTTTTTATATTCATCAGTAATAGCTAATTCATTATTAAAATGTGAAGAAGGTAAAAGAGCTTTAGTAATTGGAAGTGAAGTTCTTTCAAGGATAGTAGATTGGACGGATCGTAATACATGTGTATTATTTGGAGATGGTGCAGGGGCTGCTATATTAGAAATTTCTAATGATAGTTCTGGAATAATAAGTACCTGTATAGGTTCTGATGGAACTAACGGATTAAAAGCACTATCTGCTAATCAATTCTCAATCAATACGCCATTTTCTGATTCTACTTTAGAAAGAAAAGATTTTATAGAAATGGATGGTCGAGAAGTATTTAAGTTTGCAATATCTATAATCCCAAAGGTAGTAAATGATTTATTACAAAAAGCTAATGAAGATATTGAGAATATAAAATATATAATACCACACCAAGCTAACTCTAGAATTATAGATGATGCTGCTAAAAAATTAAATTTAAGTAGGGACAAGTTCTTAATGAACCTTGAACAATACGGTAACACCTCTGCAGCAAGTGTTCCTATAGCATTAAGCGAATCTGTAGATAAAGGCCTTATTAATAAAGGTGATAAAATAATTTTAGTAGCTTTTGGTGGTGGCCTTACATGGAGTGGAATATTATTAGAATGGTAATTTTTAAAAATAGGTAGATATGATTAATTAAAATCAATTAAAAATATTAATAATAATGTATATTATAAAAATAATGGAAATTTTGGAGGAATTAATATGATATTCGATAAAATAAAGGAAATAGTAGTAGAACAATTAGGAGTGAATGAAGAGGATATAAAATTAGAAACTAGATTTATAGAAGATTTGGATGCTGATTCTTTAGATTTATTCCAAGTTATCATGGAACTAGAAGATACTTTTGATGTAAAAGTAGAAGATGTTGAAAATATAAAAACTGTTTCAGATGCTGTATCATTTATTGAAAAAGCAACAGCTAATTAATATTGGAGGTAAAACTATGAAAAAGGATATATGTAATCTCATAGGTATTAAGTATCCTATTTTTCAAGGGGGCATGGCCTGGGTTTCTGATAGTAACTTAGCGGCTGCTGTGTCAAATGCAGGAGGATTAGGAATTATAGCAGGAGCTAATGCTCCTGCTAGCCATATACGAGAAGAAATCAGAAAAACAAAAAAGCTAACAAATAAACCTTTTGGATTAAATATTATGCTTTTATCCGATAATGCTGATGAGTTGGCAGATATAGCAGTTGAGGAAGGTGTAAAAGTTATAACAACTGGCGCTGGTAATCCTGGTAAGTATATTGAAAAATGGAAGAATGCAGGCATCATAGTTATTCCAGTAGTAGCTTCTGTAGCATTAGCCAAAAGAATGGAAAGAAGTGGAGTAGATGCTGTAATTGCAGAGGGATGTGAATCAGGTGGTCACGTTGGTAAGTTAACAACAATGGTTTTACTTCCACAAGTATGTGATGCTGTTAACATTCCAGTTATTGGAGCTGGCGGTATTGCAGATGGTAGAGGTATTGCTGCTGCTTTTATTCTTGGAGCAAGTGCTGTTCAAATTGGAACAAGATTTTTAGCTTCAGAGGAATGTCAAATACATCAAAATTATAAGAATGCAGTAGTTAAAGCTAAAGATATTGATACTGTGGTAACTGGAAGATCTACTGGTCATCCTGTTCAAGTTTTAAAAAATAAATTAGCTAAAGAGTATTTGAAGCTTGAAAGCAATAATATAAATGTGGAAGAACTTGAGGAATTAGGAAAAGGTGCCTTGAAAAAAGCTGTCGTAGATGGAGATATTGATAACGGGTCGTTAATGGCAGGTCAAATATCTGGAATGGTAAACAAAATACAAAGTGTAAAAGAAATAATTGAAGAAATGTTTAATGAATATGAAAATATTAAGTGTAATTTAAATTCATAAACAAATGGAGGAATTATGAGAATAGCTTTTATTTTTTCTGGCCAAGGTTCACAATATGTTGGCATGGGCAAGGAATTATATGATAATTATCCTGTTTGTAGGGATGTTTTTGATAGAGCAAATGAAATCTTACAATTCGATATTAAAAATATGATTTTTAATGGTAATAGAGGGGATTTAGATATTACAGAAAATACTCAACCAGCAATTCTAACAACGTCTATTGCAATTCTAAGAATACTAAGTGAGAAAGGAATCCACCCTGAAATGGTTGCAGGTTTGAGTTTAGGAGAATACTCTGCTTTAGTTGCAAGTGATTCAATTGACTTTGAAAGTGCACTAAAACTTGTTAGGAAAAGAGGTCAATTAATGCAGGAAGCTGTACCTTCTGGACTTGGTGCGATGGCAGCAGTTATAGGGTTAAATGAAGATATAATTAAATCTAATTTAGATAGTATATCTAATAAAGGTATTGTTGAAATAGCTAATTATAATACACCTAATCAAATTGTAATTGGAGGAGAGAAGGAAGCTGTAGAATTAGCAGAAATTTCTTTAAAAGAAGCTGGTGCAAGAAGGGTGATCCCATTAAAAGTTTCTGGTCCTTTCCATACATCTATGTTAGATGAAGCTTCAAAAAAATTAGCTTTACATTTAAATGGTACTATATTTAACGAACCAAAAGTAAAAGTTATTACAAACGTAACTGGTGACTTCATTAAGAATAAAGATGAAATCAAAAGTTTATTAGAAAAACAAGTTAAATCATCTGTTAAATGGAGTAATACAATTGAAAAGATGATTGATGAAGGCATTGATACTTTCATAGAAATCGGTCCTTCTAAAACATTAAGTAGTTTCGTTAAAGAAATAAGTAGAGGAAAAAAAGCTAAAGTAAATATTTTTAATGTAGAAGACTTAAGCTCACTTAATAAGACATTAGAAGGAGTTGAAACTAAATGTTAAAAGATAAAAACATTGTAGTAACAGGTGCTACTAGAGGAATCGGTAAAGAAATAGCACTAACATTAGCACAAAATGGTGCTAATATTGCTATAAATTATAGAAATTATAATGATGAAATAGAAGCATTAATTAATTCTATCAAAGAATTAGGGGTAGATGCTATTGCTATAAAATGTGATGTTAGTAAATCAGAAGAAGTAGATAACTTTATATCTGAGGTTAAAAATCATTTCAGCTCAATTGATGTTTTAGTAAATAATGCTGGAATAACTAAGGATGGCTTATTATTAAGAATGAAAGATGAAGATTTTAATAGTGTTTTAGATGTAAATTTAAAAGGAACATTTAATACTACAAAATCAATATCCCCTATAATGATCAAGCAAAAGCATGGAAAGATTATCAATATATCTTCTGTTGTTGGTATTGTAGGAAATGCAGGTCAATGCAATTATGCTGCATCTAAAGCAGGCGTAATAGGTTTTTCTAAATCAGTTGCTAGGGAACTGGCTTCAAGAAATATAAATGTTAATGTTGTTGCTCCGGGATACATTGATACTGATATGACAAAAAATTTATCAGATAAAGTAAAAGATGAAATATTGAAAACTATACCTATGAAAAAAATGGGTAATCCTAAAGAAGTTGCTAATTTAGTATTATTTTTATCATCAAATTTATCTGACTATATTACTGGTCAAGTAATAAATGTTGATGGTGGAATGGTAATGGCTTAAAGGGAGGTTTTACTTTGAAAAGAAGAGTAGTAGTAACAGGGCTTGGTGCAGTAACACCAATTGGAAATGATGTAGAGAGTTTTTGGGCTGGAATAAAATCAGCTAAAAACGGTATAGATGAAATTACTTTATTTAATGATGAAAATTTAAAAGTTAAAATGGCAGGAGAAGTTAAAAACTTTGATCCTACATTATATATGGATAAAAAAGAATCAAAGAGAATGGATAGATATACTCAGTTTTCAATAGCTGCAGCTAGTGAAGCTTTAAAGGATAGTAAAATTAATCTTGATGAAGCTAATAGAGAAAAAATAGGTGTATTCTTTGGTTCTGGAATTGGAGGACTATCAACACTTGAATCTCAAATAAGAACTTTAGTAACAAAAGGACCTAATCGAGTTTCTCCATTAACTATACCTATGTCTATATTAAATATAGCATCTGGAACAATAGCCATTAAATTTGGCTTACTTGGTAGTAGCTTTAGTATTACGTCTGCGTGTGCATCTGCAACTCATTGTATAGGTGAAGCTTATAGAAATATAAAGGATGGCTATTGCGATGTTATATTTGCTGGTGGAGCAGAAGCTTCAATTTGTGAATTTGGTATTTCTTCATTCCAATCATTAACTGCATTAAGTAAAAGTGAAGATAGAAATAGAGCTTCTATTCCTTTTGATTCAGAACGAAGTGGATTTGTAATGGGAGAAGGTGCAGGAGTATTAATATTAGAAGATCTTGAAAGTGCTTTAAAAAGAGGCGCACATATTTATTGTGAAATTGTTGGCTATGGTTCTACTTGTGATGCATATCATATAACTTCACCTTGTACTGATGGTGATGGGGCTTATAGGGCTATGAGAGATGCAATGTTAGATGCAGATGTTGAACCTAGTAAAATCTCTTATATTAATGCACATGGAACTGCAACTGAAATCAATGATAAAGTAGAAACATTAGCAATAAAGAAAGCTTTTGGAGATAACTATATGAAGCCATATGTTAGCTCTACAAAATCAATGACTGGTCATTTATTAGGTGCAGCAGGTGCAATAGAAGCTATTGCTTCTATTAAAGCAGTAGAAGATAACTTTGTGCCACCGACTATAAATTATGTTCATCCTGATCCTGATTGTGATATAAACCTAATAGTGAATGAAGGTAAAGAAAGTGAGCTTGAATATTCTATGTCAAATTCATTAGGATTTGGTGGGCATAATGCAACTCTTATATTTAAAAAATGGAGGTAGCTTAAATTGTTAGACTATAACCAAATTAAAGATTTGATAAAGGAAATAGATTCTTCATCATTAAGAGTTTTCGAATTAGAAGATAGTGACATTAAATTAAAACTAAGTAAGAATAACACTACTAACTGTATCAACGAATCTCTAAATGATTCCCAACAAGATGAATTAAGTAAAAATATAAATAATACTGATAATAACACAATCATAACAGATAGAAGTGATAATATACCAATTATTGATGAAAATATAACAATTGTAAAATCACCTTTAGTAGGCACATATTATTCATCTTCAACTCCAGGCGGAACACCATATGTTGAAGTAGGTACAACAGTAAAAAAGGGAGATGTGTTGTGCATTATTGAGGCAATGAAGATAATGAATGAAATAACTGCTGAAGTAGATGGAAAAATAATTGAAGTTTTAAGAGAAGATGAAGATATTGTAGAGTTTGGAATGGAGCTATTTAAAATAGTTTAACAATACTTCATTAATAAGTAAGGAGAATTTTTTTATGGATATTAATGAAATAAAAGAAATATTACCCCATAGATATCCTTTTCTATTAATAGACAGGGTTATAAATATAGATGGAAATAAAATAGTTGCAATCAAAAATGTTACAGCTAACGAAAATTATTTTCAAGGACATTTTCCTATAGAACCTGTAATGCCAGGAGTGTTAATAATAGAGGCTTTAGCCCAAACAGGAGCAGTAGCAATATTAAGCAAAGATGAATTTAAAGGTAAAATTGCTTATTTTGCTGGTATAGATAAAGCTAAATTTAGAAGAAAAGTTGTACCAGGTGATACATTAAGATTAGAAGTTGAACTTACAAAACTGCGCGGTAGAGCTGGAGTTGGCTATGGTATAGCTTATGTAGATGATAAAAAGGTATGTGAAGGAGAATTAACCTTTATGGTAGGTTAATGGAGGTATTTTTATGATTAGAAAAGTTTTAATAGCTAATAGAGGCGAAATCGCTGTAAGAATTATTCGGGCTTGTAGAGAAGTGGGAATAAAAACTGTTGCTATTTACTCTGAAATTGATAAAAATGCCATGCATACAGAACTTGCAGATGAAGCTATTTGCGTTGGAACTTCAAAATCTAAAGATTCTTATCTTAATGAAAGTAATATATTGAGTGCTGCCGTAGTTACTGGTTGTAATGCCATTCATCCTGGATTTGGTTTTTTATCAGAAAAGGCAAGTTTTGCAAGTATGTGTGAAGAATGTAATATAAAATTCATAGGCCCTAGCAGTGAAACAATTAACATAATGGGTAACAAATCAATGGCACGTGAAATAATGAAAAAAGCAAATGTTCCAGTTATTCCTGGAAGTAATGGACTTATAAATAATATTGAAGAAGCTAAAATAGAAGCTAAAAAAATAGGATATCCTATAATGATAAAGGCCTCATCAGGTGGTGGAGGTAAAGGAATAAGAATAGTACCTAATGAATCTGAATTGGAAAATGCATATTTTACAGCTAAAACAGAAGCTAAAAATAATTTTGGTGATGATTCTGTTTATATGGAAAAATTTATTGAAAATCCAAGGCATATTGAATTTCAAATTTTAGCTGACTCTTTCGGAAATGTAATTCATTTAGGTGAAAGAGATTGTACAATTCAAAGAAGAAATCAAAAGGTTCTTGAAGAAGCACCATCTATAATTTTAAATGATGAATTAAGAAAGAAAATGGGAACTGCTGCAATTAATGCAGCAAAAGCAGTTAATTATATAAATGCAGGGACTATAGAATTTTTGCTTGATAAGCATGGTAACTTTTATTTTATGGAAATGAACACAAGAATACAAGTTGAACATCCAGTTACAGAAATGATAACTTCTGTAGATATTGTAAAGGAACAATTAAATATAGCAAATGGTAAGGAATTAGAATTATCCCAAGAGGATATTATGATTGAGGGTCATGCAATTGAATGCAGAATTAATGCTGAAAACCCTAATAAAGGTTTTGCTCCATGTCCAGGTAAAATAAATTTTTTAAATATTCCTGGTGGAAATGGCATAAGAGTAGATACTGCTGTTTACAATGGTTATAGTATTCCACCTACTTATGATTCAATGATCGCTAAGCTTATAGCTCATGGAAAAACTAGAGAAGAAGCTATAAGAAAAATGCTAAGAGCATTAGATGAATTTGTCATAGATGGTGTTGATAATAATATAGATTTTCAAATTAGTATATTAAATAATGAATTATTTCGCTTAGGAAATTATGATACTAGTTTTATAAGCAAGGAATTTAAACTATAAGTTGGTGATATTATGAGAATTTTTAAAAAGAAAAAGTATGGAGTTATAAATGTTCCTTTCATTGATAACAAAGATATCCCAATAGTACCTGATGGAGCATGGGTTAAATGTGACCATTGTGGCAAAATTTTATATAAGAAAAATTTAGAAGAAAATTATTGTATCTGTAACAACTGCAATCATTATTTTAGATTATCAGCTTACGATAGAATTAACTTGATATGTGATCAAGATTCATTTATAGAATTTAATAGAAATATGGAAACAAATAATCCTATGAAATTCCCTGGATATGAGAAGAAAATAACTAAATATAAAGAAGAGTCTGGAATTACGGAAGCTGTTATTACAGGTACAGGTTTAATTAATGGTAACAAATCGGTACTATGCGTAATGGATTCTCATTTTATGATGGGAAGCATGGGAACTGTTGTTGGTGAAAAAATTACATTAGCCGTAGAGAAAGCTACTGAAGAACATTTACCAATAATAATTTTTACTGCCTCAGGTGGAGCTAGAATGCAAGAAGGTATTTTATCATTAATGCAAATGGCAAAAGTAAGCGCAGCTCTTGCTAGACATAATAAGGCAGGGCTACTTTATATAACCGTATTAACAGATCCAACTACTGGTGGTGTAACAGCAAGCTTTGCAATGTTAGGAGATATAATTTTAGCTGAACCACATGCATTAGTAGGCTTTGCAGGAAGAAGAGTAATTGAAGGAACAATTAAAGAGCAATTACCAGAAGACTTTCAAAGTGCTGAGTTTTTATTAGAAAAGGGATTTGTTGATAATATTGTAAAAAGAGATGAAATGAAAAATGTTTTATCACTTTTATTAGAGTTGCATAATCAAGCAGGAGGTGATTCTATTGACAAAAACAATTAAAGCTTGGGATAGATTATCTATAGCCAGAATGATTGATAGACCAAATGCAGAGGACTATATAAAATTAATATTTGACAATTTTTTCGAATTACATGGTGATAGATATTATGGAGATGACAAAGCTATAATTGGTGGCATAGGAAAGCTTGAAAATACTCCTGTTACTATAATAGGAATTCAAAAGGGTAAAAACTTAAAGGAAAATATGGAAAGAAATTTTGGATCACCTTATCCAGAAGGTTATAGAAAAGCACTTAGATTAATAAAGGAAGCAGAAAAATTCAATAGACCAGTAATTTGTTTTATTAATACTTCTGGGGCTTACTGTGGAGTTGAAGCTGAAGAGAGAGGTCAAGGAGAAGCTATTGCGAGAAATCTTTTCGAAATTTCACAAATCAAGACCCCTATTATTTCAATTATTATTGGTGAAGGTGGAAGTGGTGGTGCAATTGCATTAGCTTGTGGTGATAGAGTATGGGCTTTAGAAAATTCAGTTTATTCTATCTTATCACCTGAAGGGTTTGCCTCAATTTTATTAAAAGACTCATCAAAAGCAAAAGAAGTTGCAGATGTAATGGGTATAACTGCTTATGATCTGCTATCTAAAGGTATAATTGAAAAAATAATAAATGAACCTACTGGAGGAGCTCAAACTGATATTAAATCTGTAGCTAGTGATTTAAAGAAATGTTTAATATCTGAAATTCATGATTTAAAATCTATAGATATAAATCAGCTTATTACTCAAAGATATGAGCGTTATAGAAAGTTTTATTAAAATAAAGGAACAAGTTATTGATTTAACCTGTTCCTTTATTTTTTAAGGTAATTATACAGAGGTATGTGTAGCTCAATACACAAAATGTATCTTACATTAATAATTATTGCCATTTTTTTCATTTTATACACTTAAAATAAAATTTTTTTATACTTATAAAATTAAGCCTTTCAGACTAATATAATAATAACTGAAAGGCTATATATAGGAGAATATTATGAGTTTTTTGATATTATATATTATATGGTATAAATTTTAAATTATGATTGATCATATTTTTATTTAGGAGGAGATAACATGAATAATTCAATAAAAAATGCAGTGTTTTATCACATATATCCATTAGGCTTTTGTGGAGTGATAAATAGTAAAGTAAATACTGAAAAAAAAGCTGGATTATCTAAGATCGATGATAAATGGATAAATCATTTCATTCAACTAGGAATAAATGCTATTTACTTTGGACCATTATTTCAATCTACCTACCACGGATATGATACTATTGATTATTCAAAAATAGATGATCGATTAGGAACAAATAAGGATTTTCAACAATTAGTAAAAAAATTACATGATAATAATATTAGTGTAATTGTAGATGGAGTCTTTAATCACGTTGGACGTGAATTTTGGGCATTTAAAGATGTTATAGCTAAAAAAGCCCAATCGCCATATGCATCATGGTTTAATATTAATTTTAATGGAAATAGTAATTACAATGATGGCTTCTATTATGAAGGATGGGAGGGACATTATGATTTAGTTAAACTTAACTTAAATAACAAAGACGTTAAAAATTATCTTTTCAGTGTAATTGATAAATGGATAGATGAATTTGAAATAGATGGTATACGATTAGATGTTGCATATTTATTACCTAAAGAATTTTTAAAAGAGCTTAGAGAAAAAACAACTTTATTTAAAAATGATTTTTGGTTAATGGGAGAAATGATTCATGGTGATTATAATAGCATAGCTTCACCAGAGATGTTGCACTCAGCAACTAATTATGAGCTATATAAAGGCTTATATTCAGGCCACAATGAAAAGAATTATTTTGAAATTGCGTATTCTCTAAATAGAGAATTTGGTGATTATGGTATTTATAAAAATATAGATTTATATAATTTTGTTGATAATCATGATGTAAATAGAATTGCTTCAATGGTTAATACAAAAGATTATTTAAGAAATATATACACAATTCTATTTACCATTCCAGGAATACCATCAATTTACTATGGAAGTGAATGGGCAATAGAAGGTGATAGAAAAGTAACTGATTTAAACCTAAGGCCAGAATTATTTTTAGAGGATTTTGAAAACAATAATACTGCAAAAAGCATTGAAAAATTTATTTCTAATTTAATATCTATTAGAGTAGACAATATAGAGTTAACACAAGGATGTTATAAAGAACTCTTAGTTAAAAATAAACAATTTGTTTTTGGCCGAGGATATAATAATAAATGGATTTTAGTTGCCTTAAATCTTGATGATAAGGAAGAAAGATTAGACTTAAATCTTCCATTCAATAATGTAACTTTAACTAATTTATTAGATAAAAGTGAAAAATTAAATGTTGATAATCATAAATTAAGCATTTCTATACCAGCATTTAGTAGTAAAATATTAAAGGAAGAATAACAAGTTATAGCTACACAAAGTATAAATAGATTATAGATAATTTATACTTTATGTAGCTTTTATTTTTAATTAATGCTCATCAGCACATGCATTAATTACATATGAAAATGATAAAATTACAAATATTGCTGTATTAATAAATACAATTGGTGGCATAAATGTACTAATTAATTTTAGTGTATAAATAGGATATGGAATTCTTAAAGCATAATTAGTTAAATGTTTTATTAATACTATAGAAAAAATACTGAGTATAAAATAAATGAATTGCAATATAAATGCTTTTTTACAGTAATACTCAATATATTTCTTATTATAATTTAAATAATAAATAATTATTGGATAGAGCCAGTTAATATAACATAACTTAGAGTGAAAAAGTAAAAGTATTGGTATTAAATACACAGAAACTATAATCCATTTTTTCTCTAATACACATGTAATACTATTTGTTTTTAAATAGCTTTTATCCGTAATAATTCCTCCAAATATAAATAATATATTAAAGTATATTATTTATATTAATAAACTATTATCAATGTATTTACTTTTTTGTAAATAGTTTATTAATAATATTGACAATAAAAATTAAAGTAGTAAAATAAATATTATAGTATTAGCACTCAACGTTATAGAGTGCTAACAATAACTTATGAGATTAAAAAGGAGAGAGTTTTATGGAAACAAAACAATTTAAAGCAGAGTCTAAAAGATTATTAGATTTGATGATTAATTCAATTTACACTCATAGAGAGATCTTCTTAAGGGAGCTAATATCAAATGCAAGTGATGCAATTGACAAAATATATTACAAAGCGCTAGTAGATGAAAATATAAGCTTTGACAAAGATAATTATTTCATCAAAGTAACTCTTGATAAGGATTCAAGAACAATAAAAATTAGTGATACTGGTATAGGTATGACTAAGGAAGATCTTGATGATAACTTAGGGGTTATAGCTAAAAGTGGTTCCTTAAAATTTAAAAAAGAAAATGAAATTAAAGATGGTTATGATATCATAGGACAATTTGGTGTAGGATTCTATTCATCTTTCTTAATTGCAGATAAGGTTACTGTTATAAGTAAAGCATATGGAAGCAATGAAGCGTATAAATGGGAATCATGTGGTGTTGATGGATATACAATAGAACCATGTTCTAAAGATTCTATTGGTACAGATATAATTTTACATGTAAAAGAAAATAGTGAAGATGAAAATTTTGATGAATATTTAGAAGAATATAAGATTAGATCATTAATTAAGAAATACTCTGACTTTATTCGTTATCCAATTAAAATGGATATAACTGAAAGAAAACTTAAAGAAGGTTCAGAAAACGAATATGAAGATATTATAGAAGAAAAAGTAGTAAATAGCATGGTTCCTATTTGGAGAAAAAACAAAAATGAACTTACTACAGAAGACTATGATAACTTCTATAAAGAAAAACACTATGGCTTCGATAAACCTTTAAAACATATTCATTTAAGTGTTGATGGAACAGTTAGCTATAATGCAATTTTATATATTCCTGAAAATATGCCTTATGATTTTTATACAAAGGACTATGAAAAGGGGTTAGAGCTTTATTCTAATGGAGTAATGATCATGAATAAATGTTCTGATTTATTACCTGACTACTTTGGATTTGTAAAAGGTATAGTTGACTCTGAAGATTTATCATTAAATATTTCAAGAGAAATATTACAACATGATAGACAATTAAGATTTATTGCAAAAAATATAAAAAATAAAATAAAAAGCGAACTTGAAAAAATGCTTAGAAATGATAGAGAAAGCTATGAAAAGTTCTATAATGCTTTTGGAAGAACACTTAAGTTTGGTGTGTATGATAACTTTGGTGCAGAAAAAGATGTTCTTCAAGACTTACTAATGTTCTATTCATCAAAAGAAAAGAAGATGACTACTTTAGATGAATATGTAACAAGAATGTCTGATGACCAAAAGTATATTTATTATGCTGCTGGAGAATCTATTGATAGAATAGAAAAACTTCCTCAAACAGAATTATTACTTGATAAAGGATATGAAATATTATACTTTACTGATGATATTGATGAATTTGCTATTAAAATGCTTATGAAGTATAAAGATAAAGAATTTAAATCAGTATCAAGCAGTGATTTAGGTATTGAAAATAATGATGCAGAAATAAAAGAAGAGGAAAATGATGCAGAAAACAAAGCATTATTTGATTCAATGAAAGATATTTTAAATGGAAAGATTAGTGCTGTTAAAATTTCTAAGAGATTAAAGAATCATCCTGTTTGCTTATCAAATGAAGGAGATTTATCAATTGAAATGGAAAAGGTATTAAATCAAATGCCTAATGCACAAGGTGTAAAAGCAGATAAGGTACTTGAAGTAAATGCTAATCATGAAGTTTTTAAAGCATTAAAGGATGCCTATGAAAATGATAAAGATAAATTGAATTTATATACTAATATTTTATATAATCAAGCATTATTAATTGAAGGATTAAGCATATCAGATCCAGTTGAATTTACTAACGACATCTGTAAATTAATGAAATAGTTCTTGAAAAATTTCCTGGGCAATATTGGTAATATCTCTTGAACAACGAAAAAGAATGTTATTAGAAATAAATCTAATAACATTCTTTTTATTATTCATATTTAAATTTAACACTAATTTCCTTGACTTCACCTTTAGAATTTTTTCTAATTGTAAAATTCTTTATGTCTTTAAATTCATTATCTAATTGATAGGCTAATTCATTAATAGTTGCCTTACATTTCTTAGATAAGTCATTGTCTTCAACAATTGTAAATCTAGATTTTTTACAAGTAGTTTCATTTTGAGAATCATCGATTACTACATAATAATCAGAAGTCTCCTCAATAACATAATATTCTTTGTTTAAAGTTAAACTATCGCATAAATTATTATTTATACATCTTAAAATCATATTTAATTCCTCCCTAACCCTTTTGCCTATATTATAGGACAAAATCCATAAAAATAAAATTGGAATTTCATCTGAATTTAATAATACTTTTTAGTAGGAAATTATATTATTTACATAAATATATTTTACAACTCCTATTATTATCTTGTATAATCAACTTTGCATACATTTACGTGCATAACTTAAGAAGAAAATAGTAATATAATGTGGAGGGATATCATGAGTATAAATGATAATTTATTAAATGAGAAAATTAATCAATTGAAAAAAGGTCTTGAAATTGTTGGTGCAAATGAAAGTTTATATAAAAAAACTAATGATGAAATTATAAACAATATTTTGGATATGGCTTTTACAGGAGAAATCTTAAAGTTCACTATTAATAATTCAGAATATACAATTAATGAATTAATTCAATTTAAACAAGCTTATGAAAAACATTTCTTAAAAAATAAACTAACAACATTAAATGCAATTGTTTATAAAATAAAGAAATATGATACATCATTAGATTCATTAATTAGAAAGTACAAAAAGACAAGGGGAATAGAAGAATATAATAAAATTTATGAAAGCATAACTAAAACTTATAGACTTGATATAAATAAATTAGTATTATCTAGTATAAATAATATAGAAAATATTACTGATTTAAATGAGCAAGAACATTTTTACGGAGATTATTTAAATCAAAAAAGAAAACAAATAATAGATGGTGTAGTTAGTAAAGTAGGGATAGTTTAATACTATCCCTTAAACACCTTTATTGTTAAAGTCAGGTACAAAATCTTCTGTATCAGTTCCAGCATCTTGAATAAACCCATTTTTAACACCAATAGATAGTGCATAATTTATTAAAGAATCATAAACCTTAGGATTTATTGATTTGTTAATTTCAGGATAATCCTTTGCATTATATAGAGGAGTATATTGATTCATCAAGGAAATATACACTTTATCTTCAAATGTATTATAAATTAAATCTAAAATCTTTTTTGAATCAAAAAGTAATCCTGGCAACATTAAATGCCTTACAATTACCCCCTTTTTCATTATTCCATTATCATCAAATACTGGAGTACCTACTTGCCTAACCATTTCTAATATTATTTCAATAGCATTTTTTGAATAATTATTTACTTTTGAATATTTCAAGGAGTATTTATCATTAAAATATTTAAAATCAGGTAAATAAATATCAATATATCCCTCTAGCAATTTAATAGTATCTATATTATCAATAGAATTAGTATTATAAACTATTGGCAAAATTAAACCATTTGCTTTTGCAATTTTTATAGCTTCAATAATCATAGGAACATAATGGGTTGGGGTAACTAAATTAATATTATTTGCCCCTTTGTGTTGTAATTCTAAAAATATTTCTGAAAGTCTCTCTATTGTTATTTCCTTTCCATATCCATTTTGCGATATTTTAGAGTTTTGACAAAATACACATTTCAAATTGCAATTTGAAAAAAATACTGCTCCAGATCCATTTTCCCCTGAAATACAAGGTTCTTCCCAAAAATGCAAATCTGCTCGTGCAATCTTAATTTTATTATATGTTTTGCATACTCCCATAACATTTTGATTTCTATTTACTTTGCAATTTCTAATACATAAATTACAACTATTTAATAAATTTATATCATTCATATTTAACACCTCATAAGTGAAATTCATGTTTTTAATTCAGTTAATGAACTCTTTCGACCATAAAATGAAAAGATAGTTATTAAAAGTATAGCAATTTATAATGAATTAATCAATTTAAGGTATTATATAGTTATTTCCTGCTATTTGTGGTATAATTGACTCATAATCAAAATGTTGAGAGGTGTAAGATGAATACGGTAACGGTTATAATAAATGGTGTCGAATACAACTTAAGAGGAAAAGAAGACGAAAAATATTTGTTAGACGTTGCAGCTTACGTTGATACTAAAATTAGAGAAATTTCTGGAAGTAATAAAAAACTTAGTACAAGTTCTGCAGCTGTTTTAACTGCTGTTAATATAGCAGATGAACTTTTTAAATGTGATTTAGAAATTGGAAATATAACTAAGAAAAAAAATTCTCTTGAAGAACGTCATTTAACACTTAAAGAACGTTTAAGAGAATTAAAAGTTGAGATAGATGAGACTGCAAAAGCTAGAGCTGCCGAGGTAGATTCCTTAAATTCAATGATATTCCAAATGGAAGAAAAGTTAAAAGAACACGAAGATATAAAGACACTTAATTCAGAATTAATGAAAAAAATCGAAGAATTAACTAAATTAAATAATGATTTAACATTTGAAAATAATACCTTAAATGAAGAAGTTCAAAAATTAAGTTCTGATAACATAAAATTAGAAACAACCATTAAAAATTGTACAGAAGAAATAAATAGTAGAGTTGCTATAGAAGAGTATGATGAACTTTCAAATAAGTTACAAAAAACTCAAAAAATAAATGTTATGCTTAGCGATGAAATTGATGATTTAAAAGAAAAAATAGAAAGTTTCAATTTAAAAATTAAAGATTATACTAATCAAAATGCAGAACTACAGGAAAATATATCAACTTTAAATGAGTGTATTAAATTTAAAGAGGCTGAACTTAAAGAGTTTAAAGAACTTAATATCAAACAAAACTTAGAAGAAAAAAATATTTTAGAAAATAAAATTTCTATTTTAGAAAATGACTTGCAAGATGCATTAAATAAAAAAGAGCTATTCAAATCTCGCAATAAGGAAATTAATTTCCAATTACAAAACTTCAAATACAAAGTATTAGATTTAGAAAAGAAGTTAATGGATAGTCAATTCAATTTAGCGGTTGAAAAAAGAGAGAAAAATCCACTATTAAGATAAGTCTGTTCAATCATGAGCAGGCTTATCTTAATTAATGTAGAAAAACATATTTAATTATGTTATAACAGTAAGTAGTTTATTTTATAAGTATGAGAATAGTAAATACTTAGTGAGCGAATAGTAAAATAAAACTTATAAATTTATTTTGCTAATTCATTTTTACGAATGATAACATTATTATTGAAACTTAGGAGAGATTTTTATGAATAAAATTGAAGTTTTAGCACCTGCTGGAAGTATGGAAAGCTTATATGCAGCAATTAATAAAGGTGCAGATGCAGTGTATCTAGGAGGAAATAAATTTTCAGCTAGAGCGTATGCTTCAAATTTTGATAACGAAAATATGAAAAAGGCAATTGATTATGCTCATAGTTATGGAGTAAAAATATATGTTACATTAAACACTATATTAAAAGAAAATGAAATTGATGAAGCCGTTAGATATGTAGGTTATCTTTATGAAATAGGTGCAGATGCATTAATAATTCAAGACTTAGGTCTATTTAAAAGAATAAAAGAAGAATATGATGATTTAGAAATTCATGCTTCAACTCAAATGACTATACATAATGGTGAAGCGGCTATTTACTTTAAGGAAAAGGGATTTCACAGAGTAGTTTTATCAAGAGAAATGTCTCTAGATGAAATTAAGTATATTTCTAAGGAATTAATGATTGAAACTGAAATGTTTGTACATGGTGCAATTTGTATAAGTTATTCAGGGCAATGCTTAATGAGCTCTATAATTGGTGGAAGAAGTGGAAATAGAGGTAGATGTGCTCAACCTTGTAGAATGGAATATACACTTCAAGGTGAAAAGTCAGGTGAACAAAGAGGATATTTACTTAGTCCAAAAGATATGTGCACAATTGAAGATGTTAAGGATATCGTTGATACTGGTACTTTCTCATTAAAGATAGAAGGAAGAATGAAAAGACCAGAATATGTAGCTGGTGTAGTTGATAATTACAGAAAAGCTGTAGATAAAGTTATATTAAAGAAAAAATATAATGAACAAGAAGGTAAAGGACAGTTATTACAATTATTTAATAGAAGTGGCTTTACTAATGCTTACTTAAAAAGCAATACTGGCAAAGATATGATGAGTTTTAATTCTCCAAAAAATACAGGTGTACCTCTAGGGCAAGTAGAAAAAAATGGGGAAATTAAACTTAAAGCAGATATTGCTTTAGGGGATGGTATACGTCATGCAGATAAAGGCTTCACTGTAAGTAAAATATTAATTAATGGCAAAGAGCAAAGTAATGCTAAACGAGGAGACATAGTTAAACTTTTCCCTATTAATTATAAAAATGGTGAGCAGTTGTATAAAAGTTTGAATAAAGAGCTTTTTGATGAGTTAGAAAATTATATTAAACCATATGCTAAAAAAATATCTTTAAATGCGACTGTTAAATTTGTTGTAGGTTCTCCTATAGAATTAAATATAATATATAAAGGAAAAGATTACTGCTTTACTGGTGGAGTTGTACAAAAAGCTGAAAAGCGTCCTTTAGATAAAGAGAGAATAAAAGAAGCATTAATTAAATCAGGTGATGTACCATTTAAATTAAATATTGTTGAATTTACAGATTTCGAAGATGGATTTATGAGAGTTTCTGATTTAAATAATTTAAGAAGAGATTCTATAGAAAGCCTTATAAAAAGCATTTGTAAAGAATCAAGAAGAAAACGTCCCATAAAAAAGGAAGCTTCATCTGAAAAAACTAAAGCTACAGTAGATGGTCCAAAAGAACTTTATAGCTGTATTACAAAGAATCAATTAAATGCCTTACTAGATTGTAATATAAATAATATTGCCTTTGATATTTTTAGTAGAGAAGAAAATGCATTAAGATTTTCAGATATAATTGATACATTTGAAAAGTACAATGGAAATATTAACTTATATATAAAGACTTCATCTATAATTAAAGGTGAGTTTAATAAAGTTTGTAGTGTTATAGAAAAAGTTAAACCTTATATAAAAGGAATAATAACTTCTAACGTTGGATTAATAAATTTATATAGAAATTCTCTTCAAATTATAGGTGATTATAAACTTAACATAATGAATACACAAAGCTTAGAATTTTATCAATCAGAGATTTCTATTCCAACTTTAAGTATGGAACTTAATAGAGGAGAAATTAAAGAAATACTACGTAAAAACAAAGGTAATAATGCTTATGTAATTTATGGTAAACCTGAATTGATGATAAGTGAATATTGTCCAATAGGAAGTACATTTGGTGGGAGAAAAACAAATGTTGATTGCAATGCTATTTGTACTAGGGATAAATTCACTTTAATAGACCGTGTAAATGAAAGATTAAGAGTAATGACAGATTTATTCTGTAGAAGCTACATTTTAAATCCTGTACCTTTAAACTTATTTGATGAAGCTAATTACTTAAAAGATATAGGAATAAAAACTTTTAGATTTGATTTTAGGGATGAAACTTATAATGAAGTAAAAGATGTTTTAAATATGTATTTAGGTAAAACTGAATATGATAAAGCTAATTATACAAAAGGTCAATTTAGAAGGGGTATAGAATAAATTTAGGAGGGTTATTATGAAAATAGTGAACATAGTATTTCTAATTATTATATTTATTTTTGGTGTTTTCCAAATGCGAAGCTCTTCTTCTGTTCTAAAAACAGATTGGTTTAAAAGTTTAACTTATAATGAAAAAATAAATACTACTGCAAAAGTTAAGGCAAATTGGAAAAGAAGTATAATATTATTAGCTATTACTGTATGTGAAATGCTAATTTTAATTTCATCATTTATTGGTAAAAATCATAATCATGAAAATATAATTAATATTGCATTATTAATTATAAGTGCAATAGTTACAATATCATTAATTATTAATAATCAAAAGCTAAATAAAGAATTAAAAAAATAGCATTTGTATAGGAGAAATTTATGAAGGAAAGAACTTTAAGAATTTTAGAATTTAATAAAATTAAAAATAAATTAAGAGGATATGCAGTAACTAGTGGTGGTAAGGAACTTATTGATTTCCTTACACCATATGATTCTGTTTTTGAAGTAGAAAAGAAACTTGAAGAAACTAATGAAGCTCTAGATATATTAATTCGCAAAGGAACACCTCCATTTGAAGGATTACATGAAACTAAAGAGGAACTAGAGAGAGCTGGCAAAGGTGGAACTCTTAATCCTGGGCAATTAATGAAAATAGGGAATATGCTTAGATGCTCAAGAAGATTTAAAGAATATGTTGCTAGAAAAGAGGATGAGATTGGGTATAAAAATCTTGAAGACTTAGCTTATATTTTAGTTCCATTAAAAAACTTAGAATCAGAAATAGATACTGCTATTATTTCTGAAGAAGAAATTAGTGACAAAGCAAGTGGTACGTTATATAACATTAGAAGAAGTTTGAAGGAAAAAAATTCTTCTGTTAGAGAAAAGATTAATTCTATTGTTAGAAGTAATTCAAAGTATTTACAGGATTCTCTTTACACTATGAGAGGAGATAGATATGTAATACCTGTTAAAGCTGAATATAAGGGAGCTGTTCCTGGCTTAGTTCATGACCAAAGTTCAACAGGTGCTACTTTATTTATCGAACCAATTAGCTTGGTAAACTTAAACAATGAAATAAAAGAATTAATGCTAAAAGAAAAAGCTGAAATCGAAAGAATACTTAGTGAACTTTCTGCCAAAGTATACGATAATATCGATATTTTAAGAAGTAATGCAGATATATTAAGAGAACTTGATTTTATATTTGCAAAGGGTAAATATGCATCATCTTTAAATGCTACTAAGCCAACTGTAAGAACAGATAGAAGTTTTGATATAATTGGTGGAAAACATCCTTTAATAGATCCAAAGGTTGTAGTTCCGTCTGATATTTATTTAGGTGATGAATTTACAACTTTAATGATAACAGGACCAAATACAGGTGGTAAAACTGTTACATTAAAGACAGTTGGTTTATTACATTTAATGGCATTAAGTGGACTTTTAATACCAGCTAAAGATGGTTCTGCAATTGGATTTTTTAAAGATATATTTGCTGATATAGGTGATGAACAAAGTATAGAACAATCATTATCTACCTTTTCATCTCATATGACAAATATTGTGTCAATTTTAGATTATGCTAATTCTGATTCTTTAGTATTATTCGATGAGTTAGGTTCTGGTACAGATCCAACTGAAGGAGCTGCTTTAGCCGTAGCAATTATTGAAACTTTAACTAAAAGAGGTTCTCGTATAATAGCTACAACTCACTATAGTGAATTAAAAGGATATGCACTTCGTACAGTTGGTGTTGAAAATGCTTCAGTTGAATTTGATGTAGAAACATTAAGACCTACTTATAGATTGTTAATAGGTGTTCCAGGTAAGTCTAATGCATTTGAAATTTCAAAAAGATTAGGATTAAATGACGATGTAATAGCTAATGCTAAAAACTTTATGTCTGAAGAAAACTTACAATTTGAAGACTTAATTAGAGATCTACAAGAAAAAAGTATTATCGCTAATAGAGATGCTAGAGAAGCAAAACATATAAAAGAAGAAGCTGAAAAATTAAAATCAAAATATGAAGAAAAATTAAAAAAATTAGATACTGTTAGAGACAAGGTTTATGATGAAGCAAGACAAGAAGCCAAAGATATTGTTTCTAGAGCAAAAGATGAAGCTGATGAAATAGTTAAAGCTATGAGAGAACTTGAAAAAATGGGAATTGCAGAAGGCGGAAGAAATAGATTAGAAGAAGAAAGAAGAAAATTAAAAACTAGTCTTGAAGAAAAAGAAGCTGCAATGTTTAAATCAAGAGAAAATACTGGTGAAGTTATTAGTAAGGTTAATTTAGGTATGGAAGCATTTTTACCTTCATTAAATCAAAGAGTTATTATAGTATCCACCCCTGATAATAAAGGTGAAGTACAAGTAGAAGCTGGTATAATGAAAATCAATGTAAAATTAAAAGATTTACGTAAAGTACCAGAAGAACCTAAGAAAAAGGAAAAGAAAAAAAGAGAGGTTAAGTTAAACTTGAAATCAGTTGATAGTAGAATCGATTTAAGAGGAATGGATTCTGAAGAAGCTTGTTATAGAACTGATAAATATTTAGATGAAGCTTATCTTGGTAACTTAGGTGAAGTAACAATAGTTCATGGTAAAGGAACTGGTATCTTAAGAAAGGCTATTAATGATATGTTAAAGAGACATCCACATGTTAAATCTTATAGACTTGGTGTATATGGTGAAGGTGGAGATGGTGTTACTATTGTTGAATTAAAATAGAGATAAAATATTAATGTAAATTCAGTTGAAACCCCTCCTCATTATGCTATAATTAAAGCAGACTAAGGAGGGATTTTATGTATCTAATAAGCGCATGTTTATGTGGTGTTAATTGTAAATATAATGGTGCTAATAATTATAATGAAATATGCGATAAGTTATTTGCTTCAGGAAAAGCAATATTAGTCTGTCCTGAACAGTTAGGGGGATTACCTACACCTCGTATTCCAAGTGAGATAATAAATTATTCTAAAGAAAACTCACAGAAAGACATTACTATTATAAATAAAAATGGAGATAATGTTAGTAAAGAATTTATTAAAGGTGCACAAGAAGTATTAAATATTGCTAAGAAATTAAATATAAAAAGAGCAATATTAAAAGAAGGAAGCCCTTCTTGTGGCGTTAATTACATATATGACGGAAACTTTAATGGCACTAAAATATCTGGAATGGGGATTACAGCAAAAATTTTGAAAGAAGCATCTATAGAAGTAATTAGTGAAAAGGATTTAGGAGGTAATATAAATGGGTATATTTGATTTTTTTAAAAGAAAAAAAGAAGAAAATGATGAAATAGCTTTAGATGAAGCTTTAAATATAAAAGAAATTAATGAAGATGAATTTAATGATCAAATGAATTCAGAAATAGTTACTGAAAGTGGTTTTAATTATAATTTTGTTATTGATCATGTTGAAGAATATCACAATAAAAAACATCTTTCTCCTGAAGAATTAAAAGCACTTATAACTGGTGAAATATTAAAGGTAGTTGATAAGTCTCAAAACTTTGATTCAATGGAACTTTATTCTAAAGAAGCTGCAAAGGAAATAGGAATTGAAAATATATCAGCATTAACAGAATTTTTATACGGTGGGATTTCAAAACCATCATATTTAAAAGGTAGATATAATGGCTTAGGTGAATGGCCTACAGCTGTAAAGAATGCAGTATTAACTATACTATATTCTTTTAATGAATATAGTGTTGATGAATTATTAAAAATAGCAAATGATAAATCTGCAAATAGTATTAAAGCTGTTAACTTACTTTGTAAAATGGCCGCAAAAGGAATAGAAGAAGATAAAATTATAGATTCTATAATTTATATTATGGATAGTTTTAGTGATGAAAATATAATATCAACTTTAGGATTTTTATCACAGGTAAAAAATAATAATAAAGTTTTAAAAACCTTAGAAGTATACTTTAAAAAATACATTTATGATAATAATATTGAATCAGCGTATGATATAACTTTAAGTATAATAAATAATGTCGGTACATTCACAAGAGAACAATTAATATTCTTAAAAGCAGTAGCATTAAGTGATGAAGTTTTAGAATTATCATTAATATTAAAGGATGAAGATGGTGAGTTTGATTTATCTTCAGTAACAGAGGATTTAAGACTAAAAGCAGCATTAAGTTTTTATTCTTTACATGATAAAGATGAAGAAATTAATAGCAAATTACTTTATTTAAGAGATAATTCATTAGATATTGAACTAAGAAAGTATCTAACTGATATATTAGGTTAATAAATTTATAGAAAAAGAAGAATAAGATATCTTATTCTTCTTTTTTTACAAAAAAATAGAAAAGTATTGCTTTTAACACTTTAATGTGATAAAGTATTAAATAGAGAAAGCGATAAATGGGGGTAAATATTATGAAAATAAAAAATTTAATAAAGAATATAATTTTAGGGGGAAGTATATTATCTTTAAGTATATCATTATTTGGATGTTCAAAATCAACCGAAATAGAAAGTGCTTTAAGTAAAGATACTTTAATAGTTGGAATGGATGATGCATTTGCTCCAATGGGGTTTAAAGATGAAAATGGTGAAATTACAGGTTTTGATGTTGATTTAGCAAAAGCTTTAGCTACTAAGTTAAATAAAGAAGTTAAATTTCAACCAATAGATTGGACAATGAAAGAAACAGAGCTTAATTCAGGTAATATAGATTTAATATGGAACGGTTATACAATTAACGATGATAGAAAAAAGAAGGTTGATTTTTCAGTACCATATCTAAAGAATCAACAAGTTATTGTTACATTAAGCAATAGTGATATAAAAACTAAAGATGATTTAAAAGGAAAAAAAGTTGGTGCACAAAATGAATCTTCAGCTATAAGTGCAATGGAAAAAGAAGAAGATTTATATCGTAACTTTAATGGTGGAAGTGCAATTACATTCGAAGATAATAACCAAGCATTAATGGATTTAGAAGCTGGTAGAATAGATGCTGTTGTAGCAGATGAAATTTTAGTAAGATACTATATAAGCTTAAAGGGTGAAGATAAGTTTAATATATTAGATGAAAATTTTGGTGAAGAAGAATATGGAGTTGGTATTAGAAAAGGAGATACTGAAATGGTAGAAGCATTTAATAAAGCTTATAAAGAGCTACAAGATGAAGGAATATTGGCAGAAATATCTAAAAAATGGTTTGGTGAAGATATAACTATCAAGGAAAATTAATTTTAAAGAGAGGAGAATATTAATTGGAAAATATAATAACTTTTTTTAAAGAGATACTTAATTATACAACTACATTGATGCCTCAAGTTATAGTAGGCCTAAAGGCAACTTTAGAAATATTTGCGTTAACATTAGTCTTATCTATTCCCTTAGGTGTTCTTGTAGCATTAGGGAGATTATCGAAAGTAAAAGTTATAAATAAAATAACAAGTTGTTATGTTTTAATAATGCGTGGAACTCCTCTTCTTTTACAAATTGTCTTTATCTTTTTTGGACTGCCAAACTTAAATATTGTTATAGATAGATTTCCTGCTGCAATTATTGCCTTTACGTTGAATTATGCTGCATATTTTGGAGAAATTTTCAGAGCTGGTATTTCTTCTGTTGATGTAGGACAAAATGAAGCTTCAAAAGTATTGGGGTTATCAAAAACTGATACATTTTTTAGAATAATTCTACCACAAGCTTTTAAAACAGTTTTACCTCCAGTGGCTAATGAAATTGTAACTTTGGTTAAAGATACTGCTTTGGTCTATGTAATTGGTTTAGATGAACTATTAAGAGTTGGTAAAATAGCATGTAATAGAGATTCATCCTTATTACCACTTTTGATTATAGGCCTTGTTTATCTAATTCTAATTGGAATATTCACTAAGTTATTGGACAAGCTTGAAAAAAAATATCAGTATTATAGTTAAGAGGTGCTTATATGTTAAAAATAAGAGGATTAAAAAAAACATTTGGAGATACTTTGGTTCTTAAAGGTGTTGATTTAGATATTTTAGAAGGTGAGATCGTCGTTATTGTAGGTCCATCTGGTGGTGGAAAAACAACTTTACTAAGAATAATAACCGGACTTGAAAAATGTGATGATGGAAGTATTGATATTTCAAATAACACTTTATGTAAGGATGGTAAGTATTGTGATAAAAAGACTGCTAATCTTATAAGAAAAGATGTTGGTTTAGTTTTTCAAAATTTTAATTTATTTCCTCACAAATCAGTCTTAGAAAATATAATTGAAGCTCCAATACGAGTTTTAGGAGAAAAAAAAGAAAATGCAATAAATAAGGCTTTAGAAATTCTTAACTTCTTAGGCTTAAGTGATAAGGCTAACAATTATCCATGTGAATTATCTGGTGGTCAAAAACAAAGAGTTGCAATTGGTAGAGCATTAGCTCTTAATCCAAAGTTAATGTGTTTCGATGAACCTACATCAGCACTTGACCCTTCTCTTACTTTAGATGTTGCAAAGTTAATAAGAAACTTAAGTAAAAAAGGAATGTCAATGCTTATAATTACACATGATATGGAGTTTGCTAAACTTGTCTCAGATAAAATTGTCTCTATGGATTGCGGAAAAATTATTGAAAAGCATATATATAATAATTAATTTATAATTTTATATAATATTATTGCAAAACACATTAATAATTTTCTTCTTTTTATATAATACTAATACTATGTTGAAAAAAGGAGCGATTTAATAATGAATGAAAAAACAATGAAATTTACAGATGATCAAGGTAATAAGGTAGAATATGCTATATTAGAGCAAAAGCTAATAAATAAGACTGAGTATGTTGCAATGGCACCAGTTACTAACAAAAGCGATGTAGAAATATTTAAAATTAAATTTGATAAAGATTGGAACGAAACCTTAGTTCAAGTTGAATCTGAAAATGAACTAAATATGGTAAGACAAGTATCAAGTATAAAGTTCTAATGCTTTAATAAACAAGATTTTTAATCTTGTTTATTTTTTTAGTTTAAATTATTACTAGAGGATTATTATTATTTATGATAATCTATATATTGAATAAAAATTCAAGGAGGTACTATGAAAAACTTAATATTAAGTAATAGAACTAAAGGTGTTTTATTTATAATAATGTCTGCTTTTGGTTTTGCAATGATGTCTGCCTTTGTTAAATTATCAGGGGATTTACCATCATTTCAAAAAACTTTTTTTAGAAATATAACATCTTGTATAATTGCTTTTGGAATCATTTTAGTAAAAAAAGAAAGTTTCTTTGGGAAATTAGAAAATCAGAAAACATTAATTTTACGTTCGTTGTTTGGTACATTAGGAATAGTATTTAATTTTTACGCAATTGACAAATTAGTATTATCTGATGCTAATATGCTTAATAAGCTTAGCCCTTTCTTTGTAATTATTTTTAGTGCCTTATTCTTAAAGGAAAAAATAAATTTCAAACAAGGACTAGCTATTATCGTGGCTTTTATTGGTGCTCTGTTTATAATAAAACCACAATTTAACTTCGATATTATTCCATCATTAATTGGTGTTTGCGGTGCAATTTGTGCAGCAGCAGCTTATACATGCTTACGTGCACTTGGTGGAAAAGAAAAATATTATACAATTGTATTTTACTTTTCTTTCTTCTCAACTATAGTAATATTACCTTTTATGTTAATGGTTTATGAAAAGATGACACTAGTACAATTTTTATATTTAATACTAGCTGGAGTTTTTGCAAGTGTAGGCCAATTTGGAATTACTATTGCATATAAATATGCTAAAGCTAAGGAGATTTCAATTTTTGATTATAGTAATATTATATTCTCTGCAATAATTAGCTTCGTTTTATTTGGAGTTTTACCTGATTATTTAAGTGTTATAGGATATTTAGTGATCTTCAGTGTATCATTATATATGTTTTTATATAATAAAAAATTAGATAAAATTGAAAGCAAATAAACTTCTTGAGGGGTTGTATCATAAAATTTGATACAACCTCCTTCATTTATAGTATTAATATAATTATTTTATATGCTATAATTAATTTTTGAAAAGGAGTAGAATAATGTACAATAATGAAAAAATGAATATATTGGATATTCTTCTTAATAATGAAGATAAAGATGAATTAAAAATTGAAGTATATTTAAATAAGATAGATTATAATAGTAAAATTTCTGTAGAATTTAAAATCGGATTAAAGAAAACATCATCTAATAGACTAAATATAATAAAAGATATACGCCAATTTCTTGTTTATTATGAAAATCATATTCCTTTAAAATATAGTAATGATTTTACATTTGATATTAATAAACAGTTTTTTTCTAGTAAAGACTTAGCATTAATTAACTATATATATGAACTTATTGAAATAGACGGAACGAAATTTAAGCATATTAAACCAAAGGACAGAACTATTGATGGAAAATATATATACCCACCAAAATATTTAATGAAAGAATTTTTTAATACCATAAAAGACCATAGGGTATATTTTAATGATAATTTTTTTAGCCGTCCAGTTGATTGTGAAATACTGATTGGTAATCCTTATTTAGAAATGAATTTAGAATATAAAAATAATGAATATATACTAAGGTTACTTTCTGATTTACCATTAATGTTAAATGATAACTTTAATATTATGATTAATGGTACAACTATACTTTTACCAACTAAAGATTTTATAAATAAAATTAAACCTTACTATGAAATATTTTCAAGTAATACTAAAGTTATTTTTTCAAAAGAAGAAGAGAATAGAATTTTAAAACAACTTATTCCTACCTTAAATAATATAAGTGATAATTTAATATTATCTTCAAATATACAAGAAAAAGTAGTTTTAGCAAAACCATTATTTAACTTTTATTTTGATAAAGAAGATAATTTCATATTAATGACATTAAAAGTGCAATATGATAAATATGAATTTAATATATTTAATGAATATGATCAAAAAGTAATATATCGAGATTATAATAAAGAGAGTCAAGTAATTTCACTTTTAAAATCTTTGGGCTTTGATCATGTTAATGGTAAATTCTATTTAACCTTTGGTGATGACTATATTTTTAATTTTTTCAAAAATAAAATTTATGAACTTCAAAATATAGGTACAGTATATTATTCTGAAAATTTTAAAGGTCTTAGAACTATTAATAATAAGAGTATTATAGGGCATATTTCTGTTGGAAAATATGATTATTTTGAATTAAAGTTTGAAATAAAGGATATTCCTAAATTTGAAATAAATAATATTTTAAGAGCATTTAGGGATAACTTAAAATATTATAAACTTGAAAACGGAGAATACTTAGATTTAGAAGAATTAGAGTTAAATAACTTTTTAAAATTAATAGACAACTTAAATTCTGATAATATAATAGAAGATAATACTATTGAATTCCATAAAAGTAAGGGACTTTATACAAATGACTTTATAAAAGAAAATAAAATTAAATTTTTAAAAGGTCTAAATAGTTTAAAGAGCTTAAAAACTCAATTTAATAATATAGATAAATTACAATTTGAAGTACCAAAGGAATTTATTGGGAAACTTAGAAGCTATCAATATAAAGGTTATTGCTATTTAAAAACCTTATCACAACTTGGTTTTGGAGGAATACTTGCTGATGAAATGGGTCTTGGTAAGACAATACAAACCATAGCTTTTTTATCATCATATAAGCACAAAACATCACTTATAATAGCTCCCTCTTCTTTAGTATTTAATTGGAAACAAGAGTTTTCTAAATTTGCCCCTTCATTAAATGTAGCTTTAGTAAATAGTACAAAAGAATATCGAAGTAAAATTATAAGTAATGCAAATAATTACGACGTATTAATCACTACATATTCACTATTAAGAAATGATATTAATGAATATACTAATATTGAATTTGAAACTATCATATTAGATGAAGCACAAAATATAAAAAATTATAATTCACAAAACGCAATAAGTGTTAAAAAGCTTAATGCTAAAAATAGATTTGCTTTAACAGGAACACCAATTGAAAATTCATTACTTGAGTTATGGTCTATTTTTGACTTTATATTACCAGGATATTTATTTGATAGAGATACTTTTATTGTTAAGTATTATAGAAGATATTTAGACTGTAAAGAACTTTCAGATGAATTTAAAAAATTAATAAAACCTTTTATTCTTAGAAGAATAAAAAGTGATGTATTGAAAGAACTTCCATCAAAAATTGAAAAGATAATAGAAATTGAACTTCCAAAAGAACAGCAAGATGTATATGGTGTGTATACTAATACTGTTATAGACTTAATTGAAAAGAAAATAGTAAATGATGAATTTTCATCTAGGAAAATCGAAATATTGTCTTATATAACGAAACTAAGACAAATAGTTTTAGATCCAAGTGTAGTTTTAGATAATTATCATGGTGGAAGTGGTAAAATAGATACATTAATAGATATACTAAATGTAGCTGTAGAAGAAAATCATAAAATTCTTGTATTTTCTCAATTCACTTCAGTTTTAAGTAGTATAAAGAAACGACTTGAAGTAGAAAATTTAACTTATTGCTACTTAGATGGATCTCTATCCCAGAAAAAAAGAGATGAAGAAGTATTTAAATTTAATAATAGTGATTCATCTATATTTTTAATAAGTTTAAAGGCTGGGGGAGTTGGTTTGAATCTTCAAAGTGCAGATATTGTTATTCACTTTGATCCATGGTGGAATCCAGCAATAGAAGCCCAAGCAAGTGATAGAGCACATCGGATTGGACAGAAAAAAATAGTTGAAGTAATTAAACTTATTGCTAAAGATACAATAGAGGAAAAAGTGATCAAATTACAAAATGAAAAAAAAGAATTAATTAATAATATATTAGATGATAAATCACTTAAAAATAATCATATATTTGATTTGTCAGAAGATGAAATACTAAATTTATTTAAATAAATTAATGTTATTTAAATAAATAACTATAAGGAGAACAAATGGACTTAAATAAAGAATTTTTAGAAAAATACAATGATTTAATGAATGAAGATGTTGAAAAGGCATTAAACTTTTCTATTAACTGCTTAAAAGAAAGCAATAATCCAGATTTTTATGCATACATAGCAGATTGCTATATGTCATTAGAAGATTATGATAATTCAATACAAACCTTAAAATTAGCATTAAATGAAAACTGCAATAATATAAGCTTTGTAAAAAGTCTTTTAGGTGAATCTTATTTCTATTTAGGAGATTTTAAAGAAAGTAATAATATTTTCTTAGAACTAAAAAAAGAAAACCCTAATAGTTTTTTTGTAATAGCTTATTTAATGGATATAAATATTTATTTAGAAAAATATGATTATGCCATAGAATTAGGGGAAGAAATTTTAAAATCTAAAACATTAAACAACAATGATACTGCATATATTTTAGTAAATATAGGTTGGATATATTTAAAATATAAAAATAACTTAGAAAAATCATTTGCTTATTTTAAAGATGCACTTAATATAGATGAAAATTTAGGTAGAGCATATATAGGATTAGGAGAATATTATTATAATATTCATCAATATACTGATGCTTTAATAAGTTATGAAAAAGCTATAGATTTACAAGAAGGTACTATTGATGTTTATTTTGGAATAGCAATGTGTTATAAAGCCTTAAAACAATATGAAGATGCATTAGGTTATCTTCAAATAGTTCATCAAGCAGATAGTACTAACGAATTATATATAAAAGAAATTGCAGAGATAGAAAAATTATAAATTTGAATTAACTTATTAAAAAGTGCTTATACTAAGGTTGAGGTGATACTTATGTACCAAAGTATAGGAATAAACTTAAGTAAAAGTTTGGATACAGCAACAAAAAGAATCAAAATCCCTGCTATTACTCAAAGAGATTATTACAAATCATGCAATAACTGTGAAGATGAAATATTAAATTTTTATAAATCTGATTGTGATGAAAGTGATTTAAATTATGATAAGAGCTTTGATTATCTAGATGAGGATGAAACTGATATAGATAATGAATGTAATTGTGGCTGTGATGATAATTGCATGATAGAAAAATTTAAAAACTTAGATTCAAAAGTTATAGTAGGTGCCAGTATAGGAGCATTACTTGGTTGTGTTGGATTATACCTTTTACTTAGGAGAAAATAAAACATTTATATGTTTTAAATAAGCGCCGTTAATAATATCGGCGCTTATGCTTTATTTTAATATTTAAATATAAAAAAACTTTAGGAGAGTATAAATGAAAGAAATTATTATTTGTGTAGATAAAAATGATAAGGAAATTGGATTCATAGAAAAAATGGATGCTCATATTAAGGGAATTCTTCATAGGGCAATTTCTGTTTTTATATTTAATGATAACAAAGAATTGCTCCTTCAAAAAAGATTTAGTGGAAAATATCATTCACCTAGTCTTTGGACAAACACATGCTGTACTCATCCTAACAAAGATGAAAAAACTAAAGATGCAGCTAATAGAAGACTGAAAGAGGAAATGGGCTTTTCTACAGATATTGATGAAGTATTTTCATTTATTTATTATGTTAAGTTTGATAATGAATTAATCGAACATGAATTTGATCATGTTTTCTTTGGAAAATATAATGGCCCTGTAAATTTTAATACAACTGAAGTTGAAGATTATAAATGGATTTCACTACAAGAATTAAAAAAAGATATAAAACTAAATCCACAAAGATATACTTTTTGGTTTATATATATAATGAATAATCATATTAATGAAATAGAAGAGGCTCTAAATAGAATATAATAAGTCACCTAGCTTTATTTATTAATTGCTATTGTAAGATATATAATAGTAATATAAAATATTTTATATTGATTAATATATTTATTTTAAGATACATTAGAAAGGATAAAAAAATATGAATACAAAGAAACCACAAGAATACATAGCTAATATTTCTAAAGCTTCTGCTTATTTTGCATTAAATAACGGTCCAATTAAGGAATTGGTTAAAAATGGTAAGATTACTGAAGAAGAAGCAACAAATCTACAAAAGTACATGCAAAATCATTTATCATATCTTTACACTGTTTTACTTGAAGAAAATAACTTAAAGAAATTTGATTTAATTATTAGTACAATGAATAAGTTTTATGTCAATGATAAAGAAGAGGTTCTTATAGAAGATGATGGTTTTGATAAATTTTATAATAATTTATTCCCAACAGCATCAAATATAACTATAAAATAGTTTTTTATAATCATTGACCTTTTACCAAATTATGAATATAATGGTATTAAATTAAAACTTTTAAATTCATAGATAAGGGATAGTAATATATCTTAGCTTCATTAAAGAGAGTTAAGGATGGTGAGATCTTAACAAGAAGGAGTTATATGAATGGGCCTTTGAGAAGTAAAGGGAAAGCATTGCTTAGTACCGGAAACCGTAACCTACACGTTATAGTAGGACAAGTATGATAGTACTTGGATTAAGTGATGAAATTTTTATACTTAAATTTCATAAATTAGGTGGTACCGCGGATTATATACTCCGTCCTATTTTTAGGACGGAGTTTTTTTATTGTTTATTAGGAGGTGATTAATATGGTATGAAGTTTTGTTAAATTCATAATAGTAAAAAATCTTAATAAAAGTTATTTATATTTAGGGGGAATTCAAAATGAAAAGAAATTTAAATACAAAAAAAATGATCATAAATGCACTACTATTAGCAATAGGTGCCATATTACATCAAATTACTCCAGCTCTAGGATTACCAATGCAACCTGATTTTGCATTAGCAATGTTATTTATTATTATGATTATAAACAACAATGATTATAAAACATCTCTTATTTGCGCTATAATAACAGGAGTATTTACAGCGTTAACAACTAAATTTCCTGGAGGTCAAGTACCAAATATTATAGATAAATTAGTAACTGTAAATATAATGTTTTTATTTATTATGATAATAAATAAAGTATCACAATTAACTAAACTAAATACTAAACTTGAAAAAAATATCGTAGTTTTATTAGGTTTTCCAATCGGAACATTAGTTAGCGGTACTACATTTTTATTATCAGCAAAACTTATAGTAGGATTACCTGCAAGCTTTACAATTCTTTTTCTTACAGTTGTTATACCAGCTTTATTAATTAATACAATAGGTGGATTTCTTTTATACCATGCTATTAATGTATCATTAAAAAGAGTTATAACTATATAATTTTAAAAGAGCAAATATGTTAAAATATTTGCTCTTTATTTTATAATATATCTTATTTATATTGAAATTTACTCTTGCTTTTGATACATTATAAATATCATTTTATGTGTTTAAAATATTGAATATGAAATTATTATTTGTATAATTAAGCATTAATCTAAGGAGGAAGGATTATGTATATTGCATTTGGAAATAGAGTTTTAGATAGCAATGATATAAAAAATATTATTGAAGAAAATACTGAATTCAAAGTTATTAAAGATATGAGTAAAGGATCTAAAAGAGAGGATATTGTTGCCTTTAATTTAAGTGTTAGTATTGATATGCTAAATGAAGAAATAAGTGAAAGTATAAATATCAATGAAGAGGATGAGGATTCATTATTTGAAGAATATATGGCAACAACTGAAGAACTTGGATTTGAATTAGAAGAATACTTACCTGAAGATTCAATTATGGACTTTAAAGCTTACAAATGGGAACCATCAGATAATGATATAAAAGCAGTATTAGTTATGGCTAATGAGGAGCTTGGAAATAATAAATTGAAGGATGTAATGAAAAGATTATTGACACAAGTCGAATAATAAATTATTAAGTTTTAATAAAGAGGCAAGATAAATAACTATTTTATCTTGTTTTTTATTATATAGGAAAAAATTTGAAAAAATGATACAATTATTTTATATAATATAAAATAAAATAAAATTTTAGTTCATAAGTATTAAATATTGAACTTTAGTCGAGAATTAATTTGAGAGGTAATATATGAAAAGTACAGATTATATTGAAAAAATTGAAATAAACGATAATCCAAAGGGTACGTATTCAATTGATTTATGTCCTATTTCCAATACTATACGTTTTACAGCACAATATGATGGATGTATTTATGCATATGTAGTTGGTGATTTTAATAATTGGAATAAATCTGATGAATATAAGCTAATATGGCAATTAGATACACGTGATGGTTTATTGAAAATGATGAAAGAAATAAAATTCCCAAGTAAATTGAAGCCTGGAAAATATAAATATAAATATATTTTAATTGACGCTAATGGAAATGAATTATGGGTAGATTCAGAGGGTAGCGAAAAAAATAGCTTTAGTTTTATATGGGAGCCTATTAAAAATGTCTTAAAAATTTATTCTTCTAGTAATGTAGTAACTTATAAACGACCAGTTGAATTATTAGGAGTTTGTACAGGACTATATGGCAGGATTTCCCTTACTGAAATGAATTGGTTCATAGAAAATAGTTATCCTGGCATAGAAATTAAAAATAATTATTTATTTGTTGATAAAAATGTTCCAGAAGGATATGAAATTATTATCAATGGAACTTCTATAAATAATGAGTATACTTCAAAGAAAAAAATAAAGGTTAAAAATAATAATTATGAAGGAACTTTAGTTCATTTTTATATAGAAGATAGCAATTATGAAGGAAATGATTTTATCTGGAATTGTTGGAGCTTTGGTGAAAATTCTTCTGGTGAAGAGAAAAACTTTACCTATAACACAGACTTTGGTTTTTCTAGTTATATTAATAATGATTACTTAATCGTAAGAAAAAAACAGTGGGGAAATAATTGGATAAATTATTGGTCAGAACAGACAATTACTTATGATTTAAAAGGTAATTACAAAGATATTTACCTTATTCACGGAGATAATAGAAGTTATAAATCTCTTAGAGATGCGTTAGTTGCAAGTCAAACTAATATAAAATTTGCTGTAATGGATAATGCCAACAAAGTTAAAATTTATCTTACTAGTGAGCCTTTATTAGGAATTGATTTTGAACTTTATTTAAATGGTGAAAAAGTAGAGGGTACCTCTTCAATTATAAGAGGAAAGAAGATTATTATAACAAACCTCCCTCATCATATTCGTGCAAATGACTTATTGTTGGTATCAGCTTCTAATACCTATAGGCCATATAAAATTTTGATGCGTGATTATTTAGATAAATTTTATTACTCTAAAGAAGACCTTGGTGTGACTTATTTAAATAATTCAATTTCATTTAAATTATGGGCTCCTACTAGCATAAAGGTAGAATTATTATTATACAAGGATTGGTATATAAATCATGAAGCTGACGTAACTAGATATCAAATGGTATATGACTATAAAACTGGAGTTTATTCTACAGTTTTAAATAAAGAGGATGCTGATGGCTTATATTATTTATATAAACTTTATTTTAGAGATGTAGATGTAAATGGAGAAATTATAGAAAATGTAACATATGCAGTTGATCCATATGCAAATTCAGTTTCTGTAAATGGTGATAAAGGCTATGTATTAGATATCAATGAAAGAAGTACTAAACCTATAGGATTTATTAACCATAGTATACCTTCATTAGTGAATAAAGATGATTCAATCATCTATGAAATGCATATTAGGGATTTTACTATTGATAAAAGTTCAGGCGTAATTGATGGCCTGAGAGGCACTTATTTAGGAGCAGTAGAAGAAAACACAATATATAGCAATCCTTATAGTGGTAAATCTATTAAAACAGCAATAGATCATTTATGTGAATTAGGAGTTACGCATGTTCATTTAATGCCTGTATTTGATTTTGGCTCTGTAGATGAACGTTTTCCAAGCTCTAATAACAGAAATTGGGGATATGATCCTAAAAACTTTAATGCACCTGAGGGTAGTTATTGTAGTAATCCTTATAATCCTATAACAAGAATAATTGAATTAAGACAAATGATTATGAAGTTTCATGAAAAAGGTATAAGAGTAATAATGGATATGGTTTATAACCATATGATGTCTACTATTAACATGGATAATATTGTACCAGGTTATTATTTTAGAACAGACCATTTAGGACGATATACAAATGGTTCAGGTTGTGGAAATGAACTTGCTTCTGAAAAACCTATGGTTAGAAAGTTTATTATTGACTCTTGCATGCATTGGATTAAAGATTATAAAATAGATGGAATAAGATTTGACTTAATGGAATTATTAGATATTGATACTACAAAGGAAATCGTACGAAAAACAGCTAAAATTGATAAGAACTTTTTAATATATGGCGAACCATGGAAGGGTGGTAGCTCACCACTAACTAATGGAACTTATAAAGGATCACAAAAAAACGAAAATTTTTCTGTATTTAATGATACTTTTAGAGATGCAATTAGAGGAAATAATAGTCCCTCTTGTGGATTTATAAATGGCAATTCTTGCAGTTCCGATTTTTCATGGAGCATAATTGAAGGGTTAAAAGGTTCTATATATACCCTAACAGCTAAGCCAAATGAAAGCATTAATTATATTGATGCTCATGATAATTATACCATTTGGGATCAAATAGAAAAAAGTCAAAATCCAAGTTTAAACTCTGGTGATTATCGAAAAAACATACCTAATTATCCTTTAAGTTCAAGTCTTGTTAGACAGAATATTTTAGGAATGGCAATAATATTTTCAGCACAAGGTATTCCATTTATTCAATATGGAGCTGAATTTTTAAAAACAAAACAAGGTGATCATAATAGCTATAAAAGCAGTGATGATATAAACTCTATAAAATGGAATGATAAGGAAAAGTTTATAGATGTTTTCAATTATAATAAAGGATTAATCGAAATCAGAAAAAGTCTACCACATTTTAAGGTTGGAGATCCTGAAATTATAAAAAATAATATTAACTTTATTTTTGCTGGTAATAGTGAAAATTGTGGTGTTTTAATTCAGCATATTAATTTAAATAATTATAACAAAGGAGAAGTAGTTGTTGTTTATAATGGAACAAATATTGATAATTATGACGTAAACAACTATATCCCATCTTCTAGCAGTGGTTATTGGAATATTATCGCAAATGAAAATACTGCTGGAATGAAAATTATAAATACCGTTTTTAATAATCAAATTCCAGGATTAAAATCATATTCAATTATGATTTTATGCAACAATATAAATTTCAATTAAATATTATAGTAGTAATTACAATTAAAAATATTAAAACTAAAAAAGAAAGTAAGATTAAATTTTATTTTAATCTTACTTTTTGAATTATTAACAAATAAAACAGTTACTTAAATCATATATTTATTCTGTGAATTAATTATAAAGGAGAAATATTTTGAAAGCGAGAAGTGCATTAAAAAATTTTGCTTTATGGGTAAGCCTAGCAATTGTAGTTAATATTTTTATTTATGTTATTTTTGGAGCAGAACCTGGATTAGAGTTTCTTGGTGGATACATAATAGAATTAAGTTTAAGTGTAGATAATTTATTTCTATTTTTACTTGTCTTTACATCCTTTAATATACCCATTTCATATCAAAAAAGAGTTTTAACATATGGAATACTTGGTGCAATAGTATTAAGGTTTATGTTTATTTTTTTAGGAGTTGCAATAGTAAACACATTCCATTGGATACTATATATTTTTGGATTTTTCTTATTTTGTAGTGGTATGAAAATATTATTCAATAAAGAAGAAGCTGTTGATTTTTCAGATAGTAAAGTATTAAAAATTATGAAAAAGATAATTCCTGTTACTGATGATTTATGTGGTGAATGTTTTTTTGTACGTAAAAATGGAGTGCTACATGCAACTCCATTACTATTAATCTTAGTATTAATTGAAAGTTCAGATATTATTTTTGCTATGGATTCAATACCAGCTATTTTTTCTATTACTACCAATCCTTATATTGTTTATAGTTCTAATATATTTGCTATATTAGGTTTAAGAAGCTTGTATTTTCTTTTAGCTAAATTAAATAGTATGTTTAAATATATAAAATATGGAGTAGCATTTATTTTAATGTTTACAGGAGTAAAATTATTTATAGCGTTCTTTGGAATAACTATTTCAACAATAATTTCACTCCTTGTAATAGCGATTATATTACTAACTAGTATTTTATTTTCATTATTACGTACTTAATTATCTACTTTAGAATAATATAATATGAGGCTTTTTAATTAATAAGGAGGTAACTTCTTTGGCAGATGCTCTTGATTTACTTATTTATCTAGATGAATCATTGACTAAGAATTTAAATTCACTAGTTATTGATGGATTTATAGAAAAAAGAACTTCGAGATTTATTGAAGATAGAACCTTAAGTGCTAAAACTGGAAATGAAGGATCGAACCAACATTATGGAGAAGATAGATGTATTCGCGATGAGCGAGATGGATATAAAGGTAAAAATTTTACTGAAGCAGATACTATAACAACATTAAATAAGGATAATCAATCTGTTGAAGGTAGAAGATTTATTAGACGTGAAGAAGAATTAACACGAATTTATACAACTTTTGAAATTCATCAACAATTATTGCAAGGTTTAAATGAAGCTAATTTAATCAAAGAATTTTCCGAATATTCTTCAATCGATACAATAAACTCTGGAGATTATATTAAATTAAGTGGTAATATTACTAATGAGTCTATGGTGTCATACATAGATAGTCTATCAAATTTACTTTCTTGTTTAGGAACAGATAATTTAAATTGTATATGTAATTCTTCTAATGATTTAGATAATTCACTACTTAATTATAATACTATGTATAAGCAAGTAGATTACTTAAAGTCACTTTTAACTGTTAATAACAGTCAAGATATGATTATTAATTGTGGAAATACAGATGTTGTTTTAACAGTAAATAATAATAATTTCGTTAGTACCTATGCAAATATTTATGATAATGAAGAATGTCCTTGTACGGTAATAGGAAAAGTCATAAGAAAATGTGATAATAATCATTGTATCCATTTATTAAGAAAATCAGGACAAGCGAACTTTTATGAAAACTTTTTAAGTTGCTGTTCTCCTTTGATGCAAAGACTTTCTAGCAATGGGATTTATTTGCCAGAACAACCAAGATTTAAAGTTCCTGGTGAATCTTTATTAGTTGTACCAATAAGTATGATTATATAAATAATAATTTCTAATAAAAAAATAATAATTTATATAAAAATGAACTGCTTCTGTCTACTTGACTGGAGGCAGTTCAATAGTAATAACTTATTAAATTTTTTTATTTAATTTCAGAAAGAATAAAATCAACAATCTTCATATAAAGCTCTAAAGCATCTTTATTAGATAAATTCTCTAAGTAGTGAGTACAATTTTCTAAAGTATAAAAGTAAAATTTATTGTTTAGCTCTATACCTCTTTCATATAATTCAACAGAAGTATCATAAGGAACTATATTGTCTTTTTTACTATGTATAATTAATGTATCTGGTAAATCCTCTTTAATATAATTGATAGGACTATATAATTTAGAGTAGCTTTCTATATCTTCAGTAGTAAACTGATCGACAATTTCACTTGGACCTGCACTTAAGTTTATTTTACTCAAATCAGAAGGACCAAATAAATCAACAATATATTTTACTTTTGATGGATATTTCTTTAATGAAACATCACCAATAAATTCATCATTATCAGAAAAGGCTGCAATCATTGATAGTTGTGCACCAGCTGATGGTCCAATAAGTCCAATATTATCTACATCAAAATTATATTTATCTTTATTTTTATATACCCATCTTATTGTATCTTTTACATCAGATATTTGTTTATCAAATATTACTTTATTATCCATTAATTCGTAGGATGTACTTATAACAGCAAATCCTTCATCTTTTAATAAATCAATGATTGATGAAATAGCTTGGGGAATAACCTTATCACCATACATCCATCCATTTCCAAATACATAAATAATAACAGGCTTTGGCTCTTTTAGTTCTTCATTAATATATAAATCTAATTTTAGTGATTTGCCACCATCATTCTTGTATGTTATATCTTTATAAGTTATATCTTCAATAGGTTCACTATAAAAATCACTTGATATAGTTGGCAAGCTATTACCTAATTTAAGAACCTCATACAAAAACTTAAAATGTGTTGAATTTAAGAATCCTATAATTAAACATATTAAAATACTTACAATAATTAGCACTACTCTTTTTTTTCTCATAGATTCCTCCTATATACAGTTATATATAGAATTATTGCCATAATTTTTTAAAATATTAAAATCTCATAAAATTCATTAGCTTTTTTTCACGAATGATGTTACAATATTTAAGAAAAATATACATATAAGAGGAGTTGTTTTCTATGCAAAAATATAAACAAGAATTTATAGAATTTATGGTTAAAAGTAATGTTTTAAGATTTGGGGAATTCGTTACAAAGAGTGGTCGTCAAACACCTTTCTTTATTAATACTGGAAATTATACAACTGGAGAACAACTTGAGAAACTAGGAGAGTTCTATGCTCAAACAATAAAAGAGCGTATAGGATCAGAAGTTGATGTATTGTTCGGACCTGCTTATAAAGGAATTCCATTAACTGTTACAACAGCTATAGCAATGAATAAATTATATGGAGCTAATGTTGAGTATTGCTCTAATAGAAAAGAAGTTAAAGATCACGGTGAAGGTGGTATTTTACTTGGAGCTAAATTAGATAATACAAAGAAAGTAGTTATAGTTGAAGATGTAATGACTGCAGGAACTTCAATTTATGAAACAGCACCAATCTTAAAAGCTCAAGGTGACGTTGAAATATGTGGATTAGTTATTTCAGTAGATAGAATGGAAAAGGGTAGAGGTGAACAATCTGCTCAATCAGAAATCAAAGAAGCTTTCGGTATAACAACATATCCAATAGTTACTATGGCTGAAGTAGTTGAATATCTATATAATAGAGAAATAGATGGAACTATATATATTGATGATAATATTAAAGCTGCTATATCAGAATATTACAAAAAATATGGTGTTTAATATAAAAATAGGATAATGTAAAAACATTATCCTATTTTTTTAATACATAACATTTATTTGATAATCATTTTCCTTAAAAACACTTAATATATTTTCTATATGTTCATGTCCATTGGTTTCAACTGTTACTTCTAATAATACATTGTGAATTCTGTTAATTGCTTTAAATTGATTATGTTCAAGTTTTACTACATTTGCATTTTCACTAGCTAAAATACTTGATATTTTTAATAATTCACCTGGAACATTTTTAAGCTCAACAGAAAAACAAAGTAATCTACCTTTAGATACTAATCCATTATTTATAAGTGATGAGATAGTTAACATATCTATATTTCCTCCACTTATAACACAGCATACTTTTTTCTCTTCAACATTCAGTTGATTAAGCGCAGCTAAAGTAACTACCCCCGAAGCTTCAGCTAATAACTTATGTTTTTCAGCTAATAGAAGAAATGCTTCTACTATTTCTCCTTCAGAAACAGTAATTATCTCATCCACATAATCTTTTACTATTTCAAATGTACGACTACCAGGTGTTTTAACTGAAATACCATCTGCAAGTGTATTAACAGAATCTAATGTACAAATTTTATTGTTTTTTATACTTAATGCCATTGAAGGAGCACCTTCGGCTTGCACCCCAATTATCTTAATATTAGGATTTAGTTCTTTTGCAGCAAGACTAAGTCCACTTATTAGTCCACCGCCACCAATCGGCGCTACTATATAATCAAAATCACTTATATCCTCAAAAATCTCTAAGGCAATGGTACCTTGTCCATAAATTACATCCATATCATCAAATGGATGTATAAATACTCTTTCTTCCTCTTCTTCTAGTGACTTTGCTTTCATGAATGCATCATCATAGCACTTTCCGTGTAATATAACATTTCCACCATAGTTTTTAGTTGATTCTACTTTTAAGTATGGCGTAGTTTCAGGCATTACTATAGTTGAACTAACCCCAACTAATGAAGAAGCATATGCAACTCCTTGTGCATGATTTCCAGCTGAAGAACAAATAACCCCCTTAGATTTTTCAGTTTCACTTAATGATATAATTTTATTTAATGCACCTCTTAACTTATAAGCACCAGTTAACTGTAAATTTTCACATTTCATATAAACATTATTTTTACACATTTCACTAAAAATATTACTATACAATAATGGTGTTTTTATAACTGTATCCTTTATATTTTTTCTGACATTTATAATTTTTTCTAAATGCATAATATCTAGCCCCTTTTCATCTATAACTAATATTTATAAAAATAGCAATAATTATATATTATCATAAAATAAACCATTAATCGATTATTTTTACATAAGATGCAGTTTACATTAACTTTTCCTTATATAATTAAAGATATAGTTGTATTAATTTAATATTAAATATATAATTACCTTGAATATTAGGAGACGGAGTGAAAATAATGGAAGAAAGATTACAAAAGTACATGGCTCAATGTGGTGTAGCTTCTAGAAGAAAATGTGAAGAAATAATTTTAGAAGGTAAAGTTAAGGTTAATGGAATTGTAGTTAATGAACTAGGTACAAAAATTGATCCTGAAAAAGATACAGTAGAGTTTAATAATAAAATTATAAAGATTGAAGAAAAGAAAGTATATATTATGCTTAATAAACCAGAAGGATACATTACTTCGGCTAAAGATGAAAAGGGGCGTAAAACTGTATTAGATATAGTAAATGTAAATGAAAGAATTTATCCAATCGGAAGATTAGATTATGATAGTTCAGGCTTACTTTTGCTAACTAATGATGGTAGTATATATAATAATATAATTCATCCTAGAGTTTCTATTAAGAAAAAGTATATAGCTGAATGTAGAGGTAAATTTACTGAAAGTGATTTAAAGAAGTTTAAATCTGGAATAGATATTGGTGGATATATAACTGCAGAGGCAGAAATAGATATAATTTCTGAAGAAAAATCTTTTAACTCAAGAAAAAATAGTAGTGAAGTTATATCTACCGTTGAAATATCAATACATGAAGGGAAAAATAGACAAATAAGAAAAATGTGTGCCTCTTTAAATCATGAAGTAATAAGTTTAAAAAGAGTTTCTATAGGTGATATAAAGCTTGGATACCTAAAAAAAGGGCAATGGCGAGATTTAACTTCTGAAGAATTAAATTATATAAAAAATTTATAGGAGTTTTTTTATGTTTAAATATGTATCTGATGTGAGTTTACTTTCTCACAATATAATTAAAGAATATGTTTCTGCTAAAGATATCGCGGTAGATGCTACATTAGGAAATGGTTACGATTGCGATTTTTTATCAAGTAATTTTAAAAAAGTATATGCTTTTGAAATTCAAAAAAGTGCTTGTGATAAATATATTGATAAGAATAATAATGTAGTTGTTATAAATGAATCTCATGCTAAAATAGATAACTATGTAAAAGAACAGATTAATTGTGTTTGTTATAACTTAGGCTATCTTCCAGGTGGAGATAAAAATATAACTACACTTGCAGAATCAAGCCTAGAAAGTATAAAAAAATCATTAGATTTATTAGCTAAGAACGGTATTATATCAATAGCTATTTATAGAGGTCATAATGAAGGTAAGGATGAGGAAAATTGCATTATTAACTTTGCTAGAAATTTACCTAAAAGCAAGTATGGTGTAATGCTACATGAATGTATAAATAGATCTAGCACCTCACCACTATTAATGATAATTGAAAAAAAATAGTCATTATTGGAACTTTAATTTATTTTACTTGCATTTTTTATATTTCAGATTAATTATTTCATTGATTATATTAATAAAAAATGCTAAAATGATTGAAGTTAACTAAAATAGGAGAATGAAATAATGGAAAGAAGTAACAACAATGAATCAAAGGATTTAATGAAATTAATTCAAATGAGATTTCCAAAACTTAGTAAGGGGCAAAAACTAATTGCTGAATACATATTAAAAAATTATGATAAGGCAGCATTTATGACAGCTGCAAAACTAGGTGTTTCAGTTGGAGTCTCAGAATCTACAGTAGTAAGATTTGCAATAGAATTAGGTTTCTCAGGCTATCCTAAACTTCAAAAATCTCTTCAAGAGTTAATTAAAAACAAATTAACTACAGTACAGAGATTAGAATTATCTAGTGATTATATTACTGAAGGTCATGCTTTAAAGGGTGTATTAAAAGCTGACATGGAAAATATAAGAGCTACAATGGAAAAAATAGATTATAATACATTTGAAGATGTAGTAAATAATATTTTTGCAGCAAAAAGAATTTATATTATAGGATTAAGAAGCTCTATGGCATTAGCTGAGTTTTTAGGTTTTTACTTAAATATTATCCTACAAAATGTAAAAACTGTTGGGTATGGTATTTCTGATATTTTTGAACAAATGATTAATGTAGGTGAAGGTGATTTAGTAATAGGCATAGGCTTCCCACGTTATGCAAGTAGAACTATTGATGCATTAGCTTTTGCACAAGATAGAGGTGCAAGGGTAGTTGCAGTTACTGATAGTTTTTTATCTCCACTTGCAACAAGAGCAGATTATGCATTAATTGCACAAAGTAATATGGCATCTTTTGTTGATTCATTGGTTGCTCCATTATCAGTAATAAATGCACTAATAATTGCAGTTGGAATGAGAGAAAAAGAAAATATTTCATCAACATTTAACAGTCTTGAAGAAATATGGCAAGAATATAATGTTTATTCATACAATAATCGCAATGTTGGTGATGATTAAATTTCAATAAAAAGGAATTAACATTTGTTAATTCCTTTAGTTATTATAAACAAATAATTAGGAGGACTTTAAATGTCAAAAGTCATAGTTATAGGTGCTGGTCCTGCTGGAATAATGGCAGCAATTCATGCATCAAAAAAACATAATGTAATTCTTTTAGATGGTAATGATAGAATTGGTAAAAAGTTATTTATTACTGGAAAGGGTAGATGTAATGTTACAAATGCAAAAGATATAAGTGAATTTTTCGATTATATTCCAGGTAATCCTCATTTTTTATATAGTGCTTTATATTCATATACAAATGAAGATACAATAAGCTTCTTTGAAAATGCAGGAATTAAATTAAAAACTGAACGTGGGGGGCGTATTTTCCCATCGTCTGATAAATCATCTGATATAATTAAGGGGCTTTCAATTGGATTGAAAGAAGCTAATGTACAAGTTAAACTTAATTCGAAAGTAACTAACATCATTTATACAGATGGTAAAATAACTGGTGTAGAGATAAATAATACCACGAAGCTAAATGGTGATTATTTTATTTTAGCTACTGGTGGTGCTTCATATCCACTAACAGGTTCTAGAGGTGAAGGACAAAAATTTGCTAAGTCTCTTGGACATACAATTATAGATTTAAAGCCTTCATTAGTTCCAATTGAATTAAATGAACCATGGCTTAAAGAACTAATGGGATTATCACTTAAAAATATATCTTTAAGTATTCTAAGAAATGATAAGGTAGTATATAAAAATCAAGGTGAAATGCTGTTTACTAATTATGGAATATCAGGTCCATTAGTATTAACTGGATCAAGATATGTAAAAGATAATGGTAATTATGAAGCTTCTCTAGATTTAAAACCAGCACTAAATGAAAGTGACCTAGATAAAAGAATACAAAAAGATTTCTTAAAGTATCAAAATAGAGAATTTAAAAACTCTTTAGATGATTTATTACCAAAAAAAATAATTCCTTTAATTATTAAACTTTCAAATATACCCGAAAATAAGAAAGTCAATGTAATTACTAAAGAAGAAAGAAGAAATCTTGTTTACCTTCTTAAAAATCTTAAAGCTAAAATTAAGGGGCTTAGACCTATAGAAGAGGCAATAGTGACTGCTGGTGGTATAAATACATTAGAAATTGATCCATCAACAATGAAGTCAAAAATAATCTCAAACTTATCATTTGCCGGTGAAGTTATTGATGTTGATGCTTTTACTGGAGGATATAACGTGCAAATTGCATTATCAACAGGTTATATAGCAGGTAGTAGCATTTAAGTTCGATTTAGCAAATCGAACTTGCTTGAAACTCCAAATCTCAATTTGGTTAGTTGAAAGTACACTTTAGTGTACTCAGCCACTAAAAGGAGTCGAGTTTCCTTAAGTAAGATTCTAAATCTTCGATTTAGTAAATCAAACTTACTCAGCGACTAAAAGGAGTCGAGTTTCCTTTATTATTGAGAAATTTTATTTTTAATATTATAATGTACTAGAACATAAGATAGATGTAAATGTTTGAAAGGTGGATAATTATTATGAGAATATCTGTAGCAATAGATGGACCAGCTGGAGCGGGGAAAAGTACAATTGCAAAATTAGTAGGTAAAAAATTTGATTTAATGTATATTAATACAGGTGCAATGTATAGAGCCGTAGCTTTATTAGCTAAAAGAAATAACATTAAAACAACAGATGTTGATGCATTAATGAATATGATTGACAAAATGGATATGCATTTTGAAAATGATGATTTAATTTTAGATGGAGTTAATATTCAAGATGAAATTACACTACCAGAAATAAGTGAAATTGTATCTGAATATGCTTCTATTCCTGAAGTAAGAGCTAAGCTTGTAAGCTTACAAAGAAAGATGTCTGAAAAATATGATGTAATTATGGATGGTAGAGATATTGGTACTGTAGTACTAAAAAACTCAAAATTCAAATTCTTCTTAACTGCAACACCAGAAGAAAGAGCAAGAAGAAGATTTATAGAATTAGTTAATAGAGGGTTAGACGTTAATTATGACAAGCTACTAGAAGATATCATCAAAAGAGACTATATTGATAGTAATAGAGAAGTAGACCCTTTAAGAAAAGCTGATGATGCAATAGAAATTGACAGTTCAAACTATAATATTAATGAAGTAACTGAAATAATTTGTAATTTTATAGAAAATGCCTTACAATAGATAAGAAGAATATTTTTAACACAGGAGAAATATTATGAAAGTATTATTAGCTGAAAATGCTGGTTTTTGCTTTGGAGTTAACCTTGCCGTAGATGAAGCAATAAAAACTCAAAATAAGTATAATAAAAAAATATATACATTAGGTCCGTTAATTCATAATAGTGATGTAGTTAATTATTTAGAGGAAAATAATATATATGCTATAGATATTACTGCTGTAGATACACTAAATGAAGGCGATGTTATTTTAATAAGATCACATGGTGTATCAAAAAAAGTTTTGGATTATTTAACTAATAAAGGACTTATTGTTATTAATGCAACATGTCCGTTTGTAACTAATATTCAAAAAAAAGTAAATAAGTTTTCGAATGAAGGTTATAAAATTGTTATTTTAGGAGATGAAAATCATCCAGAAGTAATAGGAATTAATGGCTGGTGTAATGATTCTGCTATCATTACAAAAGATGGTAGCTTTAACAAAGATTTATCTGGAAAAGTATGTGTTGTATCTCAAACTACTGAAAAAGAAGAAAATTGGGAAAAAACTATTAATAATCTATCATTAAATACTTTTGATGATTTAAAATCATTTAATACTATTTGTGCAGCAACAGAAGAAAGACAAAAAAGTGTTTATGAGCTATCAAAAAAAGTTGATTTTATGATAGTAGTAGGTGGAAAACATAGTTCAAATACTACAAAGTTATATGAAATAGCTAAGAAAAATTGTGAAAATACTATTCACATTGAAAATGCTAATGAAATCTCAAAAGATATTTTTAAAGACAAAGATATAAAAACTATAGGGGTAACAGCTGGAGCGTCAACTCCAGATTGGATTATAAAAGAAGTAATCAAGATTATGGAGGGATTTTAAAAATGGAAGAACAATTAATTTTAATGAATGAAATGGATAGAAGATTTCGTATAGGTGATGAAGTTGAAGGTGAAATACTTTCAATTAAAGATAGTCAATTACAAATATCTTTAGTTGGATATAAATCTGATGGTGTTATTCCTTTCAAAGAATTAGCAGCTGAGGATAGAATAAATTCAGTTTTAGAAAGCTTAAAAGTAGGCGATAAAATTAAAGCTAAAGTAATAAAATTAAAAAATGAAGATAATTACGTTGTATTATCAAGATTAGAGTATGAAAAAGAAGCTACTTTAGAAAAGCTTGAAGGGTTATTTAATACAAAAGCTGAATTTGATGTTGTTATAAAAGATGCTAAGGAAAAAGGGTTAGTTGCTTATTATAATGGAGTTAGAATATTTATACCGGCTTCACAAATAGACATAAGATACATTGAAGATAAAGAAAGCTTAGTTGGAAAAACATTAAACGTAAGACTAATAGATTTTTCTAGAGACAACCTTTCAAAGATTGTTGCTTCAAGAAAGGTGATTTTAGAAGAAGCTAAAGCAGAAAAAGAAGCTGCTGCATGGGAAGTATTAAACGAAGGAGATGTAGTGAAAGCAGAAATTAAAAGATTCACAAAGTTTGGTGCTTTTGCAGAAATCAATGGAATTGATGGTTTAATTCACTTATCTCAAATTTCTTGGAAACATATTAACTCATGTGAAGAAATATTAAAAATTGGTGAAATTGTTGATGTAAAAATACTAAGCTTAGATAAAGTTGAAAAGAAATTATCTTTAAGTATCAAAGCTTTAACTCCTGAACCATGGAGCGTAGTAGATGAAAAATATGCTGTAAACTCAGCTGTACTTGGAAAAGTTGTAAGAATTAATGATTTTGGTGCATTTGTAGAATTAGAACCAGGCATTGATGGATTAGTTCATATATCAAAAATAAGTCATGACCATATTAAACACCCATCTGAAGTATTAAGCATTAACGAAGAAGTAAAATGTATAATACTAAGTATTGATAAAGAAAACAAAAGAATTGCTTTAAGCATTAAAGATGCTCAATAATTTTAGCAATATAAAGAAAGATTACACATATATATAAGTGTAATCTTTTTATCTATAAGGGGATTATTAGAAAGTTAGGTTTAGGGGTTATGTATGGTATTATTAGAAAGGTTATCCAGTAATAATTTTGAGAATTTTAAAAACTTAAATTTAGAGAGATTTAGTAAAGAAAATTATGATAAAAACTTTTTTGAATACTATGAAAACGAAAAATTTTTTCTGAAAATTTTTCTAAAAAAATTTGTTAAGTTATTTATCTACGGGAAAGAGGTTATCGGATATATATGGTATGAAATTCCAGTAGAAATTCCTGTGAGAGTTTGGTCTTTATATATCAAACCAGAATATATTGATTTATTAAATCCAGAAATTTTAAAAGGCTTTAACAATACTATTCTCTCTTATGAAACATGCAACGATGAAGATACTAATAAAATGCTTATAAATTTAGGATTTAATAAAATTAAACCATCTTTATTAATGAACATTAAATTAAGTAATTATCATAAAGAATCTCAAGTTGCTATTTTAAAAAATACCTTAGAGCATAATTATAATGTAATTAATTCTTTAAACAACTTATATAATGGGAATATAAGAAAAATTAAAATTACTACTGAAAAAGTAATTTTAAATAAAGAAGAAGAGTTAAGATGCAAAATACAAAATTCAGTTTTTTCGGCTACGACAAGAGTTCCTTTAGAAGTAGAGGATATACAAAATGACATTGAACAAGATTATTATATGGAAGACTTATCTTTGTTTATAAAATTAAATAATATTGCAATAGGTTATGGTCAAATAATATTTAATCGTGATATGTACACTGTAGTTAATTTTGGAATCCTTAAAGAGTTTAGGGGTTATGGATTTGGTAAAATACTATTAAATGATTTAATTAATAGATCGAAAATGATGAAAATTAATGACCTATTTATTAGAGTTGAAGAGAATAATTATAGCGCTCTAAAATTATATAATTGGATAGGGTTTAAACCTAAATCAATTATTAATAAATGGGAAAGATAGATAAAAAACATATGTTTTTAAGTATTTTTTGAAATCAGGATTAAAAGAGTATTAGCTATTAAAGCTTTTACTCTTTATTTTTTACAAAATTTTATGTTATAATACATTATGATTTGATTTTACATAAATAACAATGGAGGAATTAATAATGGCTAAAGATTTTGATTATAAATTATTAGATAATATGAAAGAAACTGATAGTGAAAAAATAAAGCACTATTATATTCATACATATGGTTGTCAAATGAATGAAGAAGATTCTGAAAAGCTTTCTGGAATGCTTAAAAGATTAGGCTATACTAGAACTGAAGATAAAAATGAAGCAAGTATAATCTTATTTAACACTTGTTGTGTAAGAGAGAATGCAGAAAATAAGGTGTTTGGTAACTTAGGTCAATTAAAAAAATTAAAAGAAAAAAATCCAGATTTAATAATTGGTATTTGTGGTTGTATGATGCAACAAGAAGGAATGGCTGATAAAATATTAAGTCAATTCCCTTATGTTAACATAATATTTGGTACACATAATGCTTATAAGTTCCCTGAATATTTAAATAGAGTTAGAACAGAAGGTGTCCAAATAAAAGAAATCTTCAATAAAGAAGAAGAAATTGTTGAAGGATTACCAATTGATAGACAAAGTGATGTTAAAGCATTTGTTACTATTATGTATGGATGTAACAACTTCTGTACGTACTGTATAGTTCCATATGTACGAGGAAGAGAAAGATCTAGAAAACCTGAAGATATAATTAAAGAAATAAAAGAACTAGTATCTCAAGGATATAAAGAAATAACTTTATTAGGTCAAAATGTTAACTCTTATGGTAAAGGTCTAGAGGAAGAGGTTTCATTTGCTGATCTTTTAAGAATGATTAATGAAATAGATGGATTAGAAAGATTAAGATTTATGACTTCTCATCCAAAAGATTTAAATGATGATGTTATTATGGCTGTGAAAGAATGTGGAAAGCTATGTGAACAAATTCATTTACCAGTTCAAAGTGGATCTGATAGAATATTAAAGAAAATGAATAGACATTATACTAGAGAATACTACATGTCTTTAGTTAATAAAATCAAAAAGGAAATCCCAGATGTTTCATTAACAACTGATATAATTGTTGGATTCCCTGGTGAAACTGAAGAAGATTTCTTAGATACTTTAGAATTAGTAAAAGAAGTTCAATATGACTCAGCATTTACTTTTATATATTCAAGAAGAAATAATACACCTGCTGATATGATGTTAGATCAAGTTTCTGAAGAAGATAAGCATCATAGATTCAATAGATTAGTTGAAGCTGTTAATGCTGGAGTTATAGCAAAAAATAAATCTTATGATGGTAAGGTAGTTGAAGTATTAGTAGAAGGTACTAGCAAAAATGATGAAAGTAAACTTTCAGGAAGAACAAGAAACGGAAGATTAGTTAACTTTACTGGTGATGATGTAAAAGTTGGTGACATAGTAAATGTTCAAGTTACTAAAGCACAAAACTTCTCATTAGTTGGTGAAGCAGTAAAATAAATGAAATAAGGATAGCTCTTAATATTAGAGTTATCCTTATTTTAATGTTTATGTACTTTAAAGTTTAAGATAAGAATTACTAGTTAATAAAATTTTATTAGGATTGCTTAATGATCCAAACCAAAATACTAAAGCCTACATAGCAGGTGTAAGTGATAAGTTAATAGATAAAGAATAATTTTGAGGGCCAATAGGCTCTCTTTTTATTATCAATAATATATGAGTTTTCATAATATAAATTAAAAGGAGTGTGTTAATAATGAAAATAGCAGTTAGAGGTGGACATTGCCCAAAAGTTCCAGGGGCAAGAGGTATACTAGATGAGTTAACAGAAGATAGAAAAGTAAAAGATGCAGTTATAAAATATTTAAAACAATTAGGTAATGAGGTTTTAGATGTAACTCCACCAGATTCAACTTCATCTTCATCTTCAGATTTAAGTTATGGTGTTAATAAAGCTAATAATTGGGGCGCTGATTTATTTGTATCTATTCACTTTAATAAAGCTTATGATAGCTATAATGGTGCATTAGGAAGTGAAGTATGTGTATATTCAACTCATGATATAGCTCAAAGAGTTGTTAATGGATTAGGTGAGTTAGGATTTAAAAATAGAGGGCAAAAAATTAGAACTGGTTTATATGAATTAAAGCATACTAATATGAAATCAATGATAGTAGAAACTTGCTTTGTAGAAGCGACCGAAGATGTAGCATTATATAGAAAGCTAGGATCAGATACAATTGGAAAAGCTATAGCTGAAGCTATTGTTAATAAAAAGATAGATGTAGAAATAAAAGAAAATAATAAAGAAGATAATGAGGAGATGAATTATTCTATGTATGTATTTAGTCAAAATTGGTATTTAAAAAAATACGCTGATGTATCTAACAGTACAACTTATAAAAATAATCCATATAAGCATTATGTTGACTATGGAAAGAAAGAAGGCAGATTAGCTTTACCACCTATACCAGCGGAATACAATGAAGGTTCTTATTTAGAACTTAATCCTGATGTAGCTGCAGCAGTTAAGAAAGGAAGTTATAGTTCCGGAATAGATCATTATTTACAATATGGATTCTGTGAAAATAGAAAAATATACAATGATGATAGTTTAGAAGCTATTAAGAAACGTTGTGAAGAGTTAGAAATTAAGTTAGAAGATATAAAAAAAATAGTAGATTAATTATTTAAAGGATAGTAGGTAGGAGAAATCTTACTTACTAGCCTTTTTTTTATTTTGTTGAAAAATATTGCTATAAGCTATTTAGGGATAAAAAAACCATGAAAATTAATGGGTAAATATATAATACAAAATATATACTCAATACTTCAATTTATTAAAATATATAAAAAATTATTAAATTTAAGACATACTACTATTTATAAAAAGTTATTAAATAGTAGTAAAGGTTATTACCCCTAATATGTTATATATATATTAAATGTACTAAAATATCTTAAAAGTTTACAATAAATACTATTAAATGCTATAATCAATTTGAAAATATTTAAGGGGGATGATAAAGTGATAAACAATAAGTTTAATTTACTTAGATTTATAATTGGAACGATTATAATGTTTTTCTCATTAGCTTTTGTTGGATTAGGAATAGATTCAGTAGGATTTTTTGCAGCATCATTTGTAATTGCTCCAATAGGTGTTTATTTTTTTAATAAAAAAATAAACTTAAAATCAAAACATTATTTTGGAGGTCTAGCAGCAATATTTGTTGCTACATTTATTTTTGCAGGGGTAAACACTACACCAGTAGATAATACAGAGAGTAATAATAGTGCAATAGTTCAAAAAGTTGAGGAAGATGATATTGAAGAAGTAGCTACAACGGTAGTAGAAGAAGAGTTGACTGAAGCAACTGTACATTTCATTAATACTGGCAATTCAGATGCGATATTAATTTTACAAGATGATAAGTCAGTTTTAATTGATGCTGGTGATAATGATGATGAATCGTTGATGGTAAATTATCTAAATAATTTAGAAATAAAGAAAATAGATTATTTAGTTAATACTCATCCAGATGCAGATCACTGTGGGGGATTAGATGCCGTAATAAACAATTTTGAAATTGGAACATTTTTTGTCGGCAATGGAAGTTCAGATTCTCAAACATACACAGATGTAATTAATGCAAGTGCAAATAAAGGTATAAATCCATCGGTACCATTAGAAGAATCTAAATTTGAACTAACAAGTAACAGTTATATTCAATTTTTCAATACATCTGGGGGAAGCGATAGTAATGAAAGTTCATTAGTAACTTTATTTGTAAATGGAGAAGATAAATTTTTATTAACTGGAGATGCTGGAGAAGAAACAGAAAATAAAATTTTATCAAAAATGCAGGATGTTGATGTATTAAAAATAGGACATCATGGTTCTAAAAATAGTACAACCCAAGGATTTTTAGATAAGGTTAAACCAGAATATGCAGTAATTCTAACCGGGAAGAATAGCTATGGACATCCAAACTCAGAGGTTTTATCTAAGTTAGAAAGTGCAAATATTGAAATTCATAGATCAGATGAATGTGGGGATATAATCTTCAAATCAACAGGAGAAGGCGTTTCTACTGAATGTAATAAAGGTACTTACTTAGCTAACGATAAGGAATCTAGAGAAGAAGCAGAAAAGAAAGCTGAAGAAGAGAGAATTGCTGCAGAAGCAAAAGCAGCGGAAGAGGCTAGATTAGCTGAGGAAGTCAAAAAGGCAGAAGAAGCAAGAATTGCAGAGGAAGCAAGGAGAGTAGAACAAGAGAGGCTTCAGCAAGAAGCAACTGCACAGACACAAAATAATGTTAGTGAAATGGTTTGGATAACTGCAACAGGTACAAAATATCATAGAACTAATAATTGTGGTAATACTAATTCAGCAAATGCAAGACAAATAACATTAGAAGAGGCTCAAAAGAATTATGAACCTTGTAAAAAATGTTATTAGAACATAATATAAGAAAGTAATAGTTTAAAGAGTAGGACAACCTACTCTTTTATTTTTCTCTCTCCACAAAGTCTATAGCAACAATAAGCACCAGGAGTAATTTCATAAGTATTTTCATTTCTTAAATTTTTAGTTGAGCAATTAGTAGACCAAGAACTATTACACCAGCAATTATAATTTTCATTTACATCTTTATATTTAACAATACATTTTTCGTAAAACACCATCCTTAGTTGAGGAGTAATAGAATGTGTGTTTTTATACAATATATAATAAGGCATATAACATATTAATTGATAAATTTTAAAAATATTAAAATAACCATTTTAAAAAGTCAATCAAGAACTACAATCTATATTTATAATTATTTAATTAATGGTATTATATTTACCAAAATATAATATAATAAATCAAAATTGTATTATTTGGTGAGTTAGTTGTTTAGTAAATTACTATATAAATAGAACTTTAATGGCTGAGGTGGGTAAATTATGAAGAAATTTATATTTATTTTATTAGCTATCTTTTGTTGCATTATTCTCATTGCGTGTGATAGTAGTAGCAATCATATTGGAGAAGCTAAAACACCGTCAGGTTCTTCTATAATGAAAGGTCAAGATTACCAAAGTGTTATAGAATCATTTGAAGAGAATGGTTTTACTAATATTAAGCTAGAAAAAATAGAAGACTTGATTATTGGTTGCCTGACAAAAGAAGGCGAAGTAGAAGAGGTTTCTGTAGGTGGAGATTTTAACTATTCACCATATGAGTGGGTTAAAGCAGATACTGAGGTTATTATAAGATATCATGCGTTGCCAGAAAAAGAGAGTGAAGTAACTGAACATAAAACAGAAGAAAATACAAATAAAGAAGAGTCTACTGAAAACAATGGCCAAAATATTATATAAGATATATCTGATGAAGTGTTGACTATTGATAATTGTGATGAACTTTCTAGTATACTATCAAAGAAAGCAGAAATAGATGAATCATATTCAAGTTTTGCAAATAAGTATGAAGGAAGAACTATTGAGTTTGATGGTAGAATTGATTATTTAGTAAACCATGGAAATTATGATACAAGATATGATATTCTTATGTTTGCATGTGATTATGACCCTAATCATCAAACTGGACCAGCGTTTAAATTTGAAGATGTTAATGCTCATGATTTAAATTTAGATACTTTATATTTAGAAGATGAAATTGAGGTTGGGAAAAATGTACGAATTGTTGCAAAGATAAAAAGGTTCGATAATAACTCAGGATTGTTTTTTCTTGATCCTGTATCAGTTACAGAACGATAAATTCAAATTTGTCGAGTAGATTTAGAGGAATAACCTTAATATACTGTTATAAAAAAGAGTAGATAATCTACTATTTTTTATCTTACCACAAATCCTACAAGTACACTCCCCACCTATGTAGAACAAATATGGTATTTAGATTAATGAAAGAGATAAAGAATGGAAAATAATTGGAACTAGAGAAAGTTTAATAATTGGAATACTAAATAGAATAGTTATTCTTCAGAAAAATCCATTTATACAAGCGATGTTAGGAGCAGATATAAATAAAAAAGATAACATTACTAAATGGATTGAAGAAGGGAGAGGAAGAGAAAAGGCTATAACTACTTTTATAACTAAATTACCTGAAGAGTTAAAGTAGGCTAGGTGTATTATCTAGCGTTTTTACATATAATAATGTAAGGTGATATCGCATGATGAAAAGAACACATATAACAATAGGAGTAATTAGTACAATATTAGCAATCAGATATTTAAATTTAGAACCTATTACTTGTGCGCTTGGAACTATAGCAGGAACAATGACACCGGATCTTGATTTTAAATTTCATATTAAGCATAGAACTATAACTCATAGTTTATTATTTTTATTTATTAGCAGCTTATTATTTTCTGTAATAAGTACAGAATTAAGTCTATCTTATTTTATAGGAGTTAATATGCATTTAATAGCAGATAGTTTTACAGTAATGGGAATTCCATTATTTTATCCATTTATAAAACATAGATATGGGTTTAAATTAATAAAGACAAATAGCTTAATTGAAAATATAATATTTATACTGCTAATCTTTATAGCTTTCACATTAGTAAAGGACTAAGGTAATATACCTAGTCCTTTTAATTTTAGCTTGAAACATTGAATTTTACAGTTTACAATTAATAAGTAATTTATATTTAGGAATTCGGCAAAAACGTTTGTCTAAAAAATTAATTCGTCAAAAAAACGTCAAAAAAACGTCAAAAAAACGTCAAATAAAAATTTCTTTATATATACATTATACATATTTTCATTTTAAAATTATTCTTAAAATGAGATAAACACTAGAAAATGTATTTTAAATACAACGGAGGTAACTAACATGGCATTAACACCCATGATGAGACAATACATGGAAATTAAGGATAAATATCAAGATTGTATCCTTTTTTATAGATTAGGTGACTTTTATGAAATGTTCTTTGAAGATGCAAAGACAGCTTCAAGAGAGTTAGAATTAGTTTTAACAGGAAGGGAATGTGGCTTAGAAGAAAGAGCTCCAATGTGTGGAATTCCATTCCATGCTGCATCTAACTATATTTCAAGATTAGTAAGCAAGGGATTTAAAGTTGCAATATGTGAGCAAGTTGAAGATCCTGCTGTAGCAAAAGGAATTGTAAAAAGAGATGTAATTAAAGTAATAACTCCAGGAACATACTCAGAAAATAATGGTGAAGAGGAATATAAAAATACTTATATAATGGCTATTTATAATGCTGATGGATATTATGGAATAGCGTCTTCAGATATTTCTACTGGAGAGTTTAAAACAACATTCTTTAAAGAATTAAAGACAACACTTTTAGATGAGGTATCAAAAATATCACCAAAAGAAGTGCTTGTTGATATAAACTTTAATGAAGAACTTTTAAATGAAATACATAATATTTCAAATGCATTAATTACTAAGAAAAATGTTATGAATTTTAATTGTAGTGATGAAGAACTTATAAATCAATTTAGTGAAGTAGAAGTAGCTGGGTTAGATTTAAGAAGTAAAATTGCCTCTTCAATATTATTAAAATACATATTAGATACTCAAAAGATGAGTCTTTCTAATATAAATGTTTTAGAATCATATGACATAGTAAATTATATGACTATAGATAGTAGTTCAAGAAGAAACCTTGAATTAACTGAAAACTTAAAGGAAAAATCAAAAAAAGGTAGTTTAATTTGGGTATTAGATAAAACATCTACTACTATGGGCGGAAGAACAATTAGAAAATGGATTGAAGAGCCTTTAATTAATAAGGAAGAAATAAATAAGCGTTTAGACTCTGTAGATGAATTATTTAATAACATTTATTTTACTGAGGAATTACGAGAATCACTAAAGAACATTTATGATATAGAAAGAATTGTTGGTAAAATATCTAATAAAAATGTAAATGCTAAAGATTTAGTTTCATTAAATATGTCTTTAATGAAACTACCTGAAATAAAAGAAAAGCTATCAGTATGTAAAGCTGACCTATTATCTGATTGGTATAGCAATTTAGATGTGTTAGATGATATTAGAACTCTTCTTTCAAAAGCTTTATTAGACGATCCTTCAACTTCTGTTAAAGAAGGTAATATTATAAGGGAAGGATATTCAAGCAAGGTAGATGAGCTAAGAGAGGCTAAATTAAATGGAAAGCAATGGATAGCTTCATTAGAAAGTAAAGAAAGAGAATTTACAGGCATTAAGTCACTAAAAATTGGTTACAATAAAGTGTTTGGATATTATATCGAAATATCTAAAGCAAACTACAATTTAATTCCTGAAGGAAGATATATAAGAAAACAAACACTAGCAAATGCAGAACGTTATATCACTGAAGAATTAAAAGTAGTAGAAGAAAAGATTTTAGGTGCAGATGAACATCTTATGGCCCTTGAATACGAATTATTTGTAGAACTTAGAGATAAAGTTGAAGCTCAAATTCCAAGATTAAAATGCAGTGCAAATATAATCTCATCATTAGATGCACTTTCTACATTAGCTAAGGTAGCAGTAGACAATGATTATGTACGCCCTGAAATTAATACTAATGGAGACTTATATATAACTGATGGAAGACATCCAGTTGTAGAAAAGGTAATAGGCAATGGTGAATTTGTATCTAATAATACTACAATTAATACTACTGATAATAGATTATTATTAATTACAGGACCTAACATGGCAGGTAAATCTACTTATATGAGACAGGTGGCTTTAATTACATTAATGGCACAAATAGGTTCATTTGTTCCTGCTAGAAGTGCTAATATATCAGTTTGTGATAAGATCTTTACAAGAATCGGTGCTTCAGATGATTTAGCAGGTGGAAAATCTACATTTATGGTTGAAATGTGGGAAGTATCAAACATATTAAAAAATGCTACACCTAATAGCTTAGTCTTATTAGATGAAGTAGGAAGAGGTACTTCAACTTATGATGGATTAAGCATTGCTTGGTCAGTAATAGAATATATATCTAATAATAGTAATTTAAAATGTAAAACTTTATTTGCTACACATTACCATGAATTAACTAAATTAGAGGGAATAATAGAAGGTGTTAAAAACTATTCTGTTGCAGTAAAAGAAAGTGATGATCAAGTTATATTCTTAAGAAAAATTGTTGAAGGTGGAGCTGACCAATCTTATGGTATTGAAGTAGCAAAGCTTGCTGGATTACCTATAGAAGTAATAGATAGAGCTAAGCATATTTTATGTAAATTAGAAAATGAAAAATCAATAGAAATTGATAAGTTATTTAATAACTATAAAGAAATCAACGATAATAGCATAAAAGTTAAAGAAGAAGCTGCTGTTGAAAAAGAAGAGGTTGAAGTTATAGAAGATAAAAAAGTCACAGAAATACCTTCTAAAATTAATACTGAAAAGGAACCTATAGTAGTAAAAGAAAATACTGAAATGATGCAAATTGATTTTAATATGATTGGTAAAGAAAGCTTATTAAATGAAATTGCTAATATAGAAGTAATGACTATGACACCATTAGATGCAATGAATACTTTATTTAAAATTGTTCAAGATGCAAAAAAACTGAAATAGGAGGTGCTCTATGAAAAGAATTAATATATTAGATGAGCATACATCTAATAAGATAGCTGCAGGGGAAGTTGTAGAGCGCCCTTCCTCTGTAGTAAAAGAGCTTGTTGAAAATTCAATTGATGCTAATTCTAAAAATATTACCGTAGAAATTGAAGAGGGTGGAATATCAACAATTAGAGTAATAGATGATGGGGTAGGTGTACATAACCTTGATATAGAAAAAGCCTTTATGCCCCATGCAACTTCTAAAATAAAAAATGTTGAAGATATTTACTCTATCAATACTTTAGGTTTTAGAGGTGAAGCACTTCCATCAATTGCTTCTGTTTCAAAATTAACATTTAGAAGTAAAACTTCTGATTGTGATTTTGGGAAAGAATTAATTTTAGAAGCTGGAGAAAAAGTGTCTTTAAATGATTTTGGTATGAACAATGGATCTTATATGGAAGTAAAAGATTTATTTTATAATGTTCCTGCAAGAAGAAAGTTTTTAAAATCTACTTCAAGAGAAGGAAGTTTAATTAATGATATTATTTTAAGAGTTGCATTATGTAATCCTAATATCTCATTTAAGTTATTTAATAATGGCAAAAAAACTCTTCATACATATGGAGATGGTAATTTATTAAATGCTATTAGAACTATATATGGTAAAAACATTTCTGAGCATGTATTGCCTTTTAATTATGAAGATGATTATTTAAAAGTCTATGGATATATAGGTAAAGAACTAATTGCTAGAGGTTCAAGAAATAATGAAAGTATCTTTGTTAATAATAGATATATAAAAAATAAAACTATTGTTGCAGCAGTAGAAAATGCCTTTAAATCATTTTCAACTGTAAATAAGTTTCCTTTCTTTGTTTTGTTTATAGAATTAAATCCTGAAGATATTGATGTTAATATACATCCAACAAAGGCTGAAATTAAATTTAAAGATGAAAGGACTATATATAAAAGAGTATTTGATTCTGTTCATACTGCTTTAAGAGAAGATATCTTTAATTCATTTGCTGAAAAAGAAAATAAAGAACCAGTAGAAGAAATTGAAGAAATTAAGTTGAATTTAGATACAAATATACCTTTAACAACATCTGCAACTACAGCACATTCTGAAACAAGTGAAACATTAATACAAAACAATAAAGTTGAACCATCTATTAATGATATATACAATAATATTACTATTCATGATGTAGCAAAAGAAGAGGACTTATATAATAGACTAAAGGAAATAAATAAAAATAAACTTCAACCTATTAATAATAATTCAGTAAATGACAATACATCACTTTATACTTCACCTATTAACACTAATTATATTGAAAAAAGTGAAAGTGTTGATTCAAATTACTATAATAAGAATAATTCATTTACTAACAGCAATTGTAATACAGTTAACGAAATCAAAGAAACTCAAGAAGACTTATCACAGATAAGAAAAGCTAAATTTCCAGACTTAAGAGTAATCGGTCAATTTAATAAAACTTATATTTTGGCAGAATACTCAGATACACTTTATATAATTGATCAGCATGCAGCTCATGAAAAAATACTATATGAGAAATATGCTAATGATATAGAAAATGGAGAAATAGTAGTACAACAACTTCTTATTCCTTGCCTTATAGATTTATCCTTAGATGATTATGAGTGTTATAAGGAAAACAAAGAAATTTTCATTAATTCTGGCTTTGTTATAGAAGAGTTTGGGGGAAATACAATTTCATTAAAGGAAGTACCGTACTTCTTAGGAAAATTAGATGCAAGGAACTTTTTATTAAGTATAATTGATAATTTAAAAAACTTAGGAAGCGGAAAAACTGTAGAGGTAAAGTTAAATAAAATTGCAACAATGGCATGTAAAGCAGCTGTTAAAGCTAATGATTACCTTACACAAATAGAAATGGAAAAATTAATCTCTGACTTAAGATATATTGATAATCCATTTAACTGTCCACATGGAAGACCTGTTATAATAAAATTTACTGAATATGAATTAGACAAAAAGTTTAGACGAATAGTATAGGAAGGTAAAAAAATGAATAATAAAATACTTGTATTAGCTGGTCCTACTGCAGTAGGAAAAACAGCTTTATCGATAGAATTAGCTAAAAGGTTAAACGGCGAAATAATATCCACTGATTCTATGCAAATATATAAATACATGGATATAGGGTCAGCTAAAATTACTACTGAAGAAATGGATGGAATAAAACATCATATGATAGATGTTACTACACCCGATAAACCATTTTCTGTAGTAGATTTTAAAACTATGGCGCAACCTATTATTGATGACTTACTAGCAAAAAATAAACTTCCTATTTTAACTGGAGGAACAGGGCTTTATATAAATGCATTAACATGTAATATGAATTTTACCGATGCAACTAATGATGAAGCTTATAGATTAGAATTAGAAGAACTTGCAAAAGAACATGGTGATACTTATATTCACAATATGCTTAAAGATATTGATCCAATAAGTTATGAATCAATACATCCAAACAATAGAAAAAGGGTTATAAGAGCTCTTGAAGTGTATAAAGTAACTAATAAACCATTTAGTTCTTTTAATGCAGGAGAGGACTTCTACAAAACTAAATATGATGTACATTACTATACGTTAAACATGGATAGGGAAAAGCTTTATCAAAGAATTAATAAACGTGTAGATATTATGTTTGAAAAAGGACTTTTAGATGAATGTATTAAATTAAAAGAAAATGGGTATAATTCTTTTATGCAGGCAATGCAGGGTATAGGATATAAAGAAATTTTAATGTATCTTGAAAATTCTATATCATTAGAAGAGGCTACAGAAATGATTAAACAAGGATCAAGAAATTATGCTAAACGTCAATTAACATGGTTTAGAAAAGATCCTAGAGCTATTTTCTTAAATAAAGATGAATTATCTGATGAAGAGATAATTAATATAATAACAAATGATATAAAATCTAATTAGTTATTAGCCATGGAGGTGGTTATATTGAATAAACAAAGCAATAATATTCAAGATATCTTTCTAAACAATGCTAGAAAAAGTAAAACAGTTGTATCTATTTATTTGGTAAATGGATTTCAATTAAGAGGTATCGTTAAAGGATTCGATAGTTTTACTGTAATTTTAGATAGTGAAGGTAAACAAATGCTTATATATAAACATTCAATTACTACTATTACACCAGCAAAACCATTACCTTTTTCTGATAATGAAAACATCTAGGAACTGCAAATTGCAGTTCCTTTTTCATTACTTTTCAATTATTTTGTGTAAAAACTTTATATTTTGTATTATATTATATATAATAGTTATGAAATATTATAAAATGGAGGAACTTTAATGTTAAAAGAAACAGAAAAGTTAATGATGGAAGCATACAACATTAAGCCAAATGTATTTGAAGTATACAAGCAAGCTCTAAATGATGTAGAAGAACAATTTAAAATTTATGATGAAATAAGAGAATATAACCAACTTAAGGTCCTTAATGCATTTCAAGAAGAAAGAATAAGCGATATGCATTTTACGAATTCATCTGGTTATGGTTATGATGATGTTGGTAGAGATACTTTAGATAAAGTTTATGCAAGAATATTCAATACTGAAAGTGCTTTAGTTAGACCACACTTCGTAAATGGTACTCATGCTATAGGATGTGCTTTAATGGGTAACTTAAGAACAAATGATACTATGGTATGTATCAGTGGAGCACCATATGATACCTTACATAACATTATTGGAATTAGCGGTAAAGAAAATATAGGATCATTAAAGGAATATGGAGTAAATTATAAGCAAGTTGACTTAAAGGATGGTAAATTCGATACTGAAGCTATTATAAAGGTTCTTAAAGAAGATCCAACAATTAAATTAGTACATATTCAAAGAAGTACAGGATATGGCTGGAGAAAATCATTCTTAGTATCTGAAATTGGTGAAATAATCTCAGTAATAAAAGAAATAAGAAGTGATGTATGCGTATTTGTTGATAACTGCTATGGTGAATTAATTGATACTATAGAACCTACAGATGTTGGTGCTGATTTAATCGCTGGTTCACTTATTAAAAATCTTGGTGGTGGTATTGCTCCAACGGGTGGATATATCGCTGGTAAAAAGGAATACGTTGAACAAGCTGCATATAGATTAACAACTCCAGGTATAGGAGGGGAGTGCGGCTCTACATTCGGTGTTATGAGACAATTTTATCAAGGACTATTCTTAGCACCTCATATAGTAATGGAAGCTCTTAAAGGGGCTGTATTCTGTGCTAGAATAATGGAGATAGCAGGATTTGAAGTATTACCTAAATATAATGATAAAAGAAGTGATATAATTCAAGCTATAAAATTTAATGATAGAGAAAAATTAATTAAATTCTGTAAGGGAATCCAAAAAGGTTCACCTATTGATTCTTATGTTGAATGTGAACCATGGGCAATGCCTGGATATAATGATGAAGTTATTATGGCAGCTGGTGCATTTATTCAAGGATCTTCAATTGAACTATCAGCTGATGCTCCTATAAGAGATCCTTATATAGCATACCTTCAAGGTGGTTTAACATTTGACCATGCTAAAATTGGTATATTAATTTCTTTAAATAGCATATTATAAATAAAAAAGCGAAGAACTTCTTCGCTTTTTTTATTTATAATAATATTAATTTTCCTTAATAATAGATTGTTCAATTACACTAATTAATTCATTAGATTTATTACTTATAAAAGAATCATCTGTCACTGACACCTCATTATCTGACTCATTATTTTCTTCTTTTTGATTGTTTTCTTCAAGGCTAAACATATCAATTTCACCAATCAACTTATTTACCATTATATTATTAAAGTTATTTTTATCATCATTTATAGAATGGTCTTGTATTAAACTACTTACATCTTCATATATATTAGATTTATATTCATCATCCACAATATCAATATCTTCAACACTTTCTTGTATACCTTCATCAATACAAGTATTATTAATACTATCTTCACAAGCTTTACATTCTTCTTCATTTTCTATAATAACATCATTTACTTTATTTTCTTCTAACTGTTCTTTATTAAGATTAATATCAGCAATGTTACTTTCATTAAGTTCTAATTCAATATTAGTTGGTAGGAGAGAAGTATCATCTAACTTTATATCAGATTCATCAATATTAACATTAGATAATTCACTATTTTCTACGGAAGAAGTATCATTATTTAATAAGTAATCATAATTATTAGGAATTACATATAAAGTTTTTTTACCTTCACTATTTTCCTTAGAAAAGAATAGTAATATAATATTTAATAAATCTTCAGCTGATAATATTGCATTTGCAAATGATAATGTATATAAATATATGTCAAATCCTATATTACTAATTAATACTATAGGCAGTATAGAAAATAGCAAAAATGGAGTAATTAAGCTTAAAATAATACGCCATTGATTTATATCTTCCTCAAGCTCTGTTGTTACAATTCTTTTTTTATTAAAAAATACTAATTTATTTTTTTTGTTACTAAATGCCTTTGAATAGAAGAGTATATGAATAAATTCATGGGGTATTTGAATTAAATAAAAGTTAATAACATAAAATAATGCAAAATTTATTACTATAATTTTTAGGTCATTAATGGTATTTGAATTCAATGCAATTATATAGCCTAATCCATACCCATATAAAATAACAAATAAAATCCTAATAATTATTCTTCTATTTAAATATTTATCTCTATCATAATCCTTGATTGGGCAAATAATATTTTCACTATCAAAATCCTCCTTTTTCTTTATAAATCTACCTAAAACAATTTGCATAAGAACCACACACCTTTAAAATATAATAAAAAAGAATCATACAATAGTGTATGATTCCTTAATTATTAATATGTCCTAAATAAACCAACTAATTTACCTAAAATGACGCAGTCTTCAACTATAATTGGATCCATTTTATCATTTTCAGGTTGTAATCTTATATAATTATTTTCTTTATAAAATGTTTTTAAAGTAGCCTCATTTTCTATTAAAGCAACTATAATTTCACCATTTCTTGCCGTCTGACATTTTTCAATTATAGCTAAATCACCATCGAAAATACCAGCATTAATCATACTTTCTCCACTTACATTTAACATAAATAGCTCTTTATTATGCTTAATATAATCAAGTGGAACAGGGAATATCCCTTCAACATTTTCATTAGCTAGTATAGGCATACCAGCTGTAACCTTCCCTATAATGGGAATGTTAACCATTTCCTTTCTTGAAGAATGATCTATAATCTCAAGAGCTCTTGGTTTAGTTGGATCTCTCTTTATTAATCCTTTTGACTCTAAACGTTTAAGATGACCATGAACGGATGATGTCGATCTTAACCCAACAGCTTCACAGATTTCTCTTACTGAAGGAGGGTATCCTTTGTTATCAGTGAAAGTCTTTAAAAACTCATAAATTTCACTTTGTTTATCACTTACTTCTCGCATTTTCAACACCTCGCTTTTGTTATCATTATATCATAATCGTAATACTATATCAAACCTATGTTCTTCTATTTATAAAATATTTTAGTTGAAATATTTTAAATAAACTGATAAAATAATAAGGTTAAAATAAACAGGTGGTGATTTAATGACTTATAAATATACTGAAGATGACTATTGTGATCTTTTTTCAAAAAAAATATGTGATAATTGCGGTAAATGTTTAGAAGAAGATGGGATAGATATAAGGGCCATAAATATTGATGATATAGCAAAGACTGTAGAAGAAAATTCATTTATAGAAGAAGAATTAAAAAATGCATTAGAGGCATTAAATGAAGAAAAGAAGGATTCTGAAGAAAATATAGATGAAGAAATTACATTGGAAAACTATAATGATATCCTAAATAAAATGGATTTAGAAAATGACTATGTAGATGCATTTGATAATATTGTATACTTTGATGAACTTGGTGTTGATAATGACACAGAATTAGAAGAGTTAACAGAGGAAATATATCCTGGAATAAGAAAAATGAAAAAATAGAAATTATTAAAAATGAAAGAAACTTTAAAAATAATAAGTTTCTTTCATTTTTTTATAGTCTTTATTATTAATTTGATAACAAAATGCCAATTTTACGGGTCCTGAACATATGTTCTTTATTTGTTTTTTATACTTGCTAACGGATTCGATTTAGCAGCTTCCCTTAAAATTTCTTCATCCACATGGGTATAAATTTGAGTTGTTGATATATTTTCATGCCCTAAGATACTTTGAAGACTTCTTATATCAACATTACCATGCTTGTACATAAGTGTAGCAGCTGTATGACGAAGCTTGTGGGGAGTATATTTTTCATTAGTTAATCCTGCGTTTTTAACATGTTTTTTAACCAACAATTCTACAGTCCTTTTATTTATTGGAGTACCCCTAGATGATAAAAATAAAAACCTTTTATTTTCATCTGTGGCTTTATTATCATTACGCTTTGAAAGATAATCTTCAATTGCCATTATACATGCTTCATTTAAATAAACAGTACGTTCCTTATTACCTTTACCTATAATAGTTAATGTATCACCTTTTATCTTATCTATTTTTATAGAGCATAATTCAGATAATCTCATACCACAATTTAAAAATAAAGTTAAAATACAATAATCTCTTAAGTAATTGCAATTCTTTTCATCTAAAGAGGAGAGTAGAGATACACTTTCTTCTAGTGTTAAATAAATTGGATGGCGTTTATTTATTTTTGGCGATTCTAATTCAGATGCTGGATTATAAGTAATTATTTTAGCTTTTCCATGCAAATAATTAAAATATGATTTGATTGTAGCAACTTTTCTTGCTCTTGCATAAGTTCCATTGTTTCTTTGCTTTTCTACAAATGATAAAAAGGCATATAAATCACTTAAGCCTATACTTTTTAAAAAAGTTTCATCTAAATCATTTATAGGTATTTCTTCAAATTCTATATCATCTGGTATGTAATAGCCTTTATATACTTTTAAATACTTAAAAAATAAACTTAAATCAATTTTATAAGCTTCAATTGTATTATAGGATTTTCCTTTAATAGTTTCTAAATAACCCAAAAAATCAGCTAATACTTTAGGTAATTTATTATTATTTTGAACTTCAATACCAAATCTATTTTTTTGATCTAAATTATTATAAGTATCTTTTTTTTTAATTTCACTTAGATCAATATCATTTTTTTTATTAGTTTTAGTGTTTTCAAGATTTTCATCCATATAAAATTCTCCTTAAACTAGATTTAATGCTGATTTCATTATATCATAGCTATTTTGTGCTAACAATGGCATTTATTTCGCTAAATGGTTATTTAGCGAAATAAATTTTCGAGTTATTTTTATGTTTTTATTATATAATTTTACATTTTTACTATTTTTACTCTCTTTTGTTTAATATTTTTATTATTTATTTATATTTTTTCTTATAAATCAACTTTTTTAAGTTACTTTCTTTTTTTATTAAATTTTGAGTTTCAACTATGATATTTCTTTAATAATCTTATATTTATTCTATAAGTTAAATTTTAATTTTTATATAATTGTATCTTATTTAAATTAAATTGTATTATAATAAACAATTTCAAATAATTTAATTTTAAACAAAAAAAATAAACGCATTATTTTAATACGTTTATTTTTCGATTTCAATAATTTTTGTTATTAAATCAGCTTTTAATAATTCTGACTTTGAAAATCCTTTTCTAAAATATCTTATTTGTTTATACATTTCTCCATTCATTTCAAAATCCAAAACATCAATTCTATCACCAGAATAAATAATTGGATCCTTTTGACCTTTTACCGTAACTTTAATCTTCATATTTAACTCCTTATTTATTCATTTGTTTAATTATATCTTAAGTATACAACATAGAATTATTTTTATAAAGAAAAAAGGAAAAGTTTTATAAACTTTTCCTTTTAACTAAATATATTATTTAAATATTCCAAAAGGCTTACCAACTGGTAAAAATACCTTTCCAAAGTGCTTATTTAATACAGCTGCACCACATCCATAGAATGACATAATAGCTATTAATAATTCTGACCAAGCAGCTAATCCATGTGAAAATTCTGGCATTATTCCAAATGAATTTAATGATAATCCTAAGAATAAGAAATCAATTAAAACAAATATTGTGAATAATACTTTATGAGTTTCCATTGCTCCAATTGTCATGAATATTGTAAATATTAAATATCCTAAAAATGCAAATCCTAATTGCTTAGTATCCGCTGTTGCAGCTAACTTTTCCCCAAATACTCCATTTTGAATTAACCAAGTGAATCCCATTGAATACCAGAAGAATGCATATGCTCCAAAGGCTGTTGCTCCAAATGTGTTATCATGTTTAAAATCATTTATACATGCAAATAATTGTGCTGTTGCTCCTAAGAATATTGCCCATGGGAATACTAATGCTACCCCTGAAGTTATTCCTAACTTTTGTGATGAAGCTACTAAAGTAATTAGTGCTAGTCCAAATAATCCTAATGCTGAAGGATCAGCAGTTACAATTTTTATCTTTTGCGTGTTTTCCATAATTTCCTCCTAAAAAAATATAACTTTTATTACGACCTTATCAAGATTATCAGAAACTTAAATCCTTGTCAATAAGCTATATTTTTTTTATTGCTTATTACTATTATATTGCTCTATTTCTTATTACTATTATATTCCTCTATTTTTTGTGCTATATCTTCTAAATATTCTTGGCGTTCATACTTTTCTAATAATTCCTCTTCAAGCTTAGTTTTTTCTTGATCTAATTCGTTTAATAAACCATAACTGCTTGAATTTTTTATCATTTCCTCTTCTATTTCTGCAATTTTATTTTCTATAGCTTCAATATCCATATAAATAGTTTCAAATTCTTTTTGCTCTTTAAAAGTAAATTTAGGTCTTTCATCTTTATTTTTTACGTAAGTTTTTTTCTTCCCTATTTCAGTTTTATTATTTTGCTCTTCTTCTTTTTCTTTTAAGAATTTAATTTCTTTATTAATTAAATAATCACTATAGTTTCCGTTATATATGTTAATTAATCCTCTACCATCAAATGAGAAGATCTTATTACAAATTCTATCTAAGAAATATCTATCATGTGAAACAACTATTACAACACCTATAAACTCATCAATAAAATCCTCTAGTATTTTTAATGTTTCTATATCAAGGTCATTAGTTGGCTCATCTAAAATTAAAACATTTGGCGCTTCCATAAGTACCCTTAATAAATGAAGTCTTCTTCTTTCTCCTCCTGAAAGCTTTTCTATCAATGTATATTGCATTGTACCATCAAATAAGAAACGTTCCGCAAGCTGAGATGCGCTTATTTTAGTTCCATCCTCTGTAGGAATCCATTCTCCACCTTCTTTAACATAATCAATAGCCTTCATAGATAAATCCATATGTGAGTCGTCTTGAGAGAATGTAGATATCTTTACAGTTTCACCAATTTCTATGTTTCCTTCATCAGGAGCAATAGAATTTCTAATTATATTAAGTAATGTTGTTTTCCCTACTCCATTATCGCCAATAATTCCAATTCTATCTTCTTTTAATACTGTATAATTGAAATTATCTATAAGGTTTCTAGTTCCATATCTTTTACTTATATTTTTCAACTCTATGATTTTTTTCCCTAATCTAGTACCTATGAAGGACATTTCTAAGTTAGCCTTTGGAGCTATATATTCCTCATTAACTAAATCATCAAATCTTTGAAGTCTTGCCTTTTGTTTTGTTGTTCTAGCCTTAGCACCTCTTCTTACCCACTTTAATTCCTTTAATATTAACTTTTGTCTCTTTTCTTCACTAGCTGCTTCTACTTCTATTCTCTCAGCTTTCTTTTCAAGAAAAGCACTATAATTACCTATATAAGTATATATATTTCCTCTATCTAATTCTAAAATCTTATTAGATACCCTATCTAGAAAATATCTATCATGAGTAATCATTAATAATGCACCTTTTCTATTATTTAAATATTCCTCTAACCATTCTATAGAATTTGAATCTAAATGGTTAGTAGGCTCATCTAGTACAAGTAACTCACATGGTTTTATTAATGCTGACGCTAAAAATACCCTTTTCTTTTGTCCACCAGATAAAGTGCCCATTTTCATAGTATAATCATTTATTCCAAGCTTAGTTAATATAACTTTAACTTCACTTTCTAAATTCCATAAATTTAAAGAATCAATTTTTTCCTGTGTTTTTATAAGCTTATTATTAACTTCTTCATTAAACTCTTCATTTTTAGTTTTATCTAATAAATTTTCATATTCCATCAACAATTTCATCTCAGGAGTATCACTATTAAATACTTGTTCTAAAACTGTTGCATTTGCATCAAAATCTGAGTTTTGAGAAAGATACTCTACCCTTACTCCTTTACCCTTTGTAATACTTCCATCGAAGAATTCATCTCTTCCTGTTATTATTTTTAATAATGTAGATTTTCCACTACCATTTAAGCCTATAAGTCCTATTTTATCACCATCATTAATTCCAAATGAAACATCGTTAAGTAAAACTTTTTCACTATATGTCTTTTTTATATTTTCAACTGTTATTAAATTCATTGTCTTCTCCTTTGATTAATAATTCATTCACTAATTTTATCACATTTATATAAATTAATGCAAAAAAATTAGGCATACAAAATTTATGCCTAATTTGGCTTTACCTATTTAATAGAAAATGTAGTCTTTGTACCTCTTCATTTTTATTTAACCACCAGTTCCTATACCATATATATATCAATTCTCCCCTTTTATCTATAATATCTAATAACCTTATTAAAGTATTAACGGTAAATTTCTCTTTATTATTTATAAATATTGTTTTTATTTCATCTTTCCCCTTACAGCCAGATACATATAAAAGTGATTTATCTTTTTCATCTCCATATATGTGATAACCTAAATTAGAAAGCAAATTAGTTATTCCATTATCCATCTTCTCATTAGATGAAAGTTCACTTTTATATTCCTTACTATCATCACAACTTAAGAAATCTGTACTTTTTATAATAACTTGAAAATTATCATTTATGCTATCCTTATTCTTTTCATATTCCTCTTCATTAATAATTAGAAATGGATATAAATTAGATAAAAACTTATAATTTTTTTCTTCATACTTATTATCAATTATTTGTCTAAAATCCAATTTATTAATATCAACTTTGTTTTCTTTAATATAATCATTTGTGTTTTTATAACTATATTCCTTTAATACTTGTAGAATAATATTATCATAGGATTTCAAAGCCAAATGTAGATTTCTTATTCTTTCATCTACAAATTCATACTCAATTATTTCTGTCTCATATTTAAGCTCATTCTTTTCAATTTCTTGATATAAATAATAACTTGGTATAAATTTAATTATTTTTTCTAAATCCTTCTTCTCATCAATTTTATCATAACAATAATCTAATATATTTTTTTGAATATCACTTAAGGATTTAACTTTATTTTCTAAAGTTAAAAACTCTTCATATGTAGTCAACGTTTCCTTTATATTTAGTATATATTCATATAAATTGTCCTCATTTGCTATATTATCATTAATTTCATCTAATACCTTTTCTTTAAAAACTTTAGTTAAAAATTTAAAGGAACTTGAAAATAGCTTTAAGTTTTCAATATTCTCCATATATTGATTATAAATTTCTTTTTCCTTTTCATAATAATCATTATTAACTTCTTTATTTTTATTAGTTATTTTCTTGTAATTTAATATTTGAGAAAATTTATACCACTTTATATCTACAAGGTCCTCTAACAATTTTTTATTATGTTTGTAATTAATCTTTTTAACCTCATTTAGCAACTGTTCAGGAGTGTAATTTTTATAATAAATTTCTTCATTTTCAAAATCACTTGTATACTCATTATTATAGATAGGAGGCATAAAAGCAAAACTATTATTCAAAATACCGCTTAATTTAGTTATAATTTTTTTTATATCACTCATATCTATATTATCTTTTATAATTTCAAACTTTTTATTATCTCTAAACTTTAAATATTTTATATATATATTAATATAATTTCCTGTAGTAATTTTATTAATTTCATCTACAATTAATTCTTCTTCATTCTTAATTACTTCTTCGCATTTACTCAAAATTGAAAAAAATTTAAAAGCTTCATCTTTAAACTCTAAGCATTTCTTAGTTATTGAATATAAATCATTTAATGATCTTCCTAAATCGTCTTTCTCTATGAATGTTAGAAATATGTTTATAATATTTCTCTTATTATTATTTATCTCTCTATTAAGTAAGGTAAGCTTCTTTACTTTAATGAAATCTAAAGTATCATTCGCATTCAAATCTTTACATTTATTTTTAATATCTTCTATAGTAGCATTATTTAATACATATTCTTTTAAATATTTAAAAATATAATCAGTATTTTCATCATTCCTAATTATAACAATCCTATTACCGTCTATATAGTTTTTTATTAAATTATCAAAAGTCGAATTTTTCAATAAATATTCATAAATCTCTTTCATTATATAATGTAATCCCCTTATTGTATTATTTACTATAACATATGATTGCTAAATAAATTACATTACAATATTGATTAGATTACACTATAAATAAGTTATATTTAATAAAAAAAATCCACTCTAAGCTAATTACAATTAACTTAAGGTGGATTAATATTTTAACTAAACATTAATTTCACTTTTTATTTCTAATGCATCTTTATTTTCATCTATAATAGGTGAGATATATTCAGCAATAAACTCAATAACTTGACTTGGAGCTCTACCTACAAACTTTTGTGGATCGATTATAGCTAAAATCTCTTCTCTTGATAATTTAAAGTAATCATCCGCCATGATTCTTTCAATTAAATCGTTGTTTAAGCCTTCTCCCTTAACTCTTTGTGCTGCTGCCATCGAATGCTCTCTAATTCTTTCATGTAACTCTTGTCTATCGCAGCCCTTTTTAACTGATTCCATCATTATATTCTCTGTTGCCATAAATGGTAATTCTTCATTAACATGTTTAGCTATTACTTTATCATAAACAACCATATTTTCAGCAATATTAATATAAAGATTTAAAACACCATCTAAAGCTAAGAAAGCCTCTGCAACTGATATTCTCTTATTAGCTGAATCATCTAAAGTTCTTTCAAACCATTGAGTAGAAGCTGTTATCGCAGGATTTAAAGCATTAACCACAACAGTTCTTGCTAAAGCTCCCATTCTTTCGCTTCTCATTGGATTTCTCTTATATGCCATAGCTGAAGATCCAATTTGATGTTTTTCAAATGGTTCTTCTACCTCTTTCATACTTTGTAGTAATCTTAAATCATTGCTAAATTTATATGCGCTTTGAGCCACTTCTGATAAAGTATTTAAAACTATAGAATCAATCTTTCTAGGATATGTTTGTCCTGTTACTCCATAACTCTTTTCAAATCCCATTTTTTCAGCTACATATGTATCTAATGCTTTAACTTTACTTTCATCACCTTCGAATAAATTCATAAAACTTGCTTGTGTTCCAGTTGTACCTTTAACACCTCTAAGTTTTAATTTACTTAATAGGAAATCTATATTTTCTATATCTAAAACCAAATCTTGCATCCATAATGTACTTCTCTTACCAACTGTAGTTAATTGAGCAGGTTGAAAATGTGTAAAGCCTAATGTAGGCATATCCTTATACTTTATTGCAAAATTTGATAAATGATTTAAAACTGTAACTATCTTTTTCTTAGTTAATAATAATGCATCTCTCATTATTATTATATCAGTATTATCTCCAACATAGCAGCTAGTAGCCCCTAAGTGTATAATACCTTTTGCATGAGGACATTGTAGTCCATATGCATATACATGACTCATAACATCATGCCTTACTTCTTTTTCTCTTTTTCTTGCCTCATCGTAATTTATATTATCTATATTAGCTTTTAACTCATTAATTTGCTCTTCTGTTATATTTATTCCTAATTCTCTTTCACCTTCTGCTAAAGCAACCCATAACTTTCTCCAAGTTGTAAATTTCATATCATCAGAAAATATATAACTCATTTCCTTTGATGCATATCTAGAGTTTAATGGTGAATTGTATAAATTTGTCATTTGAACACCTCCGAATAATTCATGGTCTTAACCAAATATAATTCGTATTATATCATATTTTTATTTATTTTGTTAGTAATAATAAAAAAAATTTTTCATATTATTTATTATAATACATATTACGGAGGAATTATTATGTGTAAATTAAGTACCTTTGATAAATTTTCAGCTATTTTAGTTTTGTTAGGATCACTAACATGGGGCATAATAGGAATATTTAATGTTAATATTCTATTTGTATTATCAGGTGGTTCACCTAGCATTTTAAGAATTATATATATTTTAATATTAATATGTGCTATTGATTTAATATCTTTAATATTTAGATGTAATATTGTAAGATTCAATAAAGATAAGTAAACTAGCAAAACATACGATAAAATAAAAAAAGTGCTTTCGCACTTTTTTTTATTTTAGTCTTCTAAAGTTTCGATTAATTTAGCAATTTCTTCAGCTGCTAAAGTTTCATCATCACCGCTAGCTGTAACTGTGATATTAGCTCCCTTAGTAACTCCTAAAGATAAAACACCAATTAAGCTCTTAACGTTAGCTTTCTTTCCGTTAAATTCAATGCTTACATCTGATTTGAAAGATGAAGCTTTCTTAACTAATAAAGTCGCTGGTCTTGCATGTAAACCAGTTCCATTGTTTACTATTACTTCTTTAGATACCATTAAAACACACCTCTTTACGTATAATATATTATATATCTAACGATTACATTATATAACGTACTTAAAATAATTTCAATACTAAAATGTCTTTTAATTTAAAGTTATTTTTTATCTAGGTTGTACAATTAATTTTATAGCTGTTCTTTCTTCACCATCAATCTCTATATCAGTAAAGGCAGGTACACATACTATGTCTCTTCCGCTTGGTGCAACAAAGCCCCTTGCAATTGCTATAGCCTTTACTGCTTGATTTATTGCACCTGCACCTACAGCTTGTATTTCTACAATGTTCTTTTCTTTAATAATCGCTGCTAGAGCACCTGCCACTGAATTTGGATTGGATTTTGTTGATACTTTTAATACTTCCATTTGTATTTCTACCCCCTAATTTTAAAATCGTTTACATATTATTGTTTATAAAGTCCTATAATTACTTATATGATATATATTCTACAAAATACTGAAATCTCCTTTTAAAATTTAAAAAATTTTAAAAAAAATTTAAAAAATGCATTTTGTATTATTACAAAATGCATTTTTTTATTTATTTAGCAAAATCCACTGCTCTTATTTCTCTAATTACATTGATCTTAATTTGCCCTGGATACTCTAATTGTTCTTCAACACTTTTAGCTAAATTACGAGCTAATTCAATTGAACCAGCATCGTCTAATTGTTCTGGTTTAACCATGATTCTAATTTCTCTTCCAGCTTGAATGGCATATGACTTATCTACGCCCTCATAAGAATTTGCAATTTCTTCAAGTTTCTCTAATCTCTTAATATAAGCTTCTAACGTTTCTCTTCTAGCGCCTGGTCTTGCTGCTGATATTGCATCAGCCGCTTGAACTAAAACAGCTTCCATAGACATCATTTCAACATCACCATGGTGAGCAGCAATAGCATTTACAACTAATGCTGATTCATGATACTTTTTAGCAAAATCTCCTCCAATTAATGCGTGAGGTCCCTCTTGCTCTTGATCTATTGCTTTACCAATGTCATGTAATAAACCTGCTCTTTTAGCTAAATTTACATCAAGACCTAACTCTGAAGCCATTACGCTTGCTAAGTATGCAACTTCTATTGAATGCTTTAACACATTTTGACCATAGCTAGTTCTATACTTTAATCTTCCTAAAAGTCTTATAATTTCAGGATGTAAACCATGTACACCTGTTTCTAAAGTCGCTTGTTCGCCTTCTTCTTTAATATCATTTTCAACATCTTTTTTGGCTCTTTCAACCATTTCCTCAATTCTAGCTGGATGTATTCTTCCATCTACAATTAATTTTTCTAGTGCTATTCTAGCTACTTCTCTTCTTATAGGATCAAAGCTAGATAAAATAACCGCTTCTGGAGTATCATCAATAATTAAATCAACTCCTGTTAATGTTTCGAGTGTTCTTATGTTTCTACCTTCTCTTCCAATAATTCTGCCCTTCATTTCATCATTTGGTAACGCAACAACATGCACTGTAGATTCAGATACATGATCTGCTGCACATCTTTGAAGTGCAGTAGTTATAATTTCTCTTGCTTTTTTATCAGCTTCTTCTTTAGCCTTTGACTCAATGTCTTTAATCATTAAAGCTGCATCATGAGAAACTTCCTTCCTAACTTCTCCAAGAAGAATTTCTTTAGCTTCTTCCGAAGTTAAAGTAGATATTCTTTCTAATTCTTCTCTTCTCTTAGCATGTAACTGCTGAACATTTTCTTCCATTTGATCAATTTCTTGCAATCTTTTATTGATAGTTTCTTCTTTCTTTTCTAATAGATCACTCTTTTTGTCTAAAGATTCTTCTCTTTGAAGAATTCTTCTTTCAAGCCTTTGAATTTCATTTCTTCTCTCACGAGAATCTCTGTCTAAATCATTTCTTAGTTTGTGAACCTCTTCTTTAGCCTCTAAAATAGATTCTTTTTTAGTAGCTTCTGCTTCTCTTTTAGCCTTTTCAACTAAATCTTTAGCTTCATTTTCTAAAAATAAAACCCTCTTTTGTGTGGCCTTTTGTATTGCTTTGTATACGATAAATCCGAATACTGCTAATACTACAATATCAACCAATATAATTGTTAATATCTCCAAACTAACACCTCCTCGTATAAATCTCTATTTATAATTTAATAGAGAACGTCTAGGTGTCATATTATTCTCACTGTCCCTACGAATATGATAAACCAGTATTTGTTATTATTTTACCTTATAAACAAAAATATGTCAAGATTAGTTGTTTGCTATGATACACACTAACTTGCTTAAAAATATTTCATTAATAGTATTTCCTATTTATTTATTTATATTAAAAAAGATATGTAGTTTATAAACACTACATATCTTTAAATACTATTTATTCACTAGCTTTTTTAGTTTCGCCTTTAGTTTTATCTACCATTAATGGTAACTCATACTTGCTTCTAATTTTATTTTCTATTTCAAGAGCAATTTCAGGATTATCTTTTAAATATTGTTTTGCATTTTCTCTTCCTTGGCCTAATCTTACATCCCCATAAGAGAACCAAGCTCCACTCTTTTGAACAATATTTTCTTTAACCCCAACATCAACGATATTTCCTGTTCTTGATATACCTTCATTATACATTATGTCAAATTCAGCTTGTTTAAATGGAGGTGCTACTTTATTCTTCATGATTTTTACTCTTGTTCTGTTACCAACAATTTCATCACCTTGCTTTATTGAATCTATTCTTCTAACATCCATTCTTATACTTGAATAGAACTTAAGAGCTCTTCCCCCCGTTGTTGTTTCTGGATTTCCGAACATAATCCCAACCTTTTCTCTTAATTGGTTAATGAAAACAACAACACATTTAGATTTATTTATAGTACCTGTTAATTTTCTTAAAGCTTGTGACATTAATCTTGCTTGTAACCCTACGTGAGAATCACCCATTTCTCCTTCGATTTCAGCCCTTGGCACTAAAGCTGCTACTGAGTCAACTACAAGTACATCTATTGCTCCAGATCTAACTAACGCTTCTGCTATTTCAAGACCTTGTTCTCCTGTATCCGGTTGAGATACTATAAGATTTTCTGTATCAACACCAAGATTTCTAGCATAACTTGGATCTAATGCATGCTCAGCATCTACGAAAGCAACAGCTCCTCCTAACTTTTGAGCTTCAGCTGCAATATGTAATGCAACAGTAGTTTTACCAGAACTTTCTGGTCCATATATTTCAATGATTCTACCTCTTGGTACTCCTCCAATTCCAAGAGCTATGTCCAAATCAAGGCATCCGGTAGAAATTGAGTCTACATTTAAAGTGCTATGTTCACCTAACTTCATTATAGACCCTTTACCAAATTGTTTCTCAATTTGACTCATCGCATTCTCAATTGCTTTTAACTTATTTTCATCAATGTTTGCCATTAAATAATCACCCTTTCATGAACATTTGTTCTTATGTTTTTAATTATAAAGTATTATTTATTTGTAGTCAACATATATTATAATTTTTATTGAAAAAAGAGTCCTTTCTATACATTTTTTTATATAGAAGGAACTCTTTGAATTATAACCAATTTATTTCATTATTAAACTTTATTTCATAGAAATTGCTGCCTTATTTTTAATAAAATAATCTACACCTGAAATTATTGTAATTATTACAGCTAATATTAATAAAATATTAGGAATATAAGTAAAGAATCCATTTAAAAATGCATTATTACTTACAAAATCAATTGCTGCTTGTGATGATCCAATATTAACTTCTACTAATAATGTTATAATTGCAGCCATTTGAGTTACGGTCTTTATCTTTCCCCACCAGCTTGCAGCAATTACAATACCATCTGATGCAGCTAATGTTCTAAGACCAGAAACTGCAAATTCCCTTGCAATTATTATTACAACAGCCCAGCCAGGTATCATATTTAATTCAACCAATGAAATTAATGCCGCTGTAACTAGCAATTTATCTGCTAATGGATCCATAAATTTCCCAAAATTAGTTATTTGATTTCTACTTCTAGCTATATGACCATCAAGTTGATCAGTAATTGATGCAATTATAAATACCGCTGTTGCAACTACTGAACCATATGGAATATCCCTTACTGCTATAAAAACTAAAAATACTGGAACTAGAAATATTCTAATCATTGTCAATTTATTTGCTAAGTTCATCAAAAATCTCCCCTATTAAATCGTACTCCATAACATCAGTAATCTTAACTTTTATTATATCGCCTATACTTAATCCGCTATGCTTCTTAATATAGATAAGCCCATCGATTTCTGGAGCCATTTCGTAATTTCTACCAATGAAATATTCTCCATTGTTGCTATCTATTATAGTATCATAAATATTTCCTATTTTCAATTTAATTTGTTCTTTAACAACTTCTCTTTGAATAGCCATTAATGCATTTTGACGTTCTTTCTTTATATCCTCATCTATTTGACCATCCATTATTGCTGCTGGTGTACCTTCTTCTTGTGAATATGAAAATACTCCTACATTTTCAAGCTTATAATCTCTTAGGAACGTTGCTAATTCATTAAATTCTTCATTTGTTTCTCCTGGAAATCCTACTATTAGAGATGTTCTTAATGCTATATTAGGAACCTTGTTTCTTAATGTTTCTATTTTATTAATTATAGTTTCCTTATTAGTTCTTCTCCCCATTTGCTTTAACACTTTACTACTTATATGCTGAATAGGTAAATCTAAATACTTAACAACCTTATTGTTACTTGCAATTTCTTCAATTAACTCATCAGTAATTTCTTCTGGATAACAGTATAGTAGTCTAATCCATTCTACTCCATCGATTAAAGAAATTTTTCTAACTAAATCATGAAGCATTCTTTTACCATAAATATCAACACCGTAATCAGTTAAATCTTGCGCTATTAGTATTATTTCTTTTACTCCATTATTAACTAAAAGATTTACTTCATCTAAAATATTCTTTTCTAGTCTACTTCTAAATTTTCCTCTTATTTTAGGGATTATACAATAAGTACAAAAATTATTACATCCTTCTGCTATTCTAACATAAGCTGTATGCTGTTTAGTTGTTAATAATCTAATACCTTCATTAACCCCTTCATCACTGTAAGCTGCTGATGATATTCTCTTATGATCTTTGATGAAATCTAAGATTAATCTGTGTAACTTCATATAATCATTAACTCCCATTAATATATCTATCTCAGGAATTAACTCTAATAATTCATCACCATATCTTTGTGTTAAGCAACCAGTAGCAATTAACATTTTACATTTATATTTATTTTTGTACTCAGCCATTTCTAAAATAGTATCAATAGATTCTTGCTTTGCACTTTCTATAAATCCGCATGTATTTACTATAATTATATCGGCTTCCTTAGCGTTATTTGTAATTTCATAATGTTTATTTATAGCTCCTAAGATTAATTCGGAGTCTACCCTATTTTTATCGCATCCCAAACTAACCATTCCAACTTTATATTTACTCAACTTTTTTCCTCCTAAGTATAAATAATAATACTTATTTTAATTTAACTATCTCATATTTACAAGTATTTTATATTGTTATTCGTTATATCTATCTTCTTTACCAACCAATACCTGTCTTGGTCTGCTTCCATCTTTTTCCGATATTATGCCATGTTCTTCTAGTTCATCCATAATTCTAGATGCTCTATTAAATCCTACTCTTAATTTTCTTTGAAGAAAAGATGTTGATGCTTGTTGATAATCAATAACTAATTTCATTGCTTCTTCTAGCAATTCATCAGTATCACTACTGCTCATTGCACTCTCAGTACTCGATTCACTATTTATATGATTTATAATATCTTCAGAATAGTCAACATCATCTTCAGAATTCTTAATATATTCAACTACATTTTCAACTTCCTCTTCTGAAATGAATGCTCCTTGAACTCTTAAAGGTTTATTTTCACCTATTGGATAATACAACATATCCCCTCTTCCTAAAAGTTTTTCGGCTCCAACTTGGTCTAGTATAGTTCTTGAGTCAGTTCCTGAAGAAACCGCAAATGATACTCTTGACGGAATATTTGCTTTAATTACTCCAGTAATAACATCAACAGACGGTCTTTGAGTAGCAATTATTAAATGCATGCCAGCAGCTCTAGCCATTTGAGCTAATCTACAGATATAATCTTCAACATCATTAGGACATGCCATCATTAAGTCTGCAAGTTCATCTACTATTACTACTATATAAGGTAGCTTTTCTTGTATTTCATCTTTTTCATATAGTTTATTATACGATTCGATATTTTTAACTTTCATTTGAGAGAATAAATTATATCTTTTATTCATTTCATTTACTGCCCAATTTAATGCCCCCGCTGCCTTCTTTGGATCTGTAACAACAGGTATTAATAAATGTGGTATTCCATTATAAACACTTAATTCAACAACCTTAGGATCAACCATAAGTAATTTAACCTGCTCTGGTGAATACTTATATAATAAACTAATTATAAGAGAATTTATACACACTGACTTACCTGATCCTGTAGCACCTGCAATTAACATATGTGGCATTTTACTCAAATCACCAACTATACACTTGCCTGTAATGTCTTTTCCCAATGCAAAAGCTAAATTTTTTGATGTATTAGTAAATTCCTTAGAATCTAATACTTCTCTTAAAAATACTGGAGATTGCTTCTTATTAGGAACCTCTATACCAATGGCTGCTTTACCTGGAATTGGAGCTTCCATTCTAACACCATTTGCTGCTAAACCTAAAGCAATGTCATCTTGAAGGTTAACTATTTTAGAAACCTTAACACCCGGACTTGGTTGTAATTCAAATCTTGTAACAGAAGGTCCCTTGGTAACTTGTACTACTTTTGCTTCTACTCCAAAGTTAGAAAGAGTTTCTTCAAGTTTATTTGCATTATCTATTAAGTCCTTTTTATCTTCATTTTTAAGCTTTAATTTAGAATTTACATTTAATAAATCCATTGTAGGAAAAGCATATTCCTTTTTTTGTACCTCATCTAATTCATTTAAAGATTCCTCAATTTCCTTACTTACAACTTCTTTATCATCATGAGATAAATTCTTGTTTATCTTTTTACTTTCAGTTCCTTTAGGCACTATATATTCTTCTTGCTGTCCAAAATCACTTGAAAAATCTTTGTCTAAATTAAAGTCTTGAAGAGGATTTACCTCTTGCAATTCAGAATTTCTCATAAAATCCAGAATTTGTATTTTGTTATTTATCCCTTTAATAAAATCTTCTTTCTCTCTATTATCGTTTTCTGGAACAATAACCTCAATAGTATCATTAGTAACTTTTCTCTCTGACTTCTTAGAAATTTTACTTTTTTGTTCTTTATCATTGCTTTTTCCTGTTCCTACAAACCCATTTATTAAACTCTTACTCTTAACATAAATATCATATAATGTTATATCCATCAACAAGATACTTCCTATAATGAATAACGTAATATATAATATGTAACTTCCTATGTATCCTATTAACATAGATAAAGGATAGGCTATTATAAAACCTAAGAAACCTCCGTGAATGCTATAGTTAGTTGAAAATTTCATTTCTCTAATTGTATCTATAAATCCTTCACTAATTCCTTCCCCTATAGCAAAATTAATAGAAATAGTACTACAAAATAACCAAATTACTATAGCCATTAACGTAATACTAAAAAACCTCCTGGAATATTTTATGGTCCCCTTTGACTTTATTGTATCTATACCAAAATATATTAAATATATCGGAATTATATAAACAACTACTCCAATAAAATGATACATTACTTTTCGTGTAAATATAGATAAAATCCCAGCTAAATCTGTATATGTTGAAAAACACAATAATATTCCTACAGCAACATATATTATAGCTTTGATATCTCCTTTCTTTTCAATAGATGAATCTTTTTTCTTTTTACTAGTATTCTTCTTTTTACTGCCCGTTCCCATCAAATCACCTCTGTAATCAAAACATCATTTTAGTAAATTTTATTATATTATAGCCTATAAATATTTTAAACATATTTCAAACAAAAAAGAAACTCCTATATGGAATTTCTTTTCATTATTTTCTTATTTTATTTTTCCTCTTCCTTTTGCTTTATTAATTCATTCAATTTATCCAATGCTTCTTTTATGCCTCCAACCTTATCAATTAATCCACACTCAACTGCTTGTTCTCCAATAAGCATTGTTCCCATATCATTCAACAACTCATCTGACTTTAACATCATTCTTTCTAATTCATCTTTATCAATTTTCGAAGTTCTTACAATAAAATTATTAATTCTTTCTTGCATTTTTTTAAAATAATGGAAAGTTTGAGCTACACCTATTACAAACCCATTCATTCTAACAGGGTGCACAATCATAGTTGCTGATGGAGTAATAAAAGAATAATCTGCAGATGTTGCTAGTGGAACTCCAATAGAATGTCCTCCACCTATTACAATAGAAACTGTTGGTTTTGATAATGAATAAATCATTTCCGCTATAGCCAATCCTGCTTCAACATCTCCTCCTACTGTGTTTAAAACAATTAACACACCTTTAACTTTTTCGTTTTGTTCCATTGAAATTAATTGTGGAATTAAATGTTCATATTTAGTTGATTTTGTTTGTGGTGGTAACACAACATGCCCTTCAACCTGACCGATAATAGGTAGTATTTGAATACTTTGATCTGGTCCAGTCATATTAGTGTTTCCTAGTTCCTTAATTTCGGATAGTTTTGCTTGATCCTTTTTCAAATTTTCTTCTTCTCTTTTTTCACTCTCATTCCCAACTTCATTTTCATTGTTCACTTTTCCAGTACACTTCAATTCATTTTCATTTGTATATGTAACATTATAATTAACATCCATAATCTTATCCTCCTACTATTTTTTGCATTTACCCTCTTATATCTAAAACTACAGCATAAAGTATTTTTCCATTTTTATATGTTCCTTCAATTCCAACTACAATTTTTTTATCATAATTAGGAACCCTAATACTTCCTCTAGTCATTTCTAATTCAGTTATTTCATCATCCCATATATATGCACGAATTTTTTTGGGTTTCTCACTAAACTCAAAATTTATTAATTCGCCAGGTCTTACCTTTAATGAAGATTTCTTTAATAAAACCGTATAATCATCATAATTACTACCAGCAAGTTCACTTTCTGTATTTTCATTTGTTATAGTAAAATTATAACTACATAAGTATTTAGTAGAATGTTTCCCTCTTAATCTAACTATTAATTTAGGAATTGCTTCATTTTCTTTTTTAGTATCATTTTGCTTTTTTTCTTCTGTAGTTTTTTCTGGTATACTTTCACCATTTTCAATTTCATTTGCCTTTTTTTCTTCTTCCTTCTTTCTGATATCATCTAATCTTTGCTGATCAACTTTGTGACGTTCCTCCTTTAACTCCTTTTTTACATCTTCTAGCTTTCTATATGGCTCACCCTCACTATTTTCTTGTAATTCTCCTTCCTTACTCTCATTAGGTTCTGAATATACTAAATTACTATTTAAAGTTAGTAATATAGTTAATATTAAGTTAAATAAGAAAAAATTTTTTCGCATGTAACAACACCTCTAGAGTTTCTTTCAAAAATAGTTTTCCCATAATGCAAAAATTAATTTATAATAAATAAAAAAGTGTACTAAAAAGTCAATACACTTTTTAGTACACCTAGCCATGAATTACCAGCATCCTCCACAGAAGAATAATAGTATAATTATCCACCATGCCCAGCCACCACCGCAGCCGCCAAAGCCACCACAGCCGTTACCAAAGCCTCCGAATCCTCCACCACATCCTCCGAATCCGCATCCGCTATTGTTCCATTGATTGCAACATTGATTGCAACATTGATTACAACATGGTTGACAGCAACAATTGTTTCTACAACAGCAGTTTCTTCTACAACACTTCTTTGACATGTTTCTCATCTCCTATCATTGGTACTTTAATATATAGTATTCAATTTCTCATTTTATGGTTCTACATTTCGCAAGATTCTTTTTAGAATGGACACTGTTAATAATTTTTGTTATCATTAATAAGTAAACTTACTCGGCTCAAGTATTGAAATAGCTTATATAAATATGATTTTAAGATAGCAAATTAATAAATATTCTTATAAAAAAAGGAGTGATTAAATGAGTTCAAATAGAAATAGATTAGTAGCACCAAGAAATGTAGTAAACACAAAGATGCTATATTCGTTTTATATATTAAAAGAATTAGCTAAGGGAGAAGTAATGTTCGGTAACAAGGTTCTAGAAACATTTAGAGATGTATTTCAAACTTCTAATTTACCTTTTCCAGTATCATCAAGTACTATTTATGAAACATTTTACGATTTAGAAGAGAAGGGTTACGTAATTAGCAAATGGACAGGTGATGAATTTTTAAATAAGAGAAGTAAAAAAATATATTCTATTACAGATGAAGGTATATACTATTATAAACACCATATTTCAGATTATATTAGCAATTTAGAAAGAACCAAAAGCACCCTTGATTTAATGATTAATATGCTAAAATAATATATTAAAAAGGATGACTTAAATACTTAAGTCATCCTTTTTCCTTTATACCCCATATTACATATCACATCTAAGGATTTTAGTATATCCCTATATCCTTTTTTCATAAGAGAATCAGAATAAAGTTCATTAAAGCTCAAACAATCAATATTCTTTGATAATAATTTAATGTAATTTTCACCATAAAGCTTTATTAAAATATTTTTGAATGAATTTTGGACTATTATTCTATCATTTAAATCCTTGCTGTTTAAACTTTCAATTTTTTTTGAATTCATTTCTAAAACTCCATAGAACTGATAAATATAACTGAGCTCCTTTAATGAGTATTCACCACATAAAGAGGCTATTATTTTGTGATAATCCTTGTACATAGGTATTGAATAAGATACTTCATAACTATCCATTTTCTGAAGCGATCTTACACTTTGGTAAATTGCATTACAAAAATCTAATCTTATTATATTAGCATTAATATATTTTTCCCTTGCACTACAATTTTCCTGATAATTTAAATTTTCTCTTTGAATTTTAACTTGTTCATGTAATGAAACTTTATTAATAAATATACTGCAAATAGCTCCAATTACAGAACCTAAAACTAATCCACCCGCTGAGATTAATGCTGTAACAAGTGCAATCGGCAACAAAACTCACTCCTAATAGTTAATTATAGTTATAGTATTATCATTATTTTTTAAAATATTATTATATATTTGTATTATTTTATATCTATTTCTGTTTTCATGCATAAAATAAATAATAATAAATTTTAGGAAGGATTATTAATTGGAATTGAATTCAATATCACAACCTACACATTATATTAAGAAATTAACTTTAGAAAAATGTTTGAATTGTAATAACAAATTAACTTTATATTTTTTTAAAAAAGATTATAGTTGTTATACTTTTTTGGACATAGTAATTAGAAACACTAAAAATAGAGATGAATTTATTTGTCCATTTACTATAAATTCACCTAATTCTATAACAATTGATTTAAATAATATTTGTCAATGTTTAACCGATTATGAAGGATCACTTTCTATTGTAGCTAAATCATCACATACATTATTTTCTATCATTCCGGTTTTATCAAAGGAAAAACTTATAATTGATAATACTTCACCTAAGAGCCCTTATAAACTATATATTAGAACCCTTGAAAACGGTGAGCTTAGATTATCAAGTATAATAAATAAAAAACTATAGGGGATAATCCCCCTATAGTTTAAATATTACTTATCAAAATTATCTCTTTAGTTAACTTTATTTTTCTAAGTTAACTCTATTTAAATTTAATTTTAATTCGAATATTTCTTCTTTTAAATTTATAATAGTTTCACTAGCATTTTTTAATTCTAATTCTTTTTTATTTTCGATTTCCCTAATTAATTTGTTCTTCTCTTCATTTATTTGGGTAATTTCAGCTGATTTATTCAACAACACTTCTTGAATTCTTTGGTTTAAACTATTGCTATACTCTTTGTATTCTTTTTTCTCTTCATTTAATATAGAAATTTCATTTTTAAATCTCTCATTTTCACTTTCTAAATAATTGATTTTTTCATTAATAATATTTGCTTTAGTTAACTTCTCCTTTAGTTCTTTTATTTTTTCCTTTAATTTATCATTTTCGCTCTTTACCTCTTTGTTATCACTAGATATTTCTGTTAACGAATTAATATGTAGCTGCAAATTTTGAATTATATCAGATTTATCTTTAAGTTCTTTTTCTACAGTAGAAAGAGCTGAGTTAACACGTGAAAAACTATCTTTTATATCATTTAATTCATAATCTCTCTTATTTATTTCATCATCAATTTCTTTGCATCTCTTTTTTAAGTTAGTATTTTCATCTTGAAGTATAGATATAACCTTATCCTTCTTTTTTATTTCATTTTTAAGTTTTGTATCATACTTATCTTCTAAATAAGTAGCCATTTCTAATGAATTTATAAAACACCCTTTTAATGAATCTATTAAAAAGTTAAACCTATCAATTTCGCCTTTTCTATCATTATATTTTTCATCATTTTCTACTATAAAGCTATCATATTGATTTAATAATGTAGTAATCATACTTTCAGCATCATCAAAGCTACTTTGTAGCATATTAAGCCTGTCTTTTGTTGACTTTTTTAACTTTAACCCCTTTGTTTCTATTTTTTCCTCTATAACCACAGGTTGAATATCTTGAATTTTTTCTTGATTTTCAGTAATTTTTTCATTAATTTCTTTAATTTCGTCCATTTTTAAAGCACCTTTCCTTCTTAAGCTTAGTTAACCAAAGTTAACCGAGTTAACTTTGGTTAACTTTGTATTTTTATTATATCATATAAAAAGTGTATTTTCTACGAAAATTTAACATAATTTAATCCAAAAAAAACTGCGCACATTCCCGAATGTGCGCAGTTTTTTCTCTAACCCTTGATTTTAAGCCATTTCTATGGTATTATATTTTTACGAAAATACAAAATGCGCAGTTTTAAAGTATAAAAAGCGCAGTTTTATTTTTAAGCAAAATCGATTTGTACGAGAAAGGAAATTTTAAATGGATTTAAATGATGAAATGCTCGATATGATGAAATTCTATGAATTTTATAAAAAAATGAGAGCATATGAAGAGAAAAATGAGTTTACTGAAAAAACACACAAAATTAATATAAAAACAGAGGGAGCAAATGAAATTTCTAAAAAAATGCCTCCAAAAACAGAGGGAGCAATTTTAAATAATAAAAAAGACCATGAAAATGATGAAATTATAAAAGAAGAGGGTAAAAAAAAGAATTATAAAGCAACTAGACCATTGGAAGTTGAAGAATACGAAGAAATTATTAAATTGTGTAAAGAAGGTTTTACATATACTGATAAAAACACAGGGAGACAAAAAAAATTTAGATCAAATCCATCTTTAGCTTTTGCATTAGCACTTCAAGCAACTCTTGGATTTAGAGCATCAGATATAGTTAATTTAAAAGTTTCAGATTTTAACAGAAGTAAATTTGCTATAAAAGAAATAAAAACAGGTAAATGGCAAAATAGAGACTTAAATGATGTAATGTATAATAAACTATTAGAATATGTAGTTACTAATAATTTAGATAAAGATGATTTTATTTATCCTAATAAAGTTAGAAACATGCAACAACAATTAAAAATAATAACTGATTATTTAGGATATAAAAATATAGGTACCCATTCATTCAGAAAACTTTTTGCTCATACTTTGTATGAAGAATCTGGGCATGATATAGAATTAGTTAGACATGTATTAAATCACTCTGATATAAAAACAACTATGCGATATCTTGGAGTAAGTATGAAGAAATTAAGAGAGATGAGTAACAAGATAGACTTCTCTTATGCCTTATAAAACGGATGGAGCAAATATTTAAATAGTATTATTTATAACCCCCAGTAAACTAAGAAAGCATGGTAAAGAAATAATAAATAATTTTAATATATTATAAAATAAAGGATGTCCATATGTACATCCTTTATTTTATAATTGTCTTCATTTTCAAAAAGGAACTCCTTAGCACTTTTAAAACCTGAAAATAAATATTCTGTTTTATTATTTTTAGCCCACTCATTTATAAGAGCTTCCATGTAACAAATCTGCACACTTTCATCTTCACAATAAGCAATTCTTAATTTTTTTCATTTCATTCCCCACTTAATTTACAATATTATCTTCTTGATTTCCCTGTAATTTTATCTATTGATATCTTGTAAATAGAGACTTTATCCTTCGCTGCATCTATATACTTCATTCCAGCTTCTTTATAATCGTTACTATACTTATTTATAAACTCCTCTAATGCAATTCTCTTATCAAATTCATCAGATATATGAGCTTTTCCTAATACAACTACACTTTCATAGTTTTCAGAAAATCTAGAAGGCAACACTTCTGTATCACCAATTACTGTAAAACACACTTTAGGATTCTTTTTTATGTTTTCACTCTTTTGTCCTGATTCGCAAGTTCCATGAATATATATAATTTTATTTATTACAACATAATTTACTGGTACTGCATATGGATAATCATTTACACTAGTTGATAATATTCCATATTCACCTTTCATCAATATTTCCATAGCTTCATCTTCTGTAAGTTGTCTGTCTTTTCTTCTCATTTCTTTTAACATATTATTTCTCCAGTTTACATTTATAATTTTGGCTTCGTAATATTTTCCAGTTGATGTTATAATTATATACTATATTTTACAAAGTAAAAAGGAGGCATATCTATTCCCCCTTTAAATCACCATATTCAAGTAATAAGAATAACTTTTAATACTTGAAATAATAAAATATATTTTTAACTATACTGCAAATTGTTATTAATCTTTATAAATTATTAAATGCTATCTCTCTTTAATACTTCCCTTGCTCTATATATAGAATCCTTAGCATTATACCAAGGTTCATTTGCATATCTATAATCAAATTTATTAATAAACCACTCTAAGTCACTTTCTAATTCCTTACAATATTTCATTTGAACATTAGTTATTTCTTTCTTAAATACTTCATAGTCTTTTTTGCTAAACTTTTCTTTGGCTGAATTAATTAAAAGTTTATTATGTTTGAAACAAAAAAAATCTTGCGATCTAAAGTTTTCTCTAAATGATTCTTTATTTTTCCACAAGTCTAAAGTAATATCAATATCACTATTCATAGCCTTTAAATTTACTTTTTCGCAAACAAAGCATTTCTTTTCATTAGCTTTCTTTATAAAAAATTTACTTACTTTATTCTCAACTTGTCCACTTTCCATTTTTCTTATTTCTAATGTAACAAGTTTTTTTAACATTATTGCCATTCCTAATTTATCTCTCATATCTTCCATTTTACTCATATGATAATCACAAAAAGTATACTCATCTCCAAATTTCGGAAAGAATTCTAAATCCATAACTAAATCCGTAGATATTGCATTTAAAACTTGATTTTCAAACTCTTCTATGCATCTACATAATGCACACTTTTCTTTTTTCTCAAAACTTTCGTAAATCCTAATATGCTCAATACTAAGTTTCTCTAATTCCCTTTTATCCATAAAATCCTCCATTTTAACATTTCAAAACTTATTTTTTTTTCTTTAATGCCAATAATACTTTTTCACATGTTACAGGGAGCTCATAAAACCTAATATTAATAGCATCATAAATTGCATTTAAAATAGCTGGTGCTGTTGGAATCATAACTGGCTCACCTATTCCCTTTGCTCCATAAGGACCTGTTGATTCATTTTCTTCAATAAAATATGTTTCTATATTTGGCATATCCATAGATGTTGGAATAATATAATTTGAAAAATTAGTATTTTTAATTTTTCCTTTATCTAAATTAACTTCTTCCATAATTGCATATCCAATCCCCATAGAACATCCACCTTCAACTTGTCCTTCTGCTAAAGTTGGATTAATAATTTTTCCACCATCATTTACTGCAACTATTTCTAAAATATCAATTTTACCTGTTTCAGTATCTACATTAACAGTAACTCTCTGAGCACAAAATGTATAAGGCCAGTAAGGATTACCTTGACCATCTTCATTTATTTTAGAGGTACTTGCTTTAAAGTAGCCCTCCTCTAATATAGCAATATTCTTTTGGAGCATTATTTGTAAAAGTAATTTTAACTCTAAAACTGTTTCAATCTTTTGGTTTTTATCTATAATCTTATTAATGTTATATCTTAATTTCTTACATGCATTTAAAACGGCATTTCCAGTATTATATGTTTGACGACTTGCAGCTGCAGTTCCCGAATCCATCATTAACTTAGTACTAGTATTAATTATTTTTACTAAGTCTTTATTTATATTAAGAGCTTGCGATGCAATTTGCCACATTACGCTTTCTCCCCCTGAACCAACATCAGAAACTTCAACATAAATTTTTATAATTCTACTTTCCTCAATTTTTGCAATTGCTCTTGATTCATCAGGAAATCCATTACCATATCCCGTTCCATAAAATATAGTTGAGTAACCAACACCTTTCTTATTCATCTAACTCCCCTCTTATAATTCAATATTATCTATGGAAGCCAATTTACTTATACATTCTTTAATTCCAACACTCTTATCAAAAATTTGACCAGTAGCAGTTTCACTTCCACATTGAAATGCATTAATATTTCTAAATACTAATGGATTTATATTAAGTTTTTCTGACAATATATCCATTTGTGATTCATATGCTATTGGCACTTGTGCTGCACCAAATCCCCTCATTGCTCCACAAAAAGGATTATTAGTATAAACTGCATAAGCTTTAATATCAACATTTGGAATTTCATAAGGACCTGTTGCATGTACAGCCGCCTTTCTTATAACATTTATTCCCCATGAAGCATAAGCTCCAGTATCAGCATAAATTCTAGCTTTTAATGCACATAACCTTCCATTACTTTTAACTGCTGTTTTATAGTACATTTTCATTGGATGCCTTTTACTATGAGAAATAGTAGATTCCTCTCTACTATATATAATTTTAACAGGTCTTTTAGTTATATAAGAAGCAATAGCTGCATGACATTGAGGATTAATATCCTCTCTTGCTCCAAAGGCTCCCCCAATGGTCATATTAATAACATTAATATTTTCTTCCTTCATATTTAAACATCTTGCAACTTCTTCCCTATCATAATGAGGATATTGTGTTGCAATATACAAATCTAAAGTATTATTTATGTCATTATAGTTTGCTATTGTACATTCTGGTTGCATAAAAGCATGCTCAGTCATTTGAGTTTTATAAGTATTTACACTAATAAATTTAGCTTCTTTAAATCCTTCATCCATATTTCCTTTATTTATTTCTACAGAAAATAGAATATTATTTTTCTCACCTATTACAGGAGCATCTTTTTTCATTGCTTCCTCAATAGAAAATATACCTTTATATTCTTCATACTCTATTTTTACTTTTTCTAAGGCTTCTTTTAAATTCTTCTTATTATTAGCTATTACTAATAAAATGCAATCGCCAACTCTTTTAACTACGTCTTTAACTAAGATTGGTATATCCTTAAATATAACACCATGACTAGTTGATCCTGGAATTCTTGAATAATCTATTACATCAATTACTCCATTAAGCTTTTTAATTTCATCTATATTAATATACTTTATCTTCCCATATGCTATGGTACTTCTTTTAACCCCGGCATAAAGCATATCTGGTAATTCTAAATCATCTGGAAATAATGCTTTTCCTAATACTTTTTCATATGCATCAGGTCTTATTATACTTTTTCCAATCAAGTTAAAACCTCCTAAAGCATTAGTAACACTTTGTATTTAATTTTTCTTCAGCTAAAAGAACAGCTTTAATTATCTTTGCATATCCTGTACATCTACACAAATTTCCACTTAAAGCCTTTTTTATTTCTTCTTCTGTTGCTTTAGGATTTTTATCTAATAATGCTTTTGCACTTAATATCATTCCTGGTGTACAATAACCACATTGCACTGCACCAACTTCAATAAATGCTTCTTGAATTGGATTCATTTCATCTGTACTTAATCCCTCTATAGTAATAATCTTCTTACCATCAGCAGAAGAGGCCAACATTAAACATGAATTAATTGCTTTTCCGTCTACTATTATTGTACATGCCCCACATTCACCTTCACTGCATCCTTCTTTTGTTCCTTTAAGTTTTAAGTCATCTCTTAAAAAATCAATTAACCTTATAGATGGATCAATACTTCTTATATAATCTATACCATTTACATTAATAGAAACCCTAATTACAAACACCCTCTATCCCTAATGCATTATTTATAGCATGCTTGTACACGCCTTTAACTGCCTCCCTCTTAAAATCTGCAGTATTACGACCTTTAATATTATTGTAAACTGATTGTTCTAATTCATTTAATACATCATTATCTAATAAACTTGCTTTATTTTTATTTAGCAATAAACCTTCTAACTGCGTGATTTTAAAAGGAAATCTCCCTGCTGCACCAACTGCAATACTTATGTTTTTAATAATATCATCTTGAATGTTTAAGCTTACAGCAACATTAATTCTTGCTATTGCTAGTGAATTCCTTTTACCTAACTTATAATACCCACTATAATTATTTTTTTTAGGTATTATTAACTTAGTTAATATTTCACCAGGCCTTATTTGTTCTTTTTCATAATTTTCAAAATATGTTTCTACTTTTATCTTCCTAGTTGCTTTTATAGATTCAATAACCATTTCGCTATCTAAAGATATTAAACAAGGAATAGAATCTGCTGCTGGTGCTGCATTTATAACATTACCACCTATTGTAGCAACATTTCTAACTTGTGGAGAACCCATATGTTTACTACATTCATATAAAACATTAAAATATTTTCTTACTTTTATGTTTTCCTCTAACTCTGCAAATGTAATCATAGAGCCTAATGAAACAAAGCTTTCATCTTCTTCAATTAAATATAAATCTGAAATCTTACTAATATCTATAATTTTAGTTAATAAATCTGATTCTTTTCTTATACTTATTATTAAATCAGTTCCTCCAGCCAATATTTTAGTATTTTCATTGTTAAATAATAACAGTTTGGCTTCATCTAAAGTTTTAGGTTTATAAATTTCCATAGTTATTCACCTACTTTAGTGTGATTTAAAATTTCAACTAATCTTTTTATAATCATCTTTTAAAATTTTGGTTCCTTTACTACGTTTCCACGTACATATCTTTCTATTATATTTTTTACTTTGCCTTTATATAAGAATTTTTGAATTCTCTCTTCTAGAGATAAATCATTATTAATATTTAACTCAATATCATCAATAACCAATGCATCAAATTCATAACCTTCTTCAAAGCTACCTACTTTTCCAAAGAATTTTCCCCCGCCCTTTGTTGCTAAATAAAATAACTCTGCTGTTGAAAGTTTTTCATCTGTTTTATTGCTATAAATCCATTTTAAATTAGATACTTGAGCTGAAGACACAATAACTTCTGGCATTGATAATGTATGTCCACCAGATATATCTGAAGCTAGTCCTACATTTATACCTTTTTTAATTAATTTTCTAATAGGTGCAATTCCACTAGATAAATTTAAATTTGAAGTAGGACAATGAGCAATAAAGGCCTTATTTTTTGATAATAACTCTATTTCATCCTCATCAAGCCATACGCAATGTGCCATTATTGTTTTATTTTTTCTAAATAGCTTTGCTTTATAATATACATCAGAATAATTTTTAGATTCTGGTTCTAAAATCTTTACAAATTCAATTTCATTTGTATTTTCGCATAAGTGAGATTGTACTGGCAAATCATATTTTTCTGCAATATCTCCTAAGCCTTTAAGCATTTGAAAACTACATGATGGTACAAATCTTGGTGTTATTATTGGTTTAACTAAGCTGTATTTATTTACATATTCCCTTGCTATTAGCTCCGTTTCTTTTAATGATTGCATAGTATCTTCTTTTAAAGCATCTGGACATTCCCTATCCATATTTACTTTACCTACATATGCACCAAGTCCAGCTTCATTAAATAAATCAAACAATAATTTTGTACTTTCTTTATGTATAGTGCTAAAAACACAACATCTTGTAGTTCCAACATTCCATAGTTCTTTTATTAGTAATCTATATACCCTTTCTGCATATTTCAAATTGCTATACTTTGACTCTTCTGGAAAAGTATATTTATTTAACCAAGGAATTAATTCTTTATCTACACCTAATCCCATATTAGGAAATTGAGGTGCATGTAAATGTAAATCTACAAATCCAGGTATAATTAATTTTTCCTTATAATCTATTACTTTTATATCTTTATAATCAAATGGTAGTTCATCATAAATGCCTTTTACTATACCATCTTCTATTATAATTATTTTATTTTCTTCAATTTCAAATTTTCCAAAATCCTTTGTATATACTAAATTCCCCTTTAACCCATATATGTTTTTCAAAATAAATTCTCCTCTCATTTGTTCATTTTTTTTGTAATAGTGACTTTTTAGTTGCCATAAAAATTTTTTGATATCCTGTACACCTACATAAATGTCCTGAAATTTCACGTTTAATTTCTTCATCTGTATAATTATTTCCACTCCTAACTAAGGAGGTAGTTGTTAAAACAAGTCCAGGAGTACAAAAACCACATTGAATAGCTCCTTCATCAACATAAGCTTGTTGAACATTACTTAACTTCCCATTTTTAGATATACCTTCTATAGTCTCAATCTTTTTCTTATCAGCCCAAACAGCTAAATAAATACAGGAGTCTATAGGTACATTATCTATTAATACAGTACAAGCACCACATTCCCCAACAGAACAACCTCTCTTTACTCCAGTTAAAAATAACTTATTTCTTAATACATCTAAAAGAGATTCTCTTATATCGACTTCTAAATTATATTCTTCACCATTTACATTTATATTTATCTTCTTCATTTTACCATTATTCACAAAAATTCACCTCACTATATGTGAAATTTTCCTTCATTATTTTTTTTATTAGAGTATTAATTAAATGTAATCTATAATCTTTAGATCCTCTCCATGAATTCCTTGGGCTGGATTCATTCATTGCAATATTTGCAATACTATCAATAACGCTTTTTGAATATTTCTTACCTATACCATAAGATTCAGCTTTAATGCATCTTAATGGAGTTGGAGCTGCAACTCCTAAAGCTATTCTTAAATCATTTATTTCTCCTTTATTCTCCTCACAAACTATAGCTACTCCTAGCATTGATATATCTAATGCATTTCTATTAGTAAATTTTATATATTTACCTTGTTTATTAATATATTCTTTTTCCTTAATTAGTACTTCTGTTAATATTTCATTTTTATTTATTTTCACTTTACCTGGTCCATTATAAAAATCTCTAATTTCAACAATTCTTTCTCCATTAACACTTTTAAGTTTTAATAAGGCATTTAATGCAAATAGGGAAGGTGCGCTATCTGCTGAAACCGCTCCATTGCATATATTCCCACCAACAGTTGCTATATTTCTTATTTGTGGTCCGCCCATAGATACTGCAGCTTCACTTAATATAGGTATTCTTTCGTTTATTATTTTATTTCGAAATATATCAGTAAAAACAGTTGCTGCTCCAATCGCAATAGTATTATCCTCTAAAAGCTTTATACCTTTTAAGCAATCAATATTACGTATACTAAGTAAATTTGCGCCTTCCATTTTGCCACGTCTCAATTTAATCAATACATCAGTACCACCACATATTATTTTTAAGTTATTATTTTCCTTTAATAACTTTAATGCTTCTTCTAATGTTTCTGGCTCTTTCAATTCATTAATATCAAACATAATATATCCCCCTATATTAATCCACATTCTTTAAATTTTTCAAATACACTTTGAGGATTCATAGGTATTTTATTAAAAGCTACTCCAGTTGCATTTAAAACTGCGTTTCTTATAGCTGGAGCTGGTGAAATTGTAGGATTCTCTCCTAATGACTTTTGACCAAAACTTCCCGCTGGATCAATAGTTTCAACAAAATCAACTCCTATTTTAGGCGTATCTAAAATTGTTTGAAGTTTATAATCCAATAAATTATTATTTAATGGTTCGCCTGTTTTTTCATCAAATAGCATTTGTTCACTTAAAGCATAGCCAAGTCCCATACTTACTCCACCTTCAACTTGTCCTTCCGCTATTTTTCTATTTAATATTTTGCCTGAATCATGAACATTATAAATTTCTAGTACCTTTATCTTGCCTGTTTCAATATCAACTTCAACTTCCGCAAAAGTAACACCATATGCTACGGCATTAATTTTTATATTTTCTGATATATCACTAGTAATTGGATTTGCAAATTCCCTATCATAATATGACTCTAATGCTATATCACTTAACGAACAAATTTCATCACCTAAGTTTTTTTCTATTATGACTCCCTCTTTTATGTCTAATTCATCTATATTCAATCCACTTTTTCTGCTTG
>NZ_JADPBQ010000001.1:42270-118167 GCF_015670405.1 Clostridium sp. 1001271B_151109_B4 | reverse complement strand
AACTGATGGTATTTCCATTCCACCAATAAATCCACTTTTTCTGCTTGTAATTTCAAGCACTTTATTTTTCACTTCTTTTGCAGCTTTTTTAACAGCGGCTCCAGTAACAAAGCTTTGTCTTGAAGCGTATGCACCTGTATCAAACGGAGTAATATCAGTATCTTGAGTAGAAATAACATTAACCTTTTCAATACCTATTCCAAGCATTTCAGCTACCATTGCACTAAAAATTGTATCACTTCCTTGTCCAATTTCAGTTGCACCAATTTGAAGTTGAACTGAGCCATCCTGATTCATTATAATCCTTGCTCCTGCTATTTCTAGTGATACAGGATATGTTCCAGAAAAATAACTAAAACATGCCATTCCTAAACCTCTTCTTTTGTTTCCAGTGATATTTTTATACCTTTCTTTTTTTTCATCCCATTTAATTAACTCTTTGCCTTTTTCAATACACTCTTTAACTCCAAAGGATCTAACCTTTATTCCACTTAATGGATCTTCATGGCCTAAACTTATTAAATTATTTCTTCTAAACTTTATTGGATCTATATTTAGTTTTATTGCAATATCATCAAGATGACTTTCTAAAGCAAAACAAACTTGTGGAATACCATATCCTCTCATTGCTCCTGCTGTAGGTAGGTTTGTATATACTGTAGTAGGTTTTACTTCAATAGCATTAAAATCATATAATGGCCTAAATTTACTTGCTGCACTCATTGCAATAGAATGCCCATGAGATGCATATGCACCATTATTCACCTGATTATTCATAGAAATAGCTAATAATTTTCCATCCTTAGATACAGCAGTTCTTATTTTATACTTCATAGCATGTCTTGTTCTTGTAGATGTAAAAACTTCCTCCCTATCTAATGAAAGTCTTACTGGTCTACCATTAACAGCTAAAGTCATTGCTGCTGTTAGTGGTTCAATTATGACATCTTGCTTATTACCAAATCCTCCACCAACGAAAGGTTTTATTACTCTAATTCTTCCTATTGGGATATTTAATGCCTGTCCTACAATTCTTCTTACTATATGAGGTGTTTGAGTTGATGTTACTATTACAATCCTATTATTCTCATCAACATATGCATATGCATTTTGACATTCTAATTGGCAATGTTGAACAATACTAGTTTCATATTCACCTTCAAATACGTAGTCAGCATTTTTAAATTCTTCATTTATATCTCCAATTTCTATCTTAGAAGAGGCTATAATATTATTGGGTTTATCTTCATGAATAATAGGGGCTCCTTCAGCTATTGCATCTTCTGTATTAAATACAGCATCTAAAATATCATAATCAACCTTTAAAAGCTTTAATGCTTTTTGTGCAATTATCTCATCTTTTGCAATTACAGCTGCAATTGCATCCCCTACATATCTTGCTTTATTAGTTAATATCAATCTATCTTCAACATCTCTATGATTTTTATCTAAAGAATAAGGATGACCTGCAGTTGCAAATCTTATGTTAGGTAAATCCTTATATGTTATTACAGCTTCAACTCCATCTAAACTTAAAGCATCATCTATAAATATATTTTTTATCTTAGCATGTGCATAAGTACTTCTAAGTACCTTTCCTACTAACATTTCTCTTTCAAAATAATCCTCAGCATATTTTGCTTTTCCTGTTACTTTGGCAATTGCATCAACTCTATTTACACTTTTCCCTAGTATCTTATATGACATTCTTTCACCTCACTTAAATTTTTTAATTATTTGATTTATATAATATGGCTTATATTATATAAATCAAATATTAGTAAAAATTCTTATATTCAAAAATTAAAAATAAGGTCTTCTTATAAATAATCCTTCTGATTTAAAAATATCTATAACAAATCTTAATTCAGTACAACCAAAATCCATTATTTTAATAGTCCAATCACTTATTTCAAGGCCTATTTTTAATTCATTAAATATTAAATCCATTCTTTTAGTAGGAATTGATAAATTATACATACAATCATCAATAAATCTATTAATATCATTATGATATTCTTCAAAGGATAAACTTTCTTCCTCATCATGGGATAACTTAAATATTTTATTATCATATAGATATAATTTACTTAATGCTAAAACAAATTTATTTAATACATTATAGCTATTATTATTCAGTATACTTTTCTCAAAATCAGTATATTTATTTAAATTATTAACTGTCCTTGGCAATATATCTATTGTATAAACTTCTCTATATTCTTTTTGTTCATAATTTTCGTTTAATAATTTTTGAAATAGTACTTTTATTGCTTTACTTTCTTTTACATTATTTTCATTCATAAAAAATCACCTCAATATTATTATTTACCTTTTATACATATATATTATTTCTAATTACACTTTATTTATAAACATAAAAAATAAGGTATTTCTAAACTTTCAAATTCAGAAATACCTTATTAAAATTAATCTTCCATATATTCTTTTCTTAAAACTTCTATTTCATTTTTATATCCATCAAGCTCATTAGGTGTTTCTAAGAAAAATGGTAAATGCTTAAGTTTTGGATGATTTATTATTCTACTTATTCCTTCAAGCCCTAAGCTTCCTTCCCCTATTTTTTCATGCCTATCCTTATGACTGTTAAATGGATTTTTACTATCATTTAAATGTATTGCTTTAAGTCTATCAAGACCAATAATCCTATCAAACTCTTCTAAAACATTATCTAAGTCATTTACGATATCATAACCAGCATCATAAACATGACAAGTATCTAAACATACTCCTAAATGATCCTTTAATTCAACTCTTTCTATTATTTGAGCAATTTCTTCAAAACTTCTACCTATTTCAGTACCTTTACCAGCCATTGTTTCTAATAAGACTGTAGTAGTTTGTTCTGGCTTAAGCACTGTATTTAGCATTTCAACTATATAATCTATTCCAACATCAACACCTTGCTTTACGTGACTTCCTGGATGGAAGTTATATAGATTATGTGGTAAATACTCCATTCTTAATAAATCATCTGCCATCATTTCAGTTGCAAATTTTCTAGTATTTTCATCAGCAGAACATCCATTTAAAGTATATGGTGCGTGAGCTAATACCTTAGCAAAGTTATTTTCTTTCATAATTTCTAAAAGTCCATTTATATCCTTTTCATCTATATCTTTAGCTTTTCCACCTCTAGGATTACGCGTAAAGAATTGAAAAGTATTTGCTCCTATTGCTAAAGCTTCTTTTCCCATATTCTTAAATCCTTTTGTTGTAGATAAGTGGCATCCTATGTTTAACATCTCTAATCCTCCAATAGTATAATTGTTATTAATATAAATATACTATATTATTACTTTAGTATCAACTAATAATTATTATTATATAATATTATCATCATAATCATAATTTTCTCTATTAATTTCTTTATTTAAAATTGACACCATAAATTCCTCTATATTAGAATACCCATAATCAGAAGCTAAATTCCTTAACATGTATTTTTCCTCTTCATCAACTTCTAATATAATTTCTGTTTTATATTGCTTATTGATTTTATCTTTTATCTTTTTCTCCATATCACTTTTTTCTTTTAAAACTAAATAAAAACCATAAATAATTAAAATACTATATAATACAATAAATAACTTATGTAAAATACTACTATAAAAAAAATCCATTATTAATCACTCCTCATAATTCTCTAACCATGGATCATAAATACATATTTTCTTTATATATTCTTCTATAGTAATATTCTCTTTAATAGCTTTTTCCCTTATCATTTTTTCATTTTCCTTAGAAAGTCTTAAAATTATAGTTTCAATCCTATTCCTCATTACCAACACCTCTTTATACTACTATATTATGTAGCACAATAAATTATTCTAATTTTATTGTTTACAATAAAAATGAAAAAAGAGAAATTATATTTCCACCAATCACCAAATTTCATCTTGAATATAATTTCTCTTTTTTCTATATCCAAATATTTAATCTTCCTTATAACAAATTATAGGAGTTCCAGCTTCAATATTTTCATAAATTTTTTTTGCTAGGTATTCTGGAGCATTAACACAGCCATGACTACCAGAAGTTTTATATATTTCCCCACCAAAATCACTTCTCCAACTTGCATCATGTATACCTATGTTACAATTAAAAGGCATCCAGTACTTTACATCTGAACTATAATTGCTCCCTTTTAACGTTGCATCTTTTTGCTTGTAATTTAAAATATAAGTTCCTTGCGGAGTTCCATTACCTCTACTTACATTGCCAGTTACAACATCACCCTGAACTATTAACTTCCCCTCTTTATAGAACCATAAACTTTGTGTAGTTAAATTTATTTCAACATAAGTGTTACCAATATCATCATCTCTTGGTCCAAGAGCAGTTTGCGTGTAAATAGGTTCTTTTTTTATTTCTTCACCATTTTTAATATTTTCAATTAAAGCTTCTTTTTCTTTTGTTTTATTAATCTTCCAACCATAATTACCACCTACTACATTTATAGTTTTTCCAGTAGTAGATTTAAAACTACGAGTTTTACCATATGTATCATATTTGCTACCTAATTCATTTATATATTTCTTAACTGCATCCTCATTGACAGATATATTCATTGATGAATCTACATCCAACCAAGTATTAATAATACTACCATCTAAAATCTCTATTTCGTTATCAAAAATATAGTATATTTTTGAATTCACATATTTATTTAATTCCTTTTGAGCTTGGATTACTTTTTCACTAGTTGAAGTAAACTTAGGATTTTCATATGCATTGATTTCATCCAAGTTAATACTTCTCTCACCTAATATTATAGAATTTAATATATAAGCATAAAGTAAATCCTTATTTACTTTATTACCATATACTTCTTTAATAATTTTATACTCTCCATTTTCATATTTGAAGCATGCATCTAATGGCTCAATAATATTTTCATTATTAAAACATCTTAACTTTTCAAATTCCTCCATTAATAGTTGCCTATCAAATGAATAAACTTCATTAATTATATATTTATTATTCAAAAAAATATTTATTAACCAAAGTGATGGATTTTGACTATCTTTTATTTCTTGAGCTTCATCACTTCCTTCATATTTAAAATTTATACTACTCCCTTCTATGTATTCTGTAATATTATCTCTTTCTTCTAATTTAATAACATAATTATAAGATTCTTTTAATAATAACTCATTTGCCTCATCAACGGTTTTACAGGAAACATTAATTCCATTAATATAAGTTCCAAAATAATAATGTTTATCAAAATAAATTGACATTAGCGCATAGATACTTGAAAACATTACTATAATTAATAACAATAAATAAAATTTCCCTCTAACTTTTTCATCTTTCATTTGCTCACACTTTCTCCTATATTATTGCTTGTACATTCTATTATTATGTAATTACTTAGTGATTTAAAACTAATATAGCTAAATAAAAAAAATCATGCTAAGAGAATACTCTTCATCATGATTTTTTACCCTTACATTAGTGAAGCTATCAACTTTAAAATCCTGCCACCAATTTAAAAAATTACATTAATATTTTTATATTCTTTTATAGTTATTTCTTTGCATTTATTTAAAGTTTTTATAAAATTATCTTCTATACTTTTCACACTATCCCCCAACGCTATTTATCAATCTTATCTTAGTAATTTGAATATGAAAAAAGCAGTAAATTTATACTATATTTACTGCTTTTATAAAAAACTAAATTAAATTATCATTACTTAATAAATTATATAATGTTGGTTCAAAACTAAATGTATCCATTAAATTTTTTACTTCAACTAGTGATTTCTCTTTTTTCTCTTTAGATATATTAGCTTTAGAAGCTCTTATTAATATATTTTTAGGAGAATGTGCAATATCAATAAATTCTAAAAGCTGTGTTTTATATCCAGCACACTCTAATAAATTGGCTCTTACACTATCTGTCATTAATGCAGCAACTCTTTCTTGAACTATTCCATACTTAGTTAATATTGAAAGTTCATTTGCTTTCATTTGAGCATTAAATTCATGCTGACAGCATGGAACTGAAAATATCATTTTACTATTCCATTTTATTGCATTATATAATGCATAATCAGTTGCAGTATCACAAGCATGTAATGTAATAACCATATCAACCTTATTGTTATATTTAAATCCATTAATATCGCCTAATTCAAAATGTAAATTGTCGTAATTATATCTCTTAGCTATTTCATTACATTTTTTAATTACATCTTCTTTTAAATCTAATCCAATCATCTTAACATTTATATTTTTAATTTTTACAAAATAATAATACAATACAAAAGTTAAGTAAGATTTACCACATCCAAAATCTAAAATTGTTAATTCTTTATAGTCATTTTTTTTAATTTCATCATCAATTATTTCAATAAATCTATTAATTTGCTTATATTTATCATACTTAGAATTAACTACTTTACCCTCTTTAGTAAATACCCCTAAATCTATAAGAGGTTCAATAATCATACCTTCCTTTAATATATAATTTTTTTCCTTATTATGTCCTTTTGCAATAATTTTAGAATTATCATTTTTCTTTCTACCTAAAAATATTTTTCCCTTCTTAGAGATCTTTAAATCAAATGTTTCGCTATCAGACCAAGCTGTCATTTGTTTATATCTACCCTCTATTAGTTCATATACTTTTTCATTTATTTCATCGATTTTTATATTTTCATGAAATACTTGTTTATCTGTAAACTTCTCTATTTGATAGAATTTATTTTTATTACTTTCTTTTAAACATATAGAAATTTTATTGTATTTTTCATCCTTTTTTATTTTATTACTTATTACTATCTTCATAATTTCTTTTTTAAATATTTCGTCTAATGTTCTTTTTAATTCTTCCATTTACATCTCACCTTATTATGTATAATATATAGTTATTTTAATTCATATAATACTATTTTACCAGTACTATTTATACTTATATAATTAGATTATTTTATATAAAGAAAAATAGCTAGTATATATTTTCTAATATACTAGCCATTTTTTACTTTAATAATTTTCTTTTATATTTTGAGCCTTATTACTTTTTCTATGCTTACATCCACAGTTATTTGCCTTTTTTTCTTTTTCTTGTTGACTACTACAGCAACAATCATGTTTTTCACTCATAGTTTTATCCTCCAATATAAAAATATGATTTGTAATATTAATAAATATTACAATATTATTTTCTTCATATTTGAATATATAATCCTATGAAATTTAAGTAGTCATTTCCATTTTTAGTTTAATATCTTTTTTATAATTTCATTTTTAATTGCAGTATATACATTATAAGATAAAGAAGCCTGCTGCTATAATTAAGTATACTGCAACTAATTGAGCTCCTTCTAGCCAATTTGACTCTCCATCTCCAGCAACTTTATTAGCTATTAATACTGTTACAATTAATGCTATTAATTCAAATTGATTAAATATTATAGTCATAGGTGTAAATAATAAACTTAAAAATACAAGAATAGGAGCAACAAATAATATTATTTGCAAACTTGAACCTATTGCTATTTCTATTGCCACATCCATTTTATTTTTTAGTGCCATAGAAATTGCTGTAGTATGCTCAGCTGCATTACCTATAATTGGTATTAAAATTATTCCAACAAAAGCTTCACTTAAACCAAGCTTTGTTGTAATTCCCTCTACTCCATCTACTAAAAATTCACTTTCTATAGCAATAAATATAGTTGATACTACTAAAATTACAATTGCTTTTTTTAAAGACCATTTTGCCTTTTCCTCTTCATTTTCGTATTTAACTGCATAAAGTTCTTTATGAGTAAAAAAAGAAAAAATTAAGCTAAAAATATATAATATAAACATTATAATAGAAACTGCTAAACTTAATCCTTCATATTTTGTATTTAATAAATCATTAGAAAAAGTATGAGTAAATACAGCCGGTATACATAATCCAATAACTGCAAATAAAAGCATACTAGATGTAACATCAACTACATTTTTATTAAACTTTTGAGTTTTATGTTTTATTCCTCCACATAGCATACTTGCTCCTAATACCAATAGGATATTTCCTATAATTGATCCTGATATTGAAGACTTTACAACTTCAAACAATCCTTGCTTTAAAGCAAAAAAAGAAATTATTAATTCTGTTGCATTACCAAAAGTAGCATTTAAAAATCCTCCTATTTTCGGCCCAGAATAAAAGGAAATTTCCTCCGTTCCTTCTCCCATTAATCCAGCTAGAGGAATAATAGAAAGAGCTGCTAAGATAAACATTACTGCTGATGAAAAGTTCATAAACTTACCTATAATACTAATTGGAATAAATATCAGCATAAATTTTAAAAATTTCATATATTTCACATCCACTTCATATCAATATATGTTGTATTTTCTCCAATTACTCCAATAATTATTATAAAAATAAACTTTAATAAAAAATAATCTCTCTAATGAAATATCATACTTAACTTGAATTAGTAGTTCTAAAAATAATTTTCCTAAATTAACTTTATCAATTAACTTAAAACTTAAATTTGAAATTAGTTGCTTAAAAATATTTTGTAACAATTTATATTAAAATTTATTTTATATTTAACCCCAATAGTCTGCTTAATTCTAAAGCTTGAATTGTTGTGACAGTTGTTCCATATACATTTGGTATATCTACATCAATTCCTGAAATCTCACATGTAGTTAAATCCATTTTTCCTAGGAAAGTTTTATTAAAAAATCCATTAGTTAAATCACAGTTTTCAAATACTGTTTTCTCAAATTTAACCTCTTGTAATATAGCCTCTGTCATATTACTTTCTATAAAGTTGACATTATTTATTTTACTAAAAGAAAAATTAGAGTATTTTCCTAAAATATTTTCAAATAAAACATTTTTAAAATTACATTCATCAAACCTTGCTCCAACAAGCTTACAATTAATGAACTGTGTTCTATGTACACTTCCTCCAATAAAGGAAACATTAGATAAATCACAATTTTTAAATACAGTATCTATTATGTCAACTCTTTCAAAATTGCAATCTATAAAAGTAATGTTATTAAAAACACAACTATCTATAGTTATTCCTGCATCATTTTTACTTTCAATATCGGTATTTTCTATAAGCTTATTTTGAATTTTTTCATTATAAATAAACTCTTCTCTTAAATCTATAATTTCTTCTACTTCATCTATGAACTTAGGATTTTGTATCTTAATTAACTTTGGCATAAAATTCTCTCCTCATCTATCTAACATAATAATTATTATATAGTATATTAGATATATTTAACATATAATAAGTACTAGATAATAAAAAACTCACAAATAGCAATAAAATCTTTTATCTCTACTTGTGAATTCTACATTTAAATATTTACTTTTTCCATACTCCTTGTTGCGATTAAATCAATTCCAGTATTCAATATATTTTTTATAATAATATCTCCACACTTAATTGGAGCTGTAACAGTAATGCTATTAATTACTTTCATAACTTCAAAGCTTAATTTTTTTGGTATTCCACTCTTTGTTTTTACTGGTAATACTGTAAAATCAGCTTCTTTAATTTTTACTGTAGAAGTAATAACTCTAACTGGATTAATAACCTCACTTAATCCGTATACTTCTCCCCTTTTACATGTATTACCACTCACCTTTTTATTTTTAACATCAACATTTAAATGACATCCCATAGGACAACATATACATATTAATTCTTCATTCATTTTATTCACCATCCTCTAAAGAAACTACTAAATCACCATTTACCTTCTCTAAAATAGATTTACTTATAATTACTTTCTCCATTTCTGAAGGTGCTAAATGCTTTCTGTTAAATTGTGCAATTACAGTTTCATCACATTTTACAACTATCTTTTTGTTAGTATAAATATTATCTACTCTCATTAACATTGTAAGATTATCTTCTACTGATTCAATATTTAACTTTTGCGGAACAACATATCTAATATTTTTCCCATTCTTAACATCTAAATAATTAGAATACTCTAATTCATTATTTAAGTATTTAGCAGCACTTTTTCCAGCTCTTTTAGCTTCTTCTGTAACAAAATCAACTAAATCATGCACATGAAGAACATTACCACATGCAAAAACTCCTTTTATTGATGTTTCCATACTTTCACTTACAATTAACCCATTAGTTCTTATATCTTTACTTATACCAGCCTTTGTAGAAAGTTCGTTTTCTGGTATTAATCCAACAGATAATAATAAAGTATCAACATCAAATTCAATTTCAGTACCTTTGATAGGTTTTCGATTTTTATCAACTTTAGCTATTATAACCTTTTCTAATCTATCTTTTCCTATGATATTTGTAACAGTATGTGATAAATATAGCGGTATATTATAATCATTTAAGCATTGAACTATATTTCTATTCAATCCATTAGAATATGGCATTAATTCAATGACCCCTTTTACCTTTGCGCCTTCTAATGTCATTCTTCTTGCCATTATAAGCCCTATATCACCAGATCCTAAAATCAACACTTCTTTGCCAGGCATATATCCTTCCATATTTATATATCTTTGAGCTGCACCTGCTGTTAATACCCCTGATGGTCTATCCCCTGGAATTGCAATTGCGCCTCTTGTTCTTTCTCTACATCCCATTGATAATACTATTGATTTAGCTTTAAGTATCATATATCCGTCAATAGTATTAATCGCATGTATATTTTTCTCATTATCTATTTCTAAAGCCATGGTATCTAATTTTACTTCAATATCTGTATCATTAATCATATCAATAAATCTCTCAGCATATTCAGGCCCTGTCAATTCTTCCTTAAATGTATGTAATCCAAAGCCATTATGGATACATTGATTTAAAATTCCACCTAACTCTTTATCTCTTTCTATTATTAATATTTTTTCTACTCCTTGTTTTTTAGCTTCATAAGCTGCTGCTAATCCTGCAGGTCCCCCACCTATTACAATCAAATCATAACACATTATATATCCCCCTACTTTGTTCTACCAAATAATATAGTTGAACCATCTTTTTCTAGTAATATATCTTCCATTTTTAGCTTTCGCTCTTTAGCTATAATTTCTTGAACTCTTGGTCCACAAAAACCACCCTGACATCTGCCCATTCCAGGTCTACATCTTCTTTTAACCCCATCTAAAGTAATACTTCCAAATGATCTGTTAATTGCATCTACAATTTCACCTTCTGTAATACCTTCGCATCTACAAATTATTCTTCCATACCTACTATCTTTTTGAATTAATTCTTTCTTTTTATCAACTGATAATTCCATAAAATTTATTATTTTCCTATTTGCATTAAAATTATCTTTTTTATTAAGTTTCAATCCTGCATCTACTAATATATTAATAATATCTGCTGCAATAGCTGGTGCTGAAGTTAAACCCGGTGATTTTATACCAGCAACATCAATAAATCCTCTTACCTCTTTATCTTCCCCTATAATGAAATCATCTTTATCACTTACTGCTCTAAGTCCTGCAAAAGTTCTTATACATTTTCTAAAGTCTAATTTCGAGCATGTATGTGTTGCATTTTCCCTTATATCTTCTAATCCTTCATTTGTAGTTTTTAATGATTCCTTATCATTAATATCACTAGCATTAGGTCCAATTAACAAATTACCATGAACAGTCGGTGTTATAAGAATACCCTTTCCTAACTTTGATGGGCAAGGAAATACTGTATGATTCACAAAACTTCCCATACTCTTATCCATTACATAATATTCACCTTTTCTTGGTTTAATTTTGAAGCTTTCTTTACAAATCATATTATGAATTTTATCGGCATATACTCCTGCCGCATTAATAACATATTTACTTTTAATTTCCTTATTATCTTTAGTTTTAATAATAAATTCTTTATTCTTAGTTATTGAAATAACTTCACTATTTAAACTAACTTCTCCTCCATTTTGAACAGCATTTTCCATTAATGCTATCGTATATTCAAATGGTCCTACTATTCCACCTGTCGATGCAAACAAAGCACCTTTAACCTCACTATTAATATTGGGCTCTCTTTTTAAAACATCTTCTTTATTTAATATTTTTAATCCCTTTACCCCATTTTTTTCTCCATTTTTGAAGAGGTTATTTATTGTTATTAAATCATCATTATTAAAAGCCAATACCAATGAGCCATTTCTCTTAAATGGAACATGTAACTCCTTACAAAGTTTATCAAACATTTCATTTCCTTTTACATTATACCTAGCCATCAATGTACCTTCATTTGGATCATATCCAGCATGAATAATTGCAGAATTTGCTTTCGATGTTCCCATTGAAACATCATTTTCTTTTTCAATTACAATAACATTCAAATTATATTTCGTTAATTCCCTAAATATAGATGCACCAATTACTCCTGCACCTATTATCGCAACATCATACATAAACTTCACCTCTTATTTTTTTACTTTTAAAAATCATTTTTTATATATTATAATATGAGTTTATTTTCAAACTTCATTCTTATTAAAATATTAAAAAAAGCCAAGCCAAAAACAAGGAAATTAATCCTCTGTTTTTGTGCTTGACTCTACTTTTCATACACTCATATTTAATACATGTACATCATACCACTAAAACCATATTTTATCAATTATTCTTCCCAGTTCATAGATCTTTTAACTGCCTTTTTCCACCCTCTATATAATGCTTCTTTTTTTTCATCCTCTAATTTAGGATTATACGATTCACTCGCATACCATCCATTTGCTATTTCTTCAGTGCTTTCAAAATATCCAACTGCAAGTCCAGCTAAATATGCAGCCCCTAAAGCTGTTGTTTCCGTAATTATTGGCTTGCAAACTTCGATATTTGATATATCAGATTGAAATTGCATTAAAAATTTATTTTTACTTGCACCACCATCCACCTTTAATACATTTATTTTATAACCAGTATCCTCTTCCATAGCATCTAATAAGTCTCTAACTTGATATGCAATTGATTCTAAAGCTGCTCTTATAATATGATTTTTATTTGCCCCCCTGGTTAATCCAAAAATAGAACCTCTTGCATACATATCCCAATATGGTGCACCGAGACCTACAAAAGCAGGAACAATATAAACGCCACCATTATCTTTTACTTTTTGAGCAAAATACTCTGAATCTTGTGCATCTGTAATCAATTCCATTTCATCTCTTAACCATTGAATTATTGCACCCCCCATAAAAACAGAGCCTTCTAATGCATATTGCACCTTTCCATTTAATCCTATAGCTATTGTTGTAATTAATCCATGCTTGCTTTCTATTAATTTTTCACCTGTATTCATCAATAAGAAACATCCAGTTCCATATGTATTTTTTGCATCTCCTTTATTAAATGCTGCTTGACCAAAAAGTGCTGCTTGCTGATCCCCAGCAATGCCCGCTATAGGAACTTGAACATTTCCTTTTCCCCCTAAATTAGCATATCCATAAACTTCTGATGAACTTTTAACTTCTGGCATCATAGATAATGGTATATTTAATTTGTTTAAAATGTTTTTATCCCACTTTAATGTTTTAATATTAAACAACATAGTTCTTGATGCATTTGTATAATCAGTTACATGAATTTTACCATTAGTAAGCTTCCAAAGTAACCATGAATCTACAGTTCCAAAAATCAATCTCCCTGATTCTGCCTTCTTTCTTGCCCCTTTAACATTATCTAATATCCATTTTATTTTTGTAGCAGAAAAATACGCATCTATTAATAGCCCTGTATTTTCTTTAATATATTTATCAAAACCATCTTTTTTTAATTCTTCACATATATCAGCAGTTCTTCTACACTGCCATACTATTGCATTATATATTGGTTCTCCAGTTACCTTATCCCATACAATAGTAGTTTCCCTTTGATTTGTAATTCCTATAGCTGCTATTTCTTCAGGTTCTACATTAGTCTTAGCTAAAACTTCTTGAAGAACACAATATTGGGATGACCATATTTCCATAGGATTATGTTCAACCCATCCTTCTTTTGGATATATTTGATTAAACTCCTTTTGTGAAACGCCATAAATATTTTGCTCTTTATCAAATATAATTGCTCTAGAACTAGTAGTTCCTTGGTCTAATGACAATATATATTTCTTCATACTTAATACCTCCTATATTACTTAATTAAACTTTTCTTAATACTTGATACACTTGTTGCATCTGCACTTAGTGCTAAAATAATATCTTCTTTATTATCAATTAGCCCACCAACAATAATAGGTTTATTAGTACAATTGTCTATTTTTTTATTACCTTTGGCATAACTCCTGGTAATATTTTAATATCATCACATTCTGAAATAATATTACTTCTGCTATTATTAAGTGGAATTGTATCAAAAAAACTTTGTATTGCAATCAATCCATGTAACTTTGCTGATGTAAAATACTAATTTTATTTTTTCCTTAACCTTATAATTTAATTGTTTACATGGTAATAATAGCATATGTTCTGCTATTCATAAAGCTATTATAGGTCTTATTATTAATAAAAAAGGATTATATTTCTTATTATTTTTAACATTTTATAATTCTAATAAAAAATATAATCCTATATTATTAACCTTATTTATTATTTTTGAACAATCAAATTTTTCAAATTTAACTCTAAAATATTTATTCCAAACTCTAACGCTCCATTTTTAGTACTTAAAGTACTTATATCTAATTTATCAAGCTTTATTCCATAAGTATCTGTACAATAAGCTTGTACTATTTTTTCTATATCAATCGTAAGTAGTTTATTTTTTAAAGACATTCCTTCAATATCATTTATAGATTTTGTTAGTAATGCAATCGAACCTTTAACCAATGGATTACTTGATGTTTTATTAGAAATTTTAAATTCATTTATTGTAATATAAATAACATTATTTTTAAAACTGCTTATACTCATAATTCCATTGAAATCAACATTTAATCCCATCAACTTATAAATCCCACTTATCTTCATTTCATTTCCTAATTCTAATGATTTGATAATTGTTTTATCTTGAAGTGATATTAACTTTAATATATCATCTTTTGACAAGTTTAAAATCAAATTTTGTAACTTCATATTTTACCTAACCCTTATATAAATTTATTATTCATTGAATTATATTCTTATAGTAAAATTAAATTCCTAAAATTTTGTTAATCAAGTATTAACATACACATCTTTTAATTGTAGAAATAAAATAATATATATACTATTTTCTTCCTTATTAAGAGGAGATGGTAAATTGAAAAACTTTAAAAGCATAAGTTTAGAGGATAAAGATTTATTTGAAAAGTATTTATGTAAAATTGATAATAGATCTTATGAATATTCTTTTGTAACACTTTATTTATGGAAGGATTTTTGCAAAATTGAATATTCTATTATAAATGATTGCTTAATAATAAAAAAAGAAACAAAAGATGGAGTATTTTTTATGATGCCTATTGGCTATGATAGGAATAAATTAGAAGAATTAATATTAACTTTAAAAAATTTAAGCCTCACCGATAATATTTACCTCTTTGGTGATATTGAAGATAATTTTGTTAATGTGCTAAAAGAATATACAAGTTTTCCTTTCAAAACAATCCAAAACAGAGACAACTTTGAATATGTATATTCAACTGATGAATTATTAAATTTGTCAGGAAAAAAGTATCATCAAAAGAAAAATCACTATAATTCATTTATAAAATCTTATAATTATATTATAAAATCGATAGATGATGAGAAAACTATTCAAGATTGTTTAGATTTAATAGAAAAGTGGCATAAAAACAAATATAAACTTTGCGAGGAATTACGTTATGAAACATTAGAAATAACTAATTTACTTCATAATCTGAATTATTTAAATTTGAAAAGTATTGCAGTTTATGTAAATAACAATCTTGTTGGATTTTCAATTGGTGAAATATTAAATGATACGGCCATCATCCATATTGAACGTTGTGATATAAATTATAAAGGCGTATATGCATTTATAAATAGAGAATTTATAAATAAGGATTTTAAAAATACGAAATATATTAATAGGGAAGAAGATTGTGGTTGTCCTGGATTAAGAAAGTCAAAACTTTCATATTACCCTCTATATTTATTAAAAAAATCATTAATAATAATTTAAAGGAAGCTGAAAATTCAGCTTCCTTTAATACTTTAATAATTATCTTAAAACAGCACCTAATTTATGCTCTAATGCTTTAAGAATTTTATCATGAACTTTAGCTATATCTTTATCTTCTAAAGTTTTCTTTTCATCTCTATATGCAATTGCATATGCTATTGACTTTTTACCTTCTGGAATTTGTGCTCCCTTGTATATGTCGAATAATTGAACTTTTTCTACTAAATTTCCACCAGCTTTTCTTATAGTTTCTTCTATTTCAGCAACTAATATAGAATCATCACATAATAATGCTATATCCCTTGTAACTGCTGGGAATTTTGGAAGCGCCTTATATGATTTATTCATATTTGAAGCTTCAAATAAGGCATCTAAATCAAGCTCTGCAACATAGCAATCAACATCTATTCCATAGTTTTCAATTACATCTGGATGAACTTCTCCAAATACACCTGCCTTTTTATTTCTTACCATAAGTGCAGCTGTTTTACCTGGATGGTAGCTTGGATTTTCACTTTCTCTAACATATTTAGCCTTAGCTATTCCTAATCCATCAATTACATTTTCAACTATTCCTTTAAGATCTAAATAATCACAATCTCCGTAAATACCAATAGTTAAAATATTCTTTTCAGTTGGTAATTTAGTTTCATCTTCATTTGGAATATACGTTCTTCCAATTTCAAATAATCTTACATAGTCATTATTTCTTGAATAGTTTCTTCCTAAAGATTCCATAATTGAAGGTAACGTAGTTGTTCTCATAACGCTATAATCTTCACCTAATGGATTTTTGATTTTAACTACATTTCTTAATTCGCTATTTGCAGGTATATTTACTTTATCAAATACCTTAGGCGATACAAATGAATAACTAATAGATTGGTTAATACCACTACCAACCATTATTTCAATAACCTTATCATTTAATAATTCATTTTTATGCTTTGGTTCTCTTTCAGTTGAAACCTTAAATATAGTTGTAGGAATCTTATCATATCCATAAATTCTTGCAACTTCTTCAGCAATATCTTCTTTTATAGCAATATCTATTCTAAATGTTGGAATAGTTATTACTAAATCATCACCATTTAATTCCGTCTTTAAATCTAATGAATCTAAAGCTTCTTTCATTTCTTCTTTAGAAATTTCTGTTCCTAGGAATTTGTTTATCCAATTAGAATCTACAGTTATAGAACCTTCTTCCTTAACATTATTATAAACGTCAATAGTACCTTCCATAACTTCACCACAGCCTAATTCACAAATTAAAGCACATGCTCTATCTATTGCAAGTTTAGCTAAGTTTGGATCTATATCTTTATCAAATCTTGAAGAACTTTCTGATCTTAAATTTAACTTTTTAGAGCTAACTCTTATGTTAGTTCCTTCAAAGTTTGCAGATTCAAAGATTACTTCTGTAGTATCATCTTGAATTTCTGAATTTAATCCACCCATTATTCCAGCTACAGCAACAGATTTAGAACCATCTTTAATCATTAAGATACTTGAATCTAATTCTCTTTCTATTTCATCTAATGTTGTGAATTTTTCGCCATCTAAAGCTCTTTCAACAACTATAGTCTTACTTTCTATTTGTCTTGCATCAAATGCATGCATCGGTTGACCTAGCTCTAACATAACAAAGTTAGTTATATCAACTATATTGTTTATAGGTCTAACACCTGCTTCTAAAAGTCTTTCTTGCATCCACCCTGGTGATGGTTCAACTTTAACATTTTTTACACCTTTAGCCATGTATCTTCTACATAATTCATCTCTAACTTCTACTTTTAGTTCATCATTAATATTAGCTGAACATTTAGCTTCGTAATTAAAGTTTGGCATTTTATACGATGTTCTTAAAGTTGCAGCAGTTTCTCTTGCCATACCAACCATGCTTAAGCAATCTGGTCTATTAGAAGTTATTTCAAAATCTAATATAGCCTTATTTAACCCTAAGTATTCTTTTATATCCATTCCTAATGGAGCATCAGCAGGTAAAATCATTAATCCATGAACTGGTTCATCTCCAGCTATTCCAAGTTCTTCTTCAGAACAGAACATACCGTTAGATACTACCCCTCTCATTTTACCTTTTTTAATTTCAGTTCCATCAGCTAAAATTGACTTATGTAGAGCAACTGGTACTATGTCTTGCTCCTTCATATTAGTAGCAGCTGTAACTATTTGTATTTCCTCATCTGCTCCTATATTAACTTGACAAACATTTAATCTATCAGCATCTGGGTGCTTTTCTATTTTTGTAATTTTACCAGTAACAACATTTTTTATGTTATCCCCTTGTATTATAACCTCTTCTAAAGCTGAACCTGAAAGAGTTAATTTATCTCCTAATGTATGTGGGTCTACGTTAACTTCAGCGTAGTCCTTTAACCAATTATATGGTACTTTCATATTACTTTACCTCCTAATTAAAATTGATTTAAAAATCTCATATCACTTTCGTATAATGCTCTTATATCATCAATTCCATACTTAAGCATAACCATTCTATCCACACCAAATCCAAAAGCAAATCCACTATATACTTCAGGATCAATTCCACAGTTTCTTAAAACATTAGGATGAACCATTCCACAACCTAAAATTTCAATCCATCCGCTTCCTTTACAAACTCTACATCCTTTTCCTTCACAAACGAAGCAAGTTGCATCCATTTCAGCTGATGGTTCAGTGAATGGGAAGTGATGTGGTCTAAACTTAGTTACAACCTTGTCTCCAAACATCTTTTTAGCAAATAACTCTAAAGTACCTTTTAAATCTGCAAAAGTAACTCCCTTATCGATTACTAATCCTTCCATTTGATAGAATATTGGTGAATGTGTAGCATCTACAGCATCTGATCTATATACCTTACCTGGAGATATCATCTTTATAGGTGGTTCTTGATTTTCCATTGTTCTAATTTGAATTGGTGAAGTTTGAGTTCTTAAAACTATATTATCATTAATATAGAAAGTATCTTGTTCACTTCTTGCTGGATGATCCTTTGGTATGTTTAAAGCTTCAAAATTATAATGATCAAGCTCAACTTCTGGACCATCTTCTATACTGAATCCCATTGAAATAAATATTTCTTTCATTCTTTCTAATGTTAAATCAAGAGGATGTCTCTTTCCTATAACTTGCTTCTTCCCTGGAAGAGATATATCAATTACTTCACTTGCAAGTTTAGCATTTTTTTCTTTAGTTTTGATTGCAGTTCCAACCTCTTCTAATTTTGCTTCAACTTCACTTTTAGCTTCATTAACTAATTTACCAACTATTGGTCTTTCTTCTGGTGTTAATGAACCCATACCTCTTAATATTGTAGTAAGCTCACCCTTTTTACCAAGGTATTTAACTCTTATTTCTTCTAATGCTCCACTATTTTCAGCAGCAGATATTTCATTAAAAGCAGCTTCTTTAATTGCTAATAATTTTTCTTGCATTGTTGTTCTCCCTTCTTACTTTAATAAAATTTTAATGGGCGTATTTATTTTTAATATCTTCATTTATTTATAAAAACTTAAATACTTTTATAAATTTTCCCATAAAAAAAGGATACCCTGCCCCACAAAGGGACGGAATATCCGCGTTACCACCCTAATTGATATGAAAAATAATTTCATATCCATCTTAATTAAATAACGGCTTCAACCGCTAACTACTACTATTACTTCACAGTTAGGACTCCTGAGGGAACTTCAATAAGATTCCATGTAAAAAGACTTCCAGTCTATGATCTTTTCTCCCTGAACACTTTCTCAAATTTACTTTCTCATTCACAGTCTTTAAATATTTATTTACAATTTATTATACAAATAACCAAGATTTTTTTCAATACCCAGTTTTAAATTAATTTTTACAAAGTTTTTGTCTTACTTTTTCGAATAAAATAATTGATGTTGCAACGCCTACATTTAAAGACTCTGCCCCACCAGGCATTGGAATCTTAACTTTCTTATCAGCTAGATTAAATATTTCATCACTTATCCCATTACCTTCATTTCCAACTGATAAAATTACTTTTCCACTTAAATCTTCATCAAAAAAGTTTTTTGATTCTTCTAGTGATGTTGCAACTAAGCTACAACCATCACTTTTAAGATTTTTCAAGAAACTTAAATCATTATCGTAAATAATAGGGACATAAAATATTGACCCCATAGTAGATCTTATTGTTTTATCATTATATATATCTACAGTACCCTTTGTTAATATTATTGCATTAACTCCTGCAGCATGGGCTGTTCTAATAATAGTTCCCAAATTGCCTGGGTCTTGAACCTTATCACATAATAAATAAAAATCCCCTTTTATATCTTTAATAGAGTTATTTATATTTACTACAGCTATAATACCTTGTGTATTTTCTGTAGAAACTAATTGTGAAAATAAATCATTTTTTAATTCATATATTTTTATATTATCCATATATTCTTGCAAATAATCATTTATTTTATCTTTTCCATGTTCATTTACAATTAAATACTCAATGTCACATTTAGCTTTAAATGCTTCTTGAACTAATCTAAAGCCTTCTATTATATATTTATTTTCTTTAGTTCTGTATTTTCTTTCTTTTAATTTTCTTGTATTTTTAAATAATGCGTTGTCTTTACTTTCAATAACTACCAACATTACACCTCTTATTTTTTTCTTACTAACATATCTTCTAAATTACTTAAATCATCTGTTGATCCTATTGCTACAATAATATCATCAGATGATAATACTTCTTCTGCCTTTGGTGAAATATCAATATTTTCACCCTTCTTTACAGCCATAATATTTATTCCGTAGCTACTTCTAAGCTTTAATTCTTTTAAAGTTTTACCATTCCATTCATTTAGTACCCTTAATTCCATAATACTATAATCTGGTGATAACTCTATAAAATCTAAAATACTTGCTGATACTAAATTATGAGCAACTCTTACTCCCATATCTTTTTCAGGTAATACTACCCTATCAGCTCCAATTTTATATAATACCTTTGCATGTAAATCGCTTTGTCCTTTTGCAATTATATACTTTACACCAAGCTCTTTAACTAATAAAGTAATCATTACACTAGCCTGAATATTTGATCCAATGGTTACTACAGCAACATCAAAATTTCTTAATCCTAATGTTCTTAATGCATTTTCATCAGTCGCATCCATTTGTACCGCATGTGTAACGCTATCTGATATTTCTTGTACTGAATCTTCGTCCATATCAATTGCTAAAACATCATGTCCTAGTGAATATAAAGTTTTAGCAACTGATTCTCCAAATCTACCTAATCCTATAACTACAAACTGTTTAGTATTTGCCATATTTATTCCCCTAACCTATTAAAATTTTTCCTTCTGGATATTTAATACCAGAGTTTACCTTTTTCCTTGTTATAGATAATACAACTGTTAAAGGACCCACTCTTCCTAAATACATCATCATTATTATTAGAACTCTTCCTACACTACTTAATTCTGGTGTTAAACCTAAAGTTAAACCTGCTGTTCCCATTGCTGAAACTGTTTCATAAAATAATGCTATAAAATTTGCACCTTTCTCTGTATATGATAATAGCATAGTGACAACAATAACTAAAGTAAATGCAACAAATAATAATGTAAATGCCTTATATACTAAATCTTTACTAAATCTTCTTTGGAATACTTCTGAATCCTCTCTTCCTCTTATTACTGAAATTACAGTTACAATTAAAACTCCTATTGTAGTAGTTTTTACCCCACCAGCAGTAGAACCAGGAGAACCACCAATAAACATTAAAATTATAGTTAAAAACTGTCCAGCTGTACTCATTCCTTCTGTAGAAATACTATTAAATCCAGCTGTTCTTGGTGTAACAGAAGCAAATAAAGAGTTCATTAATTTATCAATAAATGACATACCCGCAATAGTATTCTGATTATTATGCTCAAATAAAAACATTAATATAGCTCCGCCTACAACTAATGCAGCAGTCATTAAAATAACCATTTTTGAATGAATTGAAACGCGTCTTATACTTTTACATGTATATAATTCACTCCAAACTGTAAAACCTAATCCTCCTATCATTATTAATATAGAAATAACCATCATTACTACTATATTATTATTAAAAGACATTAAGCTATTTCCTTTTCCAAAAACATCAAATCCAGCATTACAAAAAGCTGAAATTGAGTGGAAAATACTATAAAAAATTCCTTTGCCCGGCCCAAACTGCGGTACAAATTGAGTTGACAATAATAATGCACCAAAAAATTGTACTGAAATAGTAAATATTAAAACATATCTAACCATTCTTACAAGTCCTTGAATATTAAATGTATTCATAGCATCTTGTAAAACTAATCTTTCTCTTAAGGTAATTTTTTTACCTAAAAGAATTGCAAGCAAAGTAGTAAAAGACATAAACCCAAGTCCACCAATTTCTATAAGAATCATAATTACCGTTTGTCCAAACATGTTCCAATAGCTCCCAGTATCCACTACAACTAATCCAGTAACACATACAGCTGATGTTGAAGTAAATAGTGCATCTAAAAAATCTGTACTTTCTCCACTAACACTAGAAATCGGAAGAGTAAGTATTATTGCTCCTACTAAAATTACTACCATAAAGCCTAAAGCTAATATCTGCACTCCTTTTAATTTTATATTTTTTTTAAAATTCCATTTCATTGCTCCACCTCCTAATTATAAAAATCATAATATTATTTTGTTCTATTCTTTTCTTTTTATTATTTAAAAGTTCATCATGTATTTTACCACCTTTAATTAACTTTTCATAGTTATTCCACGGTAAATTTTATACTATTTTATACTTTTAACAATAACAATCTTCTACTATTTACCCAATACTTGATTATTACTTAATTTTTCTAATGTAAAGCTAAAGAATAAAATTTAAATTACACTAATATTTAATTAATATTTTTTTATTATAATCATATTTAAATGATAAAAGGGTTGTTTATAAAATAATACAACCCTAAATTTTCAATTTTATTATTAACTTTTAAATTTTCAATTTTGATGTTTCACAATTTGTACATCCTGTACAATAAAAAACTCTATCCCCAAATACATTTACTATAGTTTCTATAAATTCTGCATTTAGACAATTTTCTTTGTGATGTATAATTACTTGCTTTGGTGCATTAGTTATTAAACCACTAATAATAATATCTTCTATTTTAGCTTCAGTATCAATTTTACATTCTGATAATTCTTTCATAAACTCATTAAAAATGTCATTTCCATATCCGTCTTTTAATTCATATCCCCCACCTTGGTGGATATAAATATTAATTTTTTCTATTTTACTTTCTTGTATATCCACAAAGTATTTCAATAGTTTTACAAACTCCTTATATTCCTTTTCTACCATGTACTCTTCTACTACTTTATCTATAATTTCTTCTATATCCTCTCTTAACTCTTTCATTCTAAATGTAATAAAGCCTTTAATATTAATTTCTTCATTTTCTTCAAGACAAGTTTTTATCTTTTCAATTATTGAATTTATTTTACTAATACAGAAAATCATTTTTTCATCTTTTAAATTTTCTTCACTTCTTAAAACCTTCATGATCATTTCTTCAACTTCTAATATTTCTTCTTGTTTTAAGAAGAAATAAGTTTCTGTCAAAAAATTAAAAAGTTCTTTTTCTCTGTATTTTTCAATTACTATATTATATAAAATATTACTTATATATAAATATATCATTCTTTTAATTTTCTCATTATAACACTCTTCATCGCACATAACCTTTATCAAATGTGAACTTCCTTCTCCACTCTCCACAAGACCTATAGTTATATTTTTCTTTTTTAGTATTTCTCTTAACTCTTGTAATTCATGGACTAAATCTATTTCATCATTATGCACTATCTTCATCACAAGCATGGATTTCACTCCTTTCTTAATATTAGTATGTATTAAAATTTTTTCTATATACTAAGTTGAGTGTACACTTATTATAAAATATTGATTTTTTTATGAATATTTTATATCTTATAATAAATACATTTATATCAAGGAGAAAAATAATGATAAGTTTTGTTGATTATAGAACCTCATTTGATGAAATTAATTCATTAAAAAATATGAATTATGAAGTAATTAAAATTCCTCGTGCTGATAATCTCTATTCAGCTATTGATGGTCATGTTGATATACAGTTAAATATTTTAAGCAAAAAAAATAAGACCGTAATTATAAATAAAGATATTAATAATAATTTTAAAAAATTATTAAATGAAAAAAATATTAAATACATAAATAGTTCTTCTTCATTACATGAAAATTATCCAAATAACATATCACTAAATGCTTATATTTCTGAAAAATATTTAATTCATAACTTAAAGTATACCGATAATGAACTTTTAAACTATTGTAAGGACAAAAAGCATATAAATATTAAACAAGGATATTCAAAATGCTCTATATTACCTCTAAGAGAAGATGCTATCATAACTAATGATGCTGGAATTTATAAAGCTTTAACTAAAATAAACTTTGATGTATTACTAATTCCATTTGGAGATATTGAACTCCCTGGACTTAATTATGGATTTATCGGTGGTGTTGGAGGTATGATTTCCGATGATTGCATGGCGTTCTTCGGATCCTTAGAACACTATGCCTTTGGTTCGATGGTCAAAGAATTTCTATATAAATATGATATAAAGCCATTATATCTAAGAAATAGTAAACTCTTTGATAGGGGAAGTTTATTAGTTTTATAATCTCTTATATAATACGTATATATAATTAAATTGTTGATTATTATTTATATTTTCTCAATTCTAATAAATTTTATTTTATGAATATTTTTATAGACATTAGCATATATTAAAGTATAAGTGATTTGGCGCTATAGCCAAGTGGTAAGGCAGAGGTCTGCAAAACCTTTATTCCCCAGTTCAAATCTGGGTGGCGCCTTTTTTACTATAAAAAATAAATAACCATAAGCTATAACTCTTTAACTAAAAAAATAAAACCAAGTAGTAAAATACTTGGTTTTATTTTTTTAGTTATTTAGTAATCTTTGATAATAGCTCTCCAATTTCTTCTTTCTCAAATACATATGTCTTGTTACAGAAGTGACATTTTAATTCTTCATTTTTTCCATCTTCATATATTTCTCTTAGATCTTTTTCTCCAATAGAAATTAAAGCTTTTTCTACTTTTTCTCTTGAACAATTACAATTAAATTCAGGTGTTATTTCTTCAAGTATTTTTAAATCCATGTCTCCAAAAATATACTCTAGTATATCATCCATGCTCTTTCCTTCATCTAACATTGTTGTTAAAGACGGAATTTCCTCTAATCTATAAGTTATTATATCAGCTAAAAATTCATCTGCTCCTGGTAACATTTGAATTATGAATCCACCAGCTACCTTAATAGAATAATCCTTATCTACTAAAACTCCTAATGAAACAGCTGATGGTGTTTGTTCAGAAACAGTGAAATAATATGCTAAATCTTCAGCAATTTCACCAGAATGTATTGGTACTTGACCAACATATGGATCTTTCATACCTAAATCTTTAATAACCATAAGTGTTCCATTTTTACCTACATATCCACCAACATCAAGCTTTCCATTTGCATTTAACGGTAAATCACCATAAGGATTTCCAATATACCCCTTTACTTTAGCACCTTCATAAGCAGTTACAACTACTCCTTCTGCATCTCCGCCACCATTTATTCTTAAAGTCATTACTTCATTTTCAGACTTTAATGTAGCTCCTAATAAAGCCCCTGCTGTTAACATTCTCCCTAATGCTGCTGAAGCTACTGGCGTACATTCATGTATAACTCTTGCATCTTCTACTAAATTAGTAGTTGTTCCTGCAATTATTCTTACCATTCCATCTTTAGCTACTGCTCTAATTATTTTATCGCTCATATTTGACCTCCAACTATTGAATTTTCTTTACAACATATACTATTCTCTCACTATTTGCTTGTACATTATCATTAGAATATCCATCAAATTTATTAATAACCTTAAAATCTAACTCTTCTAAGATACTTTCTAACTGAGACTCTTTATAAGCCCTTTCAAGATGTTCTTCTTCAAATCTTTCATATAATTCTCCCTTTTTAACAAAGAAAGTTAAAAACATGGATAATAAGTCATCTTCAAAAACATTTTCCCAAGTATAAAAGACATCTTCCTCACTATATGTATAAATATTATTACCTAGTATCTCTGATAATTTATAATACGAATTAACATCAAATATAAATAATCCGTCATCTTTTAAATGTTCATATACACCTTTAAAATAGTTTTTTAAACCCTCTATATCTGTTACATAATTTGTAGAATCTAATACCGAAGTAATTAAATCAAACTTTCTATTTAAAGAAAGCTCGGTCATGTCTTGACAGATTATCTTACCTTTAATACGTTCACTTTTTAACTTATCAAAAGCCTCTCTAAGCATATCTTCAGATAAATCTACTCCGTAAATATTTTTAAAATGTTTTGCTATTCTTACTGTAACATTACCTGTACCACATGCTATATCTAAATAATCATTAAATTCTATATTACTTTCATCACAAATTCTTAATATACAATCTACCATTTCATCATAATTTATATCTTCATTTATTAATTCATCATATATCTTTGCAAATTCTCCATAAGCCATAATATCCCCCCTCACTTCATTAAATTGTGAGAAAATCTTATAATAATGTAAATTATAATACAAAAAAATAAATTTCTATGTTTTATATTACTATGATACTAAATATTAAGTCAATCTATTATTTTCTTCCTAAAATCTGATCATTAGTTGGTAACTTTAATTCTTTTTTTCTTTTTGTCATAATTCCACCTATTCTACCTGTTTCTTCAGCAGTTAATCCTCCCCATCCACACTCATCTACTTTTTCACTTAAGCCTAATTCTTCTGCAATTTCATATTTTATCTTTTCACGCATTTTTTCTTGTGGTGTAAGTTCTTTATTAGTCTTAATTTTTGACTTTATTATCTTCTTTAGTGGTGTTTTACTCATGAAAATTCCCCCTATATAAAATTTATAAAAATATTTTCTCCTATATCCTTTATATTTATACAAAATACGCTGTTACAATTTTGTAATACATTCATATAATAAAATTAAGTATATATGAATAAATTACTAAATATTCCTTGAAAGTTTTGTATATAAAAGGTATAATCTAAATCATATAAGTTTATAAATAGATAGAGGTGCGGTACTTAAGAGTATTATTATGGATTTAAGCGTGTTAAAATAATAGGAAAGGATTTATCGCCGAAGTATATAGCCTAAGCTTTACAGCTATATAACTGGGGGTATGTATAATATGCATATTTCTGTCACATTTTTATGTGGTGAGCTATCATTTAAGGATCTTTTGTATTTATATGTACAGTATACCTTGAGTGATAACTCAAGGTTTTTTTAATAGTAAATTTAATCTTCCTAAATTTGGACAGAATATTTTCTATTATTAAATTTATATATGCAAATATTAAGAGTAAAAAAGGGGGAACCAAAATGTACAATATTGCAATTATTGGTAGTACTGGTAATGTAGGTAGAAAATTTTTAGAAATATTAGAGGAAAGAAATTTCCCTATTAAAAATCTATATCTTTTTGCTTCTCAAAGATCAGCAGGATCTTATTTAGAATTTAAAGGTCAAAAATATATAGTAGAAAATACTTGTGAAGAAAATATCAAAAATAAGAAAATAGACATTGCATTATTTTCAGCAGGTGGAGATACAAGTTTAAAATTTGCTCCTATTTTCTCATCATATGGAGCAGTTGTTATAGATAACTCAAGTGCTTGGAGAATGGACAAAAACGTTCCTTTAGTTGTTCCTGAAGTTAACCCTGAGGATTTAAAAAATCATAATGGAATTATTGCTAACCCAAATTGTTCTACAATTCAAGCAATGGTACCATTAAAAGCTTTATTAGATAAGTATGGAATAAAAAGAGTTGTGTATTCAACATACCAAGCTGTTTCAGGGGCAGGAATGCAAGGTATAGCTGATTTAGAAGATGGTTTAAATGGAGTTGCTCCTAAAAAATTCCCATACCCAATAGCTGGTAACTGTCTTCCTCACATAGACGTATTTTTAGATAACGGTTATACTAAAGAAGAAGAAAAAATGATTAACGAAACAAGAAAGATTTTACACGATGAAAATTTAAGAATAACTGCTACAACTGTAAGAGTCCCTGTTTTAAATAGCCATAGTGAAAGCATTAATGTTGAATTAAATAATCCATTTGAAATAGAAGATATATTTACATTATTTGAAAATACCCCTGGATTAACAGTTTATGATAATGTTAGCGAACTTAAATATCCAACACCATTAGAAGTATCAGGAAAAGATGATGTTTACGTTGGTAGAATAAGACGTGATTTTAGTATAGATAATGGCTTGAATTTATGGGTTGTTGCAGATAACATAAGAAAAGGAGCAGCATTAAATGCTGTACAAATTGCCGAAGTATTAATTAATAATAACTGGCTTTAGGAGGAATATAATGTCAATTTTTAAAGGCTCAGGTGTAGCTATAATTACACCTTTTAATGAAAATGGTATAGATTTTGAGAAATTCAGAGAATTACTTGAATGGCATATAAAAGAATCTACTGATGCTATTATCGTTTGTGGTACAACAGGCGAAGCAACTACAATGACAGAAAAAGAAAAAAAAGATGCTATTAAATTCACAGTTGATACTGTAAATAAACGAATCCCTGTTATTGCTGGTACTGGTGGAAATAATACCAGAACTTCTATAGAAATGAGTCTTTATGCAGAAAGTGTTGGTGTTGATGGTTTACTTGTTATTACACCATATTATAATAAAACAAATGCTGAAGGATTATTTATGCATTTCAAAGCAATTAACGATGCTGTAAAGACTCCAATAATACTTTATAATGTTCCAAGTAGAACTAATATGAACATTACAGCTGAGACATTATTAAAACTTACAGAGCTTAATAATGTTGTAGCAATAAAAGAAGCAAGCGGAAACTTAAGTCAAATAGCTAAAATGAAAGCTTTATGTGGTGACAAAATTGATATTTATTCAGGTAACGATGACCAAGTAGTTCCAATAATGTCACTAGGAGGAGTTGGTGTAATTTCTGTTGCAGCTAATATCGTTCCGAAAACTATTCATGATATGTGTAAATATTATTTAGAAGGTGATTGTTCTAAAGCAACAGCTTTACAATTAGAATATTTAGATTTAATTAACGATTTATTTATTGAAACAAATCCAATCCCTGTAAAAACAGCTATGAATATTATGGGAATGAATGTTGGCGAATTAAGATTGCCTCTTTATAAAATGAATGACAAGAATCAAGAAACTTTAGTTAATACACTAAAGAGACACAATTTAGTATAGAAGGAGTATATTTTATGGTTAAAGTACTATTAAGTGGATGTTGTGGGAAAATGGGAACTGTTATTACTAATTTAGTAAGTGAATTTCCTAATTTAGAGATTGTTGCTGGTATTGATAAATTTCCTAAGGAAGAAAAATATCCTGTATTCACTTCACCAGATGATGTTAATATAGAATATGATGTTCTTTTAGATTTTTCTAATGTCAGCACTCTACACAAATTATTAGAATTAACAGAAAAAACAAAAAAACCTTTAGTAATTTGCTCTACTGGTTATAATCAAGATGATTTAAATTTAATAAGTGAAAAAAGTAAAACTTTACCTTTATTTAAATCAGCTAATATGTCTTTAGGTATTAACCTTATTAACTCATTATTAAGAAAAGTTACTCCTTTATTATATGGAAATTATGATATTGAAATAATTGAAAAACATCACAATCAAAAATTAGATTCTCCAAGTGGTACTGCATTACTTTTAGCTGATACTATAAAGGAATCAATTTCAGATGAAACTCACTATGTTCACGGTAGAGATGGGCATAAAAAGAGAGAGAAAAACGAAATAGGAATTCATGCAGTTAGAGGTGGATCTATAGTTGGAGATCATGATGTAATATTTGCTGGAACTGGTGAAGTTATCGAATTATCTCATAAAGCAATTTCAAGAGATGTATTTGCCATTGGTGCTTTAAAAGCATGTGAGTATATGGCTACAGTATCAGAAGCTGGACTATACAATATGGATGATGTTTTAGGTTTATAAAAATAGAGCTACTTAATGTAGCTCTATTTTTATATTGTTTTATTGGCTTATGAAATATTTGGATATATATTTTTTTTGCTTTTGTATATACTAAGGTTGTAAGTTATATTATTAATATTTAGGAGGAAAAATAATGCCAAAAGATAGTCAACCAGATAACAAAGTTGCCAGAATGGAAAAATGCAATTATCAAACTCCAATTACTGAAGAAGGCCATAATCATAATCCAAATTTAAAACATAAATCTGTAAAAAGAGAAGGAGTTTCTAGCAATCATTATAATCCTGCTGGAAATTAAAAAGAGAGTCATATTTGACTCTCTTTAATTCATTATTCCTTATATGCATATTTGAAAGAAATTTTTCCTAATGTAGAAATTCTAACACCTTTAACATTTTCATTTGCAGCTGTTACTGTTGTATAGTAATATATTGGTAATATTGGCATTTCATCCATTAATATATCTTCAGCTTCTCTTAACATTTCAAGTCTTTTTTCAGAATCTGTTTCAACTTTTGCAGCAGCAATTAATTCATCATATCTAGCATTGCTAAATCCAGTGTCGTTGTTTCCTCCACTCGTAGTCCATAAATCTAGGAATGTCATTGGATCTATATAATCCCCACTCCATCCATGTCTTGCAATTTGGTAATCCCCTTGTTGTCTAGTATTTAAGAATACAGCCCATTCTTGGTTTGTCAATTCAACATTTACACCAATTTCTTCCCAATTTTGTTGGATTATTTGGCATATATCTTTATGAGCACCTTCTGAATTGTACATTAATTCTATTGTTGGTATTCCCTTACCATCTTCATAACCAGCTTCTTTTAATAACTCTTTAGCTTTTGCAATATTTCCTTCCATATCTGATGGATCATAATATTCTTTTGAAGCAAAATCATTACCATTTTCATCTGTAATACCTTGAGGAACAAAGCTATAAGCAGGTACTTGTTCAGCTTTACCAACGTTATCAATTATCTCTTGTCTATCTATAGCAAGATTTAATGCTTGTCTAACTAATTTATTACTTAATACTTCTTTTACATCTTCACTTAATGTATCTTGTTTACCAACATTTATTGCGAAATAATAGCTTCCTAATTTAGGGTTAACATGAACTAAGCCTTCTTCTATACCTGGCTCGATTTCATTTGTTGGTACAGAGTTAACCATATCAAAGTTTCCAGCTTTTAATTCTGAGTATGCAGTAGTATCATCTGAAACTAATTTAAAAGTTAAAGTTTCTAATTTAACACTGTCTTTATCCCAATAGTTTTCATTTTTTTCAAAAACTAATTGATCTTTCATATCCCATTGTACTAATTTGAATGGACCATTTGAAACATAAGTTTCAGGATTAGTTGCCCATCCTTCTGGATTAGCAGAAACTATATCTTCTCTTAAAGGAACATATGTTGTAAATGCTAATAATTGTGGGAAGTATGATGTTGGAGTTTCTAAAGTAACTTCTAATGTTTTTTCATCAATTACATTAATTCCAACTTCATCAGCTGTTACTTCTCCATTATAGAATTTTTCTGCATTTTTGATGTAGAATAATTGATAAGCATATTCAGCCGCTGTTTCTTTATTTAATGCTCTTAACCAAGAGTACTTAAAGTTATCAGCTGTTACAGCTTCTCCATCAGACCATTTAGCATCTTCTCTTATTTTAAAAGTATATACTAATCCATCTTCTGAAACTTCCATACTTTCAGCTGTACCTTCTACAGCCTGGTCATTTTCATCTAATACCATTAAACCTTCAAAAGCATTTAATATCATTGTTCCTGCTCCTGAAGAATTGTTTAATGTTGGGTCCATTGTTTCTGGATCCTCACCTAAATTAAATACTAATTGTTGGTTAGAAGAACCACTTCCACTATTAGCTGAGCTATCGCCACAACCAATGAATAAAGAAGTAGCTAATGTTGCAGCTAATACAACTGCACATAATTTCTTTAGTTTTGTACTTTTCATTTAAATTTTCCCCCTTGTTTTTATTTATCTAAATTGCGCATCGCAATTGACAACTTAAACTAAAAACTTCAAATATTATTAGTTAAAGTTATCCTTCTCATATTGAAAAGGTACTCTTTTTTTAACTGGCTAAATAATTTATTTAGCCAGTTATAATTTTTTTCAAATAATAAATGTTTTTTTAGCTCTGTTAAGATACTAACTATTTATACAAATGACATGCAACAAAATGTCCTGGTTCAACCTCTTTTAATTCTGGATTAATTTCAGAACATACCTTCATTGCATCTTTACATCTACCTTTAAATCTGCAACCTGGTGGCGGATCTATTGGTGATGGAATATCTCCTTCTAAAACTATTCTTTTATTAGCCTTTGCAACCTTAGGATCAGGTATTGGAACTGCTGATAAAAGTGCTTTAGTATAAGGATGTTTTGGATTCATATAAACATCATCTGCTGGACCTTTTTCTACCATTTGCCCTAAATACATAACTCCAATATGAGTTGATATATGTTTAACCATTGAAAGGTCATGTGCTATAAATAAATAAGTTAATCCAAACTCTTCTTGCAATTCTTCAAGCATATTTATAACTTGAGCTTGAATAGAAACATCAAGTGCTGATATTGGTTCATCACATACTATAAAATCTGGTTGAACTGCTAATGCTCTTGCAATACCAATTCTTTGCCTTTGTCCACCAGAGAATTCATGAGCATATCTATTAATGTGACTACCATTTAAGCCTACTTTATCTAATAAATATCTAATTCTATCTTCTCTTTCTTTTCCTTTAAACAAACCATGAATATCAATTGCTTCACCGATAATGTCTCCAACAGTCATTCTTGGGTTAAGTGATGCATATGGATCTTGGAAAATCATTTGCATGTTTTTTCTTAAAGATACCATCTTCTTTTCACTTAATCCTGTAATATCTTGTCCATTAAAAATTATTTGACCTGAAGTTGGTTCATATAATTTTAAAATAGTTCTTCCAGTAGTAGTTTTACCACACCCTGATTCTCCTACTAACCCTAAAGTTTCTCCCCTTTTAATTGTAAAAGAAACATTATCTACTGCCTTAACAAAGCTCTTCTTTGAAAATAATCCTTTGTTTGCAGGGAAGTATTTACAAAGGTTTTTAACCTCTAAAATAACGTCATTTTTATTTTCCATTATTCTTCCCCCCTTATTGGTGATTCAACTTTTGGTGCATTTTCATGACATAACCAACATGCTGCTTTGTGACCTTCTTCTACTTCAAATAGTGGTGGTTGTTTTTCCTTACATATTTTCATAGCATAATCACATCTTGCAGTAAATGGACATCCAACTGGTGGTTTTAATAAATCTGGTGGTTGTCCTTCAATAGGAATTAATTTTTCTCTTAATTCACTTTTTGGATTTGGTACACTTCTTAAAAGTCCCCATGTATAAGGATGTTTTCCTCTATAGAATATATCTTCAGTAGTACCTTCTTCAACTATTAGCCCACCATACATAACATTAATTCTTGAACATAAGTCTGCAACTACTCCTAAGTCATGTGTAATTAAAATTATTGATGTATCTAATTTATTTTTTAAATCTTTCATTAAATCTAATATTTGAGCTTGTATAGTAACATCAAGTGCTGTAGTAGGTTCATCTGCAATAATAAGCTTAGGTTCACATATTAAGCTCATTGCAATCATAACTCTTTGTCTCATACCACCTGAAAATTCATGTGGATATTGCTTTAATCTTTTTTCTGGACTTGGAATTCCTACCATATCAAGCATCTCCACTGCTTTTTTCATAGCTTCTTTTTTAGATATCTTTTTATGTTTTATTAAATGTTCAGTTAATTGATCACCTACTGTGAATAATGGATTTAATGATGTCATTGGATCTTGGAAAATCATTGCCATATCATTTCCTCTTATTGTTTGCATCATCTTTTCACTAGGTTTTGTTATATCTTTATCATCAAATAAAATTCTTTCTGCATCTATTTTTGCATTTTCCCCTAAAAGTCTCATTATAGTCATCATTGTTACTGACTTACCACATCCAGATTCACCAACAACACCAAGAGCTTCCCCTTTTTCTAAATGGAATGATACTCCTCTTACAGATTGTACATCTCCAATATGAGTCTTAAATGATGTTTTTAAGTTTTTAACTTCTAATAATTTACTCATATATTTCTCCTCCTATTTTTGATGCTTTGGATCTAAAGCTTCAGTTAATCCATCACCAAATAAGTTAAATGCTAAAATGATTAAACAAATCATAGCAGCTGGGAATAATAATTGATAAGGTTGAGTTGTTAACAATCCCTTAGCATCATTTGCTAGTGTTCCTAAAGAAGCAAGTGGCGCGTTTAAACCTAAACCTATGTAACTTAGGAATGCTTCAGTAAATATAGCTGAAGGTACAAATAATGTCATTGTTACTATGATTGAACCTAAACAGTTAGGAATTAAATGTCTTAATAATATTCTTGTTTTAGATGCACCTAATGTTTTAGCTGCTAATACAAATTCTTGTTGTTTAAGTTGAAGGATATCTCCTCTAACTATTCTAGCCATACCAACCCAAGATGAAATAGCCATTGCAACAATAATTGCAAACATACCAGTTGATCCGTCTTTCTTTAAAACATTCATTAATAATACTACATATATTAATGTAGGAATTGAATATAAAACATCTACAATTCTCATCATTATATTATCAACTTTTCCACCTAGAAAACCTGCGACACCACCATATAAAACCCCAATAACAAGATTTAAAACTGATGCAGCAAAAGCAATAATTAATGAATATCTTGCACCATACATAACTCTTACAAATAAGTCTCTTCCTAAATTATCAGTTCCAAACCAGTGTTGTGCATTTGGCCATAAATTAGAAGCTGTTTTATCTGTAGATTTATAAGTAAATCCATATAATTTTTCAATTAAGATTGGTCCAAATATTGCAAATATAATAATTACTACAATCATTATTAATGAAAATAATGCTACTTTATTTTGTTTTAATCTTCTCCAAGCATTTGCCCAATAACCAACACTTGGTCTTATAACATCTTCAGCTTTTTTCTCTTCAGTACTTAAAGGAGAAAATAAATCGCTATCAATGTTTAAATCTAAATTCTCTGCCATTACGTTTTTCATTATCTCTCCCCCTTTTATGACTCAAGTTTAATTCTTGGATCCACTACAACATATAGTAAATCAACAATTAAATTACAAATTACTATGAATGTACAATAGAAAGCTAAAACACCTAACAATGCTGTATAGTCTCTATTTGTTATAGTTAATGTAAATTCATTTCCTAATCCAGGAATAGCAAATATCTTTTCAACTACGAATGAACCTGTAAGGACACCTGCAGTCAAAGGTCCTAAATATGTTACTACTGGAATTAATGAATTTCTTAACGCATGTTTAAATATAACTTTTCCACCACTTAAACCTTTAGCTTTTGCAGTTCTAATATAATCTGATTTTAATACATCAATTAACTTATTTCTTGTTAATCTAGTTATAAACGCCATAGAACTTCCTGATAATGCAATTACAGGCATTATATAATTTTCAGGCTTGCTGATACCTGTAGCTCCTAATATTTTTAATTTTACCGTAAATACGAATATCAATAAGGATCCGATAACGAAACTCGGAATCGTAATTCCCAGAGTTGCAATTATCATACATATCCTATCAGGCCATTTATCTGCATTTAATGCTGCAACAACACCAAGTAAAATACCAATAACTACAGAAGCGACAATAGCAACTGCTCCAACTTGTGCTGATTTTGGGAAACCATTTTTTATAGTATCAATAACTTGTCTACCTTTATATTTCATTGATTGCCCAAAATCACCTTTTAATAAACCTTTCATATAGATAACATATTGTTCTCCCATAGGTTTATCTAAGCCATATTTTTCATTTAATACTTCTTTCATTTCTGCAGTAATCTTTTCGCCTTCAAAAGGTCCTCCTGGCATAATTCTTACAAGAAAGAACACAATTGTTATTACTGCCCAAATTGTAACTATACTAGTTAAAATTCTTTTTCCAATATACTTTAGCATTTGTGTACAACCCCCATCCAAATTTTTTAAAAGCTAAATGTTAACAATTTATATTAATTATAATATATTTATAATATTTGTCAAAATACATCGTTAAATATTTTCTTAATAAATTAGTATATTATTAAATTTAACGCATATTTTTTTGCAATATAATAAATAACGTTGCACATTTCAGGCAACGTTTACATTTACTATTTTAGCCATTTAAACCATTATATTTTAGAATATTACACTTTTTTCATTGGAAATTCTATTAATAAATTATTTACTATTTGAATTTAACTCTTCTAATCATAAACAAACATTTTCTTTTTTTTATACTACCTAAGACGGACATATTTTAATATTTTTAGTATTTTTTTACATTAATATACTTATATATTTGATATATACTCGATTATAAAACAAAAAAGACATAGATCTACATATATAATTTATAGTAAGACCTATATCTTTTAAATATTATTATAATATACACTAAAGCTTTTTAATAAACTTTTCTAATCTATTTAACGATTCATTTAGTTCTTCATCTGAGTAACAATAAGATAATCTTAAATATCCTTCTCCACCATTACCAAAGGCTGTACCTGGTACACAAGCTACTTTTTCCTCATGCAAAAGTCTTAATGCAAACTCTTCAGATGACATATTATACTTTTTAATTGAAGGAAATACATAAAATGCGCCTTTTGGTATAACAACTTCTAATCCCATTTCCTTTAATCTTTTAACTACAAAATCTTTTCTTTTCTTAAAAATACCTTTCATATATTCTACATCATTTAATCCATATTTAAATCCATCATATACTGCCCATTGACAAATTGATGGTGCACATGAAACATTATATTGATGAACTTTAATTATTTCTTCCATTAAATATTGGCTACATGCATAATAACCAACTCTAAGACCTGTCATAGAAAACATTTTAGAAAACCCACCAACATATATTATCTTTTCTTTTATTTCTTTACATTGTGCTACGCTATAATATTTTTCATAACATAATGCTTCATAAATCTCATCAGTAATAACAATTATATCATTATCCTTAATTACTCTTATCAATTTTTCCTTTTCTTCCTTAGATAGCACTGCACCTGTTGGGTTACTTGGTAATGATAAGACTAAATATTTTATATTCATATCTTTTATTTTATTCTCTATATCATCTATATTAATATTAAATTCATTATCTAAAGAATAATTAACTACTTCTCCACCTAATATAGTAACAATACTTTCATAAGCTGGATAAGCTGGTGTAGGTATTAAAACTTTATCATTTTTATTAATTAATGCTGTAAATATATTAAATAACGCTTCACTCCCTCCAACAGTGATACATATTTCATTTACATCATATGAAATATCTTTTGTATTTAAATACTTACGTATTTCATTTCTTAATTCATCTATTCCTAAATTACTTGTATATGTTGTTTTGTTTTCATTAATGGCTTTAATTAATCCCTCTTTTATCGCTTTTGGTAATTCAAAATCTGGTTGACCTAATGTTAACGAAATAGCTCCATCAACTTTCTGTACTTCATTATAAAATTTTCTAATACCTGATATCTTAACATTTTTCATATTTTCATTCATTAATATTGCCCCCTTGGCTTTATTATAACTATTTCTTCTTTAAGTAATTTTATAGTAAATAACCTAGTCAGTAAAGTTTTTTCTACTATTTTACTAATGTCTCTTTAAAAGACTCTTTATTTCTATTATAATTATATGTGCTCAGGTAAAAATTTGGGGCTTAATGCAGAAAGGATGATTTTATGAATTATAATTTAACTGATCCTTATGAAATCGCAAGATTCATTAAAGATTCAAAAAAGACGACACCTGTAAAGGTATATGTGAATGGTGACTTAAGCGAAGCTTCACTAGAAAATATCGAATATTATGGTAATGACAATTTTTACATATTATTTGGAGAAACTGATGTAATTACTGAAATAATATTAGAAAATAAACACAAAATAAAAACATTTAGAGTTGAGAATGATAGAAGAAATTCTGCTATACCAATGTTAGACCTTTTATCAATAGATGCAAGAATTGAACCAGGTGCTATTATCAGAGATAGAGTTTCTATCGGTAAAAATGCTGTTATTATGATGGGTGCTGTTATCAACATTGGTGCTGAAATTGGTGAAGGAACAATGGTTGATATGAATGCAGTTATCGGAGCTAGAGGGCAACTTGGTAAGAGAGTTCACTTAGGTGCTGGTGCTGTTGTTGCTGGTGTTTTAGAACCACCAAGTAAGGAACCTTGCCAAATTGGAGATGATGCATTAATCGGTGCTAATGCAGTAATACTTGAAGGTGTTAAAATAGGTGCTGGCGCTGTTGTTGCTGCTGGTTCTGTTGTTACTGAAGATGTTCCTGCTGGAGTAGTAGTTGCTGGTTCTCCTGCAAGAATAATCAAAAACGTAGATGATAAAACTAAGGATAAAACTCAAATCTTAGATGATTTAAGAAAATAAAAAAACTCCCAATTGGGAGTTTTTTTATTAAGCACTTTTTAAACAGCGCCTTCTTCATGATTGATATTATCTGTATGTTTAGCTTCTTCTTCAGAAACCTTTTCCATCTTAGAAATTGAAACCTCATAAGCAACTTTTTTAACAACTTCATTCTCATTAATCTTCTTTTGATATTCACGACTTTGAAGTCTTCCCCATACCCTTATATTATCTCCAACTTCTAATGTTTGACAGAATCTTGAATTTCTTCCCCAAGCAATAGTTGGAATGTAATCTGATTTATTATATGCTCTATTTACAGCTAATAACACATCAGCAATTTCCCTTCCAAATGGCGTCTTTCTATAAACTGGTTCCTTACATATATAACCATCTAAGAAAATTTCGTTTGGATTCTTGCTTCTTTCTATGCATGGTTCAATGTTTCTAGCGAAAACTGTTAATATTAATTTATTTGCTCCATCTACGAACTTATTATAAGATCTTAATTGACCTAAAACTACTATTTCCTTACCTATAGATAAATCCATATTACTTATAAGTCTTTCAGATACCGTAATGTTTAATAAATCTACAGAATCACTTAATCTAGTTACCTCCAATAGGAAAGTATAAAAACCTTCCCCATACATCTCATGACTAAACTCCATACCACTCACGATTTTTCCTTCAAGATAAATCTTGTTATTTAACATCAAATTGTCCATCTTTACCCCTCTCTCCCTTAGTAATTAATAAAATTCTTATTGCCGTAATAAATATATCAAGGATTATTTCCATTATAATACAAATCACTCATAACTTTCAATATTTTTCTAATATTTATTTTAAAATTTGTTCACCATTTTCATTTATGGTATAATTTCCATCATAAATCAGCTCGCTAATAGTAACAAATTCATATCCTTCATCGCTTAACTCTTGAATAAACTTCTTTAAGTTCTGCGGTGTATATTTTGCATTATTATGAAAAAGTATTATAGATCCTTCTTTTGCTTTTTTTATTATTCTTTCATATTCGGCTTGTGCGCTCTCCTCCTTATAATCTATTGAATCTACATTCCATTGAATGCATTCATATCCTAAGCTTCTAACATATTCAACAGCCTTATCATTATAATCTCCACTTGGAAACCTAAATAATGTTGTTTTTTGTCCAGTAGCTGCATATATAATATCTTCAGTTTTTTTAATTTCATCAGACATTCTTTCTTCTGAAATTTTAGTAAATGAAGGATGTATATAACTATGATTTCCTATCTCATTCCCACCATCATTTATTTTCATTAACTTTTCTCGGTTCTCATCGCTATAATTAATCCATCCACCCATTATGAAGAATGTACCTTTAGCATTACCTTCTTCTAAAACATCTAAAATATCATATATGTATTCATTTTCCGCCCAATTCACATCAAAAGTTAATGCTATTTTCTTTTCATCTGTCTTTACACTGTATATAGGTAATTGTTTTGTTTGGCTTGACCATGTACTTGTACTTTCTTTACTATAAACAACAGAAATAATTATAACTAAAATAAGAATTAATATGTTTATACTAGCCTTTTTATTGACTTTCATAACAACACTCCTAAACTTAATTTTCAATAATTTATATTCTAAAAATATATTATTATGACTACAATATTCCATATACTTAAATTTGTGATATAATAAAATAGACACTTTCATAATGGAGGTTAATTATGTACGAGAATTCAGCAGAACTAGCAGAAAATAAGCTTTTAGTTTTATACGTTATAAAATCATTAAGGCAGCCTATATCTAAATCTCAACTTAATGAGATTATTCTTGAAAATAATTTCATTAATTATTTTACATTACAACAATATATTAGTGAGCTTGAAACCTCAGAGTTTGTTTGTTATATTGAAAAAAATGATAAGAAGTTGATAACAATAACAAAAAAAGGAGAAAATGTATTATCTATATTTAACGAAAGAATTTCTCCAATAAAAAGAGATATAATTGATAATTATATCTCAAAAACAATCGATAATATAAAAAAAGAACTAACAATTCATAGTGATTACACTATTGAAAAGAACAATTCTTTTATTGTTGATTTAAAGGCCCTTGAAGATGAAATATTACTTATAGATTTAAAAATTTCTGTTCCAACTAAAAAGCAAGCTTCAAGTCTTTGTGCTAAATGGAAGGAAAACCCTTCAGATATTTATACCAAAATCGTTCAAGCACTTTTTAATGAAGAAGCTTAAAATAAGATCATAGCATTTGGTTCTGATTCAATTGCTATGATTTTTTCTATTTTGTTTTCTTCTAATATAATTAGCCTACCTTTTAAATAATCTCCTATATAGAGTTTATTTTCGTGCTTTAAAATTCCCTTAGGCATTCCACCTATATATAGTGTTTTTTCAAGATAATACTTTTTTTTATTTACTATGCTAATACTACCCTCAGTAAAATTTGTAATATAAATATATTCTTCATCTTCATACAAATCTATGGGAGATGTACCCACTTCTATTCTAGCCACTCTATTAAATGTTTCTGTTGAGAAAACATCCAAAAATCCACTTTCATCGCTTCCTAAAAAACTTTCACAAATATAAACAAACTTTTCATCCTTAGATACTTTTACTTTAGTTGGATATTCTGGTGTTGAGAGGGTATTTATTATTTGATAATCATCAATTCTTACTATATTAGTGCAGTTTTCTTCTAAATTTGATACAAATATTAATCCACCCTTATTACAATAATCAAGACTATGTGGCCAGCTACCTGTTTCAATTTCCCAGGATACCCTATTTTTAGATAAATCATATTCTACAATAGAATTAGACTCCCCACATATTGTATATATTTTATCATTAACTCTTAACAAATCATTTGGTTTCGGACCAATTTTTATATTTTTAGATTCAATTAAAGGATCACATGTAAAAATTGATATAGAATCGCTATAATTATTTGCAGTTAAAATTTCATTTTTATATTTTCTAATACCATGTGGACCAACTGGTGTTTCAGATAACGCAAATAATATTTTTTTCACTTCTAAAGTATCTATTTTAATAAGTGAAAGTGAATCAGCACCTGTATTGCATAAAACTATAGAACTCAATACTACACCCCCTCTAAACTTCTATGTATTTTAATATATGCAAATTCTAATTACTTGGCTACTAGTGTAATTTCATTGTTTCTCTTTATTTTTCTTTAATCTGAATATATAATAATACGGTACTTATAATTTATTTGGAGGTTTAGGATATGTTTGTTTATAAAACATCTGGAGTATGTTCTAGTGAAATACACGTTGAAGTGAAGGATAACGTAATTGAAAGTGTTGAATTTGTTAGAGGATGTCCTGGAAACTTGCTTGGTATTTCAGTTTTAGTAAAAGGTATGAATATTGATGAGGCTATAGAAAAACTTAAAGGAATTGATTGCAGAGGAAAAGGAACTTCTTGCCCTGATCAATTATCAAAGGCTTTAGTTGAATATAAATCTTCTATTGCATAGTAAAAAGTAAAAAGCGACAAGCTCTAACTTGTCGCTTACATTTTCTATAAATAATAATATAATTATTATTTAATTAATTCAAGAGCTATTTCCATCATATCAGTAAATGTATTTTGTCTTTCTTCTGGAGATGTTTCTTCTCCTTTAAAAATATGATCAGAAATTGTTAAAATTGATAAAGCTTCAACATCATTCTTTGCTGCTAATGTATAAAGTTCTGCCGTTTCCATTTCTACAGCTAAAACACCATAATCAGCCCAAGTCTTTAATGAAAAATGATTTGTATCATCATAGAATAAATCACTTGATAATACATTTCCTACTTTAACATTTGCACCCTTTGCTTTAGCAATATTATATGCATTATATAATAAATCAAAATTAGCACTTGGAGCATAATCAAGACCATTGAATCTTCTTTTATTAATTCCTGAATTTGTTGAGGCACTTTGAGCAAGGACTATATCTCTTACATTTACATTATCACTACAAGAACCTGCTGATCCTATTCTTATAAGTCTTTTAGCACCATAGAATTGAATTAATTCATTGACATAAATTGAATGTGATGGTAACCCCATTCCTGTACCTTGTATTGAAACTCTCTTTCCTTTATAAGTACCTGTATAACCATACATTCCTCTTACTTCATTATAGCACACTGCATCTTCTAAAAAGTTTTCAGCTATAAATTTTGCTCTTAATGGATCTCCTGGTAATAATACTGTTTCTGCAATAGCTCCTTCTTTAGCCATTATATGTAAATGCTTTGACATATACATTTCCTCCTTTTCTTTACTTTATTATTTAATAGTATAGTATATTCTTTTCTAATAGTAAATGTTTAACTTTTCAAGTTATTTAAAATTTTAGGTTTTATTTTTTTCTTTTTAATACTCATTTACGAGTATTTCATATAAAAGTATATTTAGCGATAATTTCTTCTGTTTATATTGTCATTGCTAGTGCATAAAAATAAGAGCCCAAATCAGTTGAACTCTTACTTTTCCGTTTATTTAATATATTATTTTTTAATATAACTTGTTATTATCTTTCTTATATCACCAATCATATATAATGATCCACTTGCTAATATAATATCATTTTCACCAGCATCACTTAAAGCTTTTATGTATGCTTCTTCATAATCATCATATGAATTGCAATTTGAATTATATTTAATTATTTCGTTCTTTAAATCCTCTGCTAACTCTGCTCTTACTGAATTAGGTGTAACAGCATATACTTTCTTTGCCATTGGTGTTATTACTTTAACCATTTCTTCAACATCTTTGTCTGCTAAAATACCTAAAATTAAATATAAATTATTATATTTAAAATATTTTTTTATATTTCTACTTAATGTTTCTATACCTTGTATATTATGTGCCCCATCAATTACAACATAAGGATTAGTTGATAATACTTCTAATCTTCCTTTCCAAGAAACATTTTTTATACTTTCAGCTATAGTTTCTATAGATATATTAATTATATTTCTTTTATTTAAAATATCAATTACTTTTATTGCTACACTTAAGTTCATTATTTGATGTTCGCCAAGTAATGGCAATAATATATTGACCTCTTTATCAGAATCAAATCTTAACAACTGGTATGGTTTATCTTCATTTTCTATTCTAATAAATCTTAAATTATTATCATCTGCTATATAAAGCTCTGAATCCATTTCAGAACACTTATCTTTAATTACTTTTAAAGCTTTCTCCTGTTGAGGATATATTACTGTAGGAATACTATTCTTAATAATTCCAGCCTTTTCTCCAGCTATTTCTTCTATTGTATTTCCTAATAAATTTGTATGGTCAAAACTTATAGATGTTATAACTTGAAGTATTGGGTTAATAACATTAGTAGAATCTAATCTTCCTCCTAGCCCTACTTCTATAACCCCAAAGTCTATATTTTCTTTTTTAAAGTATAAAAGCATTAAAACAGTAATTATTTCAAATTCTGTTGGATGATTATATCCACCCTCTATTACTTTATCAACAGCTTCCTTAACCTCATCCATTAGATCTGCTAAAGTTTCTTTTGGTATATTGTTTCTATTAATTTGAATTCTTTCTTCAAATTCTTCAATAAATGGAGATGTATACATACCTACTTTATATCCTGCGCCCATTAATATTTCTGTTATCATCGAAGTCGTAGAACCTTTTCCATTTGTTCCTGCGATATGTATAAGTTTTAAGTCCTTTTCAGGATTACCTAAGTACTCTAATAACTTATGGGTTCTTTCTAATCCGTAATTTGAACCAAAATTACCAACTTCAGTTATATATTTCATTGCTTCTTCGTATCTCATAACTTACCTCATGTTAATTTAAATTTATGTAATAATTATATACTATATTTTATAAAAGAAAAAGGAAACCTAGGTTAGGCTTCCCAATTATTAAGTATTTATTTAATTATTAATATTTCTCTTAAAAGTATAGTATGTTCCTCCAAAATAAATTATATAAAAACTAATCATTAACATCACTCCAACGATAATACTTAAAATAAATGTTTTATCTCCAACAAACACTTTGATTATATCCTTATAAAATAAGTAAAAATTATATACAAATATTGCAACACCAATCATTGCTATAACAATAGGTATTATAAAGTATATTGAAATTTGTTTTAAAATTATTTTATTTATTTCATTTTCTTCAATGCCTAATTTCCTAAGAACATTAAATCTATCCTTATGTTCAATTGAATCAGTAAGTTGGACTAAGTGATAAAATAGTTAAACTTATCATAAGAAGCACTATTCCTAAATATACCCCTAATATTCTCATAGCTAAAATTGTATTTAAAATATTATTTGTTTCAAATGATTTAATTCTTATTTTCTTGAATGATTATATATAAATATAAAATTATTCATACTTTCACTAGATAATTTATTCATAATCTTTCTCCGCCTTACTTATTCCTCTTCCTCTAATTTATAAAAATTAAGATTTAGCATTAATTGCTTTAATATACCTTAGATTTTTTATAATCAAATCTGATTTCCACCAATTCTTGCTTATATTTCATTGTTCAGGATAATCTGTCCATGACCATGTAATACTCAACGTTCCATCTGATTCTTGAGTATTTAAAATAAATGCACCTTGCCTCCATTTTCAAACAAATATCTCCACCTTGCCATATCAAGCGGTCTAGCATTCCTATAAATAAAGTTTTTAGCCTTTTCATAGCACATAGTGATACCTCTCTTTAATTCCCATCTAGTGAATTTTTTTATCATAATCAAATTCTGCTTACATTATTGCTATAAGATTATCAATATCTTTTCAGTAATTTTTTTAAATTTTATATTCCTCTTAATTCCTACTCTCACTTATTATACCATATATCAATTTTACTTTTCCATTCTTATTAATTTATTCTAATTATTGTTTGTAATTTTACACATTATTATATAATCACAATACCTTTAAAATAAAAAAGTCAGTAATAATTTTTACTGACCACCATCTATATTATTAAATTATATTATACTTCTACGTTACCTTTACTTTTCTTTATTATAGAAATTATACTTGCTGCTAATATTCCAGTAACTCCTCCAAGAGCAAAGAACAAAACTATTTCTTCGGTTATAACACCTACAATTATCCCAATTCCAACACCAGCTGCTATTCCCTTAGTTAAATACTCATAATCTTTTTCAGATAAAATTATCTTTTCTAAAAATTTCTTCATATCTTCAATACCTCTTATCATCATTATATATATTAGACTATTTATATTACCTTTTTGTTTCATAACTTATATTATTTTTTAATACGCTCTGTAAATTTAGAGTTACCTAATCTACATAATATTAAACTTGTGTACTAATTTTCTTATAAAACCCTTCTTTATTAACTTATATATAGCATTTCAATAATCAATATCGAATCTGGCAATTATTCTAAAACTTCAAATTTGGTCCAAGAAAACTTAGCATTGTAATATATCATTTATTTATTCCTATCATTGCTTAACAATTTTATTTAAAATAAAAATGACTAATAAAACTTATTTTAGCTTTATTAGTCATTTTATAAATTTATATGCTTTTAAAATTAAGTTTAGTCTTCTTTAGACATTGATGATAAATTATTTCCTTGAGTTCCATCTGGCTTGGTTCTTAAGTATTCTTCACCCTTTTTAGAGTGAGCAATAATTACACCATCAATTTGCCCATTTTTAGCCATCTCAACCCCTTGTGCTTTATCAACTGTTGTACCATTTTCTAATACATATTGCATTATTTCTCCACTACTATCTTTAATTGTTTCAACTATTTTATTACTCATATTATTATTCACCTCTTAATCTTATTTTTCACAAAATTAATATTATTATGCATATTAATATTCTATTTCTATGCTTTTTCTAATAATATGAATAAAATCTTATCATAAATATAACTTTAAGTATTTTTACTTATATTACATTTAAGAATTTTTCTTTACTAAAATAAAAGCTACAATTAAAGTTAATGCTTCACCTATAGGCATACTAATCCAAACTCCATTGATTCCAAAAAAAATAGGTAAAATAAACACACCAATAGAAACAAATAAAATCCCCCTTAAAAAAAACAATTATAAATGATTCCTTTGATAATTCTATCGATTGAAAATATGCTCCTATCACCATATTTAATCCCATTATTGTAAATGAAGTTGAATAAATTCTAATTGAATTTATTCAACTTCATTGGAAAGAAATATTTAAAATATAATTTATATACATTGTTGTCTTTTAATAAATTCATAATGTCCCCTAATTATTTTATAAATAAAAGCAAGTGACAAATCCTATTAACTTGTCACTTGCTTTATTAAATTTGTAACTATTTTAAAGTATCTATTCTAACTAATACTGCATCAAGCATTTCTTGATACTTAACTAGCTTTTCTTTTTCACCAGCAATTACAGCTTCAGGCGCTTTAGCTACAAATCCTGCATTAGAAAGTTTCTTTTCTATTCTTGTAACTTCACCTTCTAATTTCTTCTTTTCTTTATTTAATCTTTCAAGTTCCTTATCCTTATCAACTAAGTCTAAAAGTGGCATAAATAATTCCCCACCTTTAACTACTAATGATACTGCATTTTCTGGAACTAATGATGTATCTGCTATGAACTCAACTTCAGAAGCTGAACCTAGTTTTTCCATATAAGGAATTCCAGCATTAAATGCTTCCTTAGCTTCATCAGAAATGTAGCAAATTACTTTTGCTTTTCTTGATGGTGGTACGTTCATTTCAGCTCTAACATTTCTTAATCCCTTAATAGCTTCAATAACAAATTCCATATCTTTTTCAGCCTTGCTATCTGCTAAATCTTCAGCATATTCTGGCCAATTTGAAATTGCTATAGATTCTCCTTCTGTTAATGTAGTATATATTTCTTCAGTTATATATGGCATAGCTGGGTGTAATAATTTTAATCCTGTAGTTAATACAGTGTTTAATACGTTGTAAGCTACTCCCTTAGCTTTTTCATCATCACTGAAGAATACTGGTTTAACAAGTTCTATATACCAGTCACAGAACTCAGTCCACATAAAGTCATAAACCTTTTGATTTGCTATTCCAAGCTCATACTTTTCTAGGTTCTCTGTTACTTCTTTAACTACAGTGTTCATTCTTGAAAGAATCCATTTATCAGCTAAGCTGTAATCTGTACAATCAGCATACTTATTCATTAATTCTTTATCAAGGTTCATCATAACGAATCTTGAAGCATTCCAAATCTTATTAGCAAAATTTCTTGCTGCTTCAACTTTTTCAGGAATATATCTTATATCATTTCCTGGTGTGCTTCCTGTAACTAACATGAATCTTAATGCATCAGCACCATATTCCTCAATTACTTGTAATGGGTCAACACCATTTCCTAGAGACTTACTCATCTTAATACCATTAGCATCTCTTATAATACCATGCATTAATACTGTATCAAATGGAGTTTTATCCATGTTATATAATCCTGAGAATATCATTCTTGCAACCCAGAAGAATATGATATCATATCCAGTAACTAATACATTACCTGGATAGAAGAAATCTAAATCTGGTGTTTTTTCTGGCCAACCTAAAGTTGAGAAAGGCCATAATGCAGATGAGAACCAAGTATCAAGAACATCTTCATCTTGTCTTATATTTTCAGATCCACATTTTGAACACTTGCATGGTGCATCAACTTCAACCATAATATGATTGCAATCATTGCAATAGAATACAGGTATTCTGTGTCCCCACCATAATTGTCTTGAAATACACCAGTCTTGTATATTTTCCATCCAGTTGAAATATATTTTCTCAAATCTTTCTGGAACAATCTTTGTTTTACCCTCTTTAACAACATCTATTGCAGGCTTTGCTAGTGATTCCATCTTTACATACCATTGTTGTGATATTATAGGTTCAACTACAGTGTTACATCTATCATGTGTTCCTACATTATGAGTATGAGGCTTAATTTTAACAAGTAATCCTTGCTCTTCTAAGTCTTTAATCATTTGTTTTCTAGCTTCATATCTATCTAAACCTTGGTATTTTCCACCTAACTCATTAATTACACCGTGATCATCCATTACTCTTATCATTGGAAGGTTATGTCTCTTACCAACTTCAAAGTCATTAGGATCATGTGCTGGAGTTATTTTAACTGCTCCTGTACCAAATTCGATATCAACATAATCATCACCTACTACTGGTATTTCTCTATCAGTTAAAGGTAATTTTAATGTTTTACCAATTAAGTGCTTAAATCTATCATCATTTGGGTTAACAGCAACTGCTGTATCTCCAAGTAATGTTTCTGGTCTTGTAGTAGCGATTTCTAAATATCCAGAACCATCAGCTAATGGATAGTTAATATGCCAGAAGCTACCTTCTTTTTCTTCATATACTATTTCTGCATCTGATAAAGCAGTAGTACATTTTGGGCACCAGTTAGTTATTCTGTTTCCTTGATAAATTAATCCATCATTATATAATTTAACAAATACTGTTCTAACAGCCTTATTTAAATTTTCATCCATTGTAAAAGCTTCCCTTGTGAAGTCACATGAAACTCCTAATTTCTTAAGCTGATTTCTAATAGTCCCTTTATACTCTTCAGCCCATTTCCAAACTTCATTTAAGAAGGCTTCTCTTCCCATTTCCTTTTTAACTTTACCTTCTTTTAATAACTCATTTTCAACCTTTACTTCAGTTGCAATTGAAGCATGGTCTGTTCCTGGAAGCCATAAAGTACAGTATCCTTGCATTCTTTTAAATCTAATTAACATATCTTGCATTGTATTATCAAGTGCATGACCTAAATGAAGCTTACCTGTAATATTTGGTGGTGGCATCATTATTGTAAATGGCTTCTTTGTTTTATCAACAACAGGAGTGAAATATTTTTTCTCTTCCCATGTTTTATAAATTCTTTCTTCAAAATCTTTTGGATTATAAGTTGTGGCTAAATTTTTCTTTTCTTCCATCAATAAAACCTCCTGAATAGTTTTTTATATATTTAAAGTTCTTAATATAAAGACCACTTTACAAATTTAAATGAAAATATTTTTTGTTTTTAAATGTATTTATTTACTATATTAATCAAAGATTAAAACACATTTATCTCATATAAAAGTGATATTACTTTAATTATAATATCCATAATTTAATTTTTAACTCAATTCCCTTACCCTTATATCTTTATAAAATACCATAAACATGCATAAAAAAGAGCCTTAGTCCTAAAAAAAGGACGAAGACTCGCGGTACCACCTTTATTCCTACTAAGCAAATTAGCACTTTACTTCTTATAGGCTCTTAATTAATATAACGACTAGAATGCCGTCTTTGATTACTATTATTTCACCAAAGAAACTCAAAAGCTACCTTCAGGATATTTCATATAGAAGGCTTACACCCTAGACCTTCCTCTCTTAATACGTCCTATTCCTTACTCCTCTTTATCACTGTTTTTTTATATTTAGTTGTTTTTATATTATGATATTTTTTTTATTTTGTCAACAAATGTCTTATAATTTTGAAATTTATTTTAAATTATTATATACAATATTCTAAACATAAGAATCTATTAATAAATGCATAAGACATATATTTTTCTCGTTCTAGTGTACTTATTTAGGAATTGTTAAATAAAACATGAAAAATCACTTATTCTTTCATGTGCTCTAGACCCTTTTTAGCAAGTTCAAGTTGCTGCTTATTTATAGATATTTTTCCTTTCACAATATCTATAAATCCACTTTCTTTTAGTTTTTTTATTGTCCTATTTATAGTTTTCACAGATATACCAAGCTCTTCATATAACTTCTCACGAGTTAAATGAATAACTATATTTCTTTTCTCATCTATATTATTTATTTCTGCATACTGTATTATAAACTCCAATAGTATAAAATTGGGTGGATAAAAAAGCTTAGCACCACTCCTTGAGGAAGACCTATATAACTTAAAAGCTACTTTTTTAGCTATAAGGCTTAATAAGTGTATATCTTTTTTTATCCACTCCTCAAAATCATTTCTTGGAATTTGTAACAATATACACTCAGTTGTAGCTTCTAATGTAACAGATGTTTTTTCCTCTTTAGCCAATATAGTTACTTCCCCTATAAAATCAATTGGCTCATTTTTCTCAATCATATATACATTACCATTTTCAAACTCATTTATTACTCTATGCTCCCCTGAACATACAAAAGCAAAATAATCTAGTTTGTAATTCTTTTGATGAATAATTTCCCCTGGACTAACTTTTCTTATTATACAAGTTGATTTTAAATATTCTGGCATATTTTTTAAATATTCATTCATTTCAGGTATTTTTTCTAAAAGTTCTTCAAATTCCATAACATTCCCTCTTTTTTTTTCAATATAATTCATTATAATACGAAAGTTTTTTAATAAAAAGTCCCATTTGTCCTTTTTTTATTCTTTTTTCCATTGTACTATTTAAATATAAATTTTATAAAAAGGAGACTACTTTATGGAAAACTATACTTATTCATCTTTAAGCGAAAGAATAAAATCAGAGTATAAACTCTTTATCGTTGCATTTATTTTTATACTAATTGCTGACTCTATTGGCCAAATAAAAATCCCTCTAGGTCATGGACAATTAATTTTATTTCCAATATTTTATTCATTATTTCTTGGGATAATATCTGGACCAGATGTTTTTAAAATATTTAATAAAAAAGAAGTTAAAGCTGCTTCAAAGCTAGTAATTGTTGCTATTTGCCCTTTTATTGCTAAACTTGGTATAAACGCTGGCGCAAATCTTTCAACTGTTATTCAAGCTGGCCCAGCTCTACTACTTCAAGAAATAGGTAATTTAGGAACTATCATTATAGCACTTCCATTAGCCCTATTACTTGGATTAAAAAGAGAAGCTATTGGTGCAACTCATTCTATAAACCGTGAAAGCAATTTAGCTCTAATCACCAATATGTATGGCTCTGATTCTTCTGAAGCAAAAGGAAGCTTATCAATTTATATTGTTGGAGGGCTAATTGGAACTATTTATTTTGGCTTTATGGCTACTATAATTGCTTCTTTAAATTTATTTCATCCTTATGCACTTGGAATGGCATCTGGTGTTGGAGCCGGTATAATGATGGCTTCAGCAACTGCAAGCTTAAGCGAAATATATCCTGCTATGGCTGATCAAATATCTGCTTTGGCTAGTGCTAGTGAAACTTTATCTGGTATTACAGGAATCTATGTAGCCATATTCATAGCAATTCCTTTATGCAATAAACTTTATAGTATCTTAGAACCTAGAATATCTAAACTAAAAAAGGAAAAAGGAGATGTAGTAAATGAGATATAAAGAATGGATATTTTTATTATTAATAGCTTGCCTTGGAATTATAACAGCTAATTTTGTAGGATTTAAAGTATCATTAATAGAATCATTGCCTGGTGCATTAGTTCTACTAGTAATATCTTTAATTAGCATTGTACTTTCTAAAATTCTACCATTTAAGTTACCTATAGTTGCATATTGTTCCATTATAGGATTATTTCTAGCTTCACCTATTTCTCCTATTTCTGAATTTGTTATAAATTCAGCTAATAAGATTAATTTTTCAGCTCCACTAACTTTAGTTGGTGCCTTTGCTGGAATCTCTATTGGTAGTGATATAAAATCATTTGCAAAGCAAGGCTGGAAAATGATAATAATAGCTATATTTGTTATGACAGGAACATTCTTTGGTTCAGCTGTTGTATCTCAAATTATATTAAAAATTACCAATACAATATAAGGAGCATAAAATGAATAAATTATTTTGTGATATTTTAATAAAAAATACTTCTTATCTTAATGAAAATTTAGAAGTAATTGAAGATATAAATATAATAATAAAAGATAAATACATATTTGAAATAACTAAGGACTCAAGTAATTATAATCCTGAATCCATAATAGATGGTAAAAACCTATTGTGGATGCCTGGATTAACAGACTCACATATGCATACATGTCAGCAATTACTTAAAGGTAAAATATTAGATGAGTTACCAATGATTTGGACAAGAATCATGCTCCCTTTTGAAAGTACATTAACAAGATCTAAAGTAAATTTAAGCACAAGTCTTAGTAGTTTAGAAATGATAAAGTGTGGAACAACTTCCTTTATCGATGCGGGGGGAATATTTATGGATGATGCCGCTGAAGTTTATATTAAATCTGGCCTTAGAGGTGCTTTAAGTTGTTCTACTATGGATAATCAAAATTTGCCACAATCTATTAGAACTACTACTCAAGAAGCATTAAAAAATTTAAACTCATTATATAATAACTTTCATAATACAGGAGATAAAAGATTACAGGTATTTTATTCACTAAGATCTTTAATATCTTGTTCTGAAGAATTAATAAAAAATGTATTTTCGGATGCAAAAGAAAAAAATATACCCGTAGAAGCTCATATGAATGAATATCCAAATGAAATTAATTTCTTTTTAGAAAAATATCAATGTAGGCCTCTAGAATTTTTAAACAAAGAAAATTTATTAAACGATAAGTTCATAAGTGCTCATAGTATTTTTTTATCTGATAATGAAATTGATATTTTAAAAGAAAATAATTCTAGTGTTGTTCATTGTCCTTTTAGTAATTGCGGAAAAGGAATTCCTAATACTCCTAGCCTTCTACAAAAAGGAATTAACGTTTCTTTAGGCTCAGACGGAGCCGCTCATGGTGGAATGAGTATATTCCAAGAAATGAAGGTATTTCGCTCTATAATGAATTTACACTATGGAGTTAAAAACTGTAATCCCTCAATAATGCCAGCTAAATCCCTTTTAAAAATGGCTACTGAAAATGGTGGAATTACAATGCAACATAATAATTTAGGAATATTAAAACCAAATAACTTAGCTGATTTAATTGCAATTGACTTAAATCAACCTCACCTTTCTCCTACTAATAATATAGTAAACACTATAGTTGAAAGTGTAAATGGTAATGATGTTATTCATACCATAATTAATGGTAAAATTATTATGAAAAATAGAGAAGTTTTAACTTTAGATGAAGAAAAAATTCTTTATGAAGCTAAAAAATACTTTATAGATAATAAATAAAGGAGTATTATGATGGATGTTTTTATAATAGCACTGGCTAATATTATAGTTGGTACACTAGTTGGTATATCTGGTATAGCAGGATTTTTGCTTCCTATAATTTTTGTTGGATATCTTAAGCTTAACTTAAGCACAGCTTTAGCTTTAAGTTTTGCATCATTTCTTACCTCTGGAATCATAGGAGCATATAGATACAATAAGAGTGGTAACTTAAATATATCCTTTGGAATAATAGTTAGTATAGGAAGCTTTATTGGTTCTATATTAGGAGTACAGCTTAATTCCATGATTTCTCTTGAAACTGCTAAACTATTTTTATATTTAGTTGTTCTTTGCTCGGGTTTATCCATACTTATAAGAAAAAATAAAGAAAATAATAATGGTGATAGTAAATTACTCAATAATAAACTTTTTATAATATTCTTTGGAATAATTACAGGTACTATATGCTCATTATCTGGTGCTGGTGGTCCTATACTAGTTATGCCTATTTTAGTTAGCTTAGGTATGTCTATTAGAATAGCCATAGCTGTAAGTTTATTTGACTCTATATTTATTGCTTTGCCAGCTTGTATAGGATATATACTCCATGCCCGAAATGAAAATAACATATTTTTATTCTTAATAATAAGTATCTTATTCCAAACTATAGGTGTATTAATAGGAACTAAATACTCTACTAAAGTTAACGTAGATATTTTAAAAAAATGTGTTGCTATATTTTCTATACTAATAGCTATATACATGATTTTAGGATTATTATAAAAATAGAGTTTACTTATATCTCTTTGATAAAAGTAAACTCTATTTTTTTAATTTTCATATAGTAAAAAATATATTTTTATAACTTTCCAACAAACTCATTATATGTTTCTGGCTTACCATTTCCAAAAATAACTTTAAACTCATTTGTTTTTGGATTTCTATAATTAATATACGTTTTATTCATATTTAATCTTGATGTATCGCTAAAATTAAACATCCTTAAAACTTCTTCTTCACTTAAGTTTTCTCCTAACGTTCCACTTTTAGCAACTCCACTTATAGTAACTAATTTATAAGCCCCACATGGATTTGAACTTTCTGTAACCTTTTCCAAATCATAATTTTCCTCATTGCAACTGCTACATTCACATTTTTCTTCACTTATATTTTTCTCTTTATTATAAAAATATCCACAGCAAGTACAAAGTTTACTGGTTCTAAATGCTGTGCTTTCTATTCTAACTAATCCACCACAGATTTTACACTTCTCAATGTTTAATACGTTATCCATTATTTAACCCCCATATATTCTTAATTATAATAATTTATATTAATTATAATTAAAACATATGAGGGTATTTTAAAAGTAATTTCTTTTTACTTTACCAAAGGCATTAACTATAAATAAATTTATCCCCTACAACACTAACAGCTAATTCCCCGCCATTACTTAGTTTTCCGAAAAGAATTTCATCTACAAGCATTGGTTTAATTTCTTGATTAATAATTCTAAGTATTTCTCTAGCTCCATACTCTTGGGACGTTCCATTTTTGGCAATGAATTTAATACACTCCTCATCAAAGTTAACCTTAACATTTTTCTTTAATAGTTGTTCATTAAACTTCTTTAATTCTCTTCTTGCAATATTTAATGCCATTTCTTTGTTCAAATGATTAAATACAACTATTTTATCTAATCTATTTCTAAATTCAGGAGTGAAGAATTTTTTAACTTCTTCCATAATTGCTTCTCCTTGAATAATTCTTTCACCAAACCCAATTATACTTTTACCAATATCCTTGGCTCCAGCATTAGAAGTCATTATTAATACAACATTTCTAAAGTCAGCTTTTCTTCCTTGATTATCACTCAATGTTGCATAATCCATAACTTGAAGTAAAACATTTAATATATCAGGATGAGCCTTTTCAACTTCGTCTAATAATAAAACACAATATGGATTTTTCCTTATAGTATCTGTTAAAAGTCCACCTTCTTCATATCCCACATATCCTGGAGGTGCTCCTATAAGCTTAGCTGCTGCATGCTTTTCAGCATACTCACTCATATCAAATCTAATTAATTTGACTCCTAAACTATCAGCTAAAGTCTTAGCTACCTCAGTCTTTCCTACTCCTGTCGGACCAACAAATAGCAATGAACTTATTGGTTTATTTTCATTATTTAATCCGGCTCTTGAAATTTTAATACATCTTACAACTTCATGTATTGCCTTATCTTGTCCAAATATATTACTTTCAAGATTCTTTTCTAAATCCATTAATGATGAAACTTCATCTTTTTCCACAGTATTCTTAGGTATATGACATATTCTTGAAATGACATCTTCAATTGCTTTCTCGTCTATTAAGACTTCTTTTAAATCTCTTCTATTCATTGCTGAATATGCCCCTGCTTCATCAATAATATCTATAGCCTTATCTGGTAAAAACCTATCATTTATATATTTACTACTTAACTCAACAGCTACTTTTATTGCGTTATTGGTATATTTTACATTGTGATAGCTTTCATAATTTGATTTTAATCCATTTAGTATTTTAATAGTTTCTTCTATTGATGTTTCTTTTACTTCAATGATTTGAAATCTTCTACTCAACGCCTTATCTTTTTCAAAATACTTTTTATATTCATCAAAAGTTGTAGCACCTATAAATTTAACTTTTCCACCTACTAAATATGGCTTTAAAAGATTGGATGTATCTAAAGCCCCCCCATCTATAGCTCCTGCACCAACAATGTTATGAATTTCATCTATATATACAATTGGATTTTCATGTAATTCTATTTCATTTAAAACTTTCTTAATTCTTTCTTCAAAGTCTCCTCTATACTTTGTTCCTGCTAATGCAGCTCCAATATCCAATGAAAATACTTCTGCATTTTTCAACTTTTCAGGTACATTACCACTATTTATAAGCTTTGCTAACCCTAAAGTTATTGCAGTTTTTCCTACACCTGGCTCTCCTACATGAATAGGATTATTCTTTGTTCTTCTGCATAATATTTGTATTGTTCTTTCTAAAATATCTTCTCTTCCTATTAGTGGATCAGAATTTTCATCTTTTACTTGCTCATTTAAATTTACAGTTAATATTTTAATTAAATCTTTTTTGTTATTTCCATCTGTATCATCATCAATCTCTTCATTTTCTTCTGAAATTAAACCCTCAGGAATATAATCATTTCCATCATAATTTTCATGACAAAGCTTATATAATAAATCTCTTTTTTCAATACCTTTTTCTTGTAAATAGAAAGAAGCATAACTATTTTCCAAATCATATATTGCAGAAATTAAATGCTCCATTGTAATACTTTTCTGACTTGAAAATACAGCTTGTTCACTAGCTATTATAATAGCTTGCTGAAAACTATAGCTTTCAACAGGGCTATCAGTGTTTCCTTCTTCTATATACTCACTAATATATTCTTCAAGCTTTTTTCTTAAAGCTATTGCATTCCCATTTAATTCTCTTAAAGCATTTATAAATCTCTCTTCAAAAGTAATTCCATATAATAAATGTTCAGCTGTTACAAATTCATCTTTATTGCTTTTTGCAAAATCATATGCCTTTAAAATAATCTCATTAACTTCTCTTGAAATCTCCACCTTTTATTCCTCCTCAATTGTAATGTTAAAAGGAAAACCTTCTTCCTTAGCCATTCCTAGTGCAATAGCAACTTTTGTTGTTGCTATGTCATAAGGATATACTCCAACAATTCCTCTTCCAATTTTATGAACATCCATCATTATTTTATTTGCTTGATTTATATTTTTTTTAAAAACTGTCATTAATATATCTACAACAAATTCCATAGTTGTAAAGTCATCATTATGCATAATAACTTTATAGTGTTTTGGTTTTTTTACTTTAACTTTTTCTTTGTTTTCTATTAAGATTTTAGTCTCCATTTTATCCCACCTTATTTAAAATTCAAACTATTATATCTTTTATAAACTTGCAATATTATATCAAAAGTTTTCTCTTTATATTTCTTATGTTTTACATGGTAATTATAGTAATGAAACTTTATAATAGCAAGTATTTCATTAATTTTTCTTCATTTCCTGTTAATATAATACCATAATAAAAGGCTATACATTTATTTGTATAGCCTTTTTTACTTTAAATATAATTTTTATTTATCTTGCATCCATTCATAGGTCTTATAATTCTTTTTATTATGTGAATGAGCACCTATTCTTTCTCCATTTTCTATTCCAACTTCTGAATTTCCTGTTGGATCAATTTTCCTTAATTCATTTTTAGATTTAGGTCTATCCTTCATTCTATTTTTATTATTATCCATAAACTTTACCTCTTAAACAATTAATAATTAAATTTAGTTTCAACTGCATGAAAAACTTGTTTGAAAGCATCCTCATTTTTGTTAAATAATTCTGTCAACTCTTCTTTAGCTTTGATATATTTATCATCAGTTTCATCATATTTTACTATTGCACTAGATTCTTTATGAAACTTCATAAATATTATTGGATGTTTTTTTGCAAAGATCTCCATTTCTTCAATATGTCGTTCTGGTTTTTTTGCCTTTTTTAGCCATCTAAATACATAATCATATTTTTCCAATATAATCACTACCTTTGTTATATCTTAAAATCAGTAGGATCATATGTTTTAGCCTTTGGTTCTCCAAAACATGCTTTTACACTTTCTACTTGTGGGTTATGATTTACATTTTTGTGTTGATGTTTAGTTTTTTTCATTTTATTTGTCATAATAATCTCACCTCAATATTATCTTTTCCCGTAAGAATACTAATATCCTATAAGATGTTTTCCATTTGTACTTACTTTTAACTTTAGATAGATTTTAAAAAATTTTTTATAAACATAAACCTTTTAATTTTATATTAATACTTTGAACCTTTTATTATCTTCTTCATATTATGTATTATGAACAATTAAAACAAAAGATTATATGGAGATGATATAATGTCAGATTATTATTTTAATTCATGTGACTATCAAAGTGATTGCCCAAGTAATTGTATAAGTGATTGCCCAAGTGATTGTCTAAGTGATTGCCCAAGTGATTGTCTAAGTGATTGCCCAAGTGATTGCCCAAGTGAAAGTCAAAGCGATTTCTCTAATGATTTCTCTAGGAGCAACGTAAGTGATTTCTCTAGGGATTTCTCTAGGAGCGGCATAAGTGATTTCTCTAGGGATTTTTCAAGTAGCAACCAAGATAACTTTTCATGTTGTGATGTTTCTATAGAAGAAAGAACTCAACTTTCAATTATAGCAAATTCAGATACTATCTGTGATTTATTATCAGAAATAGCATGCAAAAAAATATCATTAAATGGCTATTCATATTTAAATTTAAATGATAGTTGTAGTCTATTTAATTTTGTTGTTGGAAATAATAAAAAACAAAATTCAAAAGATGTAAGAACTGTTAAGTGTATATTAGACAAATGGTGTATAAATTATATTGAAAGTAAAACTATAAGAGTTAAACTACCAAATGTTAAATCAGGAACTTTTGCTAAAATTTATTGCGCAGTTTCTGAAAACTTAGATGTATTTTCTTCATTTTATGGTGAAGATAATTCATTATATATAGAAACTTCTAATAACTGCAAAGCCATCAAATGCATTAAATCAATTTTATGTTAAGATTATAATTGCACTTTAAATAAAAAAATGACAAATAGCAAGTTTAATATAAATTATCTTATAAAGAAGTAATTTGCTATTTGTCATTTTAATTTTATTAACAAATTCTAACTAATAATTCACCATCCGGCATACTTATAATTCTTTTACCACCAATTTTAGTTTTAAGATATAATTTATTTTTACCATCATCTATAGCTTTTCCTAAAATTACTGCATCCTGACCTACTTCATTTTTTTTCATTACTTCTAGCACCTTTGAAACATCATCCTTATCAACAATTACAATTAACTTTCCTTCATTGGCTACATAAAGAGGATCTAATCCTAAAATATCACACATTGCAGAAACCTCTTTTTTTACTGGAATATTCTCTTCTTCAATCTCTATACTAATATTGCTATGCTCAATTATTTCATTTAGTGTTGTAGCTACTCCACCTCTTGTAGGATCTCTTAGTACCCTAACATTTTTGCTTACTGATAAAATATCATCTATTAAGAAATTTAATAAGCAACAATCACTGTTAATATCTACATCAAACCCTAAATTTTCTCTATTATTCATAATACACATTCCGTGATCACCTATAGTGCCACTTAATAATATATAATCACCATCTTTGACCATATCTCCACTATAATAACATCCCTCATTTTCTATTATTCCAATACCAGTTGTATTAATATATATTTTATCGCAACTTCCTCGTTCTACAACCTTTGTATCACCAGTTACAATTTTTACATTTGCCTTTTTAGCTGTATCAGCCATAGATTTCACTATTTTCTCTAGATCATTAATCTCTAATCCCTCTTCAATTATAAAACCTACCGTAATATATAACGGCTTTGCCCCACTCATAGATATATCATTAATCGTTCCACAAATAGCAAGTTTACCTATATCTCCTCCATTAAAAAATATTGGATTTATAACGAAAGAATCTGTAGATATTGCAATTCTTCCATCTATTAACGGCAAAACTGATGAATCATTTTGTTGATTTAAAATTTCATTATTAAAATATTTATAAAATACATTATTAATTAATTTATTAGTTGCCTTTCCACCACTACCATGGCTTAAAGTTATAATTTCATTACTCATAAAATCTCTCCCTCCAACTAAATTACTTATATTTATAATAAGCAGAACAAGTTCCTTCCTCTGATACCATACACGCTCCAATTGGAGTCATAGGAGTACATATATTCCCAAACAAATTACATTCTGTTGGTTCCTTTATACCCATTAACACTTCTCCACAAGAACATCCTTTATTATCACTTTCCTGTATAAGTTCAATGTCAAATTTATTTAATGCATCAAAATGACTATATTTATTTTTAATAATTAATCCTGCATTATCTAATTTTCCTAGACCTCTCCATATGCTTTCGCTTTTTTCAAAAACTTCATTTATTATATTAACTGCATTTATATTCCCATCTCTTTTTACAAGCCTACTATATAAATTAACTAAATAATTTTTATTATTCTTATTCATCTCTATTATTGTATATATAGATGCTAAAATATCATTTATCTCAAACCCAGCTATAACCATTGGAATATTATATTTCAACGCTAATTTCTTAAATTGATTTTCACCAATTATCGTTGCAACATGTCCAGGACATAAAAATGCATCAATCTTTATATTAGGATTTAATACTAAACTCTTCATTGCTTCTGGCATTGTCTTTAGACTATTAAAAACTGAAAAATTATTGATATTTTCATCACTAGCTATTTTTATACTCAATGCAATGATTGGAGCTGTTGTTTCAAATCCTATACCTAAAAATATAACCTCTTTACTTGGATTCTCCCTAGCTATTTTAATACTATCTAATGGTGAATAAACAACCCTAATATCACTTCCTAATGCTTTTTCCTTACTTAAGGTACTTTCCTTTCCTGGAACCCTCATCAAGTCACCAAAAGTAGTAATTATAATATTTTCTTTTTTTGATAGTTTTATTGCTGTATCAATATAACCTTGTGGTGTTACACACACAGGACAACCTGGCCCATTTATAAGTCTTATTTTTTCAGGCAATAACTCCTTTATACCACTCTTTAAAATTACATTTGTATGCGTTCCACACACTTCCATAATAGAAATTTCTGATATTACCTCACTTTTTATCTTATCTAAAAGCTTCTTTGTAATAGTAACGTCCTTTAGCTTATTTAGTGTGTCCACTTCTTTCACACTCCTCAATTGCCTGACTAAGCTCGCTAAATATTTCTAGTGTTTCATTAGCATAATCTTCATCTATTTTTTGAATTGCACAGCCTGCATGAACTAATACATAGTCACCCTCTTTAGGTTCATTTATAAACATAATATTCACTTTCATCTTTATTCCACCATAACTTACAGTTGCTTCATTATCCATAATAGATTCTATTCTCGCCGGAACTGCTATACACATATATTTTTCTCCTTTCAAATAAGCTATATATAAAAGCTTTAATTTGCTGAATTAAATTTTCTTACACTTTTTAAACTCATTTATATTTAATTTATTTTTTCATTTGCTATTGCCAATTGACCCAAACTAATGCCACTATCATTACAAGGAATAATTGTATGAGTTATTACATCAAAGTTATTTTCAATTAATTTAACAATAGTTCTATCAAGTAATATTTCATTTTGAAATACTCCCCCAGTAAGTATAACTTTGTTAATCTTGCTTTTTTCTCTAATCCTTTTTGCCATATCTATTGTAAATTCAACTACAGTATTATGAAATTTTGCACTAATAATATCTTTAGTAACTTTATTTCTAATATCATTAACTATTCCTATAATTATTTCATTAAATTTTATAATATATCTATCTTCTATTTTATCTATATTATATTTATAGTTACTTATTATTTCTTCATTACTTATATTTTCTAATATTATAGCTGCTTCACCTTCAAAAGAAATTTCTTCAATTAATCCAATTAAAGCAGAAATTCCATCAAATAATCTACCTATACTTGATGTTTCAGGTGAGTTTATTTTTTTATCAATAATATTCTTAATTACACTAACACTTTTATTCTTAAGATTATTGGGTATATAGTTAATAAAATCATCATTATATGACTTATATAGTAAAGATAATGCAATTTTCCATGGATTTTTAATAGAACTTTCTCCACCTGGTAAATTAAAATACTGTAAATGTCCAATTCTTACATATTTTTTTCTATTACATAGTAAAAATTCTCCACCCCATATTTTTTTATCATCTCCATATCCAGTTCCATCATATGCAATACCTATTACTTGTTCATTTATATCATTTTCTACCATACAGCTTACAACATGGCTATGATGATGCTGTGTTTCTATAATTTTAATATCATTATTTAAATTTAATTTCTCCTTTAAATTCATTTCTCTATAAATGAAACTTGGATGCATATCATAAACAATTACTTTAGGTTTTATACTATATATTTTAAAATAATGGGAAATTGATCTTTCAAACTTATTAATAGTTTCTATATTTTTTAAATCACCTATATACTCACTAATAAATACATCATTTTTATTACTAACACTTATAGTATTTTTCAATTCTGACCCTAGTGCTAAAATTTCACTTTTAGTATTCATAAATATACTTTTAGGTGAATATCCTCTAGCACTCCTTATAACTCTTTCTCTATTCTTAATAACTCTAATAACAGAATCATCAATACTCATATAAATGTCTCTATTATTTAACAAATAATAATGTGCTATATTATTTAATTTTTCTAATGCTTCATCATTTTTATAAATTATTGGCTCTCCACTTATATTTCCACTTGTCATAACTAATATTTCTGTATTTTCATCAAATAACAAATAATGCAATGGAGTATATGGAAGCATTACCCCTAATCTCTTATTATCAGATGCCAAATTTTTAGGAAGATTATAATTTTTATTCTTTTTTAATAGTACGATTGGTCTTTCATTACTTAATAATACTTTCGCTTCTTCCTTACTTAAATTACAGTATTTTTTAACAACATCTAAATCCCTCATCATTACAGCTAACGGCTTTCTTGGTCTATTCTTTTTTTCTCTTAATAACCTTATTGCCTCTTTATTTTTAGCATCACAACATAAATTAAATCCGCCTAATCCTTTAACTGCTATTATATTACCTTCTTTAATCAATTTAATAGTTTCTCTTAAAGGATCTTCACATTTTATTAATTCTCCATTACTTTTACTTAAAAATACCATGGGTCCGCATTTTGGACATGCATTTGGTTGTGCATGAAATCTTCTATTTGCAGGATTATTATATTCATCTTTACAACTTTTACACATTTCAAATTTATTCATTGTTGTTAAATTCCTATCATATGGTAGTTCTTTAATTATTGAAAACCTCGGCCCACAGCATGTACAATTTGTAAAGGGATATCTATATCTTTTATCATTCTTATCAAAAATTTCTGTTTTACATTTATCACATATTGAGTAATCTGGTGAAATATATGTGGTAGGATTTAAATTTTTTTCAGTTGATTTTATATAAAAATCCGTATGTTCTTGCTTTACCTTTTTTTCAGTAATATTCATTTTCTTTATTTTAGATAAAAGTGGTGGATTTTTACTTAATTCAACAACAAATGCCTCTAAATTATTTTCCTCTCCTTGAACATCTATAATAACACCATCACTGTTATTGTTAACATATCCGGTTAAACTGTTTTTTATAGCTAAGTTATAAACAAAAGGCCTAAACCCAACACCTTGTACAATTCCATAAACATCAATAACCTTTCTTTTTTTACTCATCTGTACCCCTCAATTTATTTAAAACTATTTAATATATTTATAGTCTTATACTATCAGTTAACATTATAATCTCACTTAATTATATCACTATAATTACCATATTTTCAATTTTAAAGAAATCATTAGTAAAAAAATAAGACTCATTAAAGAGTCTTATCTGAAAGTATTAATTTTCATTCCATCTAGTATTTTTAACAAAATCCTCAACTAAAGCATGACACATGTCAGGATTTATAGTTTCTTCATGAGTTATTGTAATTATAGACATTGCAACTGAATATTTAAGAGTATCTTTAATATTTAAATTATTCATATATCCATATCCAATTCCAGCAACAAATGAATCACCAGCTCCTGTAACGTTTTTTACATCTATCTTATCAGCACATGCAAGGGTTCCTTCTTCACCTTCACTAGTAATATAGTATATTCCATCTGCATCTAAGCTAATGAATACATTTTTTACACCTTGTTCAATGAAAAATCTACCTGCTTTTCTTAAGTCTTCATTACTTTCAATCTTAAAACCACATAAAGCTTCTGTTTCAAATCTATTAGGTTTTATTGTATGGAAGTATTTTATTAAATGACGAATCTTTCTAGCTTTTTTTGCTGATACTGGATCTAATATAAAGTTGCTTATTCCTTCATATTTCTTTAAAATATACTCTAATAAAACTGGATTATCTGAATCAAGTATAGTATATTGTGCATTTCTAAAAATACTATCTTTTTCATCTATAAAGCTTTCATCCATTTTATTTAAGCTTTCCATATCTACTACAGCTGATTCCATTTCACCTTGATGATTTAAAATTGCCATATATGTTGGAGTGCTTTCATTTTGTAAAAATAATGAATGCTCCATGTTATATCCTAATCTTTTAGAGTGATCAAAAATGCTTTTTCCATTTTCATCATCACCTAAAGTCGAAATAAACTTTGTTTCTACTCCAACTCTTGCTAGATTTTCTGCAATATTTCTACATACTCCTCCAAAAGATATTTTTATATGCCCTGGTATTGAATCCCTTTGGGCATAACTTCTTCCGCAAAACCCAAAAATATCAACAATCGAAGCTCCTAAAACTAAAATATAAGGATTTTTATCATTCATACTATCTCTCCTGCCACTAATTTAACGTATTAAAACATAAGTACATTATAGTAAAGAGATGAAAAAAAATAAAGAGGATTTAAAAAAAATGTCGAATTTTTTTAAAAATCTTCTTTATTTTAAGTTAACTTTTATTTATTTTCTTATATAAATACTATATTAATAATTTAAAATGACTAAATTATTCAAATTCCTTTTGTATAAAATTTATAATAATATTTATATATTATTAGTTCTTAAAGTATTAACATCTATTTTAATTTCTTTTCTATAACCATAGTTTTCTTGTGGCAATTTTAAGTTCTTAAATGCTACTGACATCATAAGCTTTATTCTATTTAATTGATTAACTTCTGATGCACCTGGATCATAATCTACAGCAATTATGTTTGCCAAAGGATATTTATTTTTTAATGCCTTAATCATTCCTTTTCCTGTTACATGATTAGGTAAGCATGCAAATGGTTGAATACAAACAATATTATTTACATTATTTTCGATTAATTCTACCATCTCACCTGTCAATAACCATCCTTCACCTGTTTGGTTACCTAAAGAAACAACATTAGCTGCCTTTTCTGCTAAATGACTTATAGTAGTTGGATATCCAAATCTTTCACTATCTTGTAATTCTTTCACTACAAATTTTCTATATGCTTCAATATAGGAAATTGCAATATCACACCCAGTCTTTGTTATTTTACTTCCTGATAAATATCTATTTTTAAATTTAGAGTTATAACAACAATATAAAAAGAAATCTAATAATTCAGGCACAACTACTTCTGCCCCTTCATTTTCTAAAACATCTATTATATTATTATTTGCTGTTGGATGATATTTAACCAATATTTCTCCTACTATACCTACCTTTGGCTTAACTAAATCATTAATTTCAAGAGTATCAAAGGCTTTAACTATTTCTTTAACTATTTTATTCATTTCACGTTTACTACCATTATTTATATTTTCAAATGCCTTTTCTCGATAGAATTCATATAACTTATTTGCAGATCCCTTAACAACTTCATAAGGTCTCACCCTATAAAGCACCCTCATAAATAAGTCACCATAAATGATACCCATCATAAGCTTCTTTATTAACCCATATGAAATTGTAAATCCAGGTTGTTTTTCCATACCTAATGCATTTAATGAAATAATAGGTACATTAGGAAAACCTGCCTCCCTTAAGCCTTTCTTCAAAAATCCAACATAATTAGTTGCTCTACAGCCTCCACCAGTTTGTGTAATAATTAATGCTGTTTTATTTGGATCATATTTTCCACTTTTTAATGCATGAATCATTTGTCCAATAACTAGTATTGAAGGATAGCAAGCATCATTATTAACATATTTAACACCTTCTTCAATAGCATCTTTATCATTTGCAGGTAATACCTCAATATTATAACCACTAGCTTTTGCAGCTTTTTCTACAAATTGAAAATGCATAGGTGACATCTGAGGTGCAAGTATTGTCCAATCTTTTTTCATTTCCTTTGTAAACACATTTGTTTCATAACTGTTATCAATATTTTTTAATACAACATTATTTTTTTCTCTTTCTTCCATTGCTGCTTTTAAGGATCTTATTCTTATCTTAACAGCACCTAAATTGCTTCCTTCATCTATTTTTATTAATGTATACATCTTTCCTTTACTAGCTAATATTTCGGATACCTGGTCGCTAGTAACAGCATCTAATCCACAACCAAATGATGTTAACTGTATTAATTCTAAATCCTTTCTCTCCTTTACAAATGCAGCAGCTCTATATAGCCTAGTATGATACATCCACTGATCAACTACTCTTATCGGTCTATTTAAATCACCTAAATGAGCAACACTATCTTCAGTAAATACAGCCATATTAAATGATGTTATAATATCTGTTAATCCATGATTAATTTCAGGGTCAACATGATATGGTCTACCACTTAAAACAATACCCTTCATGTTGTTATCTTCAATATATTTTAATGTTTCTTCACCTTTTTTTCTTATATCATTAACTACACTTTCTCTTTCTTTAAAAGCAGCATCCACGGCATTTATTACTTCTTTTTTAGTAACATTAAACTCTTCAAAAATTTCATAAAGCCTTTTATAAAGTTTTTCTTTATTATGCAATGATAAAAATGGTGAAAGGTATTTTATATCTTTATCTTTTAATTCATCTATATTATTTTTAATAACATCTGGATATGATGTAACCATTGGGCAGTTATAATGATTATTAGCCCCACTATCTTCTTTATATTCATAAGGGATACACGGATAAAAAATAGTTTTAATTCCCTTATTAATTAAATGCATAATATGCCCATGACTTATTTTAGCTGGATAGCAAGCCGATTCTGATGGTATAGTTTCTATTCCTAATTTAAATATATCTTTATTAGAAACTGGAGATAATACTACCCTAAACCTTAATTTTGTTAAGAAAGTAAACCAAAATGGATAATTTTCATATATATTTAAAACACGAGGTATACCTATTTCGCCCCTTACAGCTTCTTCCTTACTTAAAGATTTATAAGAAAATATTCTTTTTAACTTATATTTATATAAATTAGGTACATCTACTTTTTTTTCAATATTCCCAAGAGGTCTTTCACATCTATTTCCTGTAATATAATTTTCATTTTCACTAAATTTATTTATTGTTAACAAGCAATTGTTCCCACATCTTCCACACCTTTCACAACTTGTTTCTATTGTGAAATCATTAATTTTATCTCTTGTTATTAATGATGATATCTCACCATCTTTATAAGATTCCTTAGCTATTAACGCTGCTCCATATGCTCCCATTAGACCTGCTATTTCAGGTCTTACAACATCAATACCTGTAACTTTTTCAAAGCTTCTTAATATTCCATCGTTATAAAAAGTACCACCTTGCACTATAATATTTTTACCTAATTCATCAAAGTTTCTAATTTTAATTACTTTATATAAAGCATTTTTTATTACCGAATAAGAAAGACCTGCAGAAATATCTGCAATACTTGCACCTTCTTTTTGTACTTGCTTTACCTTTGAGTTCATAAATACAGTACACCTTGAACCTAAATCAACTGGACGTTTTGATTTTATAGCCAACTTAGAAAACTCATCAATAGAAATTCCTAGGGACTTACTAAACCCTTCAATAAATGAACCACATCCTGATGAACATGCTTCATTTAACAAAATATTATTAATCACTCCATCTTTAATCATTAATGCTTTCATATCTTGTCCACCTATGTCTAATATAAAATCTACATTAGGCATAAATTCTTTCGCACCTCTAAAATGACAAATTGTTTCTATTTCACCAATATCTACCCCTAGAGCTGCTTTAATTAAACCTTCTCCATAGCCAGTAACTGTAGCTTTTGCTATGTGTACATCTTTATTTAATAATAGATATATTTCTTTTAAAATATCTATAGTTTTATTTAAAGGACTTCCTTCATTATTGTTGTAACTAGAATATAATAATTCTCCATGTTCACCTAAAACAACAGCTTTAGTTGTAGTCGATCCTGCATCTATCCCTATAAATACTTTCCCCTTATATTTATATAAATCGCCTTTAGGAACAATACTTAAACTATGTCTTTGCTTAAATTTATTATAATCTTCCTCATTAATAAATAATGGTTCTAATGAATCATTTACTATTGTTTTAGCGCCGATTTCATTCAATCTATTTATTAACTCATTAGAATTAATTATTTCACTATTTTCTGCTAATATTGCTGCTCCTAAAGCAACATAAATTTCTGAATTATCTGGTGCAAAGTATTCACCTTCTTTTAAATTTAAAGTTTTAATAAATCTTTCCCTTAAACTATCAAGAAAATGAAGTGGCCCACCAAGAAATGCAACATTACCTCTAATAGGTTTACCACATGCTAGTCCACTTATTGTTTGATCTACAACGGCTTGAAATATTGATGCTGCAATATCACCTTTCTTTGCTCCCTCATTAATTAATGGTTGTATATCAGTTTTTGCAAAAACTCCACACCTTGAAGCTATTGGATAAATATTGGTTGCCTCTTTTGCTAATATATTTAATCCCTTTGCATCAGTATTTAATAAAATGGCCATTTGATCAATAAATGCACCTGTTCCACCAGCACATGTTCCATTCATCCTTTGATCTATTCCACCTTTTAAATAAGTTATTTTAGCATCTTCTCCCCCGAGTTCAATAACAACATCTGTTTTATTTATAAACTCTTCTACTGCCCTAGTACAAGATATAACTTCTTGCTCAAATTTACATTTTAGCCACTGTGATACTCCTATTCCACCAGAACCTGTAACAGTTACTTTTAAATTAACATTACCAATACTTTCAAAACATTCTTTTAATGAATTATTTAAAGTAGTTTTTATATCTGAAAAATGTCTCCTATAATCACTATAAATTACCTTATTATAATTATCTAATACCACAACTTTTATTGTAGTAGATCCTGCATCAATTCCTAATTTATAACTCATCATATTTTACCACTCTCTTCAATTAATATATCGAACTAATTATATCACATAAATTTGAATTTTTCATATTAAATAAACATTACCCCCAATATTTTCCTTTTGTTAAATATTTACTAACATTTGGTTGATATATATTATCTTCTAAAAAATATATTTTGTGAATAATATTATGTGGTAAAGACAATAATTAAAATATCTGAGTAAATACTTAGGAGGTTAATATGAGTTACTTTAATGAAGGAAATAAATATTATAATAATAAAGATTACTCTAAAGCAATCGAAAATTACATAGAATCTATTGAAGTAGGTGAAAATGAAAGTTGCGCTTATTATAATGCCGGTGTATGTTACATTAAACTTAAGGATTTTAATAGCGCGATTGAAATGCTTAGAAAGGCTTTAAGTATACAAAAAGAAAGTAAGTATTATTTTAATTTAGCATATTGCTATGCAATGCTTGAAAATGTAAATAAAGCACTGATTTATTTTAACAGAGCCTGGGCTTTAGATGCCTCAGATAAAGACTGTGAAAAAGCTATAAATTTATTAATTTCTAAAAATAAAAAAGCGCTTTAATAAGCGCTTTTACCATTCTCCTGCAATACTATCAGTTATATGATCTTCATAAAAATCATCATTATTAAAATAATCTCCTGCTAAATAAAAAGTGGTATCTACTGGTATCCAACTTTCTATCTCACTAATATAAACTTCGTTCCATGCATGTGGTCCATATTGTTTCCCATCATATGCTGTACCAGTTAATAATCTAACCTTTAAGTCTACTGCTCTTGCCATAGCAACATAAAGACAAGAATAATCAAAACAAATACCACTTTGGTTTTCAAATGCTGAAATAGCTCCACTATTTTCAACCTTTTCATTATTTAATGCTTTTTCTGCTCTATCATAATCATATTCTAAATTACTTCCAATCCAAGAATATAATATTCTAGCTTTATCCATATCATTTGTTACACCACTAGTTAACTCTTTTGCCTTTTCATCAATTTCATTTGTAGATTTAACTCCTTCATCCAATGTGACACCATTATAGTAAATAATTATATTACTTGTTGGTAGAAAATTTTCTACAATTTCGTCTGTAAGGTCACTATTATTTTTTGCTATTTCAGAAGATAACTTCTCATAAACCTTATTATAACTAAATAAATCAACTTTATTATAAATTCCTATAGTATTATTGTACATAATTAATGCTATAAAAAATATTAGTATTGCCACTAAGCCTTTTATTGTTCCAAATATTGATGATAATATAACAATCAAAACACTATTTGCCTTATTTAATCCCTTAAACATCGGTATAATAACTTTTCTAAATATCATATAAAACGATACTTGGAGTAAAAAGAATAACCCTACCAATAATGCTATCTTACAAATATCATTATAAACACTCGTTAATTTAAAATATGAAATTGATATTTTAGTAATACCTTTAATAATAACATCAATCCTTAAAGAAATTATTAAGATTGTAATAAATATAGAAATATAATAAAGGACCCTCTCTAGAGCAAAAGTTACATTTCTTCCATTCAATGACCTTTTTACACTGTCTGTAACTCCTAATATTATAATAAAAAAACATATAGCATAAGAGAGTATTTCATTCATTAAGATTGCTCCTTTTATTCGAAATCTTCTGATTTAACTATAGATTTCACAACATCTTTAATTAAATCATAATCATACCCCTTCCCCATTAAAAATCTATATAACTTTTGCGTTAGTTTATAATTATCATTTTCTCTTTTACTAAATACTTTGTATTTTTTTAAAGCCATTTCAAAAACAGTAACTTTAACCTCATCATTATTTATTTTTTCTAGTTCACTTTCAATAATCTCTTCATCAATTCCTTTTTGAAGTAAAGAGTACTTAATTTTCTTTTTCCCTACGTTTCTCGATCTATCTTTAACATACATGGTTGCATAATTATTATCATTTAATAAATTATATTCTTTCATAAAATTTATTGTACGATTAATTATATGGTCATCATAACCCTTTAATGCTAACTTTTGTACTAATTCCTTTTCACTTTTATAAGTTCGCTCAATTGTTTTAAGAGCTGTATTTTTGCATTTTATATAGTTATCTTCATCTGCTAACTTTTTTAAAGAATCAACATCAATTTTATCTTTAACCTTTATATTTTCTTTGTATACCAATTCAGCACTAATTGAAAAAGCATACTCTTCATCAATATAAATATTTACTCGTTCCTTATTCCTTTTTCCTACTTCAATTTTTGTTATTATATTCATAATTATTACCACCTTATGATGATTTTAGTATATGAACTGTAGGATTATTTAAAACTTTATTTGCAACTTCATATATTTCATCTGCTGTAATACTATTTAGGCTTTCCATATCTTCTAAGAATTCAAATATATCCTCACCTTCTAAGCTTTGACTTAAAATATAACTACATAATTCAACTGAATCTTCTAATGTGGAAATCACAGCTGTCTTATGAACCTTTTTCATTATATTTAAATCATTATCTCCAATTACTATTTTTTTAGTCTTTATATCTTTAAAAATCTCTTCTATTGCTTTAGAAGCATCTTCTATATCCTCTTCATCTACAGCTGTATAAACATATAATGTTTTTACATTTTTAGTAATATCTAAATGAGAGTAGATGTCATATGCTAACCCTCTATTTTCTCTAACTTCTCTAAATAGCAGAGAGTTGGCACTTTCACCTAATCTATGATTTAAAATTCGTAAAGGAAGTTCTCTTTTTTTATCTAAATCATAAAAAGTAAACAAATAAATTATTGTACTCAATTCAATGTTTTCTTTAGTGCTTACTACCTTAATATTTTTATTTTTTTCATCTTTAACCTTTAAAGCTGTTACCTCTTTAGGTTCCCATTTAGCAAAATATTTTTCTATTTCCTTTATTGCTTCATCATGTTCTCTTGATGATACCATTGTTATTAACGAATTGTTTGGCACATAATATCTCTTATAATAATTATAAAGCTGTTCTCTTGTAAATTTTTTCACATTTTCATCTAATCCAGCAACATCATACTTTAAAGAACTATGTTCAAATGCAACCTCATTAATTCTTTTAAAGCTAAAATCTTCAACACTATCTTTACTAGATCTTATTTCTGCTAAAATTACTCCCCTTTCTTTATCGACTTCTTCTTCTGGAAACCTTGAATTAATAAGCATATCACTTAATAACTCAATACCATTTATGAACTCCTCTTCTAAGCAACTAATTGAATATACTGTTTGAGAATAATCTGTATAAGCATTATATTCTCCACCTAAAGACTCTAATTCATCATTTAACTTTTGAAATGTTCTATTATCAGTTCCTTTAAAAATCATATGTTCTATAAAATGTGAAATCCCTTTTTCCTCAAGAGTTTCATTTAAGGCACCAACTTTAATTCCTATGTTAATTGATGAGATTTGGGTATTCTTTTTTATAGTAATGACTTCTAATCCATTTTTAAGAATATGCTTTTTTACATCAAAATTTAACTTAATCATCTTCTACCTTCCCCCATCTAAAATACTTTTTTCCTAGAATTATAATATAATATGTTTGCTACTTAATATCAACAATTAAGTGAATTTCAAAATTTTATATTTTATTTAATTTAATATTTGTTGTTCTAAACTTCTTAATAACTACATATTTTTTATCTTTTTGATATAAATTAACTTATTAGTTTATAATTATATAATTATGTTTTATAATTTAGTTAATAAATATATTTTGAAGGAGGCATTATGAATAAAACTATATTAATAATAGAAGATGAATTAAAAATAAGATTTTTGTTAAGAGATTACTTGAAGGCAGAAGGATTTAATGTATTAGAAGCTTCTGATGGTGATGAAGGACTATTTGTATTTAAAAACAACAAAGTTGATTTAATACTATTAGATATAATGATGCCTAAAATTGATGGTATTACAGTTTTAGAAACAATTAGAACTGTTTCTAATCTTCCAATTATATTATTAACTGCAAAAGGACAAGAAGAGGATAAACTTTTTGGTTATGAAATGGGTGCGGATGATTACGTTACTAAGCCATTTTCCCCAAAAATTTTAATAGCCAAAATTAAAGCTTTATTAAAAAGAACAACTAATAATGATGATGATTTTAATCCAACACAAAATTATAATGGATTAACTATTAACAAATTAGCTCATGAAGTTAAAATTAATGATGTTGCTCTTACACTATCACCAAAAGAATTCGAACTTTTAGTTTATTTATCTGATAATTTAGGAATTGCATTAAGTAGAGACACTATATTAGACAACGTATGGGGAATAGATTATTATGGAGATTTAAGAACAGTTGACACCAATATAAAAAGATTACGTGAAAAATTAGGGTCAAAAGCTAATTATATTGTTACAGTAAGAGGAAGTGGGTATAAATTTGAAATTCCAAATGAAGCATAGTATTTCTAGAAGAATTACATTAATAACCTTTGGTTTAATATCGATTGTATTTTGTTTAACTTTCTTATTTCAAAATATATTTTTTGAAGACTTTTATCTTTCTAAAAAGACAGAATCATTAATTTTAGATGCTAAACGAATAAAATCATTATATTCTTATCAAAACTTTGATGCTACAACACTAAGTTCTGCATTAAAAAATTATGAAGAAAAAAATAACTCAAGAATTGCAATTATATCACTAAGAGATGGTTCCTTAAAATACTTATCATATTTTGATAATAAAAACTTAGATGATATGAAATCATTAACTAATTTTTGTTCAGACTTATTATCAAATAATGATTTAATTGAAGGTGTTTTAACATATGATAAAGTACAAAGTGTCATTTTTACTAATGAAGGTAGTGATTACAAAAAAATAGGAATTGTTGCACCAATTTCAATCCAAAGTGAAAATGACTCACTACTTATTTCAGTATCTTCTATACAACCAATCAAAGAAGCTTCAAGTGTTATTCGTAGTTTCTATTTTTATTTATTAATTGGATTTTTAATATTAGCTATATTTTTATCTAAAATTTATTCTAAATTAATTAGTAAACCACTTATTAATTTAAATAAAGCAGCAAAAAAAATGTCTAATTTAGATTTTGATACAAAGTGTATAGTTACATCTGATGATGAAATTGGTAATCTTGCAAATACGCTAAACTTTTTGTCATCTAACTTAGAAAATGCTCTTCAAACACTACAAGAAAAAAATGCTCAATTAGAAAAAGATATTGAAAAAGAGCGTAATCTTGAAAATATGAGAAAAGATTTCGTATCAAGTGTAAGTCATGACTTAAGAACCCCACTAGGTATTATATGTGGATATGCTGAAGGTTTAAGAGATGGTATAGCTTCTGGAAAAGATGCAGTTGCATATTTAGATACTATTATAGATGAAGCAAATAAAATGAATTTATTATTAACTAACATGCTTGATTTATCTAAATTAGAATCTGAAACAATATCCTTACATTTAGAGTCATTTAACATAGTTAGATTACTTCAAGGTATGGTAAAAAAATTCTCATTAGATTTCCAAAACAAAGAGTTAAATGTAAAATTTAATTTACCTTCATATGCCTATGTAGAAGGTGACATAATGACATTAGAACGTGTTGTTCAAAATCTATTATCAAATACTATTAAATATACTCCTAGAAATAATGATATTATTATTATCGTTAAGGATGAAGG
>NZ_JADPBQ010000001.1:0-42249 GCF_015670405.1 Clostridium sp. 1001271B_151109_B4 | reverse complement strand
TAATCTCAATAGAAAATAAAGGTATTACTATACCTGATAATGAATTAGAAAATATATTTGCAAAATTTTATAGATTAGATAAATCTGGAGATAGAAGTAAAAATAGCTATGGCCTAGGTTTAGCAACAGTGGAAAGAATTTTGACCCTTCATAAAAGCAAATATTCTATAAGTAATACTGAAAATGGTGTTATTTTTAAATTTACATTAAAAAAGCAAGATTTAGTAATTGATGAATTTGAATAATACTACTAAAAAATAAAGTGTTCTTAATTCAAATATAAATTAATTAACCTAATTATAAATCAATATTTTTATTAATAAAAATGACAAGTTGCAAGTTGAAAAATATAATTACTTTATGTTAACTTTATTTTCTAACTTGTCACTTGTCACTTTAGCCTAAACATACACTCTTTGAATTTTTTTGAATATAATTTCTTTCTTAATTTCTAAAGTATCTTTATTTATTTCAATTTTGAAAATATTAGGACACCCTTCTTCTCTCCATCTTTTCATATATTTCGCATTAGCTTCTAAAATATAAAAATATTTCTCATCGAAGTCATCGGAAAATTCCAAAAAAGATAACTTACTATATCTATCAAGTTTTATATTTTCTTTATCTATATTATTCATTATCGGCACAAAATATTTTAGTGGTATTTCATATTTATATATACCTGAAATTTCTTTTCCTTCAATTAATGCTCTTTTTAAGAATCTTTCTTCCTTTTCACTTAAATTTTTAAATCCAAGTTTAAATATTGGTTCATTTAATCTATTTTTCTCTATTTTAACTTTGATCATTGACATCACCAACTTCACTTTCCTTAGTTTATTATAAAAATCCGCCGTCGATCCTTATTATTTGCCCAGTTAAATACGAGGTATTACTTTGGCATAAAAATAATACAGTGTTACTAACCTCATCAACAGTCCCAAATCTTCCCATTGGAATTTCATTCATTAATTCTTCCTTTTCAGTATCTTCTAAAAAACTATTCATTTCAGTATCAATTACGCCTGGCGCTATTGCATTTACTCTTATTCCAAAAGAAGCAACTTCTTTTGCCAAAGATTTAGTAAATAAATTTAATCCACCTTTTGTAGTTGAATATACAACTTCACAAGAAGCACCACTTTCTCCCCACATTGATGAAATATTAATTATATTCCCACTACCTTTAGAAGTCATAAATGGTAATGTCGCCTGAGTTAAATACATTGGAGCTAATAAATTAACATTCATTAATTGCTCTATAATTTCCTTTTTAAAATCCATAAATAATCCTACTTCTGATTTAGCTGCATTATTTATTAATATATCTATTTTCCCAAAACTTTCTATAACTTCATTTATTAAATTAAGACAATTATTATAATCTGAAATATCCTTCTTTATTACCTTTGCATAACCGCCATTATCTGTTATTTCTTTTAATGTATTATTAGCTCCTAAATCATCCTTTGAATAATTTATAACAACACTTGCACCATTTAAAGCTAACTTTTTTGCAATAGCACTTCCTATTCCCCTTGATGCTCCAGTTACAAGTGCTACTTTTCCTGTTAAACTGCTCATTATAGTCTCCTCTCTAGTTTTAATTATATTATAATTTAATTCTTTCTTTATATCAAAAATAATTAAATAAATCTACTTTTTTCTCTTTCTTAATCTTTCTTCTTTTGCATAGTTTAAATACTCGGATATCTTAACTGGTCCTGCAATATTTTTTCTAGTAACCCAAAGAGAGCCAGTATCCTGCGCATCTATAATCCATTTAACTAATTTAATCATCCCTTTTTCTATTTCAATTGCCGTTATTGCATATGGATAAACACAGCATCCATCATTAAAATATGGTGGTTCATAAAGTCCTGGAAATCTTGTATTATGAGTATGCCCACATAAAAGCATAGTACAGTTATCCCTTGCCCAATCTTGTAGTTTTATATCTATTCTACTTCTTTTAGTCTTACTCTTTGCTGACCTTGTAGGATCTTTAAATCCAGCTATTCCATTTAAGAATTTCCATATATATCGTACTAAAAATTCATTTATTCTCCAAACTTCATTATTCCAAAAATCAAGTTGATGTCCATGTACAACTAAAAACTTTTCTCCTAATGGCTTATACATTAAATTCATTCCAGGATAAAATGTTACATTTTTAATGAATTTAATAAATTCATCACCATAATCTGCTCCAATTTTTTTTAAAGCCTTTTCCTCCTTGTCCTTAAAATTTCCACATTTCTTAACAATATCATGATTGCCAAATATACAATAAATACTATTCTTTTTATTGAATTTATTTAAAATTTTGAAGATATCATCATAAAAAAATGAAATTTCATTAAAATCTTTATTTTTCCATAGTTCATCTCCATCTCCAACCTCTATATAAATATAATCATTTTTTAAATAATATTTCAATGCAGTTATATATATATTTCTATTAGGTAAAAGTGAATCTGAATATGTTCCATCACCCCTATGAACATCTGAAATAAACACTATTTTACTATTATCATCAAAATCTAATGTAAATCCATTTTCATATATGTTTTCTAATTCCTTTACTGACATGCTATCCTCATTTAAATTATTTCTAATATATTATGAATTATAAATACTAATTGATAACCTATTAATAATTTATATATAAAAAATGTATTAATAGCACAAACTATATTTAATATTATTTATAAATTTACTAAAGAAAAAATAAACTTAATTCATAAGGAGTAATGATTGTTATGAAACTATATCTTTACAAGAAAAATTATTTTTATAAGATACTTTCATTTATATTAATTATATGTAATCTAGGATCTGTAACTGCTTCGGCTCATGTATCATTAGACAAATGTAATTTATCTTTAGAAAATACAGATATAACACAAAATATTGATGATAAAAATCATCAATTAATAGAAGAATTCCAGCCACTTGTTGAAAATATATTTTTAAATAGGAATTCTGCAATTCTAACTGGAGATAGTGAAGGCTTAAAGCTATTCTATGATTTAGATAAAAAAGTTGGCAAATGGGCTTATGAAAAAGAAGTTACTAAAACTGATTACTTTAATCATTGGTGTAAAAAACAATGTGTTTCCTTTACAAAAATAAATTCAATAATAAAAGTATGCAATGTAAAAGAAATAGAAAAAGATGTTTATAATGTTGTATGCTACGCATGTACAACGTTTTGTTATAGCTATGAAGATCAACCTACAATTGAAAATTTATTTAAACTAGGTACATGTCATTATATTAATTTAAAAAATAATGGTAATAGATATATTATAACTAAAGAGTGGTATACTGATCCACTAGCTGATTCCTTAGATTTAGAAAATCTTAACTGTGATGATATTAAATCAACTATTTTAAATCATACTAAACCTGATTACACACCTGATGAAAGAACTCAAAAAGCAATAGATTATGCTCACGAGTATTGTGGAATTAGTGATAATGAAGAACATTTATTTAAATATAATAAAGATTATAAAAACTTTAATCCAGATGGTGGTGATTGTGCAAACTTTGCTTCTCAAATTATGTATGAGGGAGGTGGATTTAAGAAAAATGATACTTGGTCTTATTGTAACAAATCTGCTACAAAAGCATGGGTCAATGCACAAGGATTTAAAAATTACTTAATAAGTAGTGGACGCGGCTCTTATATTGCTAAAGGTAACTATTGTGAAACTTATAAAGCAGCCTTTAATTTACGTCCTGGTGATATTGTTGCATATGAGAAAAAAGGAAGAATAACTCATGTTTCAACAGTAACAGGGTTAGATTCAAAAGGTTATCCTCTAGTAACGTGCCATAATACGGATAGAATGCTTGTACCATATGATTTAGGTTGGAGTAATAGTAATATAAAATTTCATTTAATTGATGTACACTATTAGATAGTTAAGAGTTAATAGTTTTATATAGTTTTGAGTTAATAGTTAAGGTTGAAACTCCTTAAGAAGCTCCTTAATTATATATTTTTTAAATTCAGCTTAGCTGAATTTATTCCTTAACTATTAACTCTTAACTATTAACTCTTAACTATTAATTATTAACTACTTTAAAATATGTGGAATGATAATATAACCATGCCAAATACAATTGATACTATTGACATTAACTTAATTAATATATTTAAAGCTGGTCCTGAAGTATCCTTAAATGGATCTCCTACTGTATCACCAACAACGGCTCCTTTATGACATTCTGAACCCTTACCACCATAATTTCCTGATTCAATATGTTTCTTAGCATTATCCCATGCTCCACCAGAGTTAGACATCATTACAGCTAATACAAATCCACATATAGTTGCACCTGCTAATAGTCCAGCAACACCATTAGGACCTAAAATAAAGCCTACTATCAACGGAGTTGCTATTGCTATTACTGCAATAACTATAAGCTCCTTTTGAGATGATTTTGTACAAATATCTACACATGAAGCATAATCTGGCTCTGCTTTACCATCCATTAACCCTTTAATTTCCTTAAATTGTCTTCTTACTTCAACAACAATCTTGCTAGCAGCTCTTCCTACCGCACTCATAGTACAAGATGAAAATACAAATGTAACCATTGCTCCAATAAATGCACCAATTAAAACTTGTGGATTCAAAACCGATAAATCAAATTCAAATGCTATATTATTACTTGAAGCTAATACCTCTATAGAATTTTTATATGATGCTATAAATGCTAAGGCAGTTAATGCAGCTGATCCAATAGCAAAGCCTTTTCCTGTTGCAGCTGTAGTATTTCCTAACGAATCTAAAGCATCAGTTCTATCTCTTACCTCTGAAGGTAATCCAGCCATTTCAGCAATTCCTCCAGCATTATCTGCAACTGGTCCATAAGCATCTGTAGCTAATGTAATACCAAGTGTAGATAACATACCAACTGCTGATATTGCTATTCCAAATAACCCCATATTAAAATTATTAAATCCCCCTGAAGAAACAAAACTTATTAAAATAGAGCACCCAATTATTATTACAGGCGCTGCTGTAGATTTCATCCCCACTGATAAACCAGTTATAATAACTGTTGCAGCACCAGTTTCTGAAGATTTTGCAATACTCTTTGTTGGATTATAATTATCACTAGTATAATATTCTGTGAAGAAGCCTATTAACAATCCCGCAACTAAACCACAAAGAATTGAAATATAAATACCTATGTGTCCCCTTCCTAATACATTAGATACAACAAAGTAAGATGCAATTGCAATAACTATTGCTGAAAAATAAGTACCTCTCCTTAACGCACTTAACAATGCCTTTTGAGAAACATCTTCTTTAGATTTTACAAAGAAACTTCCAAGAATAGATGCCACTACTCCAATAGAAGCTATTACTACTGGAATTACAGCTCCATTTACTGATAGCCCTGCTGCAACTGCTAAAGCACAAGAAGATAATATAGACCCAACATATGATTCATAAAGGTCAGCTCCCATACCAGCAACATCACCAACATTGTCACCAACATTATCAGCTATAACAGCTGGATTTCTTGGATCATCTTCTGGTATTCCTATTTCAACCTTACCAACAAGATCGGCACCCACATCTGCTGCTTTAGTGAATATACCTCCACCTACTCTTGCAAATAAAGCCATTGATGAAGCCCCCATGCTAAACGTTAACATTGTTGTTGTTATTATTGTTATTCTTTCATCTAAAGGCATTGCACCATAATAAAAATTTAATATACCAAACCAAATACTAAAATCAACTAATGCTAAACCAACAACAACAAGCCCCATTACTGAGCCACTTGAAAATGCAACCCTTAATCCGCTATTTAAGCTCTTAGTACAAGCATTTGCTGTTCTACTATTTGCATTTGTAGCGATTTTCATACCTAAATAACCACTTAGACCTGAGAATATTCCACCTGTTAGAAATGCAAATGGCATAAAGATACTAACAAAATTGAATCTTGATAAAATAAATAAAATGATAAACATGATTACGAAAAATATAGCAACACCTTTATATTGGCGTTTTAAAAAAGCGTTTGCCCCTTTTCTTATACTACTTGCAATATACTTCATCCTATCAGTTCCTTCATCAACCTTAAAGATTGTATAAGTATAATATGCAGCAAAGAGTAATGCTAATGTCGCTCCTACAGGTGCAAAAACTATTAATTTCATAATCCTCTCCCCCTTGATAATATTAATATTATTCCTTCTACATTTCTATATATAGTTTTTACTCTTCATAATAGAACTTTTAACCATTAATATTTTGAAAAATTTTAAGCATATATAATTAAAAAATTTAATATAATCTAACATAATGAAAAGAGAAATGGAGCAATGAAAAAATGAGTAAACAAAAACGTGGAAAATACATTAAAACATTACCAAACTGGCGTGGCACATGTCCAATTTGTGGAAGAAAAAGAGTAAAATTGGTATGGTCAAAGAAAGACGAAAATGGAAAAACTATAAATGTATGCAAACAATGTTCTCTAAAATAGATATTATATATTTAAAAAGGGGTTGTATAATTTTATACAACCTCTTTTTAAATTTATTATATTTTTTAAAAACCTTTTTTCTTTGCTTCTATACCACTTTCATTAAGAGCAGGTTCTTCAATTGTTGTTACATATTTATTTTTTGGATTATTACTTTGTGTTTTATTTCCATTTTTTAAATAATTTTCTTTAGTATATTCTCGCTTGTTCATTTTAACTCCTCATTTCTCAAATAAAATTTTATATAATTTAGAATTTTGGATTTATCTCATCTCTTTGAATATGTTTTAAGTCTTTTAATCTTAAATGTGTTGTTTCCATTATTTTATTCCAAGGTTCACCATCAATGATCATTTTTTTTGCTACATCTCTACTTAGTAATGTATCTATTTTTTTCATTTTAAAAACCTCCTTATCTTTTGATACTATTATTTTATGGCTTTTTCAAAAACTTATTCGAGTTATAAATTTCATATTATTAACGCTTTAATGCATTTTAGAATAATTATCCAAGCTTAATATTTCTATTTATAATAAAACAGTGTAGTAAACAACTTTACTACACTGCTTTCTTTTTAACTATCTACGACTTTTTTTATTTTTAGAATTTCTATTATCTTTTCCTCGACGAGAAGAATTCTCTTTTCCTCTTCTTGAAGAATTTTTATCATTTGCCTTACCATTTCTACTTGAAGATGATTTATGTTTTCCATTATTCTTAGACTTTGGTCTAGCTAATCCATGAGCTTCCTTATATCTTTGCTCTTTAGATTTAATTAAACACTTAGGCCCATTACCAATTAAATCTTCTCTTCCTGCTTTTATTAAAGCATCGTATACTAAGTTATAATTCTTAGGATTACTAAATTGTAATAATGCTCTTTGCATAGCTTTTTCTTCTTTTGTTTTTGGAACATAAACTGGCTTTAATGTTATTGGATCTAATCCAGTATAAAAAATTGTAGTTGATAAAGTTCCCGGCGTTGGATAAAAATCTTGTACTTGTTCTGGTTGATATTTAATATCTCTTAAATACTCCGCAAGTTCAATAGCTTCTTTTAATGTACTTCCTGGGTGACTTGACATTAAATATGGAATTATATATTGTTTCTTTCCAGCTCTTTCTGTTAATTTAAAGAACTTCTTTCTAAACTCTTCATAAGTTTTTCCTGCTGGTTTACCCATATACTTTAATACTTGTTCAGATACATGTTCAGGAGCAACTTTTAACTGTCCACTTACATGATGTTCAACTAACTCTTTAAAGAATGTATCATCTTTATCAGCCATTACATAATCATATCTAATACCTGAACGTACAAATACCTTTTTAATTTTAGGTAAACTTCTTACACTTCTAAGTACATCAACAAATTCTTTATGATCTACCTCCATATTTTTACATACCCCTGGACTTAAACATTGCTTAACTTTACATGCACCTATTGTTAATTGATTATTACATGCAGGTTTTCTAAAGTTCGCAGTAGGACCTCCAACATCGTGAATATACCCCTTAAAGTCTTTCATTTCAGTCATTTCTTTAGCTTCTTTTACTATAGACTCTTTACTTCTACTTTGAACTGCTCTTCCTTGATGGAAAGTTATTGCACAGAATGAACAATTTCCGAAGCATCCTCTAGAACCTACTATACTAAACTTAACCTCTTCTAGTGCTGGAATTCCTCCCATAGGTTCATAAATAGGATGATATTCCTTTGTAAAAGGTAAATCATAAACTTCATCTAATTCTTCTCTATTTAAAATAACTTCCGGTTTATTTACTACAAGATATTTATCACCTTGATCTTGTACTATAGTTCTACCTCTAATAGGATCTTGTTCTTGATATGTAATCTTGAAAGCTTCACAATATTTAAGCTTATCAGTTGAAACCTCTTTATATGATGGAATTACAATATGTTCTTCATAAACCTCTTCTAAGCTATCAACTAAATAACATGTTCCTGGTATATGTCTAATATATTTAGCCTCAAAACCTTCATTTAAATAATGAGCCACTTCAACTATTTGTTTTTCACTCATACCATATATTAATAAATCTGCACCACTATCTGTTAACATTGATTTTCTAACCTTATCTTCCCAGTAATCATAATGTGCAAATCGTCTTAAGCTAGCTTCAACCCCACCAATACAAATATTTATATGTTTATATGCTTCTCTTATTTTATTACAATATACTATTGTAGCCCTATCAGGTCTCAAGCCCATTTGTCCGCCTGGAGAGTATAGATCTTTTCCTCTTACTCTTTTACTAACAGTATAATGGTTAACCATAGAATCCATATTACCTGCATTAACTAAAAATGCTAATCTAGGTCTTCCAAGTTTCATAAAATCTTCTGTACTATGCCAATCTGGTTGTGCAATTATACCAACCTTATAGCCAGCATGTTCTAATACTCTTGAAATTACAGCTGTACCAAAACTATGATGATCCACATAAGCATCACCAGTTACAATAATAAAATCGCATTGATCCCAGCCTCTTTCATTCATATCTTCTCTACTAATAGGTAAAAATTTATTGTTCATTTAATCACATCTTTCATTTTAGTAAATATCTATTTAATACTATTATTTTTAATTTATCTATCTATTAATATAGCATCCTTTTGCATTAATGTTAATACTTCATAATAAATTACCATAATATTTATTAAAAGAAAAGAGTGTATAAATAAAAAATATTTATAATCACTCTATAAAAGCATACTATTGACTTGTTTTAAAATACTAATGTATTACTTAAATATGTTCCTAACCTTTTTAACATAAATGGATTATTATCAATACCATCGAATAATGCAATTATTTGATTTTTATTTAAATCCATATGACTTTCAAGTTCCTCTAACATATTATCTTCTTCAAATTCTTTAACTAAATCTCTACCTATTTCCTTTACATTCTCAAAAAATTCTACTTTTGAAAGTATTCCAACATCACCATGTCTTCTTTCATTAGTCATATTAAAAAATTTTTTCAAATCTTCAATACTAAATTTTTTTTTCAAATCTTCAATAAAATCATAATCATCTTTAATATCCTTTATTAATTCAAGTTTATGAATATTCTCAGCATCTTGTATTAATTCCATAGTTTCATAATAGTCTAATGCATCTAAAAATATAGTATCTTCCTCTTTACCAAATACCTTAGTAATATATGTTGATGGTATTAATACATATTTGATAAAAGAAATTAATTCTTGTATGCATTTAAACGAATACCAGTTACAAAAGTAATCTCTACTATAGGAATTCACTAATGAAACCTTTAAAACATAAGCATCTGGTTTAAACTCCATATTTTCTTGATTTATCAAATAATTTTGCCAATAATAAATTAAATCATACTTTTTCAAGATTACCCCTCCTAATACCATAGCCTATTAGATTAGCTTGTACATTAATATTTTCAAATCACAAAACATTTAATATATTAATCCTTATGATTCATGTTTTTATTTTATCCATAATTTATATTTTTATTTCAATTAATCATTTAACCTTTAATCCCCTCCCCCCAAGTCTTTAAGTATTCTTATATTCATCTATTGCACTTGAAACACATTCCATTAATTTCATTTGGTATAATTTATCTGCTAACATTTTATCTTCATTATAATTACTCATAAATCCCATTTCTAATATAACTACAGGAACCGTAGACCAATTAAATCCAGTAATATCACTTCTTTCAAATATTCCATTTACTTTTATATTACCTTCTTGTAACTTACTCTTTAATATTTCAGCATATTTATTGCTCGCTTCAAAAATTTTACTTGTATATTTACCGTCTTTAGCTGGAACTAAAATTACCGTACCTGTTTTTCCTCCATCATTTATGCTATCACAATGTATTCTTATAGTAATATCAGCTTTTGCATTATTTGCAATTTGTGCTCTTTCTGCATTACTAATATTTACGTCGGCTTTTTCTCTTGTCATAACAACCGTATAACCTTTTTCTAATAATAACTCTTTTAATATTAACGCTGCTTCCAAATTAATAGCATGCTCAGGATTTTTTGTCGCTATCCCAGCAGTTCCAGATGAAACTCTTGGTTTAGTATTACTTGAATTTGGTGCAACAGGCTCCCCTCTTGAATCACCTTTTCCTTGATGACCTGGATCTATACAAACTATAAATTCATCTTCATCATTTTTTACATTTACATTAGCCATTGCTGAATTTATTGAAACTAAATTAATAAATAAAAATATTACTACAAATAATAATAGTACTCTTTTAATCATTTTTTCTCCTTTGTTTCATCAAAAATCAAAAGGCTAATACATAATTGTAATTAGCCCTTTATTTTTATAATATTTTCTATCTAGGATACATATTTATTAATAATAAAAATCCTGGAATCCATGCGGTTACAATACCATCAAATACTGATAAATATCCTACAAACTTTCCTAAATCTTTCTTCAAAACTAATTCTATGAATCCAGTTAGCCATAATAATCCCCATAATAACCAAATAATTACCCAATAAATATTTCCTACTGTAAAGTCTATAAATTTAAAAGTATTAGCATCTATAAATGCAAGTGGTATTGTATTTATTGCTACAAACAAACAATACCATCCATATAATCTTCCATCTAAATTAAATATATTTCTTGCTGCAATATATAGATATGTAAATCCAAATAACAATCCAGTGCCAGCTGCAAAGTAATTACCTTGTATTACCGCTACAATATTTAGAATAAATGATAACAGCCCTGTAAATACATTGAATACGGCACTTGATTTAGCATCTATATTACACAACCTTCCTATTCCATTTAAAATAAGGACTACTCCTACGTAAATTAAAACTACTCCTAGCATAGTACTCCTCCTTTGTATTTTTAATATTATGTTCTTCTATTCATTCTTAGTTTCATAACTTTCTTTAAAGAATTCTTGATCTAATCCCTTTAATTGAACTTCTTCACTTACCTTTATTGTTTTAATCATATCCAAAACTTTAAAAATTATAAATGTAACTAAAATAGAATATACTGCAATTATAGCTGATCCAAGAAGCTGAATTAAAAATTGATGTAATCCTGCACTTACTCCATTTACTCTAGGATCTGCAAACACTCCAATTAATAAAGTTCCTAATAAACCACCAACTCCATGAACTCCCCAAACATCTAGTGCATCATCCCACATTTTTCTTTCAAATTCAACACAAAAGAAACATACTATTGCACCCAAAGCACCTATAATTACAGCACTTAAAGGAGTCACATATCCTGAAGCTGGTGTTATAGTCGCAAGTCCTGCAACTGCTCCGATTATAGCTTCTAAAAAAGATGCTCTTTTAGCATGAATTGCATATAAAATAAGCCATACTATCATACCAGCTGCAGATGCAACACCTGTATTAGTAAAAACAATTGCTGCTATATCTGCAGCTGCTATTGTTCCACCAGCATTAAATCCATACCATCCAAATAATAACAATCCAGCTCCTATAGCTACTAATCCTAAATTAAATGGTCCATTCTCATTTTTAACGCTTCTTTCACCTAATACATAAATTCCACCTAAACAGCCAAAACCAGAGGTAATATGTATAACTGCTCCACCGGCAAAGTCTACGAATCCTAATTTACTTAAGAATCCTCCACCCCAAACCCAGTGTGCAACAGGGAAGTAAATAAGTATCATCCAAATAATTAATATCTTTATCCACCCACTAATAGTTAATCTATTTGCAAATGCTCCTGTCATTAATGGTGCTGTAATAATCGCAAACATCATTTGATACATAAAAAAAAGAATAAATGGTATTGTTTCACTATACCTCAAATCCATTTTAAATGTTACATTATTTAAGGCAAAAAATTGAAGTGGATTACCAATTACACCACCAATATCATCACCGAAAACAAGACTAAATCCTCCAAATATCCACAATAAACCTACTATACCAATTGAAATAAAAATTTGAAACATAATAGTTAAAGCATTTTTTCTTTCCACTAATCCACCATAGAAAAATGCTAATCCTGGTGTCATAATTAAAACTAGTATAGTAGCTAATATCATAAAAGTAACATCACCATGAATAATCATAGAATCACTCCTTTAACTTTTGTGTTAGCGTAAAGCTTATATTTACACTACTTTTCTATTTAAATCTTTATATATCAAGATCTCGGCAGTTTTTTTGTATAAAAAATAACGCTCACCTAATTTCATGTTACTATTGAATTACCACAAAATTAAAACTTACATAAAAGGTTGTCATTATTATGGATTCATTTATAATTTAGTTACTTATATATAATCAATATCCAATCACAGTTGTCGGTGAATTACTTTTATTATCTTTTGATAAATTTAAGATCTTTCCTTGAAAAGCTTTGAACTCCATTGCCAGTGATTATATTGCTTCCAATCCAAAAGGTCTTTTATCATATTCAACTTTCAAAATTCAATCGATATTGCAAAGTTATTTTAAAATTATTCTTTAAAATTAGTCATGATCTATTTATTCATACTAAACTTTCCACTCTTACTTTTCTTTTGATTAAACTTAGAATATAATTTATTCTAGTATTTTCTTATAACTAAATTATTAGATCCTAAAAATTTTCTTCTTACATAATTATGACAAGCGCCTATTGCCGTTTCTATATGTTGTGTTAAATTTCCTAATACTCTAAGAACAAATCCATTAACTTCTAATCTTGATATTCCAAAATCTATAGGTAAATTTAATTTTTCAATTATACCTCTTAAATCACTTATTACAAATTCATTTATATTTTCATTAATCACAAGCAGCGTTCCAAAATTTGAATAATCTTCAAAAAAACCCAATTTAGTAACATCATTTTCACTTGGATTAACAAATAAATTATCTAATAAAACGAGCTTATTATTTACATAAACATTACTTTTCAATTGAACACTTTTATATGTAAATTTATCCCCATCTGGAGACCATCCTGCTGTAATTCCATCACTATAAATAAGTGTAGAACTCTTATCTAAATAAATATTATTTACTTGTTTATATATAGCATCTTTATATAAAATGACACTATCAGTTATATATTCCAAAATGCTATTTTTTCCCAACCCTATTTCTGTTTCTTGCTCAGTTTTAATTCCATTTAAACACTTATAAACTTTTGCTGAGGCTTGTGTTGTTATTATAGCCCTAGTATTATCTTTTAACCTAAATACATTTTTATATTTTTCTCCCTCAATATATCCTCCACCAAGTTGTAAAAGATAATATGTAGGTATATTTTCTCTATCCATTTTAATAGTTGGCGATACTTTTACTAATCCTTCATAATACTTTTTCGTTGCAATTGTTTTATCATCTTTTTTATCAAGTACTAAATCTATGAAGCCTGAATATTTACTTTTCTCTTTTGCTTCTTTAAACATATTATGAAATTCCTTCTAACAAACAATTTTTCTTAATCCAACTAATAACACTATTAATTCCTTCATCAGTTTTTAAATTAGTAAAAATAAAACTATTCTCATTTCTAAATGCTAATGTATCTTGTCTCATTATATCTAAATTAGCACCAACATATGGAGCCAAATCTATTTTATTAATTATAAACAAATCACTTTTAATCATACCTTGACCTGCTTTTCTTGGAATCTTTTCACCTTGAGCAACATCAATAATATAAATTGAAAAATCAACTAAATCTGGACTAAATGTAGCTGCTAAATTATCTCCACCACTTTCTAAGAAAATAATATCTAAATCATCAAATTTACTTTTTAATTGTTCAAGTGCTTCAAAATTCATAGAAGCATCTTCCCTTATTGCAGTATGAGGACATCCACCTGTTTCAACTCCAATAATTCTATCATCATCTAATACAGAGTTTTTAACCATGAATTTAGCATCTTCTTTTGTGTAGATATCATTTGTGATAACTGCACAACTATACTCATTATTCATAGCTCTTGTTAATCTTTCTATTAGTAATGTTTTACCGCTTCCTACTGGTCCACCTACTCCTATAATTACTGGTTTCACCTATTCAACACCCTTTCAGTTTTAAATTTAAAATTGACATTAGTTATTTGAGTTATGGGTAAGTGTATCTTACTCATAACTCAAAGTAATTTATATCTTTTTTTATTTACGACATAAATAATCTAAATTCCATTATTTCATGTTTAATTTGTGACATTTCTAATCCTGGACTATTTGCTCCAAAATAATCATAATCTAAATTAATAATAATATTATATAGTTCTTCAAATTTCTCACTAAATTCCTTTAGTAATAATTGCCCATCTTTTTGACCTAAAGGAATACTTCTAACCGCATTACTAATTAATGTAGATACTGTACTATACATATAATAAATTATAGCTTCCTTCATATTAAAACCTAGAGAATACATCAACATCCCAAATACTATTGCTGGATGACCAAAAGCTTCTTTACTTCTAATTTTTTCATTATATTCATTTAATAAATTAAAATCATATAAGTCTTTAAAAATTTTAAGCATTCTACTTGCAACTAACTTTCCTGCAGTTCTAGTTTCAATGGCTACACTTTGAACTGTAATATTATTATCTAAATTCCAAATACTATTTAAATCCTCATTATTTAAATATTCGTATAACATTCTTATAGCTAAACCATCACTATATATAAATTGTTCATTTAAATACACCTTTATCCATTCTCTAAATGTTTTTGTATCATAAACTTTTTTTAATCTCAAATAAGTTTCCATACCATAAGAATGGTTAAATGAACCTATTGGAAAGTTAGAATCACATATTTGTATTACTTTTAATACATCCGTAATGCTATTATTAATTGGCATGTGTATGAGTGTGCCCAAATTCTACGTGCCTAAAGGCTTTCTTTAACTTCAAATTTTCTCTAGAATAATTAATTTTATCTCTCTTTAATTCACCTTCTACTAATGCATCATATTGAATTATCATTTTTCCATCTTCAAATTGAGCTTGTAGATGTCTATTTCCAAGAGAATGTGCTATAATTCCCATTTCAGTTATATTATTAGGCTTAATAACTAAAACATCATCACCTTTAATCTTTACAATAACAATATTTTTATCATCCTTATAAAGTATATCTCCATCTCTTAGTTCTACATTTTCTTCTAATGCAATCCCATATTCATGATTATGATCTGAATTAACTCTTAGAATTCTTTTTAAAGCATCTTCACTACTTATATAAATTTTTTCTAAATGAATATTATCTAAATCTTTATATTCATCAATATTTCCTAATACCTTGTTAAAAATCATATAACCTTCTCCTTTATATTAAAACAAGAAATATCTTTGAGCCAATGGTACTTCACTCACTGGTTCACAAGTTACTAATTCTCCATCAACAGTTACATCATAAGTTTGTGGGTCAACTTTAATTTCTGGAGTAGCATCATTAAGCTTCATATCTTTCTTTGTTAAATTTCTTATTCCTCCTACTGGTAATACCATCTTTTTCAATCCTAATTCTTCTTTAATTCCATGTTCATAAGCATATTTTGATACAAAAGTAATGCAAGTTGATTCCTTTGCTTTTCCAAGTGCACCATAACAATCTCTGTATATAACTGGTTGGCATGTTGGAATTGATGCATTTGCATCTCCAATTATTCCTCTGACTACCATACCTCCCTTAATTACCAAATGTGGCTTAACACCAAAATATGGTGGTTCCCAAAGTACTAAATCTGCTATCTTTCCAACTTCTATTGAACCAATATATTTAGACATACCTTGTGCAATAGCTGGATTAATAGTATACTTAGCTATGTATCTTCTAACTCTATTATTATCGTTATACTCACTATCATTTGGGAATGTTCCTCTTTGCTTCTTCATCTTTGAAGCTGTTTGCCAAGTTCTTGCTACAACTTCTCCGATTCTTCCCATTGCTAAAGTATCTGAACTCATAATACTAAATATTCCCATATCTTGGAATATATCTTCTGCTGCAATTGTTTGATGTCTTATTCTTGAATCTGCAAATGCTATATCTTCTGGAACTTTTGCATCTAAATGGTGGCAAACCATAAGCATATCTAAATGTTCTGCTATTGTATTAACAGTATATGGTTTTGTTGGGTTTGTAGATGCTGGTAATATATTTATTTGAGATGCGACTTTCATTAAGTCTGGTGCGTGACCGCCTCCTGCTCCTTCTGTATGATATGTATGAATTACTCTTCCTGCTATAGCTTGGATTGTATGTTCTACAAATCCACCTTCATTTAAAGTATCACTATGTAATGCAACTTGTATATCATACTTTTCAGCAGTTTCTAAAGCATAATTAATAGCTGATCTTGTAGCTCCCCAATCTTCATGAACTTTAAGTCCAATTGCCCCTGCTTCTATTTGTTCGGCATTAACATCAATATTAGCTCCACTACCTTTTCCTAATAAACCAACATTTATTGGCCATTCTTCTGCTGATTCTAACATCCTCTTAATATTCCATGGTCCAGGAGTTGAAGTAACAGCATTTGTACCATCTACTGGACCTGTTCCACCACCTACTAATGTAGTTATTCCATTTTCTAATGCAACTTCAGCACATCCAGGATGAATATAATGAACATGGGTGTCAATACCTCCAGCTGTTAATATTCTTCCTTCACCTGCTAGTGCTTCAGTTCCTACCCCTACAAGGAAATCTACATTATCCATTGTGTCTGGGTTTCCACCTTTACCAATAGCTAATATTTTACCATCTTTAATACCTACATCTGCTTTATAAATACCAGTATAGTCAACAATTGTTGCTCCTGTTATTATTAAATCTGCTAATTGTGGATTTTTACTAGTTTGTGTGGCATTTTGACCCATCCCATCTCTAAGAGTCTTACCTCCACCAAATTTACATTCATTACCGTACCCAGTATAATCTTTTTCAATTTTTATAAAAAGATCTGTATCAGCAAGCCTAATACTATCTCCTTCTGTAGGACCAAACAATTCTGCATATCTATGTCTATCTATTTCAAAACTCATTACTTTTCACCGCTCCCTTTTGACATTCCATCTAAAAATCCATCACACATATTTCTAATACCATAAACTCTTCTATATCCACCTATATCAATCAAATTTATTTCCTTTTTATCTCCAGGTTCAAATCTCACTGCTGTTCCTGATGGAATATCTAACCTTTTTCCCCAAGCAGCTTTTCTATCAAAATCTAAAGCATCATTTACTTCATAAAAATGATAATGTGAACCTATTTGTACTGGTCTATCTCCAGTATTTACAACTTGTAATTTTATAGCTTTTTTTCCTGCATTATATTCAATATTTCCTTCTTGTACTTTTATTTCTCCTGGTACCATACTATATTATCCCTCCTTATTTAATTGGTTCATGTACTGTTACTAATTTTGTTCCATCTGGAAAAGTACATTCAACTTGAACAGTATGAATCATTTCTGGAACTCCTTCCATAACATCATCTCTAGATAATATTTTTGTTCCATAATCCATTAAATATTCAACTGTCTTTCCTTCTCTAGCCCCTTCTAGCATTTCATCTGTTATAATTGCCATAGCTTCGGGATAATTTAATTTTAATCCTTTGCTTTTTCTTTTAAGAGCAACATCTGCTGCAACAGCAATCATTAATTTTTCTTGTTCTCTAATTGTTAAATGCAAAATACATTCCTCCTTATTTTTTATATAATAAATTTACTTTATTAAACATAATTTTCCCATTTCTTAATGCTATTATTCATTAAAATTAACAACTCCATCTAAATTATAGTATGCTCCTACAACCTTAATTTTCCCTTGTTGTATAAGTGTTTTAATTGCTTCATCTTCTGAAATCTCTTGTACAACTCTATCTATATTTGTATGAATTGCATCATCAACTGTACCTTCTTTATTGATACTAGGAGTAATTTTTTCAACAAAAGATTCCATATTTCCAGTAACTTTTTCACCTTTAATAACGTCATTATATGTAGCTGTTACTGCTCCACAACTTTCATGCCCCATTACAACAACTAATGGAGTATTTAAATGCTCTACTGCATATTCAATTGAACCTAATGCATCATCGTCAACTACATTTCCAGCAAGTCTTACATCAAAAATTTCTCCTAATCCTGCATTGAAGATGGTAGTTGGAGTAACTCTAGAATCTGAACATGATACAATAACTGCATAGGGATTTTGACCATCTTTTAATTCATTTCTTCTTTCTGAACTAATATTTCTTAATATAGATGTATCGGTAGAAAATCTAACATTCCCATCCTTCAACATTTGTAATGCCTCATCAGCTGATGAAATTGTCGTATCGACTACTACAATTTCACTTTTATTTTCACTTGCACTATTATCTCCTTTATTATTAGGCATATTATTAGTTGTATTATCTCCACATCCAACTAAAATAAATGAACCAATAATTAAAGCTGCTATCAAATTCTTCTTCATATTCTTAACTCTCCTTAATAAATTTGTATAATATAACTAGCAATATATTTAGTTAAACGCTCTAACTATAATATCAACCAAAATTCAATAACATATTCATAAATTTTTACTTTTAGATAGTAGTAAACTTAAAAATATAAAAGCTTTCCTATAAATATTACTTGCAATATTTATAGGAAAGTCTACTTAATTCTTTATTTATATACCTAGTACCAGAAAGCTTCACTTTAAAGATTTTATTGACAAAATTATTTATGACATAAAAAAAAATGGTTGTAAGCTAAATTAAAAAAATTCAACTTACAACCACCCTATTTTATAATTAATTCAATAGGACAATGATCAGATCCTAAAACTTCTGTATGTATTTTAGCATTTTCTAGTCTATCTTTTATTGCTTCTGATACTATAAAATAATCTATTCTCCATCCTGCATTATTTTTTCTAGCATTAAATCTATATGACCACCATGAATAAATCCCTGTAGTCTCTGGATAAAAATATCTAAATGTATCAATAAACCCATCATTTAATAATGATGTGAATTTTTCTCTTTCTTCATCAGTAAATCCAGCATTTTTTCTATTAGTTTTTGGATTTTTCAAATCTATTTCTTTATGAGCTACATTTAAATCTCCACAAACTATTACAGGTTTACCCTTTTCAAGATTTTTTAAATATTTTTTAAAATCATCTTCCCATTTCATTCTATAATCTAATCTAGCTAGTTCATTTTGAGAATTTGGAGTATATACAGTGATAATGAAAAAGTCCTTAAACTCTAATGTTATAACTCTTCCCTCTTTATCATGTTCTTCTATACCTAAGCCATAAGATACTGACATAGGTTCTTGTTTAGTAAATATAGCTGTTCCACTATATCCTTTTTTATCTGCATAGTTCCAATACTGATGATATCCCTCTAACTCTAAATTTATTTGCCCTTCTTGAAGTTTACTTTCTTGAATACAAAATATATCAGCATCTACTTCATTAAAGAAATCTAAAAATCCCTTCTGAACACATGCTCTAATTCCATTTACATTCCATGATATTAATTTCATCTCTTCCTCCTGTATATTTCCGCAAAATATATTTTAAAATGTCACTCCTAATATAAGAAATACTAAAGCCATCGTGTATAACTTCTTTAAATAATAAATGACAAGTGACAAACTAAGATAAATTATACCCTAACTTGAAACTTGCCACTTTAATTTTATAACTAACTAAACTATTATATTTTCAGTATATATTAAAAAAACTTTTCAATATAATTTTTTCTTTATTATTTAATATATAAAGGGTGTTTTCTACAAAGTGCTTTTACCTTTGTTTTTAACTCTGATAAGTCAGAATCTTTATTTTCAATTGCTTCATTTATAATACTTGCAATTTCTTTCATTGCTTCTACATCAAATCCTCTAGTTGTAACAGCTGCTGTACCAATTCTTATACCTGATGTTACAAATGGACTTCTTGTTTCATTTGGAACAGTATTTTTATTAACTGTTATTCCTATATTATCCAAAAGTATTTCTGCTTCTTTACCTGTTATGTTTTTATTAGTTAAGTCCACTAATATTAAATGGTTGTCTGTACCATTAGATACTAATTTAAATCCATACTTAACCAATTCTTCACCTAATATTTTACAATTCAAAACTACATTTTTCATATATGTTTTAAAACTTGGATCTAATGCTTCTTTAAAACAAACTGCTTTTGCAGCTATAACATGCATTAATGGTCCGCCCTGCATACCTGGAAATATATTTTTATCTAAATCCTTAGCATATTTTTCTTTACAAAGAATTAATCCACCTCTAGGGCCTCTTAAAGTCTTGTGAGTAGTAGAAGTAACAAAATCAGCATACGGTACTGGTGAAGGATGTTCTCCAGCTGCAACTAATCCAGCAATATGAGCCATATCAACCATAAAATATGCATTAACTTCATCACATATTTCTTTTAACTTTTTAAAATCTATAACTCTTGAATAAGCACTAGCACCTGCAACAATAAGTTTTGGCTTATGTTTTAATGCTATCTGTCTAACATTTTCATAATCAATTCTTTCAGTTTCACTATCTACTCCATATGATACAAAGTTAAATAATTTTCCTGAAAAGTTTACTGGTGAACCATGAGTTAAATGCCCACCATGGCTTAAATCCATTCCAAGAACAGTATCTCCTGGCTTTAAAATTGTAAAATACACAGCCATATTTGCTTGTGAACCTGAATGTGGTTGAACATTAACATGTTCTGCTCCAAATAATTCCTTGGCCCTATTTCTTGCAATTTCTTCAACCTGATCAACTACTCCACAGCCCCCATAGTAACGTTTCCCAGGATATCCTTCTGCATACTTATTAGTTAAATGAGATCCCATAGCATCCATAACTGCTTCTGATGCAAAATTTTCTGAAGCGATAAGTTCTATCCCTTCTTCTTGTCTCTTTAATTCTTTTTCCATTAACTCATAAATTTCTTTGTCTTCATTCTTTAAATTTACAAAATTCATGTAATCACCCCAATTATCTTTTTATAAAATTATAAATATAAATTAGAAATTATTCAACTACTTTTTTATATTATTCTACATTTATAATTTTTATTATGGTATAATACATAAAAAATATTAAAAATTGAGGTTTTATATTATGAATGAAATACTTCAAGTAGCTATGCTTGCAGGACAGATGATATTAGAAAATGGTGGTGAAACTTATAGAGTTGAAGAAACGATTTGGAGAATTTGTAAAATTTACGGTGCTGAACAAGCTGAAAGTTTTGCAACTCCAACTGGAATTATGGCTTCTATTTGTCATGGTGGTAAAATTTATTCATTGACTAGAAGAGTGTCAAATAGAACTGTAGATTTAAATAAAATTGATAAAGTAAATGATTTATCTAGGAGTATAGTATCTAAAGGTTTATCTGTTGATGATTTTAAAAATGAATTAAATAAAATCAATAAAGGTGACACTTATTCTCAACCATTGATTATTATTTTTTCAGCATTAGGCGCTGGATCATTCTCTGTATTATTTGGAGGTACTTTTAAAGATGTTTTTGCAGCCTTTTTAATTGGATTAGTAATAAAAACATTAACAATAAAATGGTCTGAAATAGGTATTAATGCTTTTTTCATTAATAGTATTTGTAGCGGTATAACTGCACTTCTTGCAATAATACTTTTTAAGCTGGGAATAGCAAGTCAATTAAATCAAACTATAATTGGCGCTATAATGCTTCTGGTTCCCGGATTAGCCATTACTAATGCTATTAGAGATACTATGTCAGGTGATTTGCTATCTGGTGTTATAAGAGCTTCTGAAGCGTTTTTAGTTGCAATTGCTATTGCAGTTGGTACTGGTGCTGTTTTAAGCTTCTGGATTACTAATATTGGAGGTCTTTAATATGATTATTATAGCTACACTTATTTCTTTTTTTGCAACATTTGGTTTTTGTATTGCTTTTAATATACGTGGCAAAAAGATATTCTTTGCAGCACTTGGTGGCGGAATTAGTTGGTTTTTTTACTCTTTACCTCTTCAGCTAGGTGCTACAGAAATTACATCACTTTTTATTTCTTCTGTAATTTTCAGTATCTATAGCGAAGTCCTTGCTAGAATTTTTAAAACACCTGTTACAACTTTTGTTGTATGTGCTTTAATTCCACTAGTTCCTGGTAGTGGTATGTATTATACAATGCGTGAAGCAATATCAGGTAATATTATTAAATCATTAGAATTAGGATTAAATACCTTTGCAAGTGCTGGCACCTTAGCATTAGGAGTTTTATTTGTTTCTACATTAACACGATTAATATTTAGTGCTAAAAGAAAAAAAGAAAGAAAAAAGTTTGCTCAAAAATAAAAATAATCTCAACAATTAATTGTTGAGATTATTTTTATTATATTATTTTTTTCCCTTTAATTTTTTATATACTTTAGCATTTGTAACTAAGTCCTTGAAATCCTCAGCCATTTCCATAAGAAGATTGCCTTTCATTTTAGCCTTACGAAGTTTTCTATTTGCTTTTTTCATCATCTTGCTTTTCATTAACGATTCCTCCTTAGTAACTATAAGTATATGTACTTACATATATTATTTTATTCAAAAAACTTATTTTTATCCTTTCTTGATGCTCTTTTAAATTAAAATAATCTATATAATTTTTCTTTTATTTATATAAAACAAAACCCCAACAATAGTTGGGGCTTATTATATATTATTCTTTATCTTCTGGTTTAATAATTAATCCTAATTCATCAATTTGCTTTTGATCTACAACATTAGGCGCTTCACTTAAGTAGCAATAAGCATTTTGATTTTTAGGGAATGCAATAACATCCTTAATATTTTCAGTTCCAGCCAAGAACATTACCATTCTATCAAGACCAAATGCTAAACCTCCATGTGGTGGTGGTCCAAATTTAAATGCATCGATTAAGAATCCAAATCTTTCTTGTGCTGATTCTTCAGTGAATCCTAATGCTTTAAACATTCTTGTTTGAAGAGCAGAATCATGTATTCTTATAGATCCTCCACCTAATTCTTCACCATTTAATACTAAGTCATATGCCTTAGATCTTACAGCTCCAGGATTAGTTTCAATCATATCTAAATCTTCATCCATTGGTGATGTGAATGGATGGTGAGCTGCATGATATCTATCTTCTTCTTCATTATATTCAAATAATGGGAACTCTGTAATCCATGTAAAATTAAATTCATTTTTATCTTTAATTAAATCAAATTGCTTAGCAAGTTCTAATCTTAATGCTCCTAGACTTTGGAATACTACTGAGTTCTTATCTGCAACTATAAGTATTGCATCTCCAGTTTCAGCTCCCATAGTCTTAATTATATTTTCAGTAACATCATCAGTTAAGAACTTAGCTATTGAAGATTTAACTCCATCTTCCTTTAATTGAATCCAAGCAAGACCTTTTGCTTTATATCCTTTAACAAAGTCTACTAACTTATCAAGAGGCTTTCTTCCAAGGTCTGCACCACCCTTTAAGCATAAAGCTCTCACGCTTCCACCGATTTCTAAAGCAGATTTAAATACTACGAAGTCCATATCTTTAACACAGTCAGTAATATCAGTTATTTCCATACCGAATCTTAAATCTGGTTTATCTGAACCGTATTTTTCCATAGCTTCTTTAAATGGCATTCTCTTAATTGGAAGCTTAACTTCATGACCTAAAACTTCCTTAAATACATGAGCTATTAAACCTTCATTTAATTCCATAATATCATCTTGTTCAACAAAACTCATTTCTAAGTCGATTTGAGTAAATTCTGGTTGTCTGTTTGCTCTTAAATCTTCATCTCTAAAACATTTAGCAACTTGATAGTATTTATCAAATCCAGATACCATTAATAATTGCTTAAATATTTGTGGTGATTGTGGAAGTGCATAGAACATACCTGGATAATTTCTAGATGGAACTAAGTAATCTCTAGCACCTTCTGGTGTACTCTTATTTAATATTGGAGTTTCTATTTCTAAAAATCCATTATTATCAAGATAATCTCTTACAGCTTTTGTCGCTCTATTTCTTATCATAAAGATTTTTTGCATATCTGGTCTTCTAAGATCTAAATATCTATATTTTAATCTTATATTTTCAGCTGCATCTAATCCTTCTTTAATATATATTGGTGGAGTTTCAGATTCTGATAAAACTTTAATGCTTTCACATTTCAATTCTACCATTCCAGTTTCCATAGAAGCATTTGGTGCTTCTCTTAAAACAACTTCTCCTGTTACAGCTACACAATATTCTGGTCTTACTGCTTTAGCTTTTTCAAAGCTTTCTGCATTAATTTCTTCACCAAAAACTATTTGCATAATTCCTGTTCTATCTCTAAGATCTATAAATTGAAGACCTCCAAGTTTTCTATTTCTTTGAACCCATCCCATAAGAGTTATTTTTTCTCCTACGTTTACTTCTCTAGGTTCACCACACATCATGGTTCTTTTTAATCCATTTAAAGCCTCACCCATTGGTAAACTTCCTCCTAACTATTTAATAGCATTAGCTATTTCTTGTATATTATCTAAACTTACTTCAAATTGCTCTCCATCACTCATTCTCTTAAGCTTTATTGATTTATTTTGAAGTTCGTCATCACCTAAAATTGTAGTAAATGCAGCACCAACTTTATTAGCATATTTCATTTCTGCTTTTACGCTTCTTCCCATATGATTAACTTCTGTCTTTATACCGGCTTCTCTTAACTTATTAGCTAAAGTAAATGCTTCAAATTTAGCATCATCACCTCTAGCACCTATGTATAAATCAAATAGAGTTTCATTTGGAATTTCTATTCCTTCTTTTTCTAAAATCATGATAAGTCTTTCTATTCCCATCCCAAACCCAACAGCTGGCATTTCAGGACCGCCTAATTGTTCAATAAGCTTATCATATCTTCCACCACCACAAACTGTAAATTCATCATTTAAGATTTCAAATATTGTTTTAGTGTAATAATCTAGTCCCCTTACTATTCCTGGATCAACTGTAAATGGAATATTTAATGCTGTTAAATACTTTTTAACCGAATCAAAGTGAGTATCACACTCTTCGCACATATAATCAAGTATTATTGGAGCATTTTTAGTTATTTCATTACATTTTCTCTCCTTACAATCTAATATTCTCATTGGATTCTTTTCGAATCTTGATTGACATAAAGGACATAAGTTATCATAATTTTCTTTTAAGTAATTCTTTAGTGCCTCATTGTAATTAGGTCTGCACTTTGGACATCCTAAATTATTTATATTTAAGCTTAAGCTTTGTAGTCCTAAGGTTTTTAAAACTTGCATAGCTAAGGCAATTACTTCAGCATCCATAGATGGTTCTTTTGAACCATATACTTCTGTTCCAAATTGATGGAATTGTCTAAATCTCCCCTTTTGAACATTTTCATATCTAAAACATGGAGTTATATAATAAAGCTTTGTTGGTTGTGCTTCATTAAATAATCTACTTTCTATAAAAGCTCTCCCTGCTCCTGCTGTTCCTTCTGGCTTTAATGTAATACTTCTATTTCCTTTGTCATTAAAAGTATACATTTCCTTTTGAACTATATCCGTAGTATCTCCAACACCTCTTGCAAATAATTCAGTGTGTTCAAACATAGGAGTCCTAATTTCTCTCATCCCATAATATTTTGCTACATCTCTAAATGTTTGCTCAACAAAATGCCATTTATACGCATCTTGTGGCAGCATATCTTTCGTTCCTTTTGGAGCTTGCATTTCCATTTAATTATTCCTCCTCTTTTAGATAAAGGCTATCTAAGAGCTTTATCTTACCTTCTATCATTTCTTCTATTCTACTTACGTATTCTCTAACATCTTTGATATTGGCAAATCTTTCTATTCTATTTTCATCTAAGAAAACAACTTTTGAAACTGCATCTGCACCTAAAGCAATAATAGTTTGCTTATCTTCTATCATTTCGATATTATAAATACATTCTGCACCTTTTCTAGAATAACCTAAGTTCTCCATATTTCCAACCATATTTTTTTGTCTGTACATATAATAAGGTTTTAGCCCTAATTCATTAGCTAATTTTCTACTTTCTTCATACATTGCAGCTAATTCATTTTGCTTCTTAACTTGAATTCCCTTTTTAAGAACAAAGTTTTCATAAAGAATCGATGCCCTCTTTAAAGAAAGACCATGAACTGTTAAGCTATCAGGTTTAAGTTTTAATATTTCTTCTTTAGTATGAAGAACTTCTTTTATACCTTCACCTGGAAGACCTATTATCATATCCATATTTATATCATTAAATCCCATACTTCGAGCTAAATTAAACTTTTCTATAACTTCACTTGAATTATGTCCTCTTCCTATCATTTTTAAAGTATCATCATTCATAGTTTGAGGATTAATACTAATTCTTGTAACATCATAATTTAACATAGTTTGTAGTTTTTCTCTTGTAATGCTATCTGGTCTTCCACATTCAACAGTAAATTCTTTAACCTTTTTATTTTTAACAAACGCTTCATAAGCTTCTTTCATAACAATTTCAAACTCTTCGTTATTTACTGCTGTAGGAGTTCCTCCTCCAAAGTATACAGATTCTATATTAAGCTTTCTATCATTAACATACTTTTTTATTGCTTTAATTTCTTTAATTAATGCTTCTAAGTATGGGCTCACTAACTTTTTATTCCCCGTTATAGGATTTGCTGCAAAAGAACAATAAAAACATCTTGTAGGACAAAATGCCATCCCAATATAAATTGCAATACTATTACTGCTTTTATTTACAAAACTTTCTTCCGCTTTTGCAATTTCTATACATAACTTTGCTTTTTCTTCACTTGCTAAATGCTTGTTTTTAAAAATTTCAATAATTTCTTCTTCTGTTTTTCCTTCTTCTAAATATTTAAGCGCTATTTTAGAAGGTCTTATACCAACTAAAATTCCCCAAGGATATTCTTCTTTTGTAAGGTCTTTTAATGAAGAAAATACTAGTCTTTTAATGTCTTCTTTAATATTTTCAAAGATTTTAGTTTCATTGTAATAGTCTCTATACTTAAATTCCACTTTATCATCTAAAATACTAACAATATAATCTCCATCATCTAAAAATTTAATTTCATCTAATGGAAAATAAATATTAAACATCTGATATACATCATATCTGTATTTCATGTCATTTAATTTAATTTTTACTTCCATAATATCTCCTTTTGTTTAGAAAATCTCAAATTCATCTTGTAGGAATGGATTTCTTAATCTTTCATATCCTATATTCGAAGATTCCATATGTCCTGGATAAACCTTGATATCATTATCTAAAACCATTAATTTCGTTTTGATTGACGTAATAAGCTCGTTAAAGTCTCCACCAATAAAATCACTTCTACCTACTGATCCTTTAAATAAAGTATCCCCAGTAAATAAAGCATCTTTATAAAGATAGCACATTCCACCTTTAGTATGACCGGGCGTATGAATACATTTTATTACATCATCCCCAAATGGTAAAGTATCTCCATCTTTAACAATGTTATATTCTTTTGGAAGTTCACCAAAAACAGTTTTATCAGTTTTCATAAAATTAACTTCGCTTTCATTCATATATATAGGTGCTTTAAACTTTTCAGCAACTTCATTTAAAGCTTCTACGTGATCAAAATGCCCATGAGTTAAAAGAATATATCTTACATTACAATTTAATTCTTCAACATTTTTAATTAATATATTTCCATGCCCTCCTGGATCAACTATACATGCATCTTTACTATTTTCGTCTATTAAAACATAAATATTTTCTTCATATACTCCTAAAGGATACGTTTTTATTATCATAATTTCACCTCACCAATTATATTAACACAAAAAAAATATTCAAAATCAATACTTTTCTTTTTAGGTAAGAAGTAAAAGTTAATAATACTAAAATACCTATAAATTAAGATACATTAATATAATATCTACTTAATAAAGCTTCTTAGTAATTTCACTCTTACCTCTTACTCCTTACTTTTTTAACTTTTCTAAATCCATATAGAATTTAGTTAAAAATCTTTGTTACTATCAAGTAATATAGTCACTGGGCCATCATTTTGGATATCCACTTTCATATTAGCTCCAAAAATTCCAGTTTCTATTTTTAATCCTGTTTCTTTCATCATTTCTATAAATTTATCATAAAAAATCTTAGCTTCATCTCCACCTAAAGCATTCATAAAGTTTGGTCTTCTTCCTTTTCTTACATCACCATATAGTGTAAATTGAGAAATTATAAGAAGTTCACCTTTTATATCTAACAAGGATAAATTCATTTTATCATTTTCATCTTCAAAAACTCTAAGATTTATTACCTTGTCTTTAATATATTTCATATCTTCTTCAGTATCTTCTTTTGAAATACCTATAAGTACATTAAAACCTTTGTTTATTTCACCTACAATAGATCCATCAACTTTTACATTGGAATATGTTACTCTTTGTACAACTGCTCTCATTATATATCAACCTCTAATTATTCATTCTATATACATCCATTACTCCAGGTAATTTTCTTATTTTTCTCATTAATTCTTTTAATTGATCTACAGTATCAATTTTAACTTTAATATTAATATAAGCTAAATTTCCCTTTGCACTTTTCGCATTTAAAGCATTAAGTGGTAATTTTGTATCCATAATAATATTCATAACATCAGAAAGTATACCTGATTTATCTTCAGTTTTAACTTGAATCTCTGCCATATAGGCAACACCTTTAGATATACCCCATGATACCTCTACAACTTTTTGTGGATCCTCATTGATAAGAGTCTTAAGATTGTTACAGTCCTTTCTATGAATTGAAACCCCACGGCCTTTAGTTATATACCCTAAAATATCATCACCAGGAACGGGATTACAACACTTTGCAAATCTAACCATTAAGTTATCTACACCTTTAACTGTAACACCATAATTATTTTCTTTTTTCTTTTTCCCACTTTTTTGAATATTTTCTTCAATAGCTTTATTTAATATTTCTTCCTTTTCATCCTTAGCTAAATTTTCTTCCTTAAGTTTAGCTATGAATGCTGAGGCTACTACTGCTCCAAGTCCAACTAAAGCATATAAATCATCCATACAATTAATATTATATCTCTTTATAAACTTATCGTAGAATTCACCTTTAGCAATATCAGCGTAATGAACTCCTTGCTTTTTAAGCTCTCTTTCAAATACTTCCTTACCTTTTGTAATATTTTCTTCCTTCTTAGCCTTTTTAAACCATGCTCTAATTTTACTCTTAGCTTGATTACTCTTGGCAATATTAAGCCAATCCATGTTAGGACCTTTAGAGCTATTTGATGTCAATATTTCAACTATTTGACCAGTTTTTAACTTATAATCAAGTGGAACTATTTTACCATTTACCTTTGCACCAACACATTTATTACCTATATCAGTATGTATTCTATAAGCAAAGTCTATAGGCGTAGCTCCATTAGGTAAATCTATTACTACTCCCTTAGGAGTGAATAAGAAAATTTCATCTGTAAAAAGATTAATTTTAAACCCTTCCATAAATTCTTCTGCATCTGAAGTTTCCTTTTGCCATTCAAGCATATCCCTTAGCCATACTAGCTTATTTTCAAATGATTTTTCTTTATTATCAGAAGTGTCACCTTCTTTATACTTCCAATGAGCTGCTATACCATATTCAGCTGTTTTATGCATTTCAAATGTTCTAATTTGAATTTCAAATGTTTTACCTTGTGGGCCTATTACAGTAGTATGTAATGATTGGTACATATTAGGCTTAGGCATTGCAATATAATCTTTAAATCTACCTGGAATTGGTTTATAAATTGTATGAACTATACCTAATACTTCATAACAATCCTTTACTGAATTAACAAGTATTCTTATAGCAGTTAAGTCAAATATTTGTTCTATACTCTTGTTTTTTGTCACCATTTTTCTATAAATGCTATAAAAATGCTTTGGACGCCCATCAATATCTGAGTCAATTCCGGCTTCTTCAAGCTTATTGTATAAATCATCAATAATTTCAGATATATACGTTTCTCTTTCTACTCTTTTTTCAGAAATTTGATGTACTAAATCATAATATTCTTCTTCATGTAGATATCTAAAACATAAATCTTCAAGTTCCCATTTAACCTTAGAAATACCTAATCTATGTGCAAGTGGAGCATATATATCTAATGTTTCCCTAGATATTCTCTTTTGCTTCTCCTTTGGCATATATTTTAATGTTCTCATATTATGTAATCTATCTGCTAATTTTATAATAATTACTCTAATATCGTTAGCCATTGCTAAAAGCATTTTTCTAAAATTATCTGCTTGCTGTTCTTCTTTAGATTTATATTCCATTTTAGTTATTTTAGTTACACCACTAACTAAATTTGCTACTTCCTCACTGAATATATTTTTAATATCGTCATATGTATAATCAGTATCTTCTATAACATCATGGAGCAATCCTGCAACTATGGTACTAGTATCCATACCTAACTCTGCTAAGATAATAGCAACATCTACTGGATGAATTATGTATGGTTCTCCCGATTCTCTCTTTTGCTCCTTATGTGCTTCAAAAGCAAAATTAAATGCCTTATTGACAATATTTAAATCTACATTAGTACAATTTTCTTTTATTTTCTGTATCAATACCTCAACCATTAGGATCCTCCCTTTATATATTCTAAAAAAATTAATAGTGAATCTACTATATTTAATTAATTATAACCATTATTTATAAAATTTTATTTAAAATTTATGGCTGGTTAAATAAACCAGCCACCTTTACAATTATTATATATTAAAATTTAAGGTATTTCAATAAGTTATATATCATATTGAACTAATGACATTACTTCGTAACCCTTTAATTTTTCTCTTCCTTTTAAATCTGTAAGTTCAATAGCAAAATCTAAAGCTACAACTTCTCCACCAGCTTCTTCCACTAATCTTGTTACAGCTTCAATAGTTCCACCAGTAGCAAGTAAATCATCAACTATAGCAACTCTTTGCCCTTTTTTAATTGCATCTTTATGAATTTCTAGCACATCAGTTCCATACTCTAAATCATAGTTAACAGAAATTGTTTCAAATGGCAGTTTACCTTTCTTTCTAACTGGAATAAAACCTACCCCTAATGCATATGCAACTGGAACACCAAAAATAAACCCTCTAGCTTCTGGCCCTAATATAATATCAACATTCTTATCTTTTAAATGTTCTGCAATAGTATCTATTGAATACTTAAATGCTTCTCCATCTGCTATTAAAGTTGTAATATCCTTAAAGCTGATACCTTGCTTTGGAAAGTTCTCCACTATTCTAATGCTTTTTTTTAGATCCATTACAAATCCTCCATATTCACTTATTCTTGTATTTATTATAGTCAAAAATCATTACATTTATATTATACATTTTCCTTAGACTTATTTAAATACTTAGTTATTTGTTCTGCCCTTTCTTTTCTATTTGTAATTAATAACTCTATAATAATTCTAGCGTTATCAGTCATAGTAACGACATTAATAGTAGGTGTTATAACATCTATTATCTTTTCTATGCTTTCTTCATTTATACTTATCATATTATAGGCTTCCATTATAGATCTTAATCCATAATTATTTGTATTAATTAAAAATTTCATTCCTTCTTTTATAATGACAAAATTCTCGCCTTTTTTAGGCGCCTTCGCCCACTTTTCACCTATTAAAACTAAATCCAAATACTTATTAATACTTTTAATATTATAATAAATTGCAATTGCTTGCATTAATTTAAAAGTTAATCCACTAATTGATAAATTTTTATATCTATATTGACATCCTTTTTGATTAGGATTTAAGTATATGTAATCATACTCATAATTTATGTCTCTATTTTCTATAACTATCAAATCTATACCAAGATTTTTACAAAGCTCTTCTTCTTCACTTGATTTTAAATCTATTCCTAAGGCTATAAGCAATTCTCCACCTAAAAAATGCACATTATTAATTATATCCTTTGCAGTAATCTTCGATTTAACTGAAGAATCATCATGGACTACGTATTCAATATCTGCATTTAAATATTTCAAAACCAGTATAAGGGATGAAATAGCACATAATCCATCTACATTAGGTATCCCATAAACAACAATTTTTTTTCTATTATTAATTGCTGATACCATACGTTCTATTGCTTTATTCATATCTTTAAGTATAAAGGGATTATATCCACTTATGTAATTTGGACTATATATACTTTCCCAAAACTTACGCATGATAAACTCCTCCACATTAATAAGAAAACATTTATATTATAATGTAATTTTATCTATATTACAAATGTTTTCTTAAAAAGAATGGCATTTTATAAGATTTTTCTGATTTTTTTTTAATTCTACCCAATTATTTGTTATGTAAAAGCTTTTCACACCTGAATCGCCCTACTATTTTATGTCATTATATCATATATTTTGCATACCCAAATTAGTATTATTCTCCAAATTTTAATTTAACTATATATTAAAATATATAGTTAAATATCATTAAATATTCATAAATCAACATTTAAGCTATAAAATTTAATAACAAAAAATAACTGCTCAACCGAGCAGCTATTTTTTATACTATGCAGCCTTCACAGACTTTTTCTTATTCATTCTATTCTTTAATATTACCCAAATAGGTGAAGCAATAAATATTGATGAATAAGCCCCTGCCGCTATACCAATTAATAGCGGGAATGAGAACTCTCTAACTGTAGGTACAAACACATTTACTGCACCAATAACAATTAATGTAGTTAATGATGTATTAATAGATCTTGCTAAAGTCTTATTAATACTTACATTAGCAACTTCAGTTGGATTGCTTCTTCTCATATTATGATTATTTTCTCTTATTCTATCAAATACAACTATAGTGTCATTTATAGAATACCCTACAATAGTTAACATTGCCGCTATAAACGAACTATTAACCGGTATATCAAAGATTGCATATACAGCTAAAGTTATTAACACATCATGTAGTAAAGCTCCAATTGCAGCAACACTAAATGCAAATTCAAATCTAATTGCTATATAAACTAGCATAGCTATGCATGCTACTAAAACAGCAATTATTGCATTCCTACTAAGCTCTTTACCTACTGATGGTCCTATTTGAGTTTCAGAAACTAATGCTGAATCTTCTAATGAATACTTTTCTTTAAGAGCATCAAATAATTCCGCCGTTTTTGTTTCATCTAATTCTGTTGATTTAATTTCATATTGAGTCCCCTCAACAGTTTTTGTTATTGCATCTGAAGCATAACTTTTTACTATTTCATCAACTTCTACCTTATCAAAATTATCACCAAGCTCAACTACTAACTTAGTACCACCCTTAAAATCTATACCAAAGTTTAATCCTCTAGTACACATTAAAACTACACCTATTAATATAATTACAAGGGATATTGAAAACCAAATTTTTGACTTTTCTATTATCTTAAACATATCTCATTACCCCCTCTTTACTCTAAACTGCCAATTAGACTTTAACATTCCCATATTAACAGCCCATTTCATTAATGTCTTTGTAACAACTATAGCGGTAAACATACTCACTGCAATACCAATCATTAATGTGACAGCAAATCCCTTTACACTACCTGTACCCATAAAATAAAGTACTAACGCTGCTATAATAGTTGTTATATTAGAATCAACGATTGATGATAATGCATTGCTAAATCCCTTTTCAACTGCTGATTTAACAGACATACCATTTTTCAGTTCTTCTCTAACTCTTTCAAATATAAGTACATTTGCATCAACTGCCATACCTACTGTTAACAAGAATGCAGCAATTCCTGGAAGAGTTAATGCAACATCAGCTTCAACAAATACTAATAAAGTTAAGCAAACATATAAAGTTAATGCGATACATGCAATAACACCTGGAACTCTATAATAAAGAATCATAAATAAGAATATAATTGCTATCCCTATAATTCCAGCCTTAACTGCATTTGGAAGTGCCTCTGCACCCAATTGTGCTCCTACATTTTCAATTTGTATAGCTTTAACTGTAACAGGAAGTGCACCTGCATTAATTAATCCTGCTAAATTCTTAGCTTCATCTATAGTACTACTACCTTCTATAATAGCGTTTCCACCTGTAATAACACTATTAACTGTCGGCGCTGAAATCTCTTCATCGTCCATATAAATATAAATCTTCTTATAAAGGTTATTTTCAGTTGCTTCAGCAAACTTTTTTGTTCCTTCATCAGTTAACTTTAAAGTTACAACTGGTGCATTGCTTGTAGAATCAAGCATAGTTCCAGCTTCTTCTACATCTGAACCGCTTAACACTTCATTTCCATCTTCATCTTTAAAAGTTAAATTACCAGTTTTAGATAAGCTATCAACTAAATCTTTTGAATCGTATTCACCAGGAATTTCAACTCTTACTCTTCTATCACCTTCTGCTGTTACCGAAGTTTCAGCAACACCAAGCTTATTGACTCTTAAATCAATAAGTTGTCTCGTCTTTTCTAGGTCCTCTTTTGTTACATCTTCATCTTGTATCTCCATTAACACAGAAACTCCACCTTGTAGATCAAGCCCCTTAGTAATAGCTTTATTGAATGATTTAAATTCCCATCCCGCTATTTCAACGCCTCTAGCACCTGCAAAGGCAAATACAACTATAACAATTAAGGTAAGAATAAATAATATAGCACTTCTACCTTTTGTATGTCCTTTTTTCATGGTCTTCCCCCTTTTATTCTTTTTGGTTCAACATTAATTATATTATGTCTACTTTCCAATATCAAGTAAGATTAAGTTTTTCTCCATTTATTACATATATTTTTCACATTTCTTTCAGAAAATTTTCCTTTACTATTTATATTATAGCATTAAAAAGCAAAATTATTCCTAATTTTGCTTTTCAATACACTTTAAAATACTAAATAACTTGTTTTTTCTTATACCTAATATTTTTCTATATACTATTTTATTGTATTACTTATCATCAAAGTTCATATTTCCTAATAAAGCTGCAAATGGATTATCCTCTATAGCTTCTTTCTCCGCTTCTTTTTTCATTTTAGCCATAATTCTTTGAGTTTCTCTCTTATCTACTTTTCCCTTTTTATCAAATCTCTTTTCGAAGGAAGAAGCTTTTTCTCTAAAGTTACAATTAGCGCCAGTACATACATAAATCTTACCTTCCCCTTGACCTCTAACTTCAAGCTTCTTTTTACATTCAGGACATCTAGCATTAGTAACCCTTGCTACATTTTCTCTATATCCACATTCTCTATCTTGGCATACATTCATTGTACCGTTCTTACCTTTAACTTCTAAAAGATATTTGCCACAATTAGGACATTTCTTTCCTGTTTTATTATCATGGACAAATTTAGAATTTGAGGACTTTACATCTTCTACTAAAGCTACAGAGTAATTTTTCATATCTTTGATAAATCCATGATCATTTCTCTTGCCTTTAGCTATTTCATCAAGTTGCTTTTCCCACTTAGCTGTAAGTAGTGGTGATTTCAAATCAGTCGGTACAAGCTCTATAAGTTGTTTTCCTTTAGATGTAGGTACTATTTCTTTACCTTTCTTTTCAATAACAAATGAATTAAATAACTTTTCAATAATATCAGCTCTAGTTGCAACTGTTCCTAGTCCTCCAGTTTCTCCTAAAGTCTTAGCAGCTTCTTTTCCTACATTAATATACTTATGAGGATTTTCCATTGCTGATAAAAGTGTAGCTTCCGTAAATCTAGCTGGTGGTTTAGTCTGCCCACTCTTTAACTCTACCTTTGTCAAATTAACTTTATCACCTTTATTAACTTGTGGTAGTACTTGTTCTTTTATATCATCTTCGCTACTATCTTCATCTAAGTGATCATATAGCTTTTTCCATCCTTTGGCTTTAACAACTTTTCCTTTAGCAATAAGTCTTTCACCTTCAACATTTGCTTCAATGGTAGTTTGCACATATTCAAATGGTGGAAGCATTACGCTTAAGAACCTCTTAACTACTAAATCATAAATTTTTCTTTCTTCTGATGAAAGTAAAGCTAAATTTGGTTTTTGTTCTGTAGGAATAATTGCATGGTGATCACTTACCTTTGAATTATCTACAAATCCTTTATGACCATTAACCCTTGTTTTAAGTAATGAATCTGCTGTAGCTCTATATTCACCAATTGCAATTGCTTTTAATCTATCTGGAATAGTTGCTACTATATCAGTAGTAATATATCTTGAATCAGTTCTTGGATAAGTTAAAATTTTATAATTTTCATAAAGTCTTTGCATAATGCTTAATGTTTGCTTAGCTGAATACCCCCAAATCTTATTGGCATCTCTTTGCAATTCAGTTAAATCATATAAAGCTGGTGCATATTTTTTCTTATTAGCTTCAGTAATATTTACGATTTCGCCTTCAGCATTTTTTAATTTACCTTCAATTTTCTTCGCAAATTCTTCATCAAATATCCTTGAATTATTATCTTTATTAACCCATGATAATTTATATCCATTAGCATTAGCACCTAAAGTATAGTAAGTTTTAGGCTTGAAATTCTTAATCTCTTCTTCTCTATTAACTATCATTGCAAGGGTTGGTGATTGTACTCTTCCTGCTGATAATTGAGCATTATGCTTACACGTCAAAGCCCTCGTTACATTTAATCCTACAAGCCAATCTGCTTCTGCTCTACAAACTGCTGCCCTATACAGATTTTCATATTCTTTGCCATCCCTTAAATTTTTAAATCCATCTAAAATGGCTTTATCTGTTTGAGATGAAATCCATAATCTTTTAAGTGGCTTATTTACTCCAGCCTTTTCAATAGTCCATCGAGCAACAAGCTCTCCCTCTCTTCCAGCATCTGTAGCAATTATAATTTCGCTGACATCATTTCTATTCATAAGCTTCTTAACTTCATTAAATTGTTTTCCGGTTTTCTTTAACACTACCAACTTCATATTCTTAGGTAGCATAGGAAGTGTTTCCATCTTCCATTCTTTATATTTATTATCATAACCTTCTGGATCCATAAGTCCAACTAAATGCCCCATAGCCCACGTTACAATATATTTACTTCCTTCTATATATGAACCTTTATTATTATTACATTTTAAAACCTTTGCTAAATCTCTTCCTACCGATGGCTTCTCTGCCAATACTAATACTTTACTCATATCTGCTCCTTTTTCATTTGGAATTTTAACTAATTATATCATACTTTCCTAAAAACACATATTCTCTACAAAATCTTTCTAATCTTAGTTTCATAAACTAAGTAAGAACATACTCCCTTTAAAATACTAGATATACAAATACTAATCCAAATTCCACTTATCCCAAAAGGTTTAATTAATAATAGAGCTAGAGGAATCCTAAGACTTGTAAATACAATACTAATAGTTGCAGGAATATTTGGCTTTCCTATACCAGTAAACATTCCATTAGATATCATTTCAACCGCGCTAAATACCTGTGAAAAAGCTACTGCTTTTAAATAAGCCCCTGCAATTATGATGGTTGATTCATTACTTATAAACAACCTAATTAATGGTCTATTAAACACTAAAAATACGCCTGCCATAACTATTGCATAACTCACACCAACTAGCAATGCACTTTTATACCCTTCTTTTATTCTATTTGATTTCCCTGCTCCAAAATTTTGCCCAGTAAAACTTGCAATAGCACCATTTAGTCCTCCAATTATCATATATGCAATAGATTCTATTTGAACGCCTATTTTTTGTGCGGCAATTGCCTCTGCTCCAAATATGGCTATAATCTTAGCTAAGATAATATTTATACTTGTAAATAAAACTCTTTGAAATGCCATAGGAAAACCAAGCTTTATTATTTCTCTCATCTTTTCAAAATCAACTTTTAAATCATATTTATAAGTAAGTATACCATTTGTATTTATTCTAAACAAAATAAACATTATAATATTTGCTATTAATGTACTTACCCCAGCACCAATAACACCAAGTTTAAAAACATAAATACATACAGGATCAAGAATTATATTTAAAATAACACCAACTGCATTTATCTTAAGGGCAAATTTATTATTACCAAAACTACCCAATATTCTCGTATACATCATATTGAAAAATGCAAAAAATAAAATAGGAGCATTTAGAGCCAAATAATAATATGCATTACGTTCTACTTCACTATTATTTAAGTTTAGAAAACCTATAAAATTCCTTCCTAAAAATATTAGAATTAGACCAAAAACAGTACCTATAATTAGGTTTATTAATATTCCCGAATTGATATATCCATTTATTCCCTTATCATCTTTTCTACCAATTGCATGTGCAACCATTATTCCCGTTCCAATAACAACTAAAGAATTTAGAGCATTACCAATATTTATATATAAACTTGAAGAGCCAATACTTGCTACAGCATTACTACCAAGGCGCCCTACCCACATCATATCAATTAAATTATATGTAAATTGTAATAGTGAACTTCCCATTATAGGTAATGCTAATGCTGCTATAACTGATATTACTTTCCCCTTGGTTAAGTCTATTTTTTTCATATTATCTCCATTCACAAATCAAAGTCTTAGTTTAATGTTTAATAATAATCTACTATAAAAAAATTATTATACTTTAAATTTCATTATTTTTAATTTTTTTTACTAACTCCTGTACCTTTTCTTCTATTACTTTAGCTACCTTTATGAATTCTTCATCACTTTTCCCAGTAGGGTCTTCTAATCCCCAATCTTCAATATGCTCTGCATAAAGATATGGACACACAACATTACACCCCATTTTTATCACTATATCTACTTTAGGAATATCACTTAACAGTTTAGATTTTTGAGTTTTATTCATATCTACTTTATATAAATCTTTTATTATTTTTACTGCCTGCTGATTTATCATTGGCTTTCTTTCTGTTCCTGCTGAATAACTTTCAAATTCTTCACTTCCATAAATTTTTCCTAATGCTTCTGCCATTTGCGACCTACAAGAATTATGCACACAAATAAAAGCTACTTTCTTCTTCATCCTAATCATCCTTTACTCATTTTATATTCTTTATTTCATAAATATAATTTTTTTAATTTTTACACTTTGAGTTATCTACATTTTCATTACTATATACTTTTGTTAATAACTTTAATAGCTCCATTGCATATTCACATCCTTTATCATTTATTGAATAATATGTCCATTTCCCATCCTTTCTATTTTTAACAACTCCAGATTCACATAATATTTTCATATGATGTGATAAAGTAGATTGACCAATACTCATCCTTTCCAATAAATGACATCCGCATTTTTCACCACTTTGTAGAATTTCGAGAATCACTAATCGGTTTTCATCACAAAAAGCTTTAAATACTTTAGAGTTTGCTACATATTTACTTTCCATTATAACACCTCATATCTATTTTTATCGATATGATAATTGTATATATTTATTTTTTATTTATCAATACACTTCGTATTTAAATAGCAGTATTATTAAAAATTTTTAAATTACTATTTTTATTTGGAATGTTTTACTTAAAATAGTATAATAAACTATATTAAACAATCAAAGGAGGATGATTATGAAAAACCTAAATAAGCTACTTTTACTTTTATCATTAATTATAGTAATAATATTTTCATTAGGTTGCTCAAAAACAAGTAAATATAATGAAGCTTTTAATTCCTATGTTGAAAAATGGATTAAAAGTGATTTTTCTGGAATGTATTCCATGTTAACAGAGGAATCTAAGAGTTCAATTGATGAGGAAACTTTTGTTAATAGATATACTACTATCTATTCAGCAATTGACTTAGATAATTTAGACATTTCCTTAAATGGTGAGCTTGAAAAACAGGACAATTACTATACTGCCTCATTCACTTTAAAAGGAACTACTATTGCGGGTGAATTAAACCTAAATAATTTCAACGTTGATATTTATAAGGAAGGAGACAACTATCTAATTAAATGGGATGAAAGCTTGATTTTCCCTGATATGATAAAGGATGATAAAGTTTATGTTAGAACTACAAGTCATGCTAGAGGAAAAATATTAGATAGAGATGGTAATATTTTAGCTGAAGATGGTACGGTCTCAGTAGTTGGAATTCATCCATCTAAATTTAATAATGAAAATCGTGATTCTAAAATTACAGAACTTGCAAATACATTAGATATTAGCGAAGAGACTATTATAAGTAAGTTAGATGCAAATACTGACCCAGAACTTTTTGTTCCAATAGTTAATATAACTACTACTGATGAAAAGCTACAAACTCTTACTAATAGAAATGAAGAGGGAATCCTTATTAATAATAAAACTTCAAGAGTTTACTATGGTGGAGAAGCATTTGGAAGATTAATTGGTTACGTTGGGGCAATTACTGCTGAAGAATTAGAGAACAAAAGTGATTCTGGTTATACTTCAACAAGTTTAATTGGTAAAGCTGGAATCGAATCTGTTTATGAAGATACTTTACGTGGTGAAGATGGTGCTGAAATTTACATTAAAAGAGGTTCTGATGAAATAAGTATCTTAAAAAAAGAAGTTATTAATGGCGAAGATATTAAACTTACAATAGATTCAACTTTACAAAGTAATTCTTATACACAATTAAATGGAGAAAAAGGTGCGGTAACAGCTGTTGATCCTATTTCTGGTGAAGTTTTAGCTTTAGTAAGCTCTCCATCATATGATTCTAATATGTTTACAACTTATGTTACTAAAACTAAAGCTGCAGAAAGAGAAGCAAATAATTACACTGATACTGTAAATAGATTCAGTAAAACATATGCCCCTGGTTCTACTATGAAACTAATCACAGCTGCAATTGGCTTAAACACTGGAAAAATTAATCCTGATGAAGCTATAGAAATTAATGGATTAACATGGCAAAAAGATTCAAGTTGGGGTAATTACAAAATAACTAGGGTAGAAAATGTTAGTCCAGTTTCATTAAGAGAAGCCGCTAAGCATTCTGATAATATTTACTTTGCCCAAGCTGCATTAAAGATCGGTAGCGATGATTTAATTAGTGGTATAAAAGGATTTGGTATAGGTGAAGAAATGACTTTCGAATATCCAATGACTGATTCTAGTATTTCTAATGATGGAAGCTTAAATTCTGAAATTTTACTTGCTGATACAGGTTATGGTCAAGGTGAATTAATGGTTACTCCTTTAAATATGGCCTTAGCATATAGCGCTTTAGCTAACAACGGTAATATTATGACTCCTATATTGGTTTTATCTGATAATAGTACTGCTTCTATCTGGAAAGAAGCTGCTATTAAACCTGAAAACCTTCAAACTTTAATTGAAGATTTTTCTGCTATGGTAAATGATGAAGATGGTCATGCATATGAAATAAAAATTGATGGATATAATATAGCTGCTAAAACAGGAACTGCTGAAATTAAATCATCTCAAGATGATACTAATGGAACTGAAAATGGATGGTTTGTTGCAGTAGATACTACTAGTTCAAAATTAGCTATTGCAACAATTATAGAAGATGTTAAAGATAGAGGTGGAAGTAGCATTCCAATTCCTATGGTTAAAAACATTATGGAAGAATATTTAAATAGATAGTAAAAAAAAGGGGCTGTATCAGATTGAATTAATAAATTCAATCTGAATACAACTCCTTTTT
>NZ_JADPBQ010000019.1 GCF_015670405.1 Clostridium sp. 1001271B_151109_B4 | reverse complement strand
CTCTATATAGATAGATACTCTTTTTTTGAGTGTCTACTATATAGGGTCCATTTTATTTTAGGGTAGTCTTTTTTTTATACAATTAAAATGCAAGAATTAATATATATAATTCAAAAAATACTATTTTAATTGATATAAGTGCTAAAAAATTATTGAAAATTGCAAGTAATTATATTAAATCCATCATTAAAGGTTGAAAAGAAGAAAAGGTGTGATATAATATTGTTATTAATGTAAAAAATACAAAAATAAGGGGGCTATATATTATGGAAAAAATAAAAATGACAACTCCGTTGGTTGAAATGGATGGAGATGAGATGACAAGGGTTATTTGGGGTATGATAAAGGAGGAATTATTAAATCCTTTTGTTGAACTAAAAACAGAATATTATGATTTGGGGATAGAAAAAAGAAATGAAACAAATGATAGGGTTACAGTAGAAGCTGCAGAAGCTATAAAAAAGTATGGCGTAGGAGTTAAATGTGCAACAATAACTCCAAATGCAGATAGAATAAAAGAGTACAATTTAAAAGAAATGTGGAAAAGCCCTAATGGAACAATTAGAGCTATTTTAGACGGGACGGTATTTAGAGCTCCAATTACAGTTAGCTCAATTAAACCGCACGTAAAGAATTGGGAAAAATCAATTACAATAGCAAGACATGCGTATGGAGACATTTATAAGAATGTTGAAATGAAGTTTGAGGGAAAAGGGAAGGCAGAACTAGTTTTTACTAGCGAAGATGGCAAAGAAGTTAGGGAAACTATTCATAACTTTGAAGGTCCAGGCGTAGTAATGGGGATGCATAATACTAATAAATCTATTGCAAGCTTTGCAAGAAGTTGTTTTAATTTTGCATTAGATACTAAACAAGATTTATGGTTTGCATCAAAGGATACTATTTCAAAGAAATACGATCATACATTTAAGGATATATTTAATGAAATTTTTGAAAATGAATATAAAAATAAGTTTGAAGAGGCTAATATAGAGTATTTTTATACGTTAATAGATGATGCAGTTGCAAGAGTTATTAAATCTAATGGTGGTTTTATTTGGGCATGTAAGAATTATGATGGGGATGTAATGAGTGATATGGTAGCAACTGCTTTTGGATCACTTGCAATGATGACTTCAGTTTTAGTATCACCAGATGGATACTACGAATATGAAGCAGCTCATGGAACAGTTCAAAGACATTATTATAAGCACTTAAAAGGTGAAGAAACTTCTACTAATTCGATGGCTACTATTTTTGCTTGGACTGGAGCTTTAAGAAAAAGAGGAGAATTAGACAATAACTTAGAGTTAGTTTCTTTTGCAGACAGGTTAGAAAGGGCTTCATTACAAACAATAGAAGATGGAGTAATGACTAAGGATTTAGCTATGCTTACAGATTTAAAAGAAATAAAAACTGTAAACACATATGAATTCATTAAGGAAATAAGAAGTAGATTATAAATAAAAAGTATAGACTACGTTGTCACTAATACTTGTATTAGCAACGTAGTCTAAACCATATATTGGAGTTGAATATGAGGCATAATTTATTATAGGAAACATAAAATAAGCTTGAAAGCAAAGGAGGTAATAAATAAATGTCTCATAAAAATAATAAAAACTCAAAAGATAATAAGAAATCTGGACAAAAAACAAAGGCTGAATTACAAAAGATGAGAGTAGAAACAGCAAATGAGGTAGGTTATTCTAATGAATCAAGAAAATTAGGTAAGAATCAACCTAGACCAGATAGTGCTCAAAAAATAGGTCAATAGTCATCACTAAAATTTAATAATAAAACTTTAAAGATTAACAATATACATAATAAATGAATAATATAAAAAGAGTGTTTATAATTATAAACACTCTTTTTATATGTCAAATAATAACTTTAATAAGCCCAATTACCGTTAGTAAAGATTTGAATAGTTTCACCATTTTTATTAATTCCAGTGATTTCAAGATCTTTAGTTCCAATCATAAAATCAACATGGATAACAGAATTATTAACACCTATTCTTTCAAGTTCTTCTTCGGAATACTTATCAGCATCTTTTATACAAGATTCATAAGCTCTTCCAAAGGCCAAATGACAAGCGGCATTTTCATCAAATAACGTATTGAAGAAAATCAACTTTGAATTAGAAATAGGTGAATCATAAGGAACAAAAGCAACCTCACCTAAGTATTTAGCTCCATCATCACTATCAAGCATTTGTTTTAGAACATCATATCCAGTTTCAGCAGTGAAATCAACAGCCTTACCATCTTTGAAAGTAATTGAGAAATTATCTATTAAATTTCCACCATAACTTAAAGGCTTAGATGAATAAACTATACCATTTACTCCTGTTTTCTTTGGAAGGGTAAATACTTCTTCAGTAGGCATATTTGCATTAAATGGTATTCCATTAGCATCTCCTTCAGAGCCACCAGCCCAAATATGACCCTCTGGAAGTTCAATATTTAAATCAGTTCCATTTGAAGATTTTAAGTGTACGATTTTAAAGTTGTTATCATTCATAAATTTAATTTTTTCTTCTAAGTAAGCATTATGTTTTTCCCAAGCCTTTACTGGATTTTCAGTATCAACTCTTACTGTTTTAAATATAACATCCCATAATGACTCCATTGCGTTATCATCGCTTACATTAGGGAATACTTTTTTAGCCCATGATAGTGTTGGAACTGATAGTACACACCAACGACATTTATTAGACATTGAATTATCATAGTATTCTTTTAGTGCTGAAGTTCTAGCCTTTTGAGAAGCACCTATTTTTTCAACAGGAATACCTTTTAATCCATCAGGATCACTTGCAGCTATTGAAATAAAGCAAGCTCCTTGTCTAGCATAGTAATTATAACTTTCTGCTTGCCATTCTGGAACATTAGAGATGGTTTCTAGCGAACTATTTTCTAATTTTATTTTAGTTAGCTTTTGATCTCCGTAATGTACTATAACATCTTTAGCACCGGCTTTATATGCTTCTTCTGTAATTAATCTTGCAAATTCTGCAGTTTCAATTGGTGATGAAATAACTAATATATTATCTTTTTGAATATTAACACCTGTATTAACAGCTAGAGAAGCGTATTTTCTTAATAAATCATTATTCATATATGGTCCTCCTTAAAATGTGGAATTATAATTTATAAATATAGTATAACATCATTACGGAAAGTATAGTATTTTATCTTTTAAAAAGCATATATGTTATAAATAAAATAAGTAAAATTAATAAATAGTGTAGTTATATGTAATTTTATATTATGACATGCTTAGCTAGTAAATTTTTTAAAAGAAAATAAAAGTATTTTAATATTTAAATTAAAGAAGATATTATTTATTATTTACAGTATTATTAAGAGTTATTTATAAGACGAACAAAAGCATAGAGGATTATGCATTAAGCTGAATCAAGAAAAGAAGAAAAAGTGATAGGTTAGAAGGGAAATATATTTCTTTGGAAATATTGATCAATATTAGTGTGGAAATGGTAAAGATGAGGTTACAGAATAAATCTCTAATACTTCATTTTTATAAATTTAAATTATATAATAACTTGTAAGAAGTTAATAATATTAATATAATTATTACTGCAAAAATAAAATAAATTTGCTAACTTTTTTGATTAGTGAATTGATGCTGTACAATTTTTAATATAAGTTTAAAATTTAAAGTGTCAGCTAGGTTTATTATTCAAATAAAATAAAGAATTTTACTTAAATGAAAAGGATAAAAAAATGAAAAATTTATTAATTAACTTAGTAGAAAAAAATAAAAAATACACAGAAGAAGGAAAAGTAGCTTCTTATATACCAGCATTATTAAAATCTAAGAAGGAAGATTTAGGCCTTTGTGTATATGATATAAAAAATAATGAGGAATATTGGGCTGGACAAAGTGATGTTAAATTTACAATACAAAGTATTTCAAAGGTTGTTAGTTTAATAATTGCACTTAATGACAATGGAAGAGAAAATGTATTTAAAAAAGTAAACGTTGAGCCAACAGGAATGGGATTTAATAGTATAGTGAATCTTGAAATTAGAAATCAAGATAGACCATATAATCCTATGATTAACGCAGGAGCAATAGTAACAACTTCACTTATATTTGGAGAAAATGAAGAGCATAAAATTCAAAGAATATTAAATTTCTTAAGAAGAGCTACAAATAATCCTAATATCTCAATAAACAAGGAAATTTATGAAAGTGAAAAAGCTACTGGAGATAGAAATAGATCTTTGGCTTACTTTATGAAAAGTTCTAATATTTTAGAAGGAAATGTTGAAGATATATTAGATCTTTATTTTAAGCAATGTTCAATAGAAGCTACTGCAAAGGATTTAGCAAGATTTTCAGCTGTAATTGCAAATGATGGTATTGCACCTTGGAATGATGAAGTTTTAATTTCAAGAGAGATATGTAGAATAGTAAAGACTATTATGGTTACTTGTGGAATGTATGATGCTTCAGGAGAATTTGCAGTTCATGTTGGCGTTCCAGCAAAATCAGGAGTAGGTGGAGGAATAATAGCTGCAGTTCCTAGAAGATTTGGAATAGGTATATATGGACCAGCGTTAGATTCTAAGGGAAACAGTATTGGTGGAATACATATATTAAAAGATTTATCAGAAGAATTAGAACTTAGTATATTTTAATATAAATATGTTATAATTACTAAATAATAGTTAAAAATATAAAAGTAAAATACTGGAGGAAAGAATGGAAAGATTGCTGATTTTAGATTCAAACAGTTTATTAAATAGAGCATTTTATGCAATACCACCTTTAACAAATAGTGAAGGAATTCATACAAATGCTGTCTATGGCTTTACAAATATGTTATTTAAAATGAAGGAAGAAATTAAACCTGATTACATAGTTGCGGCTTTTGATAGAAAGGCACCAACATTTAGACATAAAGAATATGAAGATTATAAAGCTGGTAGAAAAAAGATGCCTCCAGAATTGGGAGAACAATTCCCTCTTGTAAAAGAAGTACTTAATTTATTAGCTGTTAATATATATGAGATAGATGGTTTTGAAGCAGATGATATAATCGGTACATTAGCTCAATTTGCAGAAAAGAATGGGATTGAAGTATTTATAGTTACAGGAGACAGAGATGCTCTACAACTTGCAAGTGATAATATTAAAGTTGTTATTACTAAAAAGGGAGTAACAGAGACTGCTGTTTATAATAAAGATGCATTTATTGAGGAGTTTGGAGTTACCCCAACTCAATATATTGATGTTAAAGGTCTTATGGGAGATAAGTCAGATAACATTCCAGGAGTACCAGGGGTAGGAGAAAAGACAGCATTTAAGCTTATTTCTACTTATGGATCAATGGAAGGCGTACTTTCACATATAGATGAAATTAGTGGTAAAAAACTTAAAGAAAATTTAGAAACTTATAGTGAACAAGCGATTTTCAGTAAAAAGTTAGCTACTATTATGACAGAAGTTCCAATAGATTTTGATTTAGAAGATATTAAAAGTCAAGAAAATTATAAAAGAGAAGAACTTAAAAAATTATTCTTTAAGCTTGGAATGAAGTCTTTATTAGCAAAACTTCCAGGAGATGATTTAGAAGTTGAAGAAGAAGTAGCAAAAATAGAAATAAATGAAGTAACTACAATAGAAGAACTTAAAGAAGTATTATCAGTAAAAGAGGGAATAGCTTTTATTTCTTATAGTACTTGTAACTCAAATATTTATTCTAAAATAGAATTAGATAAACTATATATAAACTATGGTGATAAAGTTAGTTTAATAGATTTCAAATTAATAAATATGGAAAATTCTAATGAAGCAATTAATGTACTTAAAGCTTTTATGGAAGATGAGAAAGTAGAAAAAGTAATTCAAGATGGTAAAAATTTAATCACAATATTAACAAAGTACAATGTTGAAGTAAAGAAATTTATATTTGATACAGTAGTTGCAGCTTATCTTATAGATTCAGCTAAATCAAACTATCCTTTAGAAGTATTAATAAATGAATATTTAATGAAAGAAGTAAAAGGTGAAGGTGATGAATTAATTTGTAATGCTATGGCGAGTATGAAAGAGCTTTACGAATATTTAAAGGATAGGATAGATAAAGAAGGAATGGATGAGCTTTATTATGAAGTGGAACATCCTTTAATATCAATTTTATCAAGCATGGAAGCTATAGGGTTTAATGTGAATAGAGAAAAACTTGATGAACTTGCAGTTAAGTTTAAAGAGGAAATATCTAGAACCGAAAAAGAAATATATGAGCTTTGTGAAGAAGAGTTTAATATAAGTTCACCAAAGCAATTAGGTAAGATTCTTTTTGAAAAGTTAGACTTACCAGTAATTAAAAAAACTAAAACTGGATATTCAACTAATGCAGATGTATTAGAAAAATTAATGGATAAGCATCCAGTGATAGAAAAGATTATTTATTATAGGCAAATAACTAAACTAAACTCTACTTATGTAGAAGGATTAAAGAATGTTATAGACGAAGATGGTGCTATTCATTCAAGTTTTAATCAAACTGTTACAACAACAGGAAGATTATCAAGTACAGAGCCAAATCTTCAAAATATACCTGTTAAGTATGAAATGGGAAGAGAAATAAGAAAAGTATTTATACCACAGGAATCTACTGATGTATTATTATCTTGTGACTATTCTCAAATTGAACTTAGAGTTCTTGCTCATATGTCAGATGATAAAAATATGATAGATGCATTTAATCATCATAGTGATATTCACACTAAAACTGCTTCTGAAGTATTTAAAGTACCAGTAGAAGAAGTTACATCTCTTATGAGAAGTAGAGCTAAAGCAGTTAATTTTGGTATAGTTTATGGAATTGGTGATTTTAGTCTGTCTCAAGATTTAAAAATAACTAGAAAAGAAGCTGCTGAATATATGGAAATTTACTTTGATAGATATCCAAAAATAAAAGGGTATTTAGAAAGTGTTCAGGAAGAAGCTAAAGAAAAAGGTTATGTTTTAACAGTATTAAATAGAAGAAGATTTATTCCAGAAATAAAATCATCAAATAAAATAGTAAAAGCTCTTGGAGAAAGATTAGCAATGAATGCTCCAATTCAAGGGAGTGCTGCTGATATTATTAAACTTGCTATGGTTAAGGTTTATAACAGAATAAAGAAGGAAAATTTAGCAAGTCAAATGATTCTTCAAGTACACGATGAACTTATTTTAAATGTTAAAGAAAATGAGTTAGAAACTGTTAAAGTATTAGTAAAAGAAGAAATGGAAAATGTACTAAAGATGTCAGTAATGTTAGAAGTAGATACGAATATAGGAAATACATGGTATGATGCAAAATAGGGGGTAGAGATGATAAAGATAGGATTGACTGGAGGAATAGGGTCAGGTAAAAGTACAGTTTCATTTATGTTAAAGGAAGCTGGTTTTGAAATAGTTGATGCTGATATTGTTGCTAAAGAAGTATTAGTAAAATATCCGGAGATTTTAGAAAAGGTTAAAGTTGAATTTGGTGCAGGTTTCTTTGATTGGAGAGGAGAGTTTCGTAGAAAAGAGTTTGGTAATCATATTTTTAGATTTCCAAAGCAAAGAAAAAAATATGAAGAAATAATTCTTCCATATATAAAGAATGAAATTAATGATAAACTTGATGAATTAGAAAAGAAAAAGAGAAGTATTGTAATTTTAGATGCACCTACTTTAATAGAGAATGATTTGCATAAAGATATGGATTATGTTATCTTAGTTTGGGTAGATAATAATACACAAATTCAAAGAGTAAGATCAAGAGATTCATTAATGAGAGAAGATGCAATTAATAGAATTAATTCTCAAATGCCTTTAGATAGAAAAAAAGATTTTGCTAATATAGTTATTGAAAATAATGATACATTATCAAAAACTAAAGAACAAGTTGATTTACTAATTGAATTTTTAAGGTCTATTTAATCTATTTCAAAGTAGGGAGAGGGAATGAAATTTAAAAAAATTATTATTTGGTTGATTGTTTTATTTGTATTATTAACTGGAGCGAGATATTTTGTAAAAGAATATATTTATCCATATAAATATAGTGATATAATAAATGAGTATAGTACCAAATATAACTTAGATCCATATTTAGTATTAGCGGTTATTAAAACTGAAAGTAACTTTAATGAAAATGCGGAATCTATTAAGGGAGCAAAGGGATTAATGCAAATAATGGATTCTACAGGAGAATGGATAGCCGGAAAACTTGAAATTGATAATTTTGAGCCTGAGATGTTATTCGAACCAGAGACCAATATTGAATTTGGATGTTGGTATTTAAATAATCTTCTGGTAGAATTTGATGACTTAAGCCTAGTGTTAGCTGCATATAATGGTGGGAGTGGGAATGTAACTAAATGGCTTAATGATCCTGAATACTCTAGTGATGGTGAAAACTTAACATATATTCCTTTTAAGGAAACTAAAAAATATGTTGATAAAGTAAGTACGAGATATAACGTATATAAATTTATTTATGAGTAAAAGGAAGCCGTAAGGCTTCTTTTTTAGTTAATAGTTAAGGAATAAATTTAGTTAAGCTGAATTTGAAAAAGTATATTATTAAGAAAGTTCCTTTGGGGTTTCCTACTACTATTAATTCTTAACTATAAACTCTTAGTTAAATATAAATTGCTTCGCAATTTATCCAAACTGTGTTATAATCGTTTAGATAATTTTTGAAAAAGGTGTGAAATGATATGAAAGAAAAGGTAGAGTTTAAAGGTAGTGTTATTTTAAACCCAGTACCAGTTGTTTTGATAACATCTAAAAATAAAGAGGATAAAGAAAATGTTTTTACTGTAGCATGGACAGGAACAGTATGTACTAAACCCCCTATGTTATCAATATCTGTGAGACCAGAAAGACTATCTTATGAATATATAAAAGAAACAATGGAGTTTACAGTTAATCTTCCAAGTAGTGATATGACAAGAGCTGTTGATTACTGTGGTGTTAGACCGGGACGTAAGTTTGATAAAATAAAAGAAATGAATTTTACGATGGTAGAGGGAACAAATGTTGATGTTCCATATATAAATGAATGCCCTATATCTATTGAATGTAAAGTAAAAAGTATAACTCCCCTTGGAACACATGATTTATTTATTGCAGAGGTAGTAGGATCACATGTGGATAAAGATTTAATGGATGAAAAAGGTAAAATTCATCTTGAAGAAGCTGATTTAATTACATATTGTCATGGAGAGTATTTCAAAATGGATACAGAAGCCTTAGGAAAATTCGGATATTCAGTAGCAAAAAAGCCGATACATAAAAAAGAAAGTTTAGGGAAAAAAGAAGTTAAAGCAAAAGTAGACAATATCGAAGAAAAAGAAGGCAAGCAAAGAGATACATCTAAAAAGAGTTTTAAGAAAAAATCTGTGAAAAATAACAAGAATACTAAGAATAAAGGAAAAAGGAATTTTAGTGTAACAAAAAATACAAAGAAATTAAATAGTAAAGTTAAATAAAGAAATGAGGATGAAAAATGTTTATAATATCATATAGACTTCCATATGAAAAATTAGATTCAACTATAGAAGAACTAGCAATAAATGACATATATAATGTTTTCTATGAAAATCCATTAGAAATTACTACTGATGATTATGGATATGGATATATAGAAAGAGAAGATGAAGAAATAATTTTAAAGGTTGCTTATGAAGAGCAAGAAGGCTTAGAAGAGTTTAAAGAAAAGTTAAAAGATATATTAAAAATGGATTATATAAATGTAGAAGAAAACAACAATGATTATACTACATTTGATTTTCCAGCTATTCATTTAGATGATAAGTATGTTATAGCTGCTCCAGAAGAAGAGTTTGAAGGGAAAACAAAGATTAACTTCATATCTCAAGGTGCTTTCGGAACAGGACTTCATGAAACTACTCAAGATATATTAAAGCTGATTTTAAATGAGCTAGAATTAAAAAATAAAACTGTTTTAGATATTGGAACAGGATCAGGTATACTTTCAATTGCTGCAGCTATAGCAGGGGCAGAAAAGCTTGTAGCAGTGGATATAAGAGATGTTGAAGATGAGGTAATGCTTAATGCTTCATTAAATAATTTAACTAATATAGAAGCTGTAGTAGGGAATATATTAGATGATACTGACTTGGTTAAAGAAAGTTTTGATTGGATATTCATAAATATCGGTGGAGAAGAAACTAAGATGTTTATGGAATACATAAAAGCTCATTTAAAAGAAGATGGAAATTTATTAGTTTCTGGACTTGTAGAGTGGAGTTTTGATGAAGTTAAGAGTAATGTTGAAAGTTATGGATTTAAGCTTATTAGTAAACATCAAACTAATGAATGGGTAACTGCAATATTTAAATAGTGATAACTTAAAAGTAACAAATTTCAAATTAATGAATAAATAAGCTTATATTGAATTGAAAATAGAAATTTTTTTTATTAGACTGCTGACACTTTGTTAACAGTCTTTAATTTTATACTAATATTTAATATAACTAAAAATATATTAATTTATTGCATAGAGTTTTTTAGAATGATAAACGAAAGAGGAGAAGTACAGCTGAAAAAATCCTACAGTAATTTTACTGCAGGATTTTTTAGTTATTAAATTTATATAAAAAGTAAATAATATTAAAGAAAAGAGGTGTATATATGAAGAAAAAATTATTATATATAAGTGTTAATTCAAAACCAGAAGAATTGTCAGCGTCCAAAACTGTAGCAAGAACTTTTATTAATAGTTTTTTAGAAAAGTATAGTGATTTTGAGGTAGAAGAAATAGATTTATATAAGGAACATATACCAAGATTAGAATATCAATATTTTAAAGATAGAAATTGCGTAATTAGTGAAGAAGATGCGAAGAAATTACCTGAAAAGGATCAGAAAGAAATAAGAAGAATAAGAGAGTTATGTGATCAATTTATAAGTGCACAAATGTATGTAATAGCAGCTCCAATGTGGAGTTTATCATTTCCAGCACCCTTAAAGGAATATATTGATTGTATAGTTCAAGCAGATAAAACAATTTCTTTTGAAGAAGGAAAAAAGCCAAAGGGATTATTAAATGATAAGAATAGAGCATTAGTATATATAGAGTCTTCAGGGGGAAATATACCTTGGATATTAGATTCTATAATGGATAATGGAGAAAATTACGTAGCTAAAATAATGAAGTATATTGGAATTAAACATGTTCAAGAACTTAAGGTAGATGGAACAGGTACAAGCGAAGAAGAACGAAAAAAAGCTATAAAAAATGCTGAGGAAAATATTAATTCAATATTAGTTGGAATAGATTTATAGTAATTAATGATTATAGTTTTTTATAAAAACTATAGTAGATATTAAAAAGACAGTGAGAGTATATAGGTTTGTGTTTTACACAAATCTACATACTCTCCCGAAAAGAAAGGATTCTATTATGATTTATATAATAGACAGTATTCATATTAATTCTATTTAAATTTTGAATTGTTTTTGTAAAAAGGTCTTAATGAATTTTTTATTTATTAATACCTTTCAGGGTGTTGAGAAAGTGTCAGTAGTTTTTAATTTTATACAAATATATAACATAATTTAAAATAGATTAATAATTTTGATTATATTTTGAAGCTTAATTTTTTGCACAACTAATAATAAAAAACCCCTCTGTTTTTTAAACAGGGGGTTTTCAATAAACTAATAGAAACTTTTAAGGAATTTTGATATTAACTTATTACTATTTTAGTATCTTGAGTATCTTCCTCTTCTATTTCTTCTACGTCTCTTAGAGTTCATCATTAATTTTATTGTAACAATTAGTAATACAATTATTAAAATAATTATTAATAAAGAAAGAACGTATATTCCTATATTAGCTTTTAATAGTTGCCCAGTACTTAGTGTGATAGACCCCTTAACAGTTTGAGTATAAGCACCACTAGTATAAGTTAAATCAACATTGTTATTTGAAGCAACTTTCCAAGCATTTAATTCGTCTATTGGTACTTCTAAATTAGAATGAGTATCATTAAAGCTATTTTGATAATACTCAATATTCTCATCTAAAACAACTGGAGCTGTAATAGTTTTTGTTGGACCAAAGAATCTAAATAATTTATAGCTTAATTCAACAGTAGATACTTCATCTCCAGCAGATTTATAAGTAGTTTTTTGTGCATCATAACTATAATCAGCAATTGATTGAGTATCATTAAATACGTTCATTCCATCAGCTCCATATAGAGAACCTAGAACTACAGTAATTAAATTTCTTCCATTTCTGTTATAGTATCCTACAAAACAATGTCCAGCCTTAGTTTCATTACCAGTTTTACCACCAATATTACCATCAACGCCAAGTATTTTATCTCTAGTTTCGATATAAATTGTTTTGCCGTCTAAAATAACAGAAGTTTTGTCTATTCCCATAGCTTCTCGTACCCAATTATTTGCATAAGCAGCTTTAGCAATTAAAGCTAAATCGTAAGCTGTAGTAACATTATGACTATTAGCGTCTATTTCTAAACCATTAGGATTAACGAAATTAGTGTTTACTGCACCAAGTTCTTTAGCTGTTTGGTTCATTAATTCTGTAAACTTCTCTACAGAACCAGAAACTGATTCAGCCATCATAACAGCAGCATCATTTGCTGAATAAACCATAACAGCATTCATTACTTCATTAGCAGTTAGGGTATCACCAGGTTTTGCAGTATTACCAATAAAGTTATTTAAAGTTGTCTCTCTTAGTGAAACTGAGTTTTCAGTGTAAGGAATTAAATCATCTTTACTTTTGCTTTCAGCAAATAGTAGTGATGTTAATAATTTAGTTGTACTTGCAGGTGAACGTTGTTCATCAGCATTTTTTGAATAAATAATTTCGCCTGTATCTAAATCCATAGTAATAGCAGATTCCCCAATTATTTGAGGTTCAGTTGCAGCAAATACATTAATAGTATTAAAGAAAGGTACTACTAATGATAAGCATAGTGTTAGAACAAAAGCTCTAAAAAATTTCTTTGACATATAATCTCCCCGTCCTTCTTATAAGTAAATATTATTATTTTTGTTTGTTATTTAACCTGTTAATCATTACTTCTTTAGCTTTTATTTCTAAAGAGTCATCTAGTCTTTCTAAAGCAACTTCTGAGTATTTCATTTCTAAAGCTGTTTTAATAAATCTATCTGCCAGTTCAGGATTTTTTGCAAGTAATGATCCATGGAAGTATGTACAATAAGTATTCTTATATATACAGCCTTCATATCCATCAGACCCATTATTACCATAACCATGAACACATTTTCCAAGTGGCTTTAACCCATTAACATAAGTTCTACCAGAATGATTTTCAAATCCAACATAAGTTTCATTGAAATCTTCATTGTAAATAACAGTATCTCCAATAAATCTAGTATCTCCAGCTTCAGTATAAATATCTAATATGCCTAAGCCTTCGATTCTTTCACCATTAGGAGCAGTATAGAATTTACCTAATAATTGATATCCACCACAGATAGCTATTAGAACTTTACCGTTATTTATATACCTTGATAATTCTGCTTTTTTATTATTCATCAAATCAGAAGATACAATTGATTGTTCAAAATCTTGGCCTCCGCCAAAAAATACTATATCATAATTATCTGCATTAAATTCATCATTAATTGAAACATTAATTATATTAACTTTAATTCCACGATTTTCAGCTCTGTGTTTTAAAATTAATATATTTCCAACATCACCATATACATTTAATAAGTCTGGATAAAGGTGACAAATATTTAATTCCATAATAGCCTCCTAAACACTACCAAAGGTTTTTTATATAACCCTTAGAATGTAAATACTTTCTGTAATTTATCATTGCTGTATAAGTTGCAAGGATATATATTTTTTTGTTTTTACCATTTTTTATTTGTTCAGTTAAGTTTTCGTATTCCTCTTCAATAACAAACTTAGATGGAGAAATACCAGCTGTTTTTAGTCTTACTGCCATATCAAAAGTTCTAAGCCCTGATATATAAACTTCATCTAGAGGTACATTATTTAAGTTTTCAAAATTAACATCCCAAATCCAAGAAACATCTCTACCATCAGCATAATTATCATTTAGTAAGAATACACAAGAGAAAGAATCTTTGTTTAAGCAAAGGGTATCTAAAGCTTGATTATATCCAGCAGGATTTTTAACTAAAATGATTTTTGCTTCTTTATCATCTATATTTATTATTTCTTGTCTTCCAAAACTAGAACTTTGATTTTCTAAAGATTTTTTTATACAAGCATCATCAATATTAAGTTCTTTTGCTATTGAATAAGCACAAAGGGCATTATAGATGTTATATACACCAGATTGACCTAAGAAAATTTCAGTGTTACCAAATTTAACAGTAGAACTTTCAGCTGTTAACTCTACAATTTCGTCTACACCATACTTAATAGCTGGATGAGTATAACCACAGCCTGTACAGTAATAATCTCCTAAATGATTATATGTAACAAAGTTATAACTATAAGGGGTTTTGCAGAATTTACAGAATTTTGAATCTGCATTAACATCAATAGTTTTATTTTCATTTATTGGTGTTTTAAATCCATAAAAAACTAATGGGTTTTTTACATCAAGCTTTCCAAGTAATGATTCATCACCGTTTAAGACTAGCTTACTTTCTGGCACAAGAGTTATACCTTCTAAAATTTTAGTTAATGTAGTATAAACTTCTCCATATCTATCAAGTTGATCCCTAAATAAATTTGTTACAGTAATTATTTCAGGATTAATATACTTTGTTATAAATTTTAAATTAGCTTCATCTACTTCTATAATTGCATATTTATTTTCATCCTTATTAAAGAACTTGTAGTTTTCAACAAAAGTAGTAACTATACCAGGGAAGAGATTGGCCCCTGTGTTATTAGTTATTACTGGATAACCTTTTTCTTTAATGATGTTATAAATCATGCTTGTAGTAGTAGTTTTACCATTAGTTCCTGTAACTAATACAACTTTATATCCTTTAGATACAGTTGCTAAAATATTATTATCTAACTTTAATGCAACTCTACCAGGAAAAGTAGTACCACCTTTTAAAATGGTTTTAGTAAGAAATAATGTGAACTTTGTTGCTAATATACTGAGAATTGACTTAATATTAATTTTCTTCACCACCTACAATAGTTTATTTACATTATTAACAATAATATTGAACTATAATCATTTAAAAGTAATATTATAGGAAATTCCTTAACCTATTAATTTAATAATAATAAAATTATATAATTGAAATTAACAAAATTGTTAAGGTATAAATTTCATTAATTAAAGTATACATTTAGTGTGTAGGTTAGGGATTTAGAGGACCAATTATAAGTTAAATTATAATATTACTATAAAGATTATATCAATACTAAAATAGTATATCATAAACTTACATTTTAACAAATGCATCTTAACAGGATATTTAAATTAAATTAAAAAATTTTAGGATAAATTATATAAATATGAATAATTGTTTAACAATCCACTATAAAATATTGACAGTGAATTTGTGTGAGAAGATAATATATTAGAAAACTAAATAGGAGATGATAGTTTTGAAGAAGTTTTCGTTTATCGACAAAGAAGGTAAAGAAATTAAATGTTATAAGTGGGAAGTTAAAGGTGAGGTAAAGGGAATAATACAGATTTCACATGGAATGACTGAGTATGCTTGTAGATATGATTATTTTGCAAATAAGCTTATAGAACATGGATTTATGGTATATGCACATGATCATAGAGGACATGGAGAAACTTCTAAGGAGGATGAAGAAAGAGGATATATAGCTAATAATGAAGGTTTTGATATGCTTGTTGAAAATGTTAAAGAGCTTACAGATATAATAAAAAAAGAAAATGAGGAGTTACCTTTAATATTATTTGGGCATAGCATGGGTTCTTTCGTAAGTCAAAGATATATTGAATTGTATGGTAAAGAATTAGATGGAGTAATATTATCGGGAACAAATGGAAGACCTGATTACATAACAAAATTAGGAATATTAATTTCAAAAGTTGAAATGATGATAAGAGGAAGAAAAGCCAAGAGTAAGATGATGGACAAGTTATCATTTGGAAACTTTAATAGAAGTTTTAAACCTAATAGAACAAATTATGATTGGCTATGCTCTGTTGATGAGGAAGTGGACAAATATATAGAAGACGATTATTGTGGATTTATTTGTACGACATCATATTATTATGATTTAATAAGAGGATTATGGAAGATTAATAAAAAAGAAAACTTAGAATTAATCCCTAAAGATTTACCAGTATTAATTTTTGCTGGTGATAAAGATCCAGTTGGAGATTTCGGTAAAGGTATAAAAAGATTATATGAATGCTATAAAGAATTAGGGATACATGACTTGAAATATAAATTATATAAGAATGGTAGACATGAAATGCTAAATGAAAGTAATAAAGATGAAGTTATTTTACATATATTAAATTGGACGAATAGAATCGTAAATGTTAATGAAAAAGTGACAAATTAAAAATTATATTACTCATAAACATTATTTACTGTTAAGCAACATATATTTTATTAGTAAATAAAAGGGGTGATGTTTGTGAGAAAAAAGAAGAAACCTAAAGTTAAAAAGTCGGTTAATAGAAGAAAGAATATATTTAAAGAGATATTTTGCGTTAATGGAAAGTTTGAATTTATAGGTTTATTAAAAAATATTATGATGCCTGTTATTGGGAGTTTGATAGTAGGATTTTTTACTAAAAATTCAATGAATATATATGATGCATTAAAAAAAAGTATTCTTACACCGCCTAATTTAGTTTTTAGGATAGTGTGGATTGTTTTATATACTTTAATGGGAATTGCTGCTTATAGAATATATATGCATAATAAGCAAGGAAAAGATGATCATGGGGGATATTTTGATTATTTAGTACAGCTTTTAATAAGTTTTTTGTGGGCAATTATATTTTTTAATTTAAGGTTATATGGTATTTCATTTATATTAATAAGTATTTTATTAATACTTATAATCATAACTACAATTAAATTCTTTAAAAATGATAGGATATCGGGAATATTGATGATACCTTACATTTTATGGATTCTATTTGCAGGATATTTATCATTTTATATTTGGATATTTAATGAAATGTAATTAATAAAGTTTGAATTATAAAAATAAATAGGATAAAATATAAATCTGGTAATGATGTAAATACGAATTTAAGGAGAAGAGTATTTTGAAGAAAGTAATAATAGCAGAAAAACCATCAGTTGCTAAAAATATAGCGGATGCATATAAAATAAAAACTAGAAGAGATGGGTTTTATGAAGGCGACGATTATTTAGTTACTTGGGCTTTTGGTCATTTACTTCAATTGTATGATGCAAAGGATTATGATGAAAATATGAAGGGATGGAGAATGGATAAATTCCCTTTTATTCCTGAAGGTTTTAAGTATAAAATAAAATGTGATAGTAGTAATAGGGAAGTTGTTGATAAGGGTGCAGAAAAACAAATAAATATTATTAAAGGATTAATTGACAGAGATGATGTTGATGGGGTAATTTCTGCAACAGACTTTGATAGAGAAGGTCAGGTTATTTCAGATGAATTATTTATCCATTATGATATAAAAAAGCCTATTTATAGACTTCTTCTTAATGAATGGACAGAAGATGAAGTTAAGAAAGGAATGTCAAATTTAAAGCTTAATAGTGAAATGAAACCACTTCAAGATGCTGGAATAGGAAGGCAGTTGGCGGATTGGACAATAGGTATTAATTTGACGTCTGTTGCAACATTAAGATATGGTGCAAGTGAAAAAAAGACAATTAATATAGGGAGAGTTTTATTACCTACTTTAAAGATAATTTATGATAGAGATAAAGAAATTGAAAACTTTAAGGAGTCTTCATATTATAAGTTATTAATTAATTTGAAATCTAAAGATAATATAGAATTTGAAAGTCTTTATTATGAAAATGCTTCTGAAAAGTTTGAGAAAAAAGAGTACTTAGACAATTTAAGTAAATTATTGAAAGAAAAACAAGCAGTAGTTGTAGAAAAAGAAATTGAAAAGAAAAGGGAATATCCACAAAGTCTTTTTAACCTTTCAAATTTGCAAGGATATATAACTAGTAAGTATAAAGGCTGGACTTCTGATAAGGTGTTAAAGGTGGCACAAGGGTTATATGAAAAGAAACTTATAACATATCCTAGAACTGCAAGCAGTGTTTTAGAAGAAAGTTTAGTTGATAAGGCAAAAAAGGTTCTTGAGACCCATAAAAAGGGGTTGCCTTATGAGGATCAAATAAAATTCATTCAATCTAAAAGAGTTTTTGATAATTCTAAGGTTGAGAGCCATAGTGCTATTACTCCTACATATGTAATACCAAAGGGATTAAGTACAGAGGAACAACATGTTTATAATGCTATAAAAAATAGATTTATAATGCAATTTATGCCTGTTGCGCAGTTTGAAGAAACAAAAATAACTTTAAAGGTTCATGATGAACAAATAAAAGGTGAATTTGTTTCTAAAGGGAAGGTAGAAATAGTTAAAGGATGGAGAGTAGTTGAGAAAATAGAAACTAAGGATACAATTTTACCTTTAGTTGAAAAGAATGAAAGCTTAGCTATAATTGATAGCAAGGTTAACAAAGTGACAAAGAAGCCACCTAAGTACCATACAGAAAAAACACTTTTAAGAGTAATGGAGACTTGTGGAAAGTCATTTAAAGATGATAAAGACGAAAGTTCAGATGATGAGAGTAATTCGGAAGAAATGATGCAAGCTATTTTAAGTGGTTTTAGTATTGGAACTCCAGCTACTAGAGCTGAAACTATAAAGAAGCTAAAGGATATTGGATATATCAAAACTAAAGGAAAAAGCCTAACTACAACAGAACTTGGAAGAACCATAGTAGAAATTTTCCCAGCAAAAGAGCTTTTAGACCTAGAATATACTGGAAGGCTTGAGAAAACATTATCTGATATTGAAAGAGGAAAATTTAAAAAAGAGGATTTTTTAAATTTAATTTATGATTTTACAAGAAGTTCAGTGGAGAAGATTAAAAATGATAGCTCAATGCTTCATAAGTTTAAAGTTGAAAAGCCTGAAGGGGTAGAGGAAATTGGTAAATGTCCTGTATGTGGAAATTCAATTATAGAAGGCGAAAAGGGATATGGGTGTGTTAATTGGAAAAATGGTTGTAAATATACTATTTGGAAAAATGATAAATTTATTGAATCCCTAGGTAAAAAAGTAACAAAGGAGATGGTTCAACTACTTCTTAAGAATGGTAAGGTTGGATTTAGAAATCTTAAAAGTAAAAAAGGAACTTTATTTTCTGCGTATTTAAGATATGAAAAAGATGAAAAAACAGGATATTACAATTGGAAATTTGAATTTATAAATTAAAAAAAGCTTTGGCAGTATTTAGCTGCTAAAGCTTTTTTTATTAAATATCTTTTGCAATAATTACTCTGTTTTTTCCCAGAGTTTTAGCCTTATATAGAGCTTTGTCAGCAATATTAATTATTTCTTTTAAAGTCATTTTAGATGGATTTAATTTTGCTACACCAAAGCTAGCGGTAACATTGATATTGTTTTCAACATTATTTTCTGTATATTTGATAAAAAGGTTTTCTATGTTTTTACGTATATTGTCTAAAGTTTCTAAGTAATTATTATTACAATCATTAATAAGAGCAATAAATTCTTCACCACCATATCGTCCTAAAACATCGTTGTCGCCAATAGACTTTCTTAAGGTACTTGAAATAGATATAAGAACATCATCGCCTGTTTGGTGACCATAAGTATCATTGATTTTTTTGAAGTTATCGATATCTATTAACACTAAATATTTATTATCTTCGTTAATAGTTAGCTTTGAATCATTACTAGATATATTAGTAATAGCCATTTCTTTAAGTAGCTTTAATTCAGTATATGATTTTTGAATTTTATCTAAAACAGTTCGTCTATTATATATTTTTGTTAGCATATCATAATTTGCATTGTATTGTATTTCATTATAATAGTGTGAATTAACTAAAGCAATTCCTAAATAATTTGAAATTATTTTTAATTTATTTACATCATTTAAGTCATATTTGTTTTTACAGTAGGATTGTATTGTTAATATACCTATTACATCTTTACTTGCAATAATTGGAACAAATATCATGGATTGTGTAGAAGTTGTGATTGAACTTGTTTGACTATAGGAAGAGTACTTTAATAGTTCATTATAATTATGTAAATATTTGTTACAATCCTTAGAAATATCGTTAATTAAGATATCTTGCTTGTTTTTAACCGAATAAATTCCTAAGCATATTTTATCTAATGAAGAAGAAGCAATTTCTACTCTTTTACCAAACTCTACACTAAGTTCATATTTAATAGAGTTATTATTAATTATACCAATTGATAATATATCAAAATCAAATAAAGTATTGACTTCTTTCTCTAAAATACTATAAATGTTTTCAAGTTTTAAAGAAGAAGCTAGCTTCTGGCCTATTGTATATAGAGCTTCAGTTTCATTAAAGAGTGTTTTATATATTTTATTTTCTTCATTTTGAACGGTCTTACTTATTATTTTAATACTTTCTAATTTTCTATTAGAAAAATCATTTTCTAGATTATTAAGCTTTTCTAAGTAGTAATATGCATTTTCATAGTTATTAAGATTCCTATAAGATAAATGTAGATTTTTATAAAGTCGTCTCATATTTCTTAATGAACTTACATTAACTATATTTCCTTCAATATTTTTCAATTTATTAATAATTTCAGTGTATTTTTTTTGTTTTAAAGCTAAATCTGACCAAAATATATATGTATCATTTAGAAAGAGTGAATAGTTTCCATCTATACATAGTTTAATACTTTCTTCAAATTTTTCCTCTGCAAGATCATAAATATCCGTTTCTGTATATATACGAGCTGATAGAAAATATATATATGGAACTACACTTATTCTATGTTGTTTTGCTAAAGGTAAAGCCTTTTTTAAATTAATCAAGGCTTCATCATATAATTTACGTTCAATTTGGCATTCGCTTAAGTTAACTAGCATAGATAATTCATTAGTTTTGTTTCCTACATTAGGTAGTCTTAAGGCTTTTTTAAATATATCCTCTGCTTCGGAATATTGTTCTATTTCTAAATAAAGAATTCCCATTGTACTTTTTATTGAACATAATCTTTGAAAGTTACCGGTAGATTCAGCTAAGTCTATTCCTATATTTGCATATTCAATGGCTTTATCAAATCTTTGGCAATTACTATAAAGCCCAATAAGTAAAGCTATTGAAGATAGGACTCCATCATCATCAGCTTGCTCCTTGAATAAAGTTATAGCTTTAAGATTTAACTTTATAGCAACATCAAAATTCCCTAAGTCATATTGAATCCAACTATAATTATAAAGTATGTTTGGATAAACTTTATTTAATCCATTTTCTATTGTATATGCTATTAAATAATCATAGATTTTTATAGCTTTTTTAGGATTTAAATTGCGAATTTTATTGCAAAGATTTAAAATAAATTCTTCAGCATTTTCAGTATTACCAAGTTTGTGAATTATGTTTTTTAAAGTCATTATATACCTCGTAATATATAATATTATACTATGTTAATAATTACTAAGATGATAACATATATAATATTATTTAACATTATGTTAATATTTTATCATAATATATATTTCTATAAAATATATAATTGAAATGTATTAATTAGATTGAATAAATTTATATAAAATAAGTCATAGTAATCAGCAGATACTATGACTTATTTTATATAAATTTATTTAATTAGTATTGAAAGCAGAGAATAACATAGAGGTGCTAAAAATACTGTTATTATACCAGCAACTCCGATAGATAATGAACTCATGGCACCTTCTTGTTCTCCAATTTCTAAGGCTTTTGAAGTTCCAACAGCATGAGAAGAAGTTCCTAATGAAATACCTCTAGCAATTGGACTATTAATTCTTAATATTTTAAAGACGGTAGGACCTACAATTGCTCCTATTATTCCAGATAATATAATAGCTAAAACAGTGATTGAAGTAACACCACCAAGTGTATTTGTAATTTCTATTCCTATTGGAGTTGTTACACTTTTAGCTAACAATGAAATTGTTAGACTATTATCTAATCCTAAGAAAAAAGAAATTGAAATAACAGATAATACACTAACTAAACTACCTACGAATATTCCCGAAAAAATAGGAAGAAAGTTTTCTTTAAGTAAATTAAGGTTTTTATATAATGGAACAGCTAGAACCACTGTTGCAGGTCCAAGAAAAATATTTATAAATTGACCACCTTGATTGTAAGTGTCAAAATCTATATTAAATATCTTTAAAAAGCCTATTACGATTATTGTAGCAATTAAAAGTGGGTTAAAAAGTGGAAATTTGGTTTTTTTATAAATAAATAAACCTATTTCAAATGCTATAAGAGATATAAATATTCCAAAAAACATGTTATTTGTAAATATATCCATTTGTTTATGACTCCTTTTTAGTAAGTTTATCGCCATTATCATTTGCTGATTTTTGTTTTTTCTTGCAAATAAATTCTACAGTGAGTGCTGTAACTGATAATACGATTATTGTTGTTAGTATACATAATAAAACTATTTTTAATATACTGCCTTTTAGATCACTAAATGAAGTCATTAATCCTACCGATGCAGGAATAAAGAAAAAAGCTAAATGATCTAAGAAGAAGTTAGAAAGTGTTTCAACCTTTTCAACTTTTAATATATTAGAAGTTAATAATAAAAATAGCAATATCATTCCAATAATGTTTCCTGGAATAGGAATATGAAATAGTCCTGAAATGATTTCACCAGCAAAATAAATTGAAAGGATCAAAATTGATTCTCTAAAAAATTTCATGAGTAATCCTCCTTATAAATCTAAGTATAAAATTTAAAAAGTTTATTGTTATATAATATAATATAAAGTAATGTTATGTCTATATGGTAAGAAGTATGTTTTATAATAGAGAAATCTTTGAAATTATGAAAAATAAATAGATGAAACGATTGCAGAAATTAACAAAAAATAATCATATATCATAATATAAATCATAATAATATAAACAATTTTATCTAAAAAGGAGTAGGTATGAATAAAACTTTTAAACGTTTTGCAGCTATATTCAGTATAGTTGCTTTAGTAGGATCTACATTTATTGGTTGTGGGAAAAATAATTCATCAAAAGAAAGTACTGATGATACAAAGTTACAAACTGTTAGATTAAATGAAGTTGTAAGATCTGTATTTTATGCTCCAATGTATGTTGCAATAAGTCAAGGTTTTTTTGAAGAAGAGGGACTTGATGTTGATTTATCTACAGGTCAAGGTGCAGATAAAACTATGCAACAATTATTAAGTGGAAACGCAGATATAGGCTTTTCAGGACCAGAACAAGTTGTTTATATTTATAATCAAGGAAGAGAAGATTATCCAGTTGTATTTGGACAATTAACACAAAAAGATGGCTCATTCTTAGTTGGAAGAGCAGCTGAAGAAAATTTTGATTGGTCAACATTGAAAGGTAAAGAAATAATAGGTGGTAGACCAGGTGGAATTCCAGAAATGGCCCTTGAGTATGTACTAAAAGAAAATGGATTAGATCCTGAAAATGATGTAAGCATGGTTACTAATGTTGATTTTACAGCTACTGCAGGTGCTTTCAAATCTGGCACTGGCGATTATGTTGCATTGTTTGAGCCAACTGCTACAATGTTAGAAAATGATGGTGGTGGTAGTATAGTTTCTTCAGTAGGAGAACAAGCAGGAAATATTGCTTATACTTGTTTCTATACAACTAAATCATATATGGATAAAAATCCAGAAATAATTCAAAAATTTACAAATGCAATTTACAAAGGTCAATTATGGGTTCAACAACATACAAGTGAAGAAATTGCTGACTCTATTAGTTCATTTTTCCCAGGAACTGACAAAGATGTAATAGTTAAAGTAATAGACAATTATAAGAGTATAGATGCATTTTCAGAAACTCCTGAAGTAAGTGAAGATGGTTTAAATAAACTAATGGATATTATACAAGGATATGATTCAAGCTTGATCCAAACAAGACCAGATTTTAATGTGATTGTAAATAACTCCTTTGCAGAAGAGGCAACAAAATAAGCTAATACTATAAATAGTTTAGTTAGTAGTTAAAAATTAGAAAAATTAATTTAAGAAAATAAACAAATAACTACTAACTATAACTATAAAATTATTATGGGGTGGTGGTAAAGTGAGTCTCTTAGAAATAAGGAATATAAATATGAACTATCATACTATGGAAGGAGTTACAGAAGCGATTAAAAATATTAGCTTTTCAGTTGATGATGGTGAATTTATAAGTATAATTGGTCCGTCAGGGTGTGGAAAATCAACATTGCTTAATATAATAAGTGGGATATTAACTCCATCAAGTGGAGAAATTAAATTTAATGATCCAGATGTGAAAAATAATCTAGATAAAATGGGATATATGTTTCAAAAAGATTATTTGTTTCCATGGTTATCTGTTAGAGAAAATGTATTATTAGGGCTTAAAGTTAAGAAAATATATACAAAAGAAAACATAGAATTTGCAGATGAATTACTAAAAAGTTATGGGTTGGAAAAATTTCAGTCGCATAAGCCAACACAATTATCTGGTGGTATGAGACAAAGGGTAGCTTTAATTAGAACCTTAGTTTTAAGACCCGAAATACTATTGCTTGATGAACCATTTTCTGCATTAGATTATCAAAGTAGATTAAAAATGACAGATGATGTTTATGAGATAATTAAGAAGGAAAAGAAAACAGCAATAATGGTAACACATGATTTAGGTGAGGCTATCGTAATGTCCAAAAGAGTAATAATTTTAACTTCTAGGCCAGCTTATATAAAAGATGATGTAAATATAGAATTTAAGAATAAAGATGCAACTCCTTTCGATAAAAGAAAGGAACCAGAGTACAATGAGTACTTTAGAAAGTTATGGGGGGAGTTGGATAATTAGTATGGAAAAAGAACATGAATTGTATTTAAAAAAAGTTAAGAGGGATAAGTGGAAAGTAAGAATAATAAGAGCATTAATTCTAGTAGCATTTATTGCACTATGGGAAATTGCCGCACAATTAAAGTGGATAGATCCATTTTTAACTTCAAGTCCCAGTAGAATTATAAAATCATTAGTTAGCTTTATAAATGAAGGTACATTATTTAGGCATATATGGGTAACTTGTTATGAAACTATAATTGGATTTACGCTAGGTACGGTTTTAGGAGTAGCAATTGCAATATTATTATGGGCATCAAAAACAGCATCAGAAGTACTTGATCCTTATTTAGTAGTATTAAATGCATTACCAAAAGTAGCACTTGCTCCAATAATTATCTTTTGGGTTGGAAATGGTACATCAGCAATCATAACAATAGCATTGCTAATTTCAATTGTTACAACAATAATAAGTGTTTTAACAGGGTTTAATGAAGTAGATAAAGGAAAAATGCTATTAATGACTACCTTTCAAGCATCAAAGTGGCAAAAATTAAGATATTTAGTTTTCCCAGCTTCTGTACCAGTTATCATTTCTGCATTAAAAATAAATGTTGGACTTTCTTGGGTTGGAGTTATCATGGGAGAATTTTTGGTTGCAAGAGAAGGATTAGGGTTCTTAATAATATATGGTGGGCAAATAGCTCAATTAGATATGGTTATGATGAGTATAGTAATTTTATCTGTAATTGCCTTTATAATGTACGAGATAGTAGCTGTAATAGAAAATAGATTAGTAAAAAAAAGACAATAATTTTATCTAATAATGGCAAATTAATTAATTAAAAATAAAGTATTTAATAATTTGCCATTTTTAATTACATAAATTAGTGGGAAATATCGAATTCATAAATTAATATTTGAAAAAAAACTAATTTTTTGTTAGAATTATTGTTAGGAATATTTATTAAACAAATGGAGGGATTATGGAAAACAAAAAAAATGACTCCTTAAATGTTAGTAAGAAGTCAAATAAAAACAAATATGTTGAACCAATAATTACGATAAGTCTTTCTATTTTATTTGCTTTTGTAGTGTTAATATCAATACAAAGCATGATGGGAACAAAGACAATTACAATAACGAATAATAAAGCAGAAGAATATTACTACGATGGTAAGTATGATGAAGCTATAAATGAATATATGACAATGCAAAAAGAAGATGCATGGCCAATTTGGACTGTAAGAGCAGCTGAAATATACTCTATCCAAGGCGATACAACTCAATCAAATAACTTATTGAAAGAAGCGATAGTAAAAAGAGATAAGTTAATACTTGAAAGCGGAGATGAGTATTTAGAACAGGATAAAGAATTAATTAATGAAGTAGTATTCACTTTTTATATGAATAATGAGTTAGAGCAAGCAGAAAGTTTTGGTGAATATTATTTAGAAACTTATAATACATATAAACCTTTATTAAAAACAATGTTTGCTATTTATTTGGCAAATGATCAAAAAGACTTAGCAAAAGGAATAGTAAACTCTTATCCAGTTGATAAGGATAGTGCTTATGATTTAGCTACTTTAGCTAAGATGCAAATAATGATTAATGATTATGATAATGGTTTAGAAAACTTAAGACTTTCATATGAAATTGATAAGAATGAAATAAAATTATATGATGTTATAATGGAAGTTTGTCAATCTGATAAAGAAAAGTTATTGAAGGAAGTAACAGAATTATCAGAAGAAAATCCAAAAGTTGAAGTTTATAAAATTTGGATTAATTTAATTAATTCATTTGATAAAAATGATATTGATTTTAGTAAAAATGTGATTAACGAAATAAAAAATAATATAAATACTGATGAATTAGAAGAAGATTCATATGTAGATTTATATAGTAAGGCTTGGGATAACTATAGTAAAGGTCAATATGATAAAGCAAAAGAATTTGCTAATGAAGCTATATTGGCTAATCAGCAGTATGAAAATACTTATGGAATATTAATGCCTAATATATTAATTGATACAGAAAATTCAGATAAAATTGAAAGTTATATTAGAATAGCTATATTTAATGAACCATATAATTATAATTTAATTATGAATATTGCTAAATTATATGAAGCTAAATTGCTTGATTTAGAGAAGGCTAAGTATTATTACGATTATGCGTTAACGTTGAATAAAAATAACACCGAAGTATATTATGATTTAGCATTACTAAACCTAGATATAGGAAAAGTTGATGATGCAATTTTAGAGTTAAATAAAGCAATAGATATCGATAAAGATAATGGAGATTATTACAGAGCTTTAGGTGCTATTTACTATAATGAAAAAGAATATGATAAAGCTATTGAAAATATAAGAAAAGCATATTCATTGAACGAAAAAGATATTTTAGCATTAAATAATGCAGCATGTTATTACATTACAGTAGATAAAGATGTATGGAGAGCATATTCAAATATTGAATCAGCATACAATGATATGCCAAGTTCCATAGATAGCGCATCAAAAGAATTAATTACAAATAATTATAATGCAATTAAAAAAGTATACGATAAGTATGTTAATGATGAAAATATAACAATAGATGTTCAAGGATTAGAATTAGCATATTAGTAAAAATGAGAGATAGTGTAAATACTATCTCTCATTTATTTTTGTAGAAAAGTACAAATTGAAAAAAACCCTTTCCAGTTATTTGAATATATGATATTATATTATAAGAGGAAATATTCTGAATTTTATGAAAAACTATGTAGTAATAGGTAGGCTATAAGGAAAAAATGCTGAAAGGTTATTAGTTTAAGTAGATGGGTAGGGAGGAATTTAAAATGGAACAAAAAATTAAAAAAATAGCGTTATTAACAGGTGGTGGAGATTGTCCAGGCCTGAATGCCGTAATTAGAGCCGTAACAAAAACAGCAATATTAAATTATGGTATCGAAGTAATAGGGTATAAATTTGGATATAGAGGATTATATAATAATGATTTTGTTTCTTTAAACTTAGATTCAGTAGCTGGTATACTACATAGAGGAGGTACCATTCTTTATAGTTCAAATAAAGATAATTTATTTGATTATCTCGTTGAAGAAAATGGGGTAATGGTAAAAAAAGATGTATCTGATGTAGCAGTTGAAAATCTAAAAAAAGAAGGTATTGATGTTTTAGTTGTAATTGGCGGTGATGGAACATTAACATCAGCTAGAGATTTTGCTAGAAAAGGTATCAATGTAATAGGTGTTCCTAAAACTATAGATAATGATTTAGCATCTACTGATGTGACATTTGGATTTAATACTGCAATAGATGTGGTTACAGAAGCTTTAGATAGACTTCATACAACAGCAGAATCACATCATAGAATCATGCTTTGTGAAGTAATGGGAAGAAATGCAGGATGGATAGCATTAGAATCAGGGATAGCAGGTTCAGCAGATGTAATTCTTTTACCAGAAATACCATATGATATTAATAAAATTGCAGCAAAAGTAAAAGAAAGAGAAGCGGAAGGAAGAAACTTTACTATAATAGTAGTAGCGGAAGGTGCGAAACCTAAAGATGGAGATATTGTAGTATCTAAAATAGTTGCAGATAGTCCAGATCCAATAAGATTAGGCGGAATAGGTAATAAGTTAGCTGATGATTTAGAAAAGCTAATTAAAGAACATGAAGTAAGATGTACTGTTTTAGGACATGTTCAAAGAGGGGGTAATACTTCTACTTATGATAGAATTCTTTCAACAAGATACGGTGTAGCAGCTGTTGAATTAATGATGGAAGGAAAGTTTGGAAGAATGGTTTGTTTAAAAGGAGATACTATCACTAGTGATACATTAGAAAATGTAATAGGGCAAAATACTAAGAAAGTAAATCCAGAGGGAGAATTAGTACAAGTTGCTAAAAAGATAGGAATTTCTTTTGCTGAATAATAAGTAAATATTAAAGTATATAAATAGTGACAAATGCAAAAAATGATTTTATAATGTACAATTATTTTTTGCAGAATTGTCACTATTTTTAAAATTAAGACTATAAGTATTAAAAATAAGTTAGATAGATTTGATGAGTGTACAAAAATGGAAAAAAATTTAAAGGAATACTTCAAAATATTCTGACAATATGATATACTTATATTAAAGCAAGAGAAATTTATTGAATCAGTGGATTTAGGAGGGTATTATGAAAGAAATAAAGAAATATTTAGAATCAAGAATCGGGAAATATAGTTTCTTTTTTGAAGATTTAAAAAGTGGTTATGTGTATGGATACAATGAAAACGTTTCTATGACTGCCGCAGGATGTATGAAACTTCCAATAGCTGTTTCGTTAATTAAAGCGGTAGAAGATAAGAAAGTAGACTTTATGGATAAAGTTAAAATCCAAAGTGGAGATAAGGTTTACGGAACAGGAATTATTCATGAATTTAATGAAAGAGAATATACAGTATTTGAGCTTCTTGTAATAATGCTAATACAAAGCGATAATACTGCAGCAAATAAAATTATAGATATAGTTGGAATGGAACAGATTAATGAAGATATAATTGCTATGGGATTAAAGAATACAAGATTAAATAGAAAAACGAATGATGAAAGGATTGTAATTACTGATGTTGAAAATATAACTACTGCATATGATTTATCAAGGATATGGAAACATTTAGCCAATGGAACATTCTTATCAAAAGATAATGGTCAGATGCTTATAGATATATTAAGAAGACAACAAATTAAAAATAAGTTAGCATTATACATTCCTGATGATTTAAAAATAGAAATATCAAGTAAAACTGGAGATAAAAAGGGTGTCGAGAATGATACTGCATATTTAGAATTACCAAAAGGAAAATTTACATTTACTGTATTATCTGAAGATATACCAAATAGTGTTTATGGAACAGTATCTTTAGCGAAATGTGGTAAAATGATGTGGGATGGGGTAATGAACAACTGGAATTAAATTGCATTGACAAAATTTGAATGTAATGTTATTCTAACAAAAAAGAACCTTTAAAGGAATCCGAGAGATTCATAAGGAAGTTGTAATAATACCCATATTATAAGATTACTATACCTTCCTTAAATTTTAAGGAAGGTTTTTTGTATTCTTTAAATTTAACACAGTGATGTTAAAAAGGAGTGACTATAAATGATAAATAAACATTTAATAAGCCCCATGGATTTTTCTAAAGAGGAGCTTAATGAAATTTTTGAATTAGCTGAAAAAATAATTTCAAATCCAAAAGAATTTTCGCACATCTGTGATGGTAAAATCTTAGCCGCACTTTTTTATGAACCAAGTACAAGAACTCGTTTTAGTTTCGAAGCTGCTATGATGAGATTAGGAGGGAAAATATTGGGGTTTTCCGAACCAAACTCAAGCTCTAGTGCAAAAGGAGAAACATTAGCAGATACTATAAGAATGGTTTCAATTTATTCAGATATAATTGCAATGAGACATCCTAAGGAAGGGTCAGCAAAGGTCGCAAGCATGTATTCATCAGTTCCAGTTATAAATGCAGGAGATGGTGGGCATCAACATCCAACTCAAACATTAACAGATTTGTTAACTATTAAATCACAAAAAGAAACATTAGAAGGACATACAATTGGATTATGTGGTGACTTAAAAAACGGACGTACAGTTCAGTCTTTAATCATGGCTATGTCTAGATATAAAGATACTAAATTCATACTTATATCACCAAAAGAATTGGTAATTCCAGAATATATAAGAGAAGAAGTACTAAAAAGAAATAATATATCTTTTAGAGAAGTAGAAAATATAGAAGAAGTAATCGGAGAATTAGACATATTATATATGACAAGAATTCAAAAGGAAAGGTTCTTTAATGAAGAAGAATATTTAAGATTAAAGGATTGTTATATATTAGATAATGAAAAAATGAAAAAGGCAAAGTCAGATATGATAGTAATGCATCCACTTCCAAGGGTAAATGAAATTGCAACAGAAGTTGATAGTGATGACAGAGCAGTATATTTTAGACAAGCAGAATATGGAATGTATGTAAGAATGGCTTTAATAGTTAAGTTGTTGGAGGTAATGTAATGCTACAAATAACTAGTATAAAAAATGGATTTATGTTAGATCATATAAAAGCTGGTATGGGTGTTAAAATATTTAGATATTTAAAGTTAGATGAACTTGGACATCAAGTAGCATTAATTATAAATGCTGATAGTAAAAAGATGGGGAAAAAAGATATAATAAAAATTGAAAATTTAGAAAAAATAAATTATACTGTGCTTGGGTTACTTTCTCCAGGTATCACAATAAATGAAGTGAGAGATGAGGTTATTGTTAGTAAGATTAAACCAGAACTTCCTGAAGAAGTTCAAGATATATTAATATGTGAAAATCCTAATTGTATTACTTCAGTAGAAAGTTATATACCACATAGCTTTAAGTTATTAGATAGAGAAAAAGGAAGCTATAAATGTGAATATTGTGAACAAATTATAAATCCAAGTGAGGTATAAAAGTTATGAATTTATTAATAAAGAATGCTGACGTGATAGATGCAAATGAAAATTTTCAAGGTGATATATTAATAATAGATGGAGTAATAAATCAAATTGGTAAAGAAATAAATAAAGATGGTATTGAAGTGATTGATGCAAAAGGATATACAGTGATGCCATCTTTTATAGATACTCATGCTCACTTTAGAGAACCAGGGTTAACTCATAAGGAAGATATAGAAAGTGGTTCTAAAGCTGCAGCAAAAGGAGGATATACTGGAGTATGCTTAATGGGAAATACTAATCCGATTTGCTCAACAAAGGAAGTAGTAGAGTATGTTAGAAATAGAGCTAAAGAAGTTGGATTAATTGATGTTCATCAATGTGTATCAATTACAGAAAACTTTTGTGGAAAGTCTATAGAGCACTTAGAGGCTTTTAATGATGATAAAGAACTAGTGGCTATAACTGATGATGGCGTTGGGGTTATGGACTCAAGTGTTATGATGAAAGCTATGCAAAAAGCAAAAGAAAATAATTGGATTATAATGTCTCATGCTGAAGATAAAACATTTTCTAAAATAGATATGAGAATTGCAGAAGATTTAATGACTATAAGAGATTTATATTTAGCTAAAGTAACAGGTGCAAGATTACATATGGCTCATGTAAGTACAGTTGAATCAATTAATGCAATAAGAAGAACTAAAAATGAAGGTGGAAATGTAACTTGTGAGGTTACACCACATCATATAGGATTAACAACAGATATAAGCAATTATAGAGTAAATCCTCCAATAAGGGAAAAAGAAGATGTTAATGCAATAGTAGACGGAATTAAAGATGGAACTGTTGACTGCATAGGGACAGACCATGCTCCTCATACTGAGGAAGATAAGCAAAAGGGTGCTCCAGGAATGGTAGGATTAGAAACTGCATTTAGTATTTGCTATACAGAATTAGTAAAAAATAACAATATTTCTATAAATAAATTAAGTGAATTAATGTCTAAAAATCCGGCTAATATACTTAAAATGAACAAAGGAACAGTTAATGTTGGAAAAGATGGAGATTTAGTATTAGTTGATTTAAATAAGGAAGTAATAGTTGATAAAGAAACATTTGTATCTAAAGGTAAGAATACTCCTTTCCAAGGAAGAAAATACTTTGGAGAAGTTATAAAGACTATAAGAGGCGGAAAAGTAATATATAGTAAAGAAGTTTAATGTTATCATAAGTGTAGAAAGGTGAAATTAAAAATGAAAAGTTTAATAATGGATAAATTATATAAAAGAGTTGAAGAAAGAGGAGTAGTATGCTTAGGATTAGATACTGCTGTTGAATACATACCTAAACATATTTTAGAAGGAAGATCAGTAGAAGAAGCAATAGTTGAATATAATAAAGCAATTATAGATGAAACTTTAGATGTTGTAGCATGCTTTAAAGTTCAAATAGCATATTATGAAGCTTTAGGATTAGCTGGTCTTATAGCATATAAGAAAACATTAGAATATTTAAGAGAAAGAGATGCTATTATAATTGCAGATATAAAAAGAGGAGACATAATGGCAACTGCAACTCAATATGCTAAAGGGCATTTTAGTGGAGATTTTGAAGCAGATTTTATTACATTAAGTCCATATATGGGAATGGATAGTATAGAACCATATATGCCATATATGGAAAGTGGAAATAAGGGTGTTTTCGTACTAGTTAGAACTTCAAATCCAGGTGCTGAAGATATAGAAAATATAGATACAAAAGATAATAGTAAGGTTTATAAAGTTGTAGGTGATAAGCTTACTAAGATGGGTGAAGCTGTAAAAGGCGAATGTGGATATTCAGCAATAGGTGGAGTTATTGGATGTACTCATGTTGAAGAAGGAAAGGAAATAAGAGAAAGATATAAAGATATGTTTTTCTTAATACCTGGATATGGTGCACAAGGTGGAAAGGCAGAAGATGTAGCTTTATACTTAAGAGATGGAAATGGTGGAGTTGTAAACTCATCAAGAGCTATTCTTTTAGCATATAAAAAGGAAAATAAACCAGAAGAATTTGCTGCTTGTGCAAGAAGAGAAGCTATAAGAATGAGAGATGAAATAAGAAACGCAGTTAATAGTCTTTAGGAGGATGGAGTTTATGAAGTACACACAAGGAAAAGTATTATTAAATCAAGAAATTCAAAATGGAATCTTTAAGATGATTGTGGAAGATAAGAATGAAGCAAAAGCAGGTCAGTTTTATATGCTTAAGCATAATGGAGCAACTCTTCTTCCAAGACCTATAAGTGTATGTGAAACTAATGGGGAAACACTAACTTTTGTTTATGCTGTTGTAGGTGCTGGGACTAAGGAATATGCAGAATTAAAAGTGGGAGATACAATAAGTTTAAATGGACCTTTAGGTAATGGATTTAACTTAGAAGAGGACTATGGGAGAGTTGCATTAGTAAGTGGAGGAATTGGTACAGCGCCAATGTTAGAGCTTTCTAAAAGGCTAAGAGAAAAAAATAAAGATATAAAAATGGATCTTTATGCAGGGTTTAGAGATGATGTGTATTTAATAGATGAAATAAATGAATTTGTTGATAAAAGCTTTGTTTCTACGAATACAGGGAAATATGGGCATAAGGGATTTGTAACAGAAATATTAGATTTAGATAAATATGATACAGTATTATGTTGCGGTCCTGAAGTTATGATGAAAAGAGTTGTAGAAATGTGTAAAGAAAAGCAAGTAAAAGTATATGTTTCAATGGAAAAACATATGGCTTGTGGCGTAGGGGCATGTTTAGTGTGTACTTGTAAGACTAAAGATGGAAATAAAAGAACTTGTAAAGATGGTCCGGTATTTGATGGATACTATGTAGAACTATAATAGACCAAAGGAGAAGATAAAATGTTAAAAGTTAATATAAATGGATTAGATTTTAAAAACCCAGTAATAGCAGCATCAGGAACCTTTGGTTTTGGAGCAGAATATAATAATTTTTATGATGTAGGAATTTTAGGTGGTATTTCATCGAAAGGATTAACTTTAAATGAAAAGGCAGGAAATGATGGAATAAGAGTGTTTGAAACACCATCAGGAATGATGAATTCAGTTGGACTTCAAAATCCAGGAATAGATAGATTTATAGCAGAAGAACTTCCAAAGATGAAAGCATTAGGAACTAACATTATTGCAAATGTTGGTGGCGGATGTATGGAAGATTATGAAATTGCATTAGAAAAACTTAGAGGAACAGATATTGATATGATAGAGCTTAATATATCATGTCCTAATGTAAAGAGTGGAGGAATGGCTTTTGGAATTAAATCAGAAGTTGCTTATGAAGTTGTTAAGAAAGCTAAAGAAATAGTTGATAAGCCACTTATGGTTAAGTTATCTCCTAATGCAGAGGATATAGTAGATATGGCTATTAAATGTCAAGAAGCAGGAGCAGATTCGTTATCTCTTATTAATACATTAAAGGGGTTAGCAATAGATCCATATAAGAGAAAAGCTGTATTTAATAATGTATATGCAGGGGTATCAGGGCCAGCAGTTAAGCCAGTAGCTCTAAGAATGGTTCATGAAGTTGCTAAGGCAGTGGAAATACCTATAATAGGTTTAGGTGGAATAACAACAGGGTTAGATGCTATAGAATTCATGATGGCAGGTGCATCAGCAATTCAAATAGGAACAGTGAACTTCTTTAATCCAATGGCAGGAAAAGAAATTATTGAAGAAATGGAAGCATTCTGCAGAGAACAAGGTATTAAAGATATTAATGAAATAGTAGGAATAATATAAAGTAACATAAAATAGAGCTATAGATGTAAATACATTTATAGCTCTATTTTAATAGTGTATTAGTAAAAGTTATTTTATTTTTATCAATTTCACATTTTTTTATTGTTTCAGAAATGTACTCTTTGAGCTCTGACTTCAAATTAGGTAAAAGTGATATTATAGTATGTTTAACAGTAATTTTAATAAATAAAAAATAAATACTATAGTAAAAAATTAATAATGCATATGATAATATATTGCCTATTGATTCGCCGAAATCCGTATATATGACCCATTTTTGTAATACAGTACAATTATACAGTAAATATTACATAATTTACATATAGTTATAAACAGATTAGTTTATTTAAGATGCTATTTAGTTCGGAGTAATTCAAATTGTGCAGTGGGGGATAAGAAAAAATAAATACATATAACATTATGCATAAGTGTATTTAGTAGTTGCTAAAAAAGCTTTATCAAAACTTAGGTTTTGATAAAGCTTTTCTTTATGCTATATATTCTTGATCATCTTTTTGCCATTCTTCAACTTCGTCACCAAGTTCTTTTATAGAAGAGGCATAGAATACAGGATCTTTTCCGGCTTTCTTTTGAGCTATATAATCATTAAATGCAGATATAGCAATCTTACTTAACATTACTATTGCAATTAAGTTTAAGATAGCCATTAAGCCCATAAATACGTCAGCCAAGTTCCAAACTAAATCCATTGATGCAATTGATCCAAATAGAACCATTGCAGCAACTAAGATTCTATAGATATATAAGTATATCTTCTTATCAGAGATAAATTGTATATTAGTTTCACCATAATAGTAATTACCTATAATTGAACTGAAAGCAAATAATAATATACAAATAGTTATAAATGTTCCACCCCAAGAACCAACTTGAGAAATTAATGCCATTTGAGTAAGTTCTATTCCTTTTACTGATCCATCTAATGGCGCTCCTGATAATAGAATAATAAAAGCTGTAGAAGTACAAATAATTAATGTATCAGTAAATACTCCTAAAGTTTGAATTAATCCTTGTTTTACAGGGTGAGATACTGTAGCAGTAGCTGCTGCATTTGGAGCAGATCCCATACCAGCTTCGTTAGAGAATAAACCTCTTTTTATACCTTGTAATAAAGCAGCACCTATACCACCACCAACTACTTGCTTAAATCCAAAAGCGCTTTCAAATATTGTTTTGAATAAGTTAGGTATTTCTTTGAAGTTAATCACTATAATGAATAATGCAATAACTATATAAGCAACAGCCATTACTGGAACTAAAATACTTGAAATTTTAGCTATTCTATTTACTCCACCAAATATTATTATTAATGTTAACACTGTTAATATAATACCGATTAGTAATTTGTTTGCATTAAATGATGAATTAAAGGCAGCTGCAATTGTGTTAGATTGAACAGAGTTAAATGCAAATCCAAAGCAAACAATAATAAGAACAGAGAATGATACACCCATCCATTTTTTCTTTAATCCCTTTTCCATATAGTATGCAGGGCCACCTCTAAAGCTATCACCATCTTTTACTTTATAGATTTGAGCTAAAGTTGATTCAATGAAGGCTGAAGCTGAACCAATTAGTGCAATAAGCCACATCCAAAAAACGGCTCCAGGACCACCTATAGCAATTGCAGAAGCAACACCAGCTAAATTACCAGTACCAACTCTCGAAGCAGTACCTATACAAAATGCTTGGAATGAAGAGACTTGTCCTTTAGTTTTTCCTTTTGAATTAGTACTTTCACTAAGTAATTTAAACATCTCTTTAAAATTAGTAAATTGAACAAATTTAGTTTTAAATGTGAAATATACTCCGATTGTTAAGAGCATTGCAATAAGAATATAAGTCCAAATAAAATCATTAATAGATAAGATAAACTCATTTATAAAATCCATATATTTTCCCCCTTAATTATAAGATAATTCCAGTTCTTTTCTATAGTATACAATAAAAAAAAGAAAAATGCAAGAAGGGAGATTGAATTATTCAAAAAAGCACTTTTAAAATACAAAAATGATATTATTATTGAAAAAAATGAATATAGATGCAGGATAAAATTCATAAAACTAAAAAATAAAAGCAGTACTTCGTACTGCCTTTATTTTTTATTAATTAAATATTCCGTTTATTATATCTGTTATAGAGTTTCTTTGTGCATCTGTATCAGAGTCAGGAGTAGTAGTAGCATCATCATTAGTAGTATCGTTAGTATCATCGTTATTACCAATATCCTCATCAGGAGTATTAGTAGTAGCTTTTATTTTAAGCTCTACAGTTTCACCAGATTTAATTTTTTCTGTATATGAAACTAGTGTGTATTGTCCTGATGTAATATTACCAGAAACTGAAAGACCATCGAATGAGTATTTAATTCCTCTGTTATTTAATATAACAATAGCATCTAATAAATCCATATTTGCTCTTAACCCTATTTGAGATAAGTCAATATATTCTTCTGCTTTTGTATTATCTTCTTCAGTTGGTACAACAAAAGGATAATCATCTGCATTTGGATTTGCATTAGGTTTTTTGATAAATACTTTATTTACTAGAAGGCTTGCAGGAGTATTTTTAGTAGCTAATTTGTTATTTGAGCTATTTACAGCAATACTAACGTGAACATCGCATACTGATTTTGGCTCAGTTCCTTTAATAAAGTATTCAGTTTTAACTCTGTTACCTCTTTGGTCCTGGTAGCATAAGTCAGTAGGAGACTTACCAGAATCCTTACAAACAGTAGCTTGAACTAGACCAGAAGGAGCTTCTATATCTGTATATTCTAAGCCTTCATGAGCTACAGCCATTATTTTTCCAAATAAAGATGCAGCGCTAGAGCTCTTACCACTCATTCTCTTTGGAGCATCATATCCAATCCAAACAGATCCAGAATAGTATGGAGTTACTCCAGCAAACCAGAAATTATCGGAAGAGTTAGTTGTACCTGTTTTACCAGCCACAGGAATATCACTAAATTCTGCACTACTAGAAGAACCTTTTAAAATATCATAAAGAATATATGATGTTTGAGGTGAGAATAAATTAATTGCCTCAGGTTCATTTTCTAATAATACATTACCACTAGCATCTTCGACCCTAGTGTAAAGTATTGGCTCATATCTTACACCATTATTTCCTAAAGCACCATATGCTGAAGCTAAAATAGTAGTATTACCACCATCTCTATTTCCTGTTGGTTGTTCAAATTGACCAAGTGCTAATGCTGACATTGTATGAGATTCAGGTGCATATTTAAGACCAGATTTTTCACCATAATCTATAGCAGTATCTAAACCTAGCATATCTACAGTCTTAATTGATGTTAGATTTTTTGAATATGTTAACGATTCTCTTGCAGTAACATATCCAGCCATAGAGCCATTAGCATTTTTAGGTATTACAGATCCAAAATTATACTTCTTAAGTATTTCATCAGAAACTGAAGTATCATCAAGTGGAGTACCTGCAGTTATTAGTTTTGTATCAATTGCAGGTCCATAAACTGTTAATGGTTTAGTAGTTGAACCGATAGATTTTAGATCAGAATAAGCTCTATTAAGTGAAGTTGGTGGTTGATCTCCACGACCTCCCACAAGTGCTTTAACTTGACCAGTTTTATAATCTATTATTGTAGCTGATGCTTGTAATAATGGAACACCGTAACTGTCAGTTTCATCAACAGAAGTATCATCTACTTGTAAGTTTGTTCTATCATTTAATATTTCTTGTACTGCATTTTGCATTTCAACATTTAGTGTAGTGTAAATTTTTAATCCGCCGTTTACTAATAATTTTTTTGCTTCGTCTTCTGTATACTTGTACTTTTCAATTAAATCATCTTTTACTTGTTCAATGGCAGGATATACAAACCATTCATGATTTACTTGAGAATCGGTATTTAGTTTTTTGAAATTAAAGTTATTAGCTTCAGCATCAGCATAAGCAACATCAAATTCTTCTTGAGAAATATAGCCTAACTCAAGCATTTTATTTAACACTGTTTTAGTTCTGTTAATATATCCATTAGGATAATTTGAAGCACCGGTATTATAAGCACTATAAGTAGTAGGGGCTTGGGTAATACCTGCAATATAAGCACATTCAAGTAGTGTAAGATCTTTAGCACTTTTACCAAAGAAATATTTTGAAGCAGCTTCTACACCATAAATATGACCACTTAAAGGGATAGTATTTAAATAAGTTCTAATAATTTCTTCTTTGCTTAATTCTTTATCTAATTGAACAGCTAAAACTATTTCTTTTATTTTTCTATTAATTCGATCTATCGGACTTGACTCTGTAGCAGCTTCTGATGATAAAAGAGTATTTTTTATTAATTGCTGAGTAATAGTAGAAGCACCATGTATTCCATTTTGCTTACCTAATATAACCATTACATCTCTGGCAGCAGCGCCTAAAATTCTCTTAATATCAATACCACCATGACTCATAAAACGTTCATCTTCTATTGATATATATGCATTAATTAAATTTTGAGGCATCTCATCATAAGAAATAATATATCTGATTTCAGTTGATGGTACGTCATCTATAAATTCACCTTGATCATCATATACCATTGATGGTTGATTTAAATTATAAATAGCATTTACATCTAATGAAGGTGTTGTTTTAATTACAGCGACTACATATCCAACGCCTACAACACCGATTAATAATCCTAGAATTAATATTGTAAGGAAAAAGTATTTAAAAAATCTTTTAATTTTAGATGGCTTCTTTTTTAAGGTTTTTTTCTTGTTTTTTGTTTTAACTACTTTTTCTTTTGGACTTTTTGATTTATTAGAATCTTTAGCCATTAGTTCCTCCTTTTATTTATATAAAATATAATATTCTATTCAATTATAGCATATTAATTGTAATAGTAAAATAATAACTATTAGGGTGAGAGTATGAAGTATTATACAAAAAAACCTAAATATCATTATAAAATAGCTACTAAGCGAAGTAAATTTCCATATGGACTGTTAATAATTGTTTTGCTTATTATGTTGTTTAATGGAGTTTTTTATATGTTTAGCAAAAGGATATTAACATCTGTACTTAGTGTTGGCGAAGTTAAGATGAAGTCTGAAGCAGTAAGAATTATAAATGAAGAAAGTGTTAAGGTTTTTTCTGATAATTTTAATTATGAGGATATTATAAATATAGAAAAAGATAGTGAAGGAAATATAACTATGATAAGAGCAGATACTGCTAAGCAAAATTATTTAGCGTCTCAAGTTGTATTAAATTGTGATGAAAAGTTATCTGAACTTGGTGATTTGGGGGTTAAAATACCATTAGGGTATTTAACTAATAATATTATGTTTTATAACATAGGACCTAAAATTACAGTAAAAATGCAACAAGTAGGTAATATAACTACATCATATGAATCAGAATTTGAAAGTGCAGGAATTAATCAAACAAGACATAAAATTTATTTAAATGTAGAGGCAAAAATAAGAGTTGTTGTACCATTCCATAGTGATGAAATAGAAGTTACAACTCAAATTCCAATTTCTGATACTATAATAGTAGGAAAAATTCCAGACACAGCAATAAATATGAATGGATCTAATTAAAAATAAAAAAGTGGTGTAATCCACTTTTTTATTTTTAAGAGATATACATATATTTGGTTATAAAAAATGTAGTATATTAAATTAAATAATAAATTTGAATATGATTTTAAGTTCTAATTAAATTTATTATTTAATTACTAAATTGATTTAATGAAATTTATGACATATAATAAAAAAGGAAATAAAAATGGAAATAAAAAGGAGGATTGGAAATGTGAATATAGCATGGATAGGAATAGGGGTCATGGGAAGTTATATGGCAATAAACTTAGCTAAAAATGGACATAATGTTTTTGCTTTTAGCAGAACAATTTCTAAGTGTGAACCTTTAAAAGAATTTGGAATTACAGTTACAAGTACTATTAAAGAATGTGTAGAAAATGCAGATGTAGTATTCACTATTGTAGGATATCCAAAGGACGTTGAAGAAGTATATTTAGGTGAAGAAGGTATATTTAAATACGCAAAAGAAGGTACATATTTAATTGATATGACAACTTCATCACCATTATTGGCTAAGAAAATATATGATTTAGGTGAGAAGTTTAATATTTTAGATGCGCCTGTTTCTGGTGGCGATATTGGAGCAAAGAATGCAACTTTATCAATAATGGTCGGTGGAGATAAAAAAGATTTTGATGAAATGTATGGTTTATTTGAATGTTTAGGTAAAAATATAATTTATCTTGGGGAAATAGGAAGTGGTCAAAATTGTAAGGCTTGCAATCAAATTGCCATAGCAGGAACAGTTGCAGCTGTGGCAGAATCTATTATTTATGCAAAAAAGGTAGGACTTAATACGAAAACTGTTTTAGATGCTATATCTAAGGGGGCAGCAGGAAGCTGGCAGATGCAAAATAATGGATATAAGATGATTGAAAAAGATTATGCACCAGGATTTTTCAATAAGCATTTTATAAAAGATATGAAAATTGCTAAGGAAGTAATGGATGAAAAAGGAGAAAATCTTCCTATACTTAATAAAGTACTTGAAATGTATGAGGAATTAGCTAAAGATGGGCTTGAGGATATGGGAACTCAAAGCATTATTGAAAAATATTTATAAATAAAGTGTAACAGAAAAAATAATATAAACATTTGAGAGGGACATAAAGCGATTTAAGTGGGAATAATTGGAGAAGATAGAGATATTCTGAATGAAAGTTATATTGCTAAAACTTTAAGAAGTGGAAAGTTAAGGGGGTATGCTACTCCTGCTGCATTACAAAGAGACCTTTACGTTAAGGGTTATTCATTGGATGTTATTAAAGAAGCTGTAAATGAATCAAATATAGACAGGCAAGATATTGCTTGTATAATAGCTGAAAACCAATATTATGATGAAAGATGAGGAATCAGGAATATAAGAAGCTATTTAGAAGAACAAAACTTTACTGACAAAGAAGTAAAAAACACAATGGAAGAACTAAAAAATACAATAGAAAAAAATAGAACAAATAACGAAGTTAACAATGTTTCAGAACCAACTCAAGAAGAACAAATTCAATATGGATTAAGTTCAGTTGGTTATTAAGATAGAAGGGGGATTTATTTATGAAACAAAGTGTTAAAGAAAAAAGTATTTTTGCAATAGGAGTAATAGCTATAATATTAAGTGCTATAATGATAATTTACGGAATTTTTATTGCTGTTGACTATCATAAAACCGATGCTAAAACAGAATATACAGAAGAATATGGATTATTTAGAACAGAAGCAAATCCAACAACAGGTGATGGGATTATAACTAATGAAGAAAACACAGAATTACTTTATGGTGATGATGGTTATTTAGTAACTTGTACTAAATGCGGAGTTTCTTTCTTTGACAATAGACATGATGAATGCCCAAAATGTGGTTCTTATAATTTTAAATTAGCAGTATTTTCAAGTGATGAATTATTATCTATTGAGCTTAAAGATTCTAATTTTAATACAATTCCTAATGATGAAAAAAGAATAGTAGTTCAAGGTATAGGTGGATATGATTTGTTGCTTAGAGATGTTAATGAAAATTGTAGAATAGTTGGCCATTTAATGAATGATTATACAAAAGCAGACTATCTTATTCAAAGCGAATATTACAAAGATTTTTTTAGATTTACCGAAGATTGGTACGAATATGATAGAGAAGATATGTTAGAAGTAATGGATAATGAGGTTCAAAGAAATATATATACTTTATTAGGGTTCTAAAATAAAGGGCTGGATCAGTTTCCAGCCTTTTATTTTTGTATAAGTAATTTAATATGCTTACCCTTCCACACTAATTTACTTTGTTTAATTAGATAGTCATACAACTCCATTTCTAGCTTACTTTCTTTGTTAAATGTTACTTCCTTCAAGAATTCAGCAGATAGCAAATGATTCATATAGGAGGCTAAAAAAGAATAGTGAACTAATCAAGATTTGGAATGAAGAATTTTATGGTCGTGAAGTAAATGAAAAGGGAAATTAATATATTTTTAGAAAAAGGGTACAAATTGGGTATAAATTTTAATGATAAGTGAGAATGAAAAGCTAGTGAAGTCATTGTAATCACTAGCTTTAACTATGTTTATTAATTATTTAGTTTCCCAGTTAAATACATAAGGAACATTTCTATAGTAACCTTCGTAGTCTAATCCATAACCAACTACAAATAAATCCTCTATTTCAAAGCAGCAATAATCAGGTTTTAAATCAACTTTTCTTCTAGAAGGTTTATCAAGTAAAACACAAGTTTTAACAGACTTAGCACCTAATTTTTTTACGTGGTTTATAACAAATTCCATTGTATATCCAGTATCGATAATATCATCAACTATTATTACATCAAGGCCTTCTATATTATCTGGAATATCATTAACAACAGTTACAGTACCAGTACTAACTTCACCATTGCCATAACTTGAAGTTGTCATGAATCCAACTTTTGCTTTTAAATCTAAAGCTTTAAAGATATCAGCTCCAAAAACAAAACTTCCTCTTAATAAAGGTAATATATAAACTTCTCTACCTTCATAGTCTTTTGTTATTTCTTCACCAAGTTCCTTTACTCTAGCTTTAATTTGTTCTTCAGAGAAAAGAATGTTACGTTTTTTATCTTCCATGTTAAAACCCTCCATTACGATATCATTACTACATTATTATATGAAAAAAACTATTCTAATAATCAGTTATTAAAAAGAAACTAAAAAATAAATTTTTTAGACAATATTTTTAATAATAATATAAATATTAGCAAGTTTTTATGAGTTTTGCAACTTAAAATTTGACAACTATTAAGAGATAGAATTATTTACATTTAAATTAGAATAAGATAAAATATAGTGAAATATGGAATTGAATAAAATTTCATGAAAAATTATATGTTTATATATCATGGGGAAACATATTAATGAGTTTACTTACCAGATATATAAACAATTTTTAAATTGAGGTGAAAATATGATATATGGAAATATAGATGGAGTAAAAAAATCTGCTATAGAAGAATTAGATAGATTATATAAAGTTAAATGTCCAAAGGATGAAGTTTGTTCAAGGGAAATAATTGAAGTTATTTCTAGAGTATCAGCATTTATTGAAAGAGAAGTAAGTGTTGCAATTGATAGAAGAGGAAACATAAAATCTATAGCAATTGGCGATTCAACATCTGTTGAAATTGAAACTTTAGATATTCGTGAAAAGAGGCTAGCAGGAGTAAGAATTATTCATACACATCCAAATGGAATGAGTAATTTATCAGCATTAGATATTAGCGCATTAATTAAATTAAAGCTGGATGCTATTGTAGCAATTGGAATTTATGAAGGTAAGATATTAGATTGTTCATTAGGTATGCTTACTGTAACAGATGATAAGCTAGATTATGAGGAAGATGGTAATATACCTCTTGATAAAATTACAAAGATTCATATTTTAAACAAAATAAATTATATTGACTCTTTAGTAAAAGAAAAGGAAATAATTGAAGATAATGAAGAAAAGGCAATCTTAGTTGGTTCAGATACAAGAGAAAGTTTAGAAGAACTTAAGGAACTAACAAAAGCTTGTGATATACCAGTACTTGAAAGTGTATATCAAAGTAGAAGTAAAATTGATGCAGCATTTTATATAGGAAGAGGAAAGGTTCTTGAAATTGCTCAATTAAGGCAAAAGTTAAGAGCTAATGTTGTTATATTTGATGATGAATTATCAGGTTCACAAGTTAGAAATTTAGAAGCAGCTATTGGAGCTAAAGTAATTGATAGAACAACACTTATACTTGAAATATTTGCAAGAAGAGCAAAGTCTAGAGAAGCTAAAATTCAAGTTGAACTTGCTCAGTTAAAGTATAGAATGAGTAGACTTCAAGGTTTAGGAACAATAATGTCAAGAACTGGTGGGGGTATAGGTACTAAGGGACCTGGAGAAAAGAAACTAGAAACTGATAGAAGACATATAAAAGAACAAATATATGATTTAAATGATGAATTAAAGAAAATCAAAAAAATAAGAGAAACTCAAAGAGAAAAAAGAAATAAGGAAAGCATTCCTAAGGTATCTTTAGTTGGATATACTAATGCAGGTAAATCAACATTAAGAAATGCCCTTTGTGATGTAGCATCACAAAAAGAAGTTGCAGGAAAAGAAAAGGTATTTGAAGCAGATATGCTGTTTGCTACATTAGATATAACTACTAGAGCAATAGTTCTTAAGAATAAAGGGATAATTACGCTAACAGATACAGTTGGTTTTGTTAGAAAGCTTCCTCATGACTTAGTAGAGGCATTTAAATCAACATTAGAAGAAGTTATCTATTCTGACCTTTTATGTCATGTTGTTGATACATCAAGTGATACGGCTTTAGAGCAAATTAAAGCTGTTGAAGAAGTTTTATCTGAATTAGGAGCTAAGGATAAGAAGACATTATTAGTTTTAAATAAAATTGATAAGGCTACAGAAGAACAAATAGAAGCAATTAAAGAAGCAACAGCAGAATATGATACAATAGAAATTTCAGCAAGAGAAGGTATTAATTTAGAAGAATTATTAATGCTTATTGAAGAAAATCTTCCTTATAAAATGAAGAAGTGTGAGTATTTAATTCCATATGATAGAAGTGATATGAGTTCTTTCCTTCATAGAAATGGAAGAGTCTTAGAAGAAGAGTATAGAGAAAATGGTACTTTTATGATTGTTGAAGTTGATGACGAAAGTTATAATAAATCAAAGGATTACATCATAAATATAATAATGTAATAGTTAATAAGAGATTACTTAAGATTAAAAAATTCTTAGTTTTAGTATAAGTGTCCATGAAGATGAGTTCATTATATACTAAAGATGAGGTGAGATTATCCATGTTTGTAACAATGAGATAAATTAGTTTTAAGTAGTCTCTTTTTAACATAGGCCCTAATATTGTTATTTTAAAAATATGAATTATTCTAATAATACCATAAAAACTATTCATAGGTACTTAAATGAATAATTGATATTTAGCAATATTAGGGCCATCTTTTATATAAACTAAGGTGAATTATGGGGGTATTTACATGTTTAATGGAACTATGATGCAATATTTTGAGTGGTTCTTACTACCAAAATGTAAATTGTGGAATGAAGTATTAAATGAAGCAGAAAATTTGAAAGAGTTAGGAATAACTGCATTATGGCTTCCACCGGCATATAAAGGAATTGGTGGAATATATGATGTTGGATATGGAGCGTATGATTTATATGATTTAGGTGAATTTAATCAAAAGGGAACAGTTGAAACAAAGTATGGTAGTAAGGATGAATATCTACAAGCAATTAAAAAATTACAAGAAAATAATATTCAGTGTTATGCTGATATTGTTGTAAATCATAAAATGGGTGGAGATGATGTTGAAGAAGTTGAAGCAAGCGAAGAAGAATTTTTTAATAGGAATATACCTATTAGTGGAACGAAGGTTATCAAAGCTTGGACAAAGTTCAACTTTACGGGAAGAAATAATAAGTATTCGGATTTTAAATGGGATTGGAATGATTTTGATGGTATTGATTATGATGATAAAACAAAAAGAAATAGTATATATAAATTTTTAAGTAAAGAATGGAATAAGTATGTTGATAATGAAAATGGAAATTATGATTATTTGATGGGTGCAGATTTAGATTTTTCAAATAGAGAAGTTGTTGAAGAATTAAAATCATGGGGAAAATGGTATTTAGAGTTTACTGATATTGACGGATTTCGGTTAGATGCAGTTAAGCATATTAGTTATGATTTTTTTGTTGAGTGGCTTACGTATTTAAGAAAGGAAAGTGGAAAAGAATTATTTGCTGTAGGTGAATATTGGCACCCTAATGTAGATGTTTTATTAAATTATATAAAAAATACTAAAAATGTAATGTCTCTATTTGATGTTCCTTTACATTTTAATTTTTATGAGGCATCAAGGAGTAATGGGGATTTTGATATGAGAAATATCTTTAAAGGAACTCTTGTTGAGAGAAATTCGACAAAGGCGGTAACTTTTGTAGATAATCATGATACACAAATCGGTAGTGCTCTACAATCTTGGGTAGAACCATGGTTTAAGCCAATTGCATATGCATTAATATTATTAAGAATTGAAGGATATCCTTGTGTATTTTATGGAGATTATTATGGGATTCCAAGTTCAGCATATTATGGAGTTGGAAAATGTCTGGATATTTTATTGAAAATTAGGAAAAGATTAAGTTATGGAGAACAATATGATTATTTTAATGATAAAAACATAATTGGATGGACTAGAGAGGGCATAGATGAATATGAAAATTCTGGGTTGGCAGTTTTGCTTACTAATAGGTTAGGTGGAGAAAAGAAAATGTATATTAGTAAAAAATATGCTGGTAAAAAATTTATTGATGCGTTAGGGGGAAGCGAGGAAGAAATTTTAATCGATAATGAAGGTTATGGCAATTTTAAAGTAAAAAATGGAAGTGTAGCAGTTTGGATTATGAAGAATTTTACATTATAATGTGATATACTATAGTGTATAGGAAATTTTAGGAGGGAAATTATTAATGAGGGTAAATTTAAAGCGCTTTGTACTATTTGCTATTGGTTTTTTATTAATAAGCAGTTTTTCATTTAGTGCTTATGCTGATACTTTAGATAGTGCGTCAAATAAGTTTTTCACGGATAATAATATTAATGAAACATTAGATGCTCAATCTGACGTATATGCAATAGGAAATAATTTAAAATTTGCAGGGAGGGTTCAAGCAGACATTCTTGTAGCAGGAAATAACATTACTATTGAGACAGAAAATGTAGGGGGAAGTATTAGGGTTGCCGGGGCAACAATATCAATTAATTCAAATGTAGAAAGAAATATAAATGCAGCAGCAGCTAGTATTGAAATCAAAGATGGAACAAAAGCAAAAGGGATATATCTGGCAAGTGGAGACGTGAATTTTAACGGAGAAGCAGAAGATTTATTTGTTAATGCTGATACAGTTACAATAAATGGAACAATTACTGGTAATGTAAAAGTTAATTGTAGTAAATTAATAATTGGTGAAAATGCAAAAGTAGATGGAACATTTGAAGTAAGAGCAGAAGAGGATCCTATTATATTAGGAAACTTTGATAATAGCAAAATCAATTTTAGCAAAATCAATACTGATTATGACAATGAGAGTTTATTTGCTGGAATTAATATTGTAGGAAAAATTATAAGTCTTATAACTGCAATTGTTTTTTGTGTGTTAATAACTTTATTTTGTAGTAGATATAACAATAGAGCATGTGAAAAATTAGAACATAGGGCTTGGCTACCATTCTTAATTGGATTTGCAACTTTAATAGTTTTGCCTATAGCTGCAATTTTATTATGTATTACAGTTGTTGGAATTCCTATTTCGGTAATAAGCTTAATTATTTATGGAATACTAATATATTTAGCACCAGTATTCACAGGTATTATCTTTGGTAGGTTTGTATTAAAAAATATGAATGCATATCTTTCAGCAATTATATTTACGCTAATTGTTAAGGTAATTACATTCATCCCTTATGTTGGTGGGTTTACAGTGTTTATTTGTATTTTGCTATCATTAGGTGTATTTATTCAAAATACATTTGAAGCTATTGGTGATAAATAGTTAGTTAAATAGTTGGTTGTATCAGATAAATTTATTTTCTGATACAGCCTTTTTATTTGACCTAGGATATTAAATTTTTTATAATAAATTGTATGAGTACGATTTGAGGTATTAATTTATTGGGAGAGAGAAGATGGAAAAGTATAGTATTGATTTTAATGATTATGAGCCTAAATATGTTCAAATAGCAGAAAATATTAAAAAGTTAATTAATTCTAGAATTATTAAAGATGGAGATAAGCTTCCTCCTATAAGGGAATTGTCTAAGTCTTTAAAAGTTAATAATGTAACAGTAGTAAATTGTTATAATAAGCTTGTTTCTGAAGGTTATGCATATCAGAAGATGGGTTCAGGAACATTTGCTAAAAAGAGAGAAATAGTAGATTACTTTAAGAAAGAATATTCTAAAGAAATAAAGTTAATAAAAAATAAATATGATAGCAATATTATTGATTTTACTGGTGAAAGCTCAAGAATAGTTAATTTCCCAATAAATAAATTTAAAAAGGTTATTAATGAAGTCTTAGATAGAGATGGAGCAGAAGCTTTGATTAAAGAAGAAGCTTTTGGATATTCACAATTAAGAAGTACAATTAATGAAGTATTTTGGAATAATTCTTTAAATGTTGAAGATTTATTAATTGTATCAGGAGCTCAGCAAGGAATAGATATTGCTTCCAAGGCCATATTAAATATTAATGATAATGTTATCGTTGAAAAACCAACTTATGCTGGTGCTTTATCAGTATTTAAGTTTAGAAGGGCTAATGTATTTGAAATACCAATTGAAGAAGATGGTATTAATATTAAAAAGTTTGAAGAAGTTCTTAAGAAAAATAAAATAAAATGTTTTTATACTATGAGTTATTTTCAAAATCCAACTGGGATTAGCTATAGTAAAGAAAAGAAGCTTAAAATCTTAGAACTAGCTAATAAATACGATTTTTATATAATAGAGGATGATTATTTATCAGAATTAATATTTGATGAAAATATAAAACATGAACCTTTTAGAGTTTTAGATACTAATGATAGGGTTATTTATATAAAAAGTTTTTCGAAAATATTTTTGCCAGGTATAAGACTTGGGTATATAATATGTCCAGAGAAATTTAGAGAAAGTATTCAAAATTCGAAAATAAATACGGATATAGCTACATCTACACTAATGCAAAGAGCATTAGAGAGGTATATTAAAGAAGGCTATTGGATTGGCTATATAGATGACTTAAAAAATGGTTATATAAAAAGATATGAGTTAATGAAAAAGTTAATAAATGAAAAACTTAAGGGTCATGTAATATTTATGGATCCAAGAGGTGGATTAAGTTTTTATTTAAATATAAAAAATAAAAATATACAATCAAAAGAATTATTTTATAAGTTAAAGGAAAAAGGTGTTTATATTACTCCAGGAACGATATTTTATAGAGGATTAAATTTAGGAGAAAGTTATTTTAAAATAGGATTCTCGCAAGTTAATGAAGATGAAATATCAAGGGGAATTGACATTATTAAGGAGGAGTTAGATCAGTGGCATATATAACGATTAGAGAATATGGTGAAGATAGTTTTATTGAAAAAAAATCAGAGTTTATTGGATATGCTAAGAGGGTAGAAAATGAAGAAGAAGCAAAAGCTTTCGTAGCCGAGATAAAGTCAAAGCATAAACAAGCAAGACATAATTGCTGGGCGTATGTTATAGGTGAAAATATGGGGATACAAAGATATAGTGATGATGGAGAACCACAAGGAACAGCAGGTATTCCAATATTAGAGGTAATGAAAAAATCTGATATAACAGATTGTGCAGTAGTTGTAACAAGATATTTTGGTGGGATATTACTTGGTGCAGGGGGACTTACTAGGGCATATACAAAGGGAGCATCTATAGCATTAAAAGCTGGTGGTGTAGTTGAGAAAGTTCAAGGTGTGAAGGTTTCTTTACATTTAGATTATGATATGATAGGTAAAGTGCAATATTTTTGTGGACAAAATAATTGGCACATTGAAGATACAGAATATACTGATAAAGTTATAGTTCATATTTTAGCAGAAGTTTCAGTTGCAGATGAAATTGAAAAAGAAGCTATAGAAGCAAGTAATGGAAAGATTATTGTTGAAAAAAGTGAAGAAGATATTTATTTTAAGGAAGAAAATAGATTGTTTAAAATTTTATAATTCATATATTTACACAAAAATTGTTTAATATTTTTCATTATGATATAATAATAAGGATTTTTAGATTATTTATAAGATTTAGGAGGATGAAATAATGTCAGGACATTCAAAATGGCATAATATACAAAATAAAAAAGGTAAAGCAGATGCTAAAAGAGGGAAGATCTTTACTAAAATAGGTAGAGAATTAATGATAGCTGTTAAAAATGGAGGACCAGATCCTGATAACAACCCTAAATTAAGAGATGCAATAGCAAAAGCAAAGGCCTCAAACATGCCAAATGATACAGTACAAAGATCAATAAAGAAAGCTTCAGGTGAATTAGGAGCAGTTGATTACGAAAGAATCGTTTATGAAGGATATGGACCATCAGGTGTTGCTGTTATAGTTGACACATTAACTGATAATAAAAATAGATCAGCAGGGAATGTAAGAAGTGCTTTCACTAAAGGTGGAGGAAATATGGGAACTACAGGATGTGTAGGATTCATGTTCCAAGAAAAAGGTGAAATTGTTATAGAAAAGGGAGACCTTGACGAAGAAGAATTAATGATGATGGCTTTAGATGCTGGAGCTGAAGACTTCAACTCAGATGAAGAAGAAGTATTCATAATCACAACTGCACCAGAAGAGTTTGGTACAGTAAGAGAAGCATTAGAAGCTGAAGGATTAGAGTTCTTAGAAGCAGCAGTTAAAATGATTCCAGATACATATACTGAAATTGATGAAGATGCAGCTAAGAAGTTCCAAAAGATGTTAGATTTACTTGAAGATGATGATGACGTTCAAGAAGTTTACCACAATGCTGAATTCCCAGAAGGATGGGATGAATAGAGGTTTTGGGCGACTTTGATAGTTGTCGAAAAGTGTGAAAATTGAATCGACTATGGAATACTAAGGAAAATCATAGTCGTTTGGCTATGAAATACCTTTGGTTGTTACTGATGTAATAACCAAAGGTATTTTAATTTATGAGATATTTAATTTAAATACTTCATAAAGTTGTATAGTAAGAAATTTCATTTTAAAAAATCATGTTTGTCAGCATTCCATTTAGCGTTAGAATATTTAAGCTATAATAATGATCTTAGATAGGTTGCTTCTAAATCCCCATACTTTTCAAAAGCAGAAATATCAGAAGCATTTGATATTACTTCAATAAGTGAATTTTCAAAGCCAGTACCTATTTTATTCGTATGGACTTAAAAAATTTACATTAACAACTTATTCTATTAGGATAAATATTGTGAAATAAAAGTGAATTTATAAATTAAATTAAAATATTTTATTATATGCTATATTAAGATTAGCTTTAGATAATGACTTGTTAGTTTTAATGGATAATGTCTTCAGTCAATGAAAAAGAATTTGTATAATAGCGACACAATAAAGATAAAAGGAGAATTAAAAATGAAAAAATATTTATTAGATACTAATATTATTATTAAACTTTGGGATGATAACTCAATGCTTTTAGAGAAATTAATAGAGGAAAATAAAGTTGTTATATTAAAAGAAGTTTTAGAAGAACTGTCCATTAAAGAGAAAAAAATATATAGAAGGCAAGAAGTTTTAAGTGAAAGGTTTTGTAAGCTTTTACCCTGTAGTATTGAAGTTAAAAATAATGATATTAGTGGCTTCTTTATGATATATGATTACGAAATAAAAGGAAAATTTGAAAATAATAATTTATCAAAAAATGATTTATTACAAATAAATGCTTGTTATATTGATGAGAGTTTAACTTTAATTACAGAAGATAAGGAGTTATTTAATATAGGTAAACATATTTTAAATGAAAATAGAATTAAAAGCATTTTAGATATTGAACTATAATTATGGATATATTATAATTTACAGGTATTTCGTTGAGAAATTTGGGAGATACTGTGTATTTACAGAGCCGAAGGGGAAAGTGCGGCAAACTCTCAGGCAAAAGGACCAAATTTTGAGAAAACTCTGGAAAGTCTAATTAAAAAAAGGACACCGACGAAGCAATCTTAAATGTAGTAGGAGAATCTTTCAGGTAAAAAGACAGAGGCGCAATTATTTTAATAATTAGTCTATTGGAAAATAAATGAGGGGGATTTTTTTTGGACTACATAACGATTTTTGAGTATATTGGAGTTTTTGCTTTTGCCGTATCAGGAGCAATAGTAGCTATTGAAGAGGAATTTGATGTTTTTGGAATATATATAATTGCAGTAATTACCGCAATGGGTGGAGGCGTACTTAGAGATATTGTTACTAATGTTGGTATACCAGTATTTTTTACAAGCTATATGACTCTTCCATTTATTATTGCTGGAACTTTATTTGCAATATTTTTTAAGGGAAGGCTAAAGTACAAGAATTTATTTGTTTTCATAGATGCTATTGGACTAGCAGCATTTTTTGTATCTGCAGCAGTTAAAGCTATTGGTAGCAATTATAATTATATGTTATTTATATTCGCAGCTAGTATAACTGGAGTCGGTGGTGGTGTTTTAAGAGATATTATAACAAATAGAAAGCCACAAATATTTAAGCATGATATTTATTGCGTTGCAGGAATTATAGGTGTTACTTTATTTTGGGTTATTTATCCGTTTATTGGAATAAAGGTAGCACAATTTATTGCTATAATGGCAATAGTAGTTATAAGAATGGTAAGTTATTATAAGACTATTAATTTACCAGTAGTATGTAAAGAAAGTGAATTCTTAGAGGTTTAACCGGAAGTTTAATTTATAAAAGAATATAAAAAGACTAATATTAAAATAATAGTAAAAGGTATGAGAAAACTTATTTCTCATACCTTTTCTTAACAAATATAACTTGTGATTATGAATATAAGTAATATATAATTTCTATTTAAAGAAGCTTTAAGGCTTCTTTTTTTATAAAAGTATTTATAGTGATTTAGTGAATTCTATAGAATAGCTTTAGTATATCAAGAAAATTAAAGAAAAATAGGCCATTACTTTATATAAAGGCAATAAATCGTAAAATATTAAAAAATAATTCTATAAATAGAGAAAAAGATAAGTTGATATAAGTTAATAAATACTATATTATAAATTTACAACAAATGTGTAAAGAGATTATAAAAAGTACATACAAAGATAAAAATACATATGCTTTTTTGTGGAAGAGAATTAATAATACTATCAACACATAAAATAAAACTAGGATATATTAGAGTTGTATATAATTTAAGAGATGGTATTTAAGAGAAGTAAATAAGATTTTGACATAAGATCTTAATGAGAAAATTTTAAGTAAGATGGATATTGAAAAGCGGAATGGTGTATTACCAAAGGTTACATCAAGTCATATAAGTCAGCTTTTAGATTTAAATAGTATAGAATAATAAATAAAACATAATGGAGGAAAATAAAATGGAATATAATATTTTTGGAGGAAATTTACCGGCTGTAACAATAAGATTAAATCAAGGGGAAAGTATTTATACACAATCTGGTGGAATGACTTGGATGACAGAAAATATAGAAATGGATACGAATATGAAAGGTGGATTATTTAAAGGGTTAGGGCGTATGATGTCTGGTGATTCAATATTTATGGCAACATATACAGCTAAACATTATCCCGGAGAAATAACAATTTCTTCATCTTTTCCTGGTGAAATAATAGTGTTAGATTTATCTGATGGAAGAGAATATGTATGTCAAAAAAGTGCATTTTTATGTGCAGAACAAGGCGTTAACCTTTCACTTACAACTAATAGAAGTGTAAAAGGTGGATTCTTTGGAGGAGAAGGTTTTATAATGCAAGAAGTAAGAGGTAGAGGTAAAGTATTTCTTGAAATTGATGGTAGTGTAGTAGCAAAAGATTTAGCACCTGGAGAAAAATTAATAGTAGATACAGGAAATATAGCGGCTTATGAAAGAAGTGTTAAATATGATGCGAAAATGGTAAAAGGGTTTAAAAACATATTATTTGGAGGAGAAGGACTATTTTTAACGACTTTAACTGGTCCAGGTAGAGTATATCTACAAACTATGACAATGCCAAGTTTTGCTGAAAGAATAATACCTTATTTACCAGCATCAAGGAATAATTAAATATTTATATTGAAATAGCAGTCATTTTCATAGCTCTTTCTTTTATGCATTTGAATACCGCTATGTATACGTGAGATATTTGAAATATTAGAAATAACTAATTAAAAAGGATAATAGAAATTAAAGATGAAAATAGAAATATATCTCCATGCCTAGGTTGTTGAGAAAAATTTAAAATGATACAATTTTGTTAATAAATGATTTCTGAAAAATGGAAATAAATTATTAGGCGGAGTTTTTATGAATAAAAAAACAAGGGATTTGGTATGGGCTGCATTATTTCTTGCAATGGGTATAGTTATACCATATATTTTTCATGTAACTAGCTTATCAGGACAAATATTTTTACCTATGCATATTCTAGTTTTATTATGCGAAGTAATATTAGGAAAAAGATATGGTTTGATTTTAGGAATATTATTACCTTTTGTTAATTCAGTACTTTTAGGAATGCCATCAATATTTCCAACAGGGGTTGCTATGGCATTTGAACTTGCAACATATGGAGTACTTACAGGATTATTATATAAGGATAAAAAGTGCAATATATTTCTATCGTTAATTGTAGCTATGGTTGTTGGGCGAATGGTATCAGGAATAGCAAATTATATATTGTTAACAGTAGGAGGAAATGGTTTTGTATTTACAGCATTTTTAACTACAACTTTTATTAAAGCAATACCAGGAATAATTATTCAGCTTATATTAATACCTGTAGTATTAAGGGCTGTAGATCATGTAAAGCAGGAAGAAGTAGCGATAAATGGATAATAGAGAATTTTTTAATAGTTTGGCTTATAAGTGGGATGAAATATGTGATCATGATGATAAAAAAATAAGAGAAATACTTGAATTATCAAATGTAAAAAAAGATTCAAAAATTCTTGATATAGGTACAGGTACAGGTATATTAATTAGTTATTTGCTAGAAAAATTGCCATCAAAATTAGTTGGTGTTGATATTTCAGAAAATATGATAGAAGTAGCAAGGAAAAAATATAAGGATGAAGATGTTAAATTTATAGTATCTGATATTATGAATTTTAATGAAGATAAATATGATTATATATTTATATATTCAGCATATCCTCATTTTAAAGATAAGGAAAAATTATTTGAACATTTATCTGAATTATTAAACGAAAATGGAAAGGTCATAATAGCTCATTCTCAAAGCAGAGACGAAATAAATCATGTACATTCTAAAAGTGATATAGTGAAAGAAGATATATTATTATCTGTAGAGGATAATTCTAAAATAATAAATAAATACTTAAAAATAGAAAAAACTATTGATAATTCTGAAATGTATTATATAGAAGCTATTAAAAATATGGTTATATAAAAAAATTAAATGTATAGTGTTTTTATATTAACTTTAATTATAAAAAATATATTAAATTGATAGACCCAATAAAACTAAGTGTTTTGCTCAGTTTTATTGGGTCTAATTTGATTTATAAAAAAGTATCTTAAGGAGTTTGTAAGAAAATTTTAATTTAAAATAAAAGAATATTAAAATTGAAGTTGAAAATTTAGAAAGAGATTTTAATGGAGAAAATTATGTAATCGGAAGTGGAATGATTTGATTATTGATATTAATAATTGTTAATTTATTAGGAAAAACTTGGACAGTGTTTTGAAAAAAAGAGAATTGATATTTTTAATATTATTTGAGTGAGATTACTAATATCAATTTTAATAGGAAGAAATTACATTTATAAAGATGAAAAAAATGGAATTTTTTATAGTGTAAATCAAGAATTATATTTAACTTTAGAATATTTTAATAATAAATTAGTTAATACTAGTAATTAAATTATTTATATAAAATAGCAGAGATAATGAAGTGAAATTTTTAAATTTAGTATGTAATTTTTTGAGTTAAAAAAACTATGGAAATAGCCCAAATTAAGCTATTTCCATAGTTTTTTTACTTGTTTATAAATATAAATTCAATATAGAATATTAGAAAATTGAGAAAATTTAAAATAATTCAACTTATTGGACTGACGTTGACAAAATTAAATGGATTTTGATATACTCCTGTCTGTGCTATTTCAGCATAAGAAAAATTTGTCGAAAGGAGGGGTATTATGATTAATAATGGAGATGTGGCATTCATGATTTTAGCTACAGTACTAGTTTTAATTATGATACCGGGGTTAGCATTTTTTTATGGAGGTTTAGTCGAAAGAAAAAATGCTTTAACGATCATGTTTCAAATTTTTATAGCAATAGGTATAGTATCATTGTTATGGATATTTGGTGGGTTTAGCTTAGTATTTGGTAGTGACATTGGAGGAGTTATTGGTAATCCACTTCAATACTTTGCATTCAAAGACATTACGTTTGCTATTAATGAAACATACAACAGTACAACACCATTTATAATGTTCTTTATGTATCAATTAATGTTTGCTATAATAACGGCACCATTAATGACAGGAGCATTTGCAAATAGGTTAACTATAAGTGGATGGATAAAAGTATTAATTCCATGGATGATAATTATATACTTCCCAGTAGCTCATTGGGTTTGGGGAGGCGGATTCTTAGCTAAGATGGGATTCGTAGATTTTGCTGGAGGAGCAGTAATTCACATTACATCAGGTTTTGGATGTTTAGGTGCATTATGTGTACTAGGTAAAAGAAAGTATAAAAATGAAAAAGGGCCATTTAATTTAGGACTAGTTGCAATTGGTGGTGCTTTACTATTATTTGGATGGTTTGGATTTAATGCAGGTGGAACTTTAGCAGCAGCAGATACAGCGGCAATAGTTGTTACAAATACTGCAGTTGCAGCAGCTACAGGAATGATAGTTTGGTTAATATTGTATGCTATGCATAGTAAAAGAGCATCTTTCTTAGAGATGATAATAGGTGCAATTGCGGGACTTGCAACAGTTACACCAGCATCAGGATATATTGATCCATTAGGAGCACTTATAATAGGTGCAATAGCAGCTGTAGTATGCTTCTTCTGTGTAGAATTCGAAAGAAAGAAGTGGGATGATGCACTTGATGTTTGGGGAGTTCACGGAATGGGTGGATTTATAGGTACAATATTAGTAGGAGTACTTGCAAACCCAAGAGTAAATGGAATATCTGCTGGATTAAAGCAATTCTCAATACAATTAATAGGTTGCTTAATAATTGTTGTTTATTCAATTGTAATGACATACATAATATTTAAAGT
>NZ_JADPBQ010000018.1 GCF_015670405.1 Clostridium sp. 1001271B_151109_B4 | reverse complement strand
CAGTTTTAAAGTTTTATAAATTAATGTTAACAATGATTTGTAATTTACCCCAGCATAAAGAAATTTTTATAGGAGCATGGGGAACTTTAGAAGATAAAGAAAGTAATATTAATAGATTATTATAATTATGGAGCATATGCAGAATTAAAAATATTTTGTGTATGCTCCATTTTTTGCTTTATATAGTTATTAGATAAAATAAAATTGATATTTTATTATAGCAGTTTTGGAAAGTCAAAGTCTTGACTATCAAAAATATTTAATATTAATTATTTAATATAAATACAAAAGGTATAAATTACATATTTTCATGAATGAACTTATTCAAATCTTAATTATAAAATATAAATATTAAGAGATATTTTATAATTATAATTCATAGTATAAAGGGGGGTGTAAAATCTTTTGGTTACTCCAACCAAAGAGCCAATTTTTTAATTGGTGGCTTTAATACATGGAGTGAAGGAAATGATAAATATTTATGATTTTATAAAGGTGGACAAACTAGATGATTTAAAAAAATCTTTAAAACCTGGAGATGATAAAGTAATATATGAAGATGAAAAATTAAAAATTACTTTAAAAAAGAGAGGTAGAAAAGTTTATACCTTTATAGATGAATTTTCCAATAATAACATAAATGAAATACTTCAAAAAGTTGTAAATCTAGCGTAAAATATATTTATGCTAGATTATTTTTTTACAAAAGGAGGAATGAAATTAATGTTAAAAGTAGCAACATTTTCGAGAACTTCAACAGATTATGAAAGTCAAAAAACAAGTATCGGAAACCAGGAAGATATTTTTAAGAGTTGGATTGAAAAGAATAATTGTATTTTATATAAATCTTATATTGATGATGGAATAAGTGGTACGAAAGGGAAATATAGAACTGAATGGAAAGAATTAATTGAAGATGGTAAAAATAAAAGATATGATATATTACTTGCAAAATCTTATTCACGTTTCGGAAGAAATATGGTGGAAACTTTAGGAGCAATTAAAGAATTAAGAGAGAATAATATAAGAATAATATTCATAGAAGATAATTTAGATAGTAAAGAAGATATAACAAAGTTTGGTTTATTCTCATGGATAGCAGAACAAGAGAGCCAAAACACAAGTAAGAGAATAAAGACAGTTTTTAACCATTTCAAAGAAACTGGAAAAATATACAACTGTATTGCTCCATTTGGTTATGATTATGATATTAACAAAAAGAATTTTGTTATAAATGAACTCGAAGCACCAATAATAAAAAGAATTTTTAAACTATATTTACAAGGTAACGGAACTAATAAAATAGGTAATATTTTAACATCTGAAGGTATAAAGGGTAAAAATGGTGGTATCATTAGAGGTAACACAATAAAAAATATTATATTAAATGAAGTTTATACCGGTACACTTATACAAGGTAAATCAGAAACTATTGATGTAACTATATCAAAAATGAACCAGATTGAGCCAGAGAACTGGATTAAACATTATAATAACCATGATGCAATTATTGATTATGAAACCTTCATAGAAGCAAATAAATTATTTACAATTAATTCAGAAAAAGCAAAAAAACATAGATATAGTATTAAAGGAATTGAAAGAGCATCTAATGCAAGTTTATTCAGTAATTTATTAACTTGTAATAACTGTGGTTCAAGTATGACTATCAGAAGAAAGAAGGGAAAGAAATTACATTATAATTGTTCAGCATATGAAAAAGTGGGTGTTGCCGTTGGTCATAGTAGTAATAGGATAGATGAAGATTTTCTAATAGAGCATATCAAAGGTGAGTTAAATTCAATCATAGAGCGTAATTTTGATATTATTAATATAAATACTAACAATGATATTAAATCAAGCCTAGAGGGAGAATTGAAGGCGATTAATAAGGGTATAGATGAACAGATGAAGAAAACCAATAATTTAATGGAACTATATAATGCTGGAGCATTAACAATTACACAATTTAAGTTACAAAATGAAAGTATTAGTAAATTATTAGATACACACATTAAGAATAAAGAAATTATAGAAGATAAAATAAATAACTTACCAGTTAAACAAAGTAGCTTTAAAAAAGATGTAGAAAATATTATAGGTGTACCAGTAGAACAATGGAATAATGCAATGCTTAAAATGGTAATAGATAAAGTTTATATTGATACTAACGGAATTATTAATATTAAATGGAATTTATAAAGAAAATATAAGAACCTAAATAGTTATATATAGCAACTGCTACTTGTATAGGATTATCAGCTATTAAGTTATTAAAAAAAGATAATGATGCTGTAATGGTAGTATTACCTTCTGACCACCATATTGAGGGCCAAAAGGATTATTTAGATACACTATCAGAGGCTATTGAAATAGCAAATAGACGTAGAGGGATTGTAACTATAGGAATTAATCCAACAAGGCCTGAAACTGGATATGGATATATTGAAATGGGTGAAAGGATACCATCAGCAACTCAAGCTTATAAAATAGCTAGGTTTACTGAAAAACCTAATATTGAGGTTGCAAAAGATTTCTTATTAAAAGGAACTTATTTATGGAACTCAGGAATGTTTGTTTTTAGAGCAGATGTTATACTGAGGGAAATTGAAAAGTACTTGCCTAAGATGTATAAATCATTAATGAATATATATCAACATTTAGGAGAAGATGATGAGGATCAAGTAACAAGAGAAGAATATGGGTTAATTGATGGAATTTCTATTGATTTTGGAGTAATGCAAAGAACTAGAAAGGCCTATGTAATCAAGGGAGATTTTAAATGGGATGATATAGGTAGTTTTAATGCATTAAGTAGATATTTAAATCAATATAGAAATAATAATAAAATAAGTAGTAATGTATATATTCAAGATTGTGAAAATTGCTCCATATTTGGGGGGAATGAAAAGCTGATTATCGGCTTTGGAGTTAAAGATTTAGTAGTTGTTGATGCGGGAGATGTTATTCTTGTTATGGATAAGGATAAAGATCAGGAAATTAAGCATTTACTGAATGATATTAATGATAGTCCTGAATTTGGAGCGTTTATTTAATGAAAGGTTAAAAGTGACAAATTGAGTTTTAATAGTAAATTCAATTTGTCACTTTTATTTTATAAGAAAATTAATATTATACGACTAACTCTTCATATTCATCATTTTGTTTTAAAAGTTTAGGAGAAGTAAGATTAATTCCAATAGCACCAATAGGAGCAGTAATTAATACACTTAAGATAGCAATAGCTTGCATAACTTCACCACCGACAATACCCATTTGAAGAGGTATTCCGGCTTTTGCAGATTGAACAGTTGCTTTAGGTAAATAAGCTATAATACAAAATACTCTTTCTTTAAAAGATAAATTAGTACCAATTAATGAAATAGCAACACCTATAGATCTAACAGTTAAAGAGATAGTAAGCATTACTATTCCAATCAATAAATATTTACCAACTAGAGAGGGGTTAATTGCCATACCAACAAAGGTAAATAAATATATTTTTCCATACTTCCATACAATATTTATTCCATCTTGAATTTTAAGAGCTAATTCATCTAAAAATGCCCTTAAAAAGAAACCATAAAGCATTATAGTTAATAAAGAATTAAATATTTTTAAGTGGAAGGTGTTTTCTACTAATCTAATTATTAAGCAAACTATAATGGCTAAAATAACTCTTAAATTATTATGACTAATTGATTTTAGTAATTTCTTCGTTAAAATAGCAAGTAGCAAACCAGTTAAAATACTTACAACAATGGTAAGAGGAATTGTTATAAGTTCACCTATAACAGAAATAGATTTACCGTTAACAGAAGACATATATATTCCTAAAAAGGTTGTAAATAAAGTTATTGCAATAGTATCATCTGCAGAAGCACCAACTAGAAGCATTTGAGGAATTGCTTTATCTTGCCCTATTTTTCTTTTAATTAAATCAACCATTGATGGAACTAAAACAGCTGGACTTACAGCAGCAATTATAAAACCTAAAATTGCGCCTTGTACAAAGGTAAATTTTAAAAATATCATAGATAAAACTGCAATTGTAAGTCCTTCTAAGGTTGCAGGTATTATACTTAATAAAATAGCAGGTCGACCAATTTGCTTCATTTGATTTAAGTTTATTCCAAGGCCACCTATAAATAATACAGTTATTAAGGCAAGGTCCTTAATATATGGCGAGATATTTAATGTTGATTTTGGAACCAAATTAAAAAAGGATGGACCTATAAACATTCCAAATAGAATCATGCCTATAAGTGACGGTAGTTTTATAAATTCTACCAGTTTTCCACTGTAATTAGCTAATACGCCAATAAGTATTAAGCTAATTATAATTACTAAAACATTAATTAACATAAATAATCCTCCAAAAATGAAATTAAATTTTAATATTAAAACTTTATAATTATAAAATAGAAAAAATAAAGTTAAAAATTAAAAAAAGCTAATGATTTCTACAACAAAAAAAGTTGTAGAAGTCATTAGCTATAATAAGCGGTTTTGATAATTATCAAGGGAGAACTTCATTCCCTACAATTTTTGATTATATCAGAGTTGGACATGAGGCGCAATATGTGAAAGCTTTAATGTTTAGCATTATTATAATATGAATAGCACTATAAGCAAATAAATATATTTCTATACTTAGGGAATTTTAATAAGTATAAGATATAAATGGAGTGAATAGTATGAGCAAGTTAAGCATATTAAAATTAGCATTAGTTTCAGTAGTAATTGGTGGGGTTTCAGGGCTATGTATTGGGGTATTTTTGATGCTATTAGAAAAAGCTATAGATTTAAATTTAGCCTATAAATCATTAATATTTGTACTTCCCTTTTCAGGAATGTTTATGACTTACCTTTATAGCAAGTATGGTGGTAATTCACAAAAGGGAAATAATATAATAATTGAAAATATAAATGGAAGTAAAGAAAAAATTCAATTCATTATGGCGCCATTAGTTTTCTTAGGTACTATATTAACTCACCTTTTTGGTGGATCAGTAGGAAGAGAAGGAACAGGAGTTCAAATAGGTGGAACTATAGGAAATTCATTAGCCAAAGCGTTAAAAAGTTCAGAAGAAGAAAAGAAGATATTATTAATAAGTGGTGTAGCAGCTGGTTTTTCATCTGTTTTTGGAACTCCACTTACAGGAACTATATTTGCCTTAGAAATTGCTAATATAGGGCGTATAAGTTATAATTCAATGCTACCAGCTATAGTTTCAGCATTGGTAGGAAATTCTGTTGTAAAATATTTAGGTGTTAAACATAGTCACTATAAAATAGCGGCATCAGAAGCAGTTAATATAATTAATGTTTTAAAGGTTATTGCATTAGCAATTTGTTTTGGATTAATTAGCAGATTATTTGTTTATATGACACATTGGTTTAAGGAAAAATTAATAAAGTATTGTAAAAATCAATATTTTAAAATATTTGTTGGTGGTACTTTAATGGTAATAGCTACGTTGCTTTTAAGAAATAATTTATATAACAATTTAAGCTTAGGGTTATTGAATGATGCCTTTTATGGAAAAGCACCTAGTCTAGCATTTATTATTAAGCTTATATTGACAACATTATGTTTGGGTGCAGGATATCAAGGTGGGGAAGTTACCCCATTATTTGTTATAGGAGCTACTCTTGGAGCAACCTTGTCGCATATAGTTGGTTTACCATTTGCATTTTGTGCAGCTTTAGGGCTTGTTGGAGTATTTTCAGGAGCAACTAATGCACCTATAGCTTGTTTTATGATGTATTTAGAGCTTTTTAGGACAAATAATATTATATTTGCAATGTTGGTATGTATAATATCATTTTTTATTTCTGGTCATAAGGGAATTTATACTTCTCAGTTATGGAATGAGTAAAATTACAAATGATATTTGTGTTAATATAAATAATATTGTACTTGCATAAAGAGATTTAAATTATAGATTCTCTGTAGAATAAAAAGTAAAGTTTTTATTCTATGGAGAATTATTTTATTTTAAAGTAATTATTCTATAAATGAATATAGTATGAATTTAATGGGAAAAATAAAATTCAAAGGGATTTTTGGTGGAATATAAATTGAAATATTTTTAGTAAACTTTACTAAAGTTTCTTGTTCTGTATAATTATATAGAAGGGATAGGAAAAAATGATTGATATTAATGATATATTATCATATATGGATAGATATGGTTACTTGTTTTTGGCAGGAATAGTATTTTTAGAATATTTAAATTTACCAGGACTACCAGCAGGGATTATAATGCCGGCGGCTGGAATACTTATAAAATCAAGTGGATTAAATTTTCAAATTACACTTATTACATCGGTGATAGCAGCGCTACTTGGAAGTTGGTGTTTATATGCAATAGGATATTATTGTGGTAATCCAATTATAGATAGGATTGAAAATAAATTTCCTAAAACAAAAAAGCCTATTGATAAAACATTTAAATGTATAGAAAGGTATGGAGATTTAGGTATTTTTTTATCTAGATTAATTCCCGTGGCTAGAACATTGATATCTATAGTTGTAGGGACATTTAAAGTTAATTTTTTAAAGTTTTCATTATATTCAGCAATAGGAATTACGATATGGAATTTTGCATTTATTTATGTAGGGTATGCTTTTAGTCATTTGTTTTTTTAGAATTAAATAAGTTTAGATAGAAAATATTGATACCAATTAGTCAATAAATGTGTTAAAATTGTAATAAATTAACAAATAGATAATATTATTATGAAAGATGAAAAAAATGGGGATAATGCATTAATGAATTTGATGCTAAAAGTATGGGAGGTAGTATGAACTTTAAGGTGTTAAATGGGGATATCAATTTTTCAAGTAAATTTGTTAAATTAAATGAGATAAGGGGAAGGTTTCTTCAAGAAGCATTTAAATCAGTTGATACATTTAAAAGTGAATGTATAAATAGATTTAATGATGTTGAACAATTAAAAAAAGATGGAGAAAATTTTGGATATAATTATTTAAATAATTATATAAAAATAGCAGTAGATATTATAAAAGAGTTTGAAATAAGTGATATAGATAATGATACCTTTTTTAAGGAGTATTATTTCGATAAATACTGTACGTGGGAAGATACTTTAGATAAAATTAAAAATGAATATAATGAAGACAGTAATAAGAGTGTGATATTATCTAGATTAAATATTAATTCAGATCTAATAAAAAGCCCCTTTGAAATAAAAGAAAAGGACATAGAAATTAATGATAAAAATAATAAGTCTAACATTTCAAAAGAAATATTAGACAAGCTTGTAAACTCAATGATGGAAAGTATATTTAATATTAATTTTGCAATTATTGATTTTTTAAATGATAATAACGTTGATTCTGTAGATAAGTATAGTAAAACAGAAGATATAAAAAAATCCAATGAGTTAATCAAAGCTTTACTAAAAGATGAGATTCCTAAAGATGAAGAAACTAAAACTATAGAAGAAATAATAAAACTTAACCCATATAATGAAAATATATATAAGGCATTGCTATACAAATATGGTGATGAGGAAAATCAAATAGAAGATTTAGGAAAATTTTTAGGGTATAATAACATCCATGAATATAAGAGTAAGCTATTAGATGAATATTATGGAACATTGAGTAAAGATAAAAATGAAGAAATAATTAAGGCAAAAGAAAGTATTGCAGCATTTGCAATTAAGATGAATATTAATGACTATGAAAAATATATAAATGAACTAGAGAAAATATTAAAAGAAAATAATGATTTTAATAAAGATATACAAAATAAAGAGATAGAAAGTAATACCCAAATGGCAACGGTTGAATTAGATAAAGAAATAAAAACACCAAAAAGTAAAGTTAAAAAGAATAGCGATAAGGGATTAATTATTGCTGCAAGTGTTTTAGCCTGTATCTTAGGAGTTTACTTATTAATGGCATTATATTTTAACAGTCATTTCTTCTTTAGAACATCAATTAATAGCGTAAGTATTTCAGGAAAAAGTAATAAATCAGCTCAAGAATTAATGGCAAATAAGGCAAATGAATATGTACTTACTTTAGAAGAAAGAAATGATAAAACAGAAACAATAAGTGGAGAAGCTATTAATTTGAAATATGATTTTACTGAAGCTATTAATAATATTTTAGATGAACAAAATCCTTTTTTATGGATAGCATCAATATTCCAACATAAGGATTATAATGTGTCTGAAGGAGTTTCTTATGATGAAAGTTTGTTAAATCAAGCTATTGGAAATTTAGAAGCTCTTAATGAAAATAATGTAACGAATCCTGTTAATGCTACTCTTAATTACGTAAATGGAGAGTATGAAATAGTAAAAGAAGATATTGGTGATAAAGTTAAAGTTGATGAGTTAAATTCAAAGATATTGAATAATATTCACAGTATAAATTCTATATTAAATTTAGATGATGAAGGTTGTTATGAAAATCCAACGTATACTTCTAAATCGAAAGCTGTTACTAAAGCGAAAAAAACTGCTGATAAGTATGTAAATGCTAAAGTAACCCTTAATATTAATGAAAGCTCAGAAGTTATTGATGGAAGTATGATTAATCAATGGATTACAATTGATGATGATTTTAATGTATCTTTAAATGAAGATAGTATTAGAGAATATGTAAATCAATTAGGGGACAAGTATGACAATATAGGTAATACAAGAACATTTACTAGATGGTCAGGAGAAACAATAAAAATAAGTACGACACCAGGAATTTATTATTTAGATAGAGATACAGCTATAGCTGACATTACTTCTGCTATAGAAGGTGGAGGTACAGATACAAAGGAGTTAACATTTAAAACACCAACAGCAACTGATGAATATGTTCTTAATACATTTGTTGAAGTAGATTTAACAAATCAAACGGTAATATATTATAAAAATGGTGAAGTTATTACTCAAGGAAATGTAGTAACTGGTAATGTTAGTCAAGGTCATTCAACACCTGCTGGTGTATATAAATTAGATTGGAAAGCTAAAGATTATGTACTAAGAGGAGATGGATATGCCTCACCAGTAAGTTTTTGGATGCCATTTAATGGAGGGATAGGACTTCATGATGCAAGTTGGAGAAGTAGTTTCGGAGGATCAATATATCAGACTAATGGTTCTCATGGATGTGTAAATATGCCATATAGCGTAGCTAAGGCTATTTATGAAAATATAGAAGATTATACAACAATTATTTGTAGATATTAAAATAAATAGGCCTTATCAAATTAAAATGCAATTAGTAAATGCATAAATAATTTGATAAGGTCTTTTAAATAAGATCATATACTTTTAATTTATAAATTAAACTTTATTAAAAACTAAAAACTTACTTCTATTAGTGAAATTATTCCTACATAGATATATATAATGGACTGTTTCTTTTAAAAACATGGGTAAATACAAATTAAAAACATATTTACAAAATTAATGTTCGTGGTATAATACGAATAAGTGAATTTATTAAGATACTCGTATAAAATCGGTAATTTGGTCCGAAAGTTTCTACCTACTGACCGTAAAACAGTAGACTACGGGGTGTTGTTATTATATTTGAATTATATGTATAGAGAATGCACAACACTTCTAAATATTTAGAAGTGTTATTTTTTTATTAAGTTTAAGAGAGGGAATGAAATGGAAATTTTAAAAGAACGTATATTACAAGACGGAAGAGCATTAAGTGAAACAGTATTAAAGGTCGATTCGTTTTTAAATCATGGTGTTGATGCAAGATTAATGTATGAAATAGGGACATGCTTTAAAGAATATTATAAGAATCATGGAATTACAAAGATATTTACTATTGAAAGTTCAGGGATTGCACCGACTGTAATGACAGCTATGCAAATGGAACTTCCAATGGTTACATTAAAGAAGCAAAGTTCTAAAATATTAAATGGTGAAGTATATCAAACAACTGTACATTCATTTACAAAAGGAACAGATTATGAATTAACTTTATCAAAGAATTATATTTCAAAAGATGATAATGTATTAATAATAGATGATTTCCTAGCAAATGGGGAAGCAGCTTTAGGAGCGGCAAGATTAGTAGAAGAAGCTGGTGCTAAAGTTGGAGGAATTGGTATTGTAATAGAAAAATCATTCCAACCTGGAAGAGCAATTTTAGATGAAAAAGGATATGATGTATACTCTTTAGCTAGGATTGGTAAATTAGGAAAAGGAATAATTGAATTTATATAAAACAATTAGTATTTTATTAAATTTTTAATAAATGGTTTTAAAATTGACAAATTAAAATTTGGGGAATACTATATAAGTATAATGAAAGTTAATAAGGATTGTTAGGTGAGGCTCCTATAAAGAAAAATGCTGCTGCCCAGAAAAATCTAGAGATTCCAATGGGTCAACAGAAATCATCGCTAAGGTGATTTTTAATGTAGCTGACTGAAAAATATGTCTACGCTTTATAGTGCTAAAGCTCTACAAATAGAGAAGTAAGTGAGTAACAGGCTTTTTGTTGTAGGGACAAAAAGTCTTTTTTATTTGTTTTTTTTAGGAGGTGGTATTAAATGGACCCTTATCTGAGTGAAAATTTAATTATTGAAAAAACTAAATATATAATACATTGGAATGTAGTCATTTATACCACAATTTTATATGGTTTTAATGATATGTAGCTAATAAACTAAATTGGATATATATCATTAAAATTATAAGTAAAGATGGCTTTTTTCCTATGTATAAAAACTAGGAGGAAATGCTATGAAATTAAATATGAATAAAGATGAACTAAGAAGATTTTTATTACATGCTCCACAATCAAGCATTATTAAATATGTGGAAAGTATACACCCAGTAGATATTTTAGATATTTTACGTGATTATCCAAAGGATAAAGAAGATATTTTATATAGATTACCAGAAGGATTAATTGCAGATATAATTGATGAAGCTGATAATGAAGAAAAATATTCTATTTTAATGGAGTTTTCAGAAAATAAACAAAAAAATATTGTAGAGGAAATGTCATCTGATGAATTAACAGATTTACTAGGTATGTTAGATGAAGAAAAGGCTAATAAAATTTTAGAAAAGATGACAGATGAGGATGCAAGAAAGGTACGTCAATTATTAAGTTATGATCCAGATACTGCAGCAGGTATTATGGCAACAGAATTTGTAGCACTTAAAGAAAATATGACAGTGGAAGAAACATTAAAATATTTACAAAAATATGGTGAAGAAAACGAAAATATTTATGATTTATATGTAGTAGATAATTTTGATAAGCTTAAAGGTGTAATATCATTAAGGGAATTAGTTACAAATAACTTTAATACCAGAATATCTGATGTTATTCATACAAAGATAGAAGGGATCCTTTATAATACGGATCAGGAAGAAGTAGGGCATAGATTTGAAAAGTATGGTTATTTAACTATGCCTGTAGTTGATAATTCAAACAGATTGCTTGGGGTAGTAACATTCGATGATGTTATGCAAATTTTAAGAGATGAAACTACAGAAGATATTCATCGTCTAGGTGGTGTTGATGAAGGCGAAAAAGTTGATGGATCATTAAAAGATTCAGTAAAGAGCAGATTGCCTTGGCTAATTGTAAATTTATTTACTGCAATATTAGCTGCAGCAGTAGTTGGAATGTTTGAAGGAACAATTCAAGCAGTTGTATCTTTAGCTACATTTATGCCAATAGTTACAGGAATGGGTGGAAATGCAGGAACACAAACACTTACTATTATAGTTAGAGGATTAGCTTTAGGAGAGCTTAACTTTAAGAATATGAAAAAGGTATTCTTTAAAGAAGTTGGAGTAGGTGTAGTAACTGGAGTAGTTATTGGATTCATAATTGGAGTATTAGGATATATGTGGGAAGGAAACTTCATGTTTGGAATAATTATATCGGTAGCAATGCTTTTAAATATGATAGTAGCAACTATTACTGGATATTTAGTACCAGTTGTTTTAAAGAAGTTTAAAGTAGATCCAGCATTAGCATCATCAATATTTGTTACAACATTTACTGATGTTTTAGGATTTTTCTTCTTCTTAGGTTTAGCAACATTATTAATTCAATATCTTATGTAATTGAAAATAAGTACACCCCTCTTATGTAGTAAATGCATTAGAGGGGGTATTTTATTAGAAGACATTATTCAATAAAGCTAGCTATTTTATTATATCTTTCTGAATCTTCATTTAAATTAATTTCATTTTTTACGTTTATAAATCTTTCAACAATGCAGCAAGCAGTATTTCTATCTGCAGTGTGGAGAGTGCCATTAATTTCTACTAATGGACGATTATATTTATCGAAACCTTTCAAGAAAACTGAAAAACCATTATTTTTTAGGTATTTTAAAACCTTTCCTAAAAATTCATCTGTATCTGTTGTAGTTCTATCATTGATGTAAACATCAAAACAATCTTTATTGTGTTTATAAATACCTTCCATATTAAATCCCTCGCTTAAAAAATTTTAATACACCCTAGATACTATAAATAAATGTATTTATACATATATATTCTATGAAAAGTTTAAAATTCCTTTAAACGTTTACAAAAATGAAAATAAAAAATTAGAATATTTTAAAATAAAAAGAAAAAACAGAGGTATTAGCAGACTACCCCTGTTTTAAACCTATTTTTGCCTGGTAGGTTTGTGAATTAATTGTACCATAAAAATACAATATGTGAAATATAATATAGTTACAATTTTGTGAAAAGAAAATTTTTATGATTTTTTACAAATAAATAGATGTAAAATATATGAAGAACTAATCATAAGATATATATATAATATAGAAATTATTGACAAAACGTGATAAGAGGTATATAATAACTCATATAAAAATTGAATAACCTGTTAAAGGGGAGTAGTATAAAATATAACATCAACAATCGCGGCATATGCCTGGTGTTATATACCAATTTGGTTACGAGACTTTTAATATAATCCTTAAGTAAAGAATAACTTAAGTTGAGGATTATATTAAGAGTCTCTTTTTTATTTATAAAAGAGAGATATAAATAAGGGAGGATGCACAATGTCAAAATATTTTTCAATTGAATCAGAGGAAATATTAAAAAAATTCAATGTTTCGAAAGATGGATTAAATGAAAAGCAGATAGGGGAAAATACAAATAAATATGGATTGAATGAGTTAAATCAAAAGAAAAAGAAGAGTATATTTCAAGTATTTATAAGTCAATTTAAAGATTTATTGATATTTATTTTAATTGCTGCAGGTATTATTTCCATGTTAAGTAACAATGTTGAAAGTACTATTGTAATCTTTACTGTAATTATATTAAATGCAGCATTAGGAACAGTTCAGCATTTTAAAGCTGAACAATCATTAGATTCATTAAAAGCGTTATCAGCACCATCGGCAAAGGTTATAAGAAATGGAAGTAAGATTGAGATTCATTCAAAAAATGTAGTGCCAGGTGATATTTTAGTTTTAGAAGCTGGAGACTTAATTACAGCTGATGGAAGAGTAATTGAAAGTTATTCACTTCAAGTAAATGAAAGTTCGCTTACTGGTGAATCATTAAGTGTAGATAAGATTACAGATAAAATTGATAAAGAAGAAGTAGCATTAGGTGACCAAAAGAATATGGTGTTTTCAGGATCTTTAGTAACTTATGGTAGGGCTTTAGTACTTGTTACAAATACAGGAATGAAAACTGAAATAGGTAAAATAGCAACTCTTATGGAGGAAACCCAGGAAAAGAAAACTCCACTTCAAGTTACCTTAGATGATTTTAGCAAAAAGCTTGCAATAATAATATTAGCTATTTGTGCAATTGTATTTGGATTATCATTATATAGAAAAATGCCAGTACTTGATTCATTAATGTTTGCAGTAGCTCTTGCAGTTGCAGCTATTCCAGAAGCATTAAGTTCTATTGTAACTATAGTTTTAGCATTAGGAACTCAAAAGTTGGCTAAAGAAAATGCAATAATTAAAAAGATTAGGGCTGTTGAAGGATTAGGTTCTGTTTCAATTATTTGTTCTGATAAAACTGGAACATTAACTCAAAATAAGATGACTGTAAGAAAAATTTATGTAGATAGAAAGTTAATTAACGGTTCAGAAATTTCTTTAGATAATAAGGTAGAAGAATATTTAATTAAGAATTCAATTTTATGTAATGATTCCACTTCAAGAGAGGGTAAAGAAATAGGAGATCCAACAGAAGTTGCATTAGTTAATTTAGGACATGATATTGCAATTGATGAATTAAACTTAAGGGGTGAATATAGTAGATTAGCTGAAATTCCATTTGATTCTGATAGAAAGCTTATGAGTACACTTCACAAGATAGATGGAAAAAATATTATGTTTACAAAGGGTGCTCTTGATGTAATTTTAGATAGAGTTAAATTTATTATGACGTCAGATGGGGTTAGACAATTAACATTAGAAGATAAAAATGAAATTTTAGAGGTTAATAGAAATTTATCTGAAAGTGGATTAAGAGTTCTATCTTTTGCTTATAGAGAATTAAATGAAGTAAGAGAATTAACGTTAGAAGATGAATATGATTATACTTTTGTAGGATTAATTTCAATGATTGATCCACCAAGAGAAGAAAGTAAACAAGCCGTTGCGGATTGTATAACAGCTGGTATTAAGCCAATTATGATTACTGGTGACCATAAAATAACAGCATCTGCTATTGCTAAGGAAATTGGTATATTGAGGGATGGAGATAGAGCAATCGAAGGATTAGAAATAGATAAAATGTCAGATGAAGAATTAAGAGAAAATGTTGAACATATATCTGTTTATGCAAGAGTGTCTCCAGAGCATAAAATTAGAATAGTAAAGGCATGGCAAGATAAAGGGAAAATTGTTGCTATGACAGGTGATGGTGTTAATGATGCTCCAGCCTTAAAGCAAGCTGATATAGGAATTGCCATGGGGATAACAGGTACGGAAGTATCTAAAGATGCTGCATCTGTAATATTAACAGATGATAATTTTGCAACAATAGTTAAAGCAGTTTCAAATGGTAGAGGAATATATAATAATATAAAAAATTCTATTAAATTTTTATTATCAGGTAATACTTCAGGGATAATTGCAGTTTTATACTCTTCAATAATGGCTTTACCAATGCCTTTTGCAGCTGTTCATTTACTATTTATAAACCTTTTAACAGATAGTTTACCTGCAATAGCAATTGGTATGGAAAAATCAAATAGAGATTTATTAAAGGATAAACCAAGAGGAAAAAAAGAATCTATATTAAATAAAGATTTCTTATTAGGAATTGGTTTTGAGGGATTATTAATTGCAATATTTACAATGATTTCTTTTTATATAGGCAATCCAAATAAAACTCCATTAACAGCTTCAACTATGGCATTTGCAACATTATGCTTAGCAAGATTATTTCATGGATTTAACTGTAGAGGTAAAGGATCAATATTTAAATTAGGGGTATTTTCTAACAAATATGTGTGGTATGCATTTGGCGTAGGGTTAGCATTATTAAATGCTGTACTATTTGTACCTTTCCTTCAAAATTTATTTGAAGTTGAAAATTTAGCATTTAACCAATATGTAGCAATTTATGTATTTGCTTTTATTCCAACATTAATAATTCAGTTTAAAAAAGTTGTTTTTGAATTTATAGAAAATAAAAAAAGTAAAAATAATTCTAATATAAATAAAACTGGTGAATTAGAAGATATAGCTTAGTGAGTATTAATTTAAAGAGGTAGGATGATTTTCCTACCTTTTTTACATATACTGAATTTTTAAGGAGTAATATATTCCAATTTAAAATAACTAGTTCATAAATTTATAAAAAAAGTTGACCAAATTACTAAGATAAGCATATAATAGAAATATAAACATATGAACAACTATTCATATGTTTAATTAATAAAAAGTATTAAGACCAATAAAATAATTTTAAATACAAATAATATAAACTAAGGAGTGAAATTATGATGGAAAATAAGATTGAAAGTTGTTCATGTAGTATTATTCATAAAGATGTAGTTGAAGAAGTTAAGGAGAAATTGCCACAGGAAGAAACATTATATGATTTAGCAGAATTGTTTAAAGTGTTTGGAGATAGTACAAGAATTAAAATAATATGTTCGTTATTTGAATCTGAGATGTGTGTATGTGATTTATCAGCTTTATTGAATATTAGTCAATCGGCAATTTCACATCAATTAAGGGTATTAAAATCAGCAAGACTTGTTAAGTTTAGAAGAGCTGGAAAGGTAATTTATTATTCATTAGATGACGAGCATATAAAACAAATTTTTGATGCAGGATTACATCATATTACTGAATAGAGATTATAAAAACAAATAAAAGATGAAATTTATTTAATGGGAGGAGAGCTATATGGAAATAAAGTTAATTTTAAATGGATTAGATTGTGCAAATTGTGCTAATAAAATTGAAGATAAGGTTAATAAAATCAAAGGTGTAAAAGAAGCAACAGTAAACTTTTCTACAACAATATTAATTGCTGAAATAAAGGAAGAAAGCATAAAAGATGAAATAATAAATGAGATAAAATCAATAGTTAAAAAATTAGAGCCACATGTAAATGTTGAGGAGAAAACAGACAATAAAGAAGTAAAAAATAATACTAAAACATGCACAAGTAGTTGTTGCTCTGGTGATAATCATCATCATGAAAGTAGTAAAGAGGAAAATAATGGACATAGTCATGGATTAAGAGAAGTCTCAAATGGAAAGATGGGAATCTTAAAAGATAATTGGATGTTAATAGTAGGAGCAATTATATATGCAATTGCGCTATTATACAATGGAAGTAATAGTATAATTTCTATTATACTATTTGTGGGAAGTTATTTAGTAATTGGTGGAGAGGTAATAATAACAGCTATAAAAAATATTATTCATGGAGAAGTATTTGATGAAAATTTTCTTATGAGTATTGCCACTATTGGAGCATTCTTTATTGGAGAATATCCAGAGGCTGTAGCAGTTATGCTATTTTATCAAATAGGTGAAGTATTCCAAGGATATGCTGTAAATAAATCAAGAAAATCTATTTCTTCTCTTATGAATATTAGAGCTGATTATGCTAATGTTTTAAGAAATGGTAGAGAAATAAAGGTTTCTCCAGAAGAAGTAAATTTAGAAGAAATCATTGTAATTAAGCCAGGCGAAAGAGTGCCTTTAGATGGTACAGTTATAGAAGGTACAAGTTTTTTAGATACTTCAGCATTAACAGGGGAGTCTGTACCGAGGGAAGTTAAAATTGATGATGAAATTCTATCTGGAGCTATTAATGATAATGGTGTTTTAAAGGTAAAAGTTAATAAGGAATATGGTGAATCAACAGTTGCAAGAATATTAGAATTGGTTGAAAATGCATCAAATAAGAAGGCGCCTACAGAAAAATTTATAACAAAATTTTCAAAGGTATATACTCCAATTGTAGTTTGTATTGCAATAGTAATTGCTTTAGTCCCACCTCTTTTAATTAAAGATGCAACATTTGCAGAATGGATTTATAAAGCATTATCATTATTAGTTGTATCTTGTCCATGTGCATTGGTAGTTTCAATTCCATTAGGATTTTTCTCAGGTATAGGAGCTGCTTCTAAAAAAGGAATACTAGTTAAGGGTGGAAATTATTTAGAAGCTCTTAAGGAAAGTGAAATAGTAGTATTTGATAAGACTGGAACTTTAACTAAAGGAGTATTTAAGGTAACAAATATTAATGCTAAAAATATAAATGAAGATGAATTATTAGAAATAACAGCTATTGGTGAATCAAATTCAAATCATCCAATTGCTGTATCTATTGCAAATGCATATGGTAAAGAAGTTAATAAAAATGAAATTGAAAGTTATAAGGAAGTTGCTGGTCATGGTGTTGAAGCTGTAATAAAAGGCAAAAAAGTTTTATTAGGAAATTCTAAATTAATGAAGAGCAACAATATTTCTTATGATAAAGTAGACACTATTGGTACTATAGTTCATATAGCAATTGATGGAGAATACAAAGGGAATATAGTTATTTCTGATGAAGTAAAAGAAAATTTAAAAGAAGCATTATCTGAATTAAAAAGTGTTGGAATTAAGAAAACTATAATGCTTACAGGGGATAGTAAGATAGTTGCAGATAAGGTTGCTAAGTCTATTGGCATTGATGAAGTTCATGCTGAATTATTGCCAAGTGATAAGGTTAATAAGGTAGAAGAAATACTAAATAAAAAATCAGCAAATGGAAAAGTTTTATTTGTTGGAGATGGAATTAATGATGCACCAGTTTTAGCAAGAGCAGATATTGGAATTGCTATGGGAGGTGTTGGTTCAGATGCTGCTATTGAAGCAGCAGATGTAGTATTAATGAAGGATAAAGTAGAAGCAATTTCAGAAGCTATACGAGTATCAAGGAAAACTAATAAAATATTATGGCAAAATATTATTTTTTCTTTAGCAATTAAGATAGCTGTTATGATATTGGTAATATTTGGATTAACAGATATGTGGGCAGCTGTATTTGCAGATGTTGGGGTAACATTACTTGCAGTATTAAATTCAATGAGGATAATTCGATAAATATTGACAAACAATAAAGCTTTAATTATAATATAATAAGTCCAGAAAATTTTAGGCAAAAGGGAATGGCATACAAGATCACTTTGATCCTTGTTTCAATATCAGAGGTGTTAAAATCTGATATTATGCTGCATGAGACTTATGTATAACGCATCTGCTACGTTATACATAAGTCTCTGTTTTTAGGTGAAAATAATAAATGAGAAATGAAAATCTTATTATATGATTTGTTGATATAATATTAATATAATTAAATAAAATAAAAAATGAAATATGAATAAAAGATTTTAATAATTATTAAATTAATAGAAAAAATGTTGAAAGTATGTTATTATATTATCAAAGTTGAAATGAATAGGGAAATTATTGAAATAAATTAAGGAGATTCATATACTATGGAAAAAAAGAAAAGTGTCTCTATGGCAGTAATTAAAAGATTACCAAAGTACCATAGATATTTGAAAGAGTTGATGAGAAATGATGTAGATAGAATTTCATCAAAGGAATTAGGTGAAAAAATAGGATTTACAGCATCTCAAATTAGACAAGATTTAAATAATTTTGGTGACTTTGGACAACAAGGATACGGATATAATGTTAAAGAATTATATAAACAAATTAGTTTAATTTTAGGATTAGATAAAGATTATACTGGAATCATTATTGGTGCTGGTAACTTAGGGCAAGCAATTGCAAATTATAGTAGATTTTCTGAATTAGGGTTATCTATTGATGCTATATTTGATGCTAATCCAAAGCTTATTGGAATGAAAATTAGAGATGTAGAAATAATGGATATTGATACATTAAATAATTATTTAGAAAATAATGATATTAATATTGGAATTATTTGCGTACCTAGAATTAATGCACAAAAGGTTTCTGATCTTTTAGTAAAGGGTGGAATAAAAGGAATATGGAATTTTGCACCTGTTGATTTAGTTGTACCAGAGGATGTTAAGGTTGAAAATGTTCATCTTTCTGAAAGTTTATTAACATTAGTGTATTTAATGAAAGATGAATAAAATAATTTAATAGTTTAGAATAAATAGCAAATTCAAAAGAGGTTTTATGAAGAATATAATTTTGAGTTGCTATTTTTATTTTTATAAAAAATAGATAACTTTCTAATTTAAGGTTTAATTAATAACAATCATATGGTTTATATGATTTTTTTTTCATGTTAACAAATCAACAAATAAAATAAAATTCAAATAGTAAACGTATACTAAGAAAAACATTGAAAAAGTGGAATTAATATACCAAAAAGGTAAATATTAATTGCAAATGATAAATTTAGATATTATAATTATAAATAGGTTGTGATTATTCAGAATCTTCTAACCAAAGAAAAGGGTGAAAGAGAGTTTTTTTATAATTCTTTGTTAATTATGTAACAAAGAGTAGGGTGTTTATGAGGGATTATGGTATAAAAAGGGAGGAAGGATTTATGAAAATCAAAAATGTAATTTTAGAAGAAGAGTTGAAAAATGTGACTCTTGAAAAAGATGGGAACTTAGCAATAGTTACAATAAATAGACCTAAGGCATTAAATGCTTTAAATTCTGATACATTAAGAGAATTAGACCTAGCTATTTCTAACATTGAGGAAGATAGTAATGTTTATTGTGTAATATTAACTGGGGCAGGTGAAAAATCTTTCGTAGCAGGAGCAGACATCGCTGAAATGAAAGATTTAGATGCTAAGGGTGGAGAAGAGTTTGGACTGTTAGGAAATAAGGTGTTTAGAAGAATAGAAAATTTAGACAAACCTGTTATAGCAGCAATATCTGGATTTGCTTTAGGTGGAGGATGTGAACTTGCAATGGCTTGCGATATAAGAATTGCTTCAGAAAAAGCAAAGTTTGCCCAACCAGAAGCAGGACTTGGAATTACACCAGGTTTTGGGGGAACTCAAAGATTGCCTAGAATAGTTGGATTAGGTAAAGCCAAAGAAATGATTTATACTTGTGCGATGATTAAGGCTGATGAAGCTTTAAGAATTGGTTTAGTTAATAAGGTTGTTCCATTAGAAAACTTAATGGAAGAAGCAAGAAAAATGGCTTCAGTTATTTGTGCAAATGCACCAATAGCAGTTAAGTATTGTAAAGATGCTATTAATAGAGGAATGCAAGTTGATATAGATAAAGCAATTGCAATAGAAGCAAATGATTTTGGAAAATGCTTTGATTCAGAAGATCAAGTTGAGGGAATGAGTGCTTTCTTAGAAAGAAGAGAAAAGAACTTTAAAAATAGTTAAGAACTAGGAGTTAGTTAATAGTTAAGGAATAAATTAGGGCTATGACGAATTTGAAAATTATATTTTAAGAAACTCAATTAGGCATTTAAACCTAAACTATTAAATATAAAAAGGGTGTTATTTAATAAAATTTAAATATATAAGCTAAGTGTATTTTACATATTTGAGTGTAATTATACACATAAACAGGGTATTGCAGGGAGGTAAAAAAGCAATGAATTTTGGATTAACTAGAGAACAAGAGTTAGTAAGGCAAATGGTTAGAGAATTTGCAGTTAATGAAGTAAAACCAATAGCTGCTGAAATTGATGAAACAGAAAGATTTCCAATGGAAAATGTAAAGAAAATGGCAGAACTAGGTATGATGGGAATACCATTTCCTAAAGAGTTAGGTGGCGCTGGCGGAGATGTATTATCATATATCATAGCTGTTGAAGAGTTATCAAAGGTTTGCGGAACAACTGGAGTTATTCTTTCAGCTCATACTTCACTTTGTGCTTCATTATTATATGAAAATGGAACACCGGCACAAAAGGAAAAATACTTAGTTCCACTTGCAAAAGGTGAGAAGATAGGTGCATTTGGTTTAACTGAACCAGGAGCAGGGACAGATGCTGCAGGACAACAAACTACAGCAATTTTAGATGGAGATAACTATATTTTAAATGGATCTAAGATATTTATTACTAATGGTGGAGTAGCAGATACTTTCATAGTATTTGCAATGACAGATAAGTCTCAAGGAACTAGAGGCATATCTGCTTTCATAGTTGAAAAAGACTTCCCTGGATTCTCAATTGGTAAAAAAGAAGATAAGTTAGGAATTAGAGCATCTTCTACAACAGAGCTTATATTTGAAAACTGCATAGTTCCAAAAGAAAATTTAATTGGAAGAGAAGGTAAGGGGTTTGGTATAGCAATGAAAACTCTTGATGGAGGAAGAATTGGTATAGCTGCTCAGGCTTTAGGAATTGCAGAAGGAGCTTATGAAGAATCTGTTAAATATATGAAAGAAAGAAAACAATTTGGCAGACCTTTATCAGCATTCCAAGGATTACAATGGATGATTGCTGAAATGGAAACAAAGATTGACGCTGCTAAGTTATTAGTATACAAAGCTGCATGGCTTAAACAAAACAAGCTTCCATATTCAGTAGATGCCGCTAAGGCAAAATTATTTGCTGCTGAAGTTGCTATGGAGGTAACAACTAAGGCTGTTCAAATTCATGGTGGATATGGATATACTAAGGAATATCCAGTTGAAAGAATGATGAGAGATGCTAAGATAACTGAAATCTATGAAGGAACTTCTGAAGTTCAAAAGATGGTTATCTCAGGCGCTGCATTAAGATAGAGGGAGGCTTTTAATAATGAATATAGTAGTTTGTTTAAAACAAGTACCAGACACAACAGTTGTAAAAATAGATCCAAAAACAGGGACTCTTATAAGAGATGGTGTTCCTTCAATAATAAATCCGGAAGATAAGCATGCTTTAGAAGCAGCTTTACAATTAAAAGAAAACTATGGAGCGCATGTAACTGTAGTTAGTATGGGACCTCCTCAAGCAAAAAATGCATTAAGAGAAGCTTTATGCATGGGAGCTGATGAAGCTATTCTTTTAACAGATAGAGCATTTGGGGGAGCTGACACATTAGCAACTTCAAAGACTATTGCAGCAGCAATTAAAGAATTAGATTACGATATAATTTTTGGCGGAAGACAAGCCATTGATGGTGATACTGCACAAGTTGGTCCAGAAATAGCAGAGCATTTAGGAGTTCCACAAGTAACATATGTACAAGGTGTTACAGTTGAAGAAGATGGATTATTAGTAAATAGAGCATTAGAAGATGGATATGAATTAATAAAGGTTCAAACTCCAGTACTTTTAACTGCAATTGAAGAATTAAATCATCCAAGATATATGAATGTTCAATATATCTTCGATACAGTAGATAAAGAAGTGAAAGTTATGACTGCAGCAGACCTTGATATACCAGTTGAAGAACTTGGATTAAAAGGTTCTCCAACAAAGGTTAAGAAGTCTATGACTAAAGAAGCTAAAGGTGCAGGAGAAATTGTTAAAGAATCAGCTCCAGAGGCAGTAGCATATGTTTTAGGAAAGTTAAAAGAAAAACACTACATCTAAGATAATAGGAGGATAATTGGAGATGAATATATCAGAATATAATGGCGTTTGGGTATTCGCTGAACAAAGAAATGGTGAATTACAAAAGGTTTCATTAGAAATATTAGGAGAAGGTAGAAGATTAGCTGATGAATTAGGAGTTAAGCTTACTGCTGTATTATTAGGAAATAACGTTGCTTGTTTAGCAGATATTTTAGGAGAACATGGTGCAGATGAAATATTAGTAGCTGAACATGAAGCATTAGAAAATTATACAACTGATGGATATACAAAAGTAATTTGTGAGTTAGCAAATGAAAGAAAGCCAGGAATATTATTTATAGGGGCTACTTTTGTAGGTAGAGATTTAGGGCCAAGAGTTGCAGCTAGACTTTCAACTGGATTAACTGCAGACTGTACATCTTTAGAAGTAGATGTTACTAATGGTGACTTACTTGCAACAAGACCTGCATTTGGTGGTAACTTAATGGCAACTATTGCGTGTCCAAATCACAGACCACAAATGGCTACAGTAAGACCAGGAGTATTCTCTAAATTAACTGAAAAGAAAGAAAACTATATAATAGAAAATGTTTCTGTTGAATTAGAAAAATCAGATATTAGAACTACTGTTGTTGAAGTAGTTAAGGCTAATAAGGATATTGTAGATATTGGAGAAGCTAAAGTTATAGTTGCTGGAGGTAGAGGAGTTGGAAGTAAAGAAAACTTCGCACTTTTACAAGAATTAGCAACAGTTTTAGGTGGAGTTGTTGGAGCATCAAGAGGTGCTGTAGATAAAGGATGGATTGAAAGAGATTATCAAGTTGGACAAACTGGTAAAACTGTAAGGCCTACAATTTATGTTGCTTGTGGTATTTCAGGAGCAATCCAACACGTTGCAGGTATGCAAGAATCAGATATGATAATTGCTATAAATAAAGATGAAACTGCTCCAATAATGAAAGTTGCAGACTATGCAATAGTTGGAGATTTAAATAAAGTTATTCCAGAAATGATAAATAAATTAAAAGAATCTGCTGATTCTGAAGAAACATTAGTGTGCAAAATATAATTTTGTTTAGGTAGTTTATTTAAGGAAAAATACAAATATATAAATATTAAAATTATGAAAATATAAATGGCCAATTATATTTTTATAATAGTATGTAAAGTAAAATAGCCTAGGATTTTTACTTTAATAAAAATAATATGGATGAAATAAAGAAACTATGGGTTAAAAAAATTGAGAATTAAATAATTACAGAAACAAGTGAAGTTGGTGAGCAAATGTTCATATAATAACTTGATATTTATCACTTGGTACTGTTTAAAAGGGGAGAGGTTCAGATATGGAAAAGATTTTTGTTTTAGGTGCAGGAACTATGGGCGCTGGAATAGTTCAAGCTTTTGCTCAAAAAGGATATGAAGTTATAGTTAGAGATATAAAGGATGAATTCGTTGAAAAAGGGCTTGCTGGAATAAATAAGGGTTTATCTAAATTAGTTGCTAAGGGAAAAATGACTGAAGAAACTAAGGAAGATATTTTATCAAGAATTTCAGGAACTACTGATATGAATTTAGCTGCAGACTGCGACTTAGTTGTTGAAGCTGCAATTGAAAATATGAAAATTAAGAAAGAAATATTTGCTGAGTTAGATAAGATATGTAAGCCAGAAACTATTTTAGCTTCAAATACATCTTCTTTATCAATAACAGAAGTTGCTTCAGTAACTGGTAGACCAGAAAAGGTTATAGGAATGCACTTCTTTAATCCAGCTCCAGTAATGAAGCTTGTTGAAATTATCAGAGGTATGGCTACTTCTCAAGAAACTTTTGATGCTGTTAAAGAATTATCTTTAGCAATTGGTAAAGAACCAGTAGAAGTTGCAGAAGCCCCAGGATTTGTAGTTAATAGAATACTTATTCCAATGATTAATGAGGCTTCATTTATTCTTCAAGAAGGAATTGCATCAGTAGAAGACATAGATACAGCTATGAAATATGGTGCAAATCACCCAATGGGACCTTTAGCTTTAGGAGATTTAATTGGATTAGATGTTTGTTTAGCTATTATGGATGTTTTATATAATGAAACTGGAGATAATAAATACAGAGCTAGTAGTATTTTAAGAAAGTATGTTAGAGCAGGATGGTTAGGTAGAAAAACAGGAAGAGGATTCTATAACTATAATGTTTAATTAATATTATAGTAATTATAAATTTAAAAAAATTAATATATTTAAAAAGATACAGTATATTTGAAAAACAATATATTAAAAAATGAGCGTTTTAATTTAACTTTAAAAGGCAACTATCGACGGGTAGTTGCCCTTTATTGTATTATGGTATAATTATCATAATAAAGTACTAAGATTTATAAAGAGATATTTATATGATGGTTAGAAGTTCTGTAATATTTTCATATTTTTAGGGTGAAGTGTTACATAAGGTACACGCTTAGATTAGGGGCCATTGGGGATAATGAATTCTAACCTTGAGATGTAGTTAAAAGTCCATCTTAAGTTAATGATTCAATTTATAATATGAGTATAGTAAAAGGAGTGAGGTTAATACATGGAAGATCAAACTAATAACAAAAGAGTATTTAATTTTTATGGTGAAGTAGAGATACCAAAATCGGTACTTTCTTTTGTAAGTAGAAATGAGAATCCATTATTTGCAGTAAAGACTGTTAGAGATGCAGCTTTATTTACAGATAAAAAGATTTTAATATGTGATAAACAAGGGATAACTGGTAAGAAAACAGAGTATTATGCAATTCCGTATAGCAAAATAGTTACTTATGCAATAGAAACAGCAGGACACTTTGATATGGATTCAGAAATAAAGTTATTTTTAACTGGTGGAATAGAAATCGAAATGAATTTTCTAAGAGGTAAGAATATGGATCAGTTACTTAAGAAGGTTTTTAATGTTATAAATGAATATGTAACTTTATAAGTAAATAACTAATGAAAGTGGTAACTATAAGGAGAAAAAAATTAATGTTATTAGAAACTACAATTAAATATTATGATAAAAAGTATGATTTAAATTGTGCAGAATGTATGCTTGTAGCAGCTAACGAAGTTTATGATTTAAATATTTCAAAGCAAACTTTAATGACAATGGCATCATTTGGAGGGGGAATGGCAATAGGGAGTATCTGTGGTGCAGCAACAGGAGCTATAGCAGTACTGGGGATAATGTTCACTACAGAAAGAGGACATAAAAGTCCTCATATTAAAGAAATGACCTCTAAATTTTTGTATGAATTTAATAAAAGAATGAATTCATTAGATTGTATAACTTTAAAAGAAAAATACTATAAAAATGAAACAAGATGTTCAAAAATGATGATAGTGTCAGCTGAAGTATTACAAGAAATAATTGAGGATTATAAGGAGTCTTATTCAATTAATAGATAGAAAAAGAAAACAATTAATAGAATATAAATTATATTAATTTGGGATATCATATAAGCCATTATAGTTTTGTTATTTTAACTATAATGGCTTATTAATAATTTAATAAATTAATTTCCTATATTATATTTAGTTTTTATTATGCCTATATATTTTTAGAGTATTTTGAAATATATTGAAAAATAAAGTTATTTAATATAGCATAATAGATATAAATTATTAAATAATAATATTTATCTTTAGAATATAAAAATATTAAGTTAGAAACAATAAAAATATAAATGATAAGATTTAAAGCTTATTATAGTAACGAGGTGTGAAAATGAACTATACAAATATAACAGAAAAAGAAAATTCAATAATATTAGAAAATGTGAAGGATTTTAATATAAAACAAATATTAGAGTGTGGTCAATGTTTTAGATGGGAAAGAATAACTGATACAGATTACATAATTGTTGCTTATAGAAGAGTTATAGAAGTAATTCAAGAAGGAAGCACAGTAACAATACTTAATACTAATATGAAAGACTTTAATGAAATATGGAAAGAGTACTTTGATTTAGAGGTTAACTATGGAGAAATAAAAGAAGAGTTATCTAAAGATGAACTTTTAAGAAAAAGTGTTGAATTTGGGTATGGTATAAGGATACTAAATCAAGATCCTTTTGAAATGTTAATAAGTTTCATAATATCAGCAAGAAATAGTATTCCATCAATAATGAAGACTATTAAAAAGATATCTGAAAGATGGGGAGATAAAATAGAGTATAAAGGAAATATATATTATGCATTTCCAACGCCAGAACAATTAAAGAAAGTAACACTGGAAGAAATAAAAGAAACAGGAGCATCTTTTAGAAGTAAATACATAGTAGATACTATAGGTAAGGTAAATGATGCAATTGATGCTAAGAACAATGGAACTTTAAATGAAGAATTAAAACAATTTGATTTAGAATATATAAAGTCATTGCCAACTGATGAATGTCATAAGGCACTTCAAAACTTTATGGGGGTTGGAGCTAAGGTTGCAGATTGTATAATGCTTTTCTCAATGGGTAAAAAATCAGCCTTCCCAGTTGATGTTTGGATAAAAAGAGCAATGATACATTTCTATTTGGCGCCAGATGTATCATTAAATAAAATAAGAGTATTTGGAAGAGATAAATTTGGAGAGTTATCAGGTATGGCTCAGCAATATTTATTTTATTATGCAAGAGAAAATAATATAAAGGTAGAGTAGTAACTAAAGTTATGTATAGAATTGGTATAAGAGGGATAAGCTAAGGGGAAATGATAAAAACTTAATAGTTTTATGGGAGGTTACTATGTATACAAAGAAGAGATTAATATCAATAATATCTAGTGCATTAGTGGTAAGCTTACTTTTTACTGGATGTGGAAGTAGTTTTAAGCAAAGTGTATTTAGTAAAGGGATATTAACAGAAGAACAAGGTTCATATAATGAAGCAGGAAAAAATCCGGAAGATCTAAATATTGAAAGTATCATGAATGAACTTACTAGTGATGAATATTTGTCAAGAGTAGTAGGAACTGATGAAAATACTAAATCAGCGGAGTTTATTAAAAATTATTATGAGTCAATTGGGTTAGAGCCATTTAATAATGGAAGTTACTTTGAAAAGGTTGAGTTAAATAAAGAAATGAGATCTATATTTAATCCAGCTGGAGATAATGAAAATGAAGTTGATAATGTAATTGGAGTTATTAAAGGTGATGATAGTTCTAAGGCTATTGTAATTTCAGCTCACTTTGACCATGTAACAGTAAGAAAGAAAAATCAAGAAGCAGCCAGCAACACCGATTCACAACAAATTAGTGTTAGTAAAATAGAAGGCGCAATTGATAATGCATCTGGTGTTGCAGTTTTACTTGAGAGTGCTAAGGAATTGGCTAATCATTATAGTTATGAAAAACCACCATATGATATAATTTTTGCTGCATTTAATGCTGAAGAGCTTGGATTAATAGGTAGTAGAAAGTTTGTAAGTGAATTTAAAGAATCATATGATGATTGGTATAACATTAATATTGATTGTGTTGGGATTAGAGGAAATGAAGGATTGGCAGTTAAAAATAATGATCCTGCATCTCAAGAATTATATGATGATTTTATTGAAGTTTTAGATGAAGATGATGTTTATTATGAAATGGTTCCTTATGCGATGAATGAAGAAGGCGCAGTTGTAGGAAGTAGCGATCATATGTCATTTAGAAGAGAAAATGCTGCTTCATTGGTAATAGGCCAAGATGGTATTACAGGAGTTGTTCATACTGATGATGATAATATGTCAATTGTAGATGTTGAATTAATTGATGATATTAAAGAGGCATTAGTTGATTTTATAATAAAGACTGATGAAAAAATATATTAATATTGAAGTTTTTTATAATTGATTAAGTATATTGATTAAGTTGTTTTAAAGAAGTGATAGGATTGATTTGTAAAAGGAAATCCTATCATTTTTTATAAGTAAATTTAGAAATTAATTTATAAAAAAATAAGATTAAATGTGATTTTGATGATAAATGTTGAACTTTAAATATGAAAAAATATTATCAGAATATTCGAAAAAGAAAAGAAGTTATTGGGAAAATATTGTATAATTAGAAGTGGTATACAGTGTGAGGGGGGAGTGGTTAAATGTTTAAATTTGAAACTCAGCTTAAAAAGTTAAAGCATGAGGTATTAACAGAAGTTGCAAGGCTTGCAAAAAATGATGAAATTAGTTTAGAGAGTATTGAAAAGGTTCCTTATGAAGTTATTAAAGGTGAAATTGCACAATATAGATGTTGTGTTTATAAAGAAAGAGCTATCGTTTTAGAAAGAGCTAAGCTTGCTGCAGGATATCTTGCTAATGGCGATAATGCTGAACCAGATTTAATTGATATTAGACCAGATGAGCAAATTATATATGTTATAGAAGCAGCATGCGATAGATGCCCTATAAATAAATTCAATGTAACAGATTCATGTAGAAATTGTCTTGCACATAGATGTCAAAGTGCATGTAATTTTGGAGCTATTACAATAGTAAATGGAAGAGCTTATATAAATCAAGAGTTATGTAAGGAATGTGGAGGATGTAAAAAAGCATGTCCTTATGATGCTATATCAGAGGTTATGAGACCTTGTAAGAGATCATGTCCGACAGGAGCTTTAGATATTAATCCTGATGATAGACGAGCTATGATTAAAGAGGAATTATGTGTTAATTGTGGTTCATGTATGAGAGCATGTCCTTTTGGAGCAATTTCTGATAAGAGCTTAATTGTTCCAGTTGCAAAGAGGCTTTCAAGAAAAAGAAAAATGTATGCAATTGTTGCACCAGCTATAACTGGACAGTTTGGACCTACGATGAATTACGGTAAGATTAGAAATGCTATAAGAGCGCTTGGATTTGAAGAAATGATTGAGGCTGCATTAGGTGCTGATGCAGTAACTGTTCATGAAGCAAATGAATTTGTTGAAAGAATGGAAAGAGGAGATAAATATATGACCAACTCCTGTTGTCCAGGTTTCTTGAACTTTATTGAAAAAGTAAATCCTACTGAAAAGGATAGAATTTCAGGAACTGTATCGCCAATGGTTGCAGCAGCAAGATATATAAAGAAAACTGATCCAGAGGCTAAGGTTGTATTCATAGGACCTTGTACAGCTAAAAAGAGCGAGGCTGTTAGAATTGGAGTAGAGGATGCAGTTGATTATGTTTTAACATTTGAAGAGTTGCTTGCTTTATTCGAAGCTTTTGATGTTAATCCTTTTGAATGTGAAGAGGAAAATGTTAATGATGCATCTGTATTTGGAAGAAATTTTGGTGCTTCAGGTGGATTAACTGCAGCTATTAAAAATTATATTTCAGATAGTAGAGTTGAAGTTGAGTTTAAACCAGTACCAACATCAGGACTTGATTGTAAAAAGACTATGATGCTTGCAAAGGTAGGCAAGTTACCTGGAAACTTCATTGAAGGTATGATGTGTGAAGGTGGATGTATCAATGGCGCCGGTGTAATTGCTCCACCAATGAGAGCTAAGGCTGCATTTACTAAGATTAATAATGGAACTACTATTAAGGCTGTTCTTAAAAATAGAACTCTTGAGGATTTTGAAGGAGTAAATTTAGAAAGAATGCCTTCTGAAGAGCAATAATATATAGTGTAAGAGTTTGATACAAGGTTTTTAACATGTAAATAAATTATTAGATATAACTGTGGGGTTATCTATAGTATGATAAATTCATAGCTTGTTTCAAAGAATGGTATTTTATGTTAAAATAGTAAATGTGATTCAATTAAAGTTTAAATAATAAGAAAAATAATGGGAAACAAAGTAAATTAAAAATAAATTACTATAATTAGTAATATTTGACCTTAGTAAGGTAATAATATAGAAAGTAATTGTTGAAAGTTTACTTTATAAATTATATTATAAATATAAAGATATTAGCACTCTGTTTAGGTGAGTGCTAATAATAAAAATATAGGAGGGTTTATTTATGAATATAAAACCATTAGGTGATAGAGTAGTAATAAAAAAATTAGAAGCTGAAACAACTACAAAGAGTGGAATACTTTTAACAGGAACAGCAAAGGAACAGCCACAAGAAGCAGAAGTTGTTGCAATAGGGCCAGGAGCAATGGTTGAGGGAAAGAGAATTCCTATGGATGTAGAAGTTGGAAATAAGGTATTATATTCTAAGTATGCAGGAACAGACGTGAAGGTTGAAGGTGAAGAATATATTATATTAAAACAAGACGATATATTAGCAATAGTAGAATAATTAATTAGGAGGTAGATTTATTATGGCAAAGATGATTCAATTTGGAGAAGAAGCTAGAAGAGCAATGCAAATTGGTGTTGATAAATTAGCTGATACGGTAAAGGTAACATTAGGACCAAAAGGAAGAAATGTAGTTTTAGATAAGAAATTTGGTTCACCACTTATAACAAATGATGGTGTTTCAATTGCAAGAGAAATAGAATTAGAAGATCCGTATGAAAATATGGGAGCTCAGTTAGTAAAGGAAGTTGCAACTAAAACTAATGATGTTGCAGGGGATGGTACTACAACAGCTACTCTTTTAGCTCAAGCTATTATAAGAGAAGGATTAAAAAATGTAACAGCTGGTGCAAATCCAATGTTACTTAGAAATGGTATAAGAAAAGCTGTTGAAAAGGCAGTTAGTGAAATATTAGAGATTTCTAAACCAGTTAGTGGGAAAGAAGATATAGCTAGAGTTGCAGCTATTTCTGCAGCTGATGAAGAAATAGGTAAGCTTATTTCAGATGCTATGGAAAAGGTAGGAAATGAAGGCGTTATTACTGTTGAAGAATCTAAATCAATGGGTACTGAACTAGAAGTAGTTGAAGGTATGCAATTTGATAGAGGATATGTTTCAGCTTATATGGTAACTGATACTGAAAAGATGGAAGCTATATTGGATAATCCACTAATTTTAATAACTGATAAGAAGATTACAAACATACAAGAAATATTACCAGTATTAGAGCAAATAGTTCAAGCTGGTAAGAAGCTATTAATAATAGCTGAAGATATTGAAGGTGAAGCAATGGCTACATTAGTAGTTAATAAGTTAAGAGGAACATTTAACTGTGTTGCGGTTAAAGCTCCAGGGTTTGGAGATAGAAGAAAAGAAATGCTTCAAGATATAGCTATTTTAACTGGTGGTCAAGTAATTTCTGAAGAGTTAGGAAGAGATTTAAAAGAAACTACTTTAGATATGCTAGGTCAAGCTGAAAGTGTTAAAATTTCTAAGGATAATACTACTATAGTAAATGGTAGAGGAGACAGCGCTAATATAAAAGAAAGAATCAATCAAATAAAAATGCAAATAGAAGAAACTACTTCTGAATTTGATAAAGAAAAATTACAAGAAAGATTAGCTAAACTTTCTGGTGGTGTTGCAGTAATTAAAGTTGGTGCTGCTACAGAAACAGAACTTAAGGAAAGAAAGCTTAGAATAGAAGATGCTTTAGCTGCTACTAAGGCTGCAGTTGAAGAAGGAATAGTACCAGGTGGTGGAACAGCTTACGTTAATGTTATTAACAAAGTTGCAGAGTTAAAATCAGACGTTGCTGATACTCAAGTTGGTATTAACATTATAGTAAGAGCATTAGAAGAGCCAATGAGACAAATTGCTACTAATGCAGGTGTTGAAGGTTCTGTAATTATTGAAAGAATCAAGAACAGCGAAGCTGGAATGGGATATGATGCTTTACATGATGAATATGTAAATATGATTAAGACTGGAATAGTTGATCCAACTAAGGTTACAAGAAGTGCACTTCAAAATGCTGCATCTGTAGCTTCTACATTCTTAACTACTGAAGCTGCTGTGGTTGATATTCCAGAAAAAGAACAGCCAATGCCAGGAGCACCAGGAATGGGCGGAATGGATGGAATGTACTAATATAAATAATGAATAAAAATTAGTAATTTTAATAAATAAGGTTATTATTAACTATAATAAGGAGTTAATAGTAACCTTATTTTTATTGCAGCTTATGGATATAATTACAAAAAAATAATTTCTTTGTAGGAAAATACAAAAAAATAAAAGGAGTAAAATGAAACATGGAATATAGTAGTAAAAAATGCTATCATATAACTAATTGGTGTTGATTGTAATTATTTATTCTAATGATGATAAAATTACAATTTAATTTTAAGGAGTAGTAATGGAGATTTTTTTAGTAATAATCTTTGGATTAGTAATAGGAAGTTTTTTAAACGTATGTATTTGTAGAATAGCAAATGAAGAATCAATTGCATTTCCACCATCACATTGTACTAATTGTGGGTATGAATTAAGGGTGAAAGACTTAATTCCAGTATTAAGTTATGTATTATTAGGTGGAATATGTAGAGGATGTAAAGAAAAGATTTCTATACAATATCCAATAGTTGAAATATTAAATTCAATTTTATATGTAGCAATTTATTTAAAATTTGGATTTACCTTAAATTTATTTAAGTTCTGCTTATTAGCCTCTCTTTTGATAGTAATAGGAATAATAGATCTTCAAACTAAAAATGTATATAACTCTACTATTGTTTTTGGGGTAGTTTCAGGATTAATATTTCTAGGATTGGAGTGGTTAGAAACAAGAGTTATACCATGGAATTATATTACTGGTGCCTTTATTGGATTTTTAGTTATTTATTTAATTGTAATTTTAACTCATGGAATGGGTGAGGGTGATATTGATATTGCTCTTATATGCGGATTATTTTTAGGAATTAAGGGCGTTTTAGTAACTTTATTCATTTCAGTAGTTTTAGGTGGATTAGTTGCTACAGGAATATTAGTTTTAAAGTTAAAAGATAAGAAAGCAGAAATTGCCTTTGGACCATACTTAGCAATTGGAGGATTAATTGCTTGCTTATATGGTAATAGCATAATAGATTTTTATCTAAAATTATTTTAAAAGAAAGTTCAATTGGATAATAATAAACAATATTATGATTAAATATGTAAAAATACTAATTATAATGAACAATATAAGTAATTATTATGAAGTGATAATTATTAGTATAGTAGTAATGCTTTTTTACTAGAGGAGGTAGCAATAGCTTCAAATAATAAGTGTAGATTAGGTAACATAGCAATATTATAATAAGGTAACAATTGGTCAACTAAGTGAAGATGTAAAAGTATATACAGTTGGAACTAAGCTTCCAGATTTATATTAAAATTAAATATTAAGTTTATAAAAAAGCAAGCTAGGTTATAATTTAGCTTGCTTTTTTGAGATTAAATTGTTTACGGATATATAAATTAAGAATATTATATTAGTGCGTTATTTTAATTAATAATATATTTGGGATTTATAGCGATTGAAATGATAATTTATCATAAAATAAAAACAACTATTAATAAAATAATAAATTATAGATAATAAGATATTTATAAATGCTAATAATATATCATAAAGATAGTAAATATATTATTAGCATTTATTTGTTTTGATTTATTATATTGACAAGCTATAAGCCATAAACTATAATAATAAAAAGCGAAAAAACACGAATAATAAAACAACTCATATAAACCCTGAATATGGCAGGGTGTTTCTACTGAAAACCTTAAATTTTCATCTATGAGTGAATTTGATATACTTACCTAAACACGAATAATGTGCAGGATAAAAGCATATTAATGTTCACTTATAGATAGCGGACTTAATATGCTTTTTTTTATTTGATTAGCCCCAACAAAATATATAATCAGATATAAAGGGCATTTATTACATAAATATAAAGATGAATAATAATGATAGGAGAGATTAAGTATGGCAAGAATATTAAAAACAGCTTACACATTTGATGATGTATTACTAGTACCAAACAAATCAGAGGTTTTACCAAATCAGGTTTCATTAAAAACTCAATTAACAAAAACAATAACATTAAACATACCGCTAATGAGTGCAAGTATGGATACAGTTACTGAATCTAAGATGGCAATTGCAATGGCTAGAGAAGGCGGAATCGGAATAATACACAAAAACATGACAATTGAAGATCAAGCAAAAGAAGTTGATAGAGTTAAGAGACAAGAAAATGGAGTAATCACAGATCCAATATTCTTAAATGAAGACCATACTGTAAGAGAAGCATTAGATTTAATGGCTCAATATAGAATCTCAGGTGTTCCAGTTACAAGAGGAACTCAATTAGTAGGAATTATAACTAACAGAGACATAGTATTCGAAACAAACTATGATAAAGAGATTTCAGAAGTTATGACTAAGAGTCCATTAGTAACAGCTTCAGAAGGAACAACATTAGAAGAAGCTTTAGAAATATTAAAGACTCATAAAATAGAAAAATTACCTTTAGTTGATTCAGAAAATAACCTAAAAGGGCTTATAACAATAAAAGATATAGAAAAAGTTAGGGCATATCCAAATGCAGCAAAAGATTCAAGAGGAAGACTTCTTTGTGGAGCATCAGTTGGAATTACTAATGATATGATGGAAAGAGTTGATGCTTTAGTTAAGGCACAGGTTGACGTTATTACATTAGATACAGCTCACGGTCACTCAAAAGGAGTTATTGAGGGTGTTAAAAAGATAAAAGCTAAATATCCTGAACTTCAAATAATTGCTGGAAATGTTGCTACTGCAGAGGCTACAAGAGATTTAGCAGAAGCTGGAGCTGACTGTATAAAAGTTGGTATTGGACCAGGATCAATCTGTACAACAAGAATAGTTGCTGGGGTAGGGGTTCCTCAATTAACTGCAGTTATGGATTGCGCTGAAGAAGGAAGAAAGTATGGAGTTCCAGTAATCGCTGATGGTGGACTTAAATATTCAGGAGATATAGTTAAGGCTTTAGCTGGTGGGGCTTGTGCTTGTATGATGGGATCAATGCTTGCTGGTTGTGATGAAGCACCAGGTGAAATGGAAATATATCAAGGAAGAAGCTATAAAGTTTATAGAGGAATGGGTTCTTTAGGAGCTATGGAAAAGGGTTCTTCGGATAGATATTTCCAAAATGGTACTAAGAAATTTGTTCCAGAAGGTGTTGAAGGAAGAGTTGCATATAAGGGTATGGTAGCTGAGACTTTATATCAATTAATTGGGGGAATAAGATCAGGTATGGGATACCTTGGGGCTCCAACTTTAGAAGATTTATATGAAAATGCAGGATTTGTTGTTCAAACTGCATCAGGGATAAGAGAAAGTCATCCACATGATATAAATATCACTAAAGAAGCACCAAATTATAGTGTTAGGGAATAGGTTAGATAGTTAATAATTAATAGTTTTGAGTTAATAATTAGATATGGAAACTCCTTTTTGGAGTTTCTGAGTTTAGGTTTTAACATTTTTGTTGAAAAATGTATAATTTTACGAGATAATTAAAGAAAAAACATTAGGAGGATTCTAATGAGTAGAGAATTAGTATTAATACTTGACTTTGGTGGTCAATATAATCAATTAATTGCAAGAAGAGTTAGAGAGTGTAATGTATATTGTGAGGTTCATCCTTATAATTTAAGCGTTGAAAAAATAAGAGAAATGAATCCAAAGGGAATCATTTTCACTGGAGGACCAAATAGTGTATATGGTGAAAATTCTCCTTTATGTGATAAAGCTATATTTGAATTAGGGATACCTGTACTTGGTATTTGCTATGGTTCACAACTTATGTCTCATGTACTTGGAGGAAAGGTTGCTACTGCTCCTGTAAGTGAGTATGGTAAGACAGAAGTTGCTGTTGATGTTGAATCAAAATTATTTGAAGGTGTTGCATCATCAACGATTTGTTGGATGAGCCATACTGATTATATAGAAAGAGCTCCAGAAGGATTCAAAATTATAGGTCATACTCCAGTTTGCCCAGTGGCTGCTATGGAATGTGAAGAAAAGAATCTTTATGCAGTTCAATTCCATCCAGAAGTTATGCATACTCAAGAAGGAACTAAGATGTTATCAAACTTTGTTTATAACATTTGTAAGTGTTCTGGGGATTGGAAAATGGATTCATTTGTTGAGAAGACAATTGAAGAAATAAGAGAAAAAGTAGGAGATGGTAAAGCATTATGTGCATTATCAGGTGGAGTTGATTCATCTGTTGCAGCTGTTTTATTATCAAAAGCTATTGGAAAGCAATTAACTTGTGTATTTGTTGACCATGGTCTACTTAGAAAAAATGAAGGTGATGAAGTAGAAGCTATATTTGGACCTGAAGGACAATATGACTTAAACTTTATCAGAGTTAATGCTCAAGAAAGATTCTATGAAGCTCTTGCTGGAGTAGAAGATCCAGAAACTAAGAGAAAAATCATAGGTGAAGAATTCATTAGAGTATTTGAAGAAGAAGCTAAGAAAATTGGAGCTGTGGACTTCTTAGTTCAAGGTACAATTTATCCAGATATAATTGAAAGTGGATTAGGGGATTCAGCTGTAATTAAGTCTCACCACAATGTTGGAGGACTTCCTGATTACGTTGATTTTAAAGAAATAATCGAACCATTAAGATTATTATTTAAAGATGAGGTTAGAAAGGCCGGTTTAGAGCTTAATATACCTGAACATTTAGTGTACAGACAACCATTCCCAGGTCCAGGACTTGGTATTAGAATTATTGGTGAAGTAACTGCTGAAAAGGTAAGAATAGTTCAAGATGCAGATGCCATTTACAGAGAAGAAATAGCTAAAGCTGGAATTGATAAAGAAATTGGTCAATATTTTGCAGCTTTAACTAATATGAGATCTGTAGGAGTTATGGGTGATGAAAGAACTTATGATTATGCAATTGCTTTAAGAGCTGTAACTACAAGTGACTTTATGACAGCAGAATCTGCTGATTTACCATGGGAAGTTCTTGGAAAAGTAACTACTAGAATAGTAAATGAAGTTAATGGTGTAAATAGAGTAATGTATGATTGTACAGGAAAGCCACCTGCAACTATTGAATTTGAATAATATAAATCACCGAGAAAGTCATAAATATGAACTTTCTTGGTGATATTTTTTTGTGGAGAAGTTTTTATCAATGAGTTGATATTGATTTTGCATAACGATTAATGAGATGCTCCATCAAATTTAAAGAGTTACCAAAAAAGTAATTCAAATTTTGATTTTCATGATCTATACCAGTAGAGCCATTTTCTATAATGAATGCAAGATCACTTTTCGTAGTGTAGCTACTATTTTCCGTAGCTGTAAAGGCAATAACTTTACCACCATAATGCTTACACTCTTCCATTTTTATTAAACCGTTTTTATTTTCACCTGATTGGGAAAATGTAATTAATGTATAAGGGGTTTGATCTGATACCAAACTGATTTCCACGCCATTTAAGTCAATAGCATAAATTCTTTTTAAAAGTAATTTACGATAAGTGTAATCAACTAATATTTGGCAAAATCCTTCACCAAACAAGTATATTTTTTTATTTGAGAAAGCATTATTAAAATAGCTATCTATTTGATCCCAATCTTGGTTTACCATCACAAAAGGTAATGTTTCTAATTGATTTGTCAATTTATATGATAATTCATTTGAAAGGAAAAAAATTAGCTCTTTGAAATTATTAAAGCCTGCTCTTTTTGCTAAACGACTGATTGAAGATTGAGAGGTGTAGTTCATTTGTGCAATAGTACGAATGTCGATTACAGATTTATTTTTAATTGCTTCAATAATGTTCTCGATTATTTTTTCATCTTCATTTCGAAAATTATTTTTAGGAAATAAACGATTTAAATAGTAAATTTTGGTCATAATCTCACGCTCCTGTGAAAGTATATTCAAAAAGTGAAAACGTAACCATGATAGTGTATAAGCATTGTTTGCGCTTTTTTTATATAATATACTATTAATATAAAGAAAGCAAATACAATTGTATGAATATAGTTTCTTTAATTACTCCGTTAAGATATTACCAAAAAATAGTTTAATAAAATTTAGAGTTTATCGATCTTTGAAAATTATATAAGTTTGGTTATTTTTGATTATCCGGATTATCAAAATCAAATTTGTATAGTTTATCGTAGTGACGATGAGGACATCTAATATTTGTTTTGTTCATTACTCGTTTCTTCTTTCGTATGGGATAAATACGTCTAGTTAAACTTATTGTATTTTCTAGAGTTAAGAAGAGTAATGCTAATATGATTTAATGAAAGAGGTAGATTATGAAAAAAGTAATTATCAACGCCGATGATTTTGGCTACTCTTCAGCAGTCAATCTAGGAATCATCAAATCTCATAAGGAAGGAATTCTGACCTCGACAACTTTAATGGCTAATATGCCAGGATGTGATGAAGCTATTACGCTTGCTAAGGAAAACCCATATCTTGGAGTGGGTGGTCATCTTGTTTTAACCTGTGGAAAACCATTAACCAAAGGGGCTTCACTAATAGATGAAAATGGAGACTTTTATAGCTTATCTGAATATAAAAAACATCGTAATGAAATTTGTGATGAAGAAATTTTTCAGGAGTGGTCCCATCAAATAGATTATTTAATGGATCACGGACTTAAGTTGACGCATTTGGATAGTCATCATCATGTTCATACATTTCCTGAAAATTTGAAGATAACTAAAAGAATTGCAGATAAATATCATTTGTGTTTTCGAAATGTTTTTGGGTTAGAAGAAAATATAGAGCTACCTGCTCAGAAGGGAATTAAAGGGTTTCTAGATTTGATGAACCATTCAGCTATTCGCGATTTAACGATATCTTTTGAAGAAAACCGAATAAAATGTTTCGAGGAAGTTCAAACAGTGCTTGATCAAGTTAAAGATAATTGGATAACAGAGCTGATGGTTCATCCAGCTTATGTAGATGAGATGCTGTATTTCAATTCTTCATTTAATATTCAACGGATGAAGGAAGTATCAATTTTGTGTGACTCACAAATGAAGCAACTATTTGAATGTAATCAGATTGTGACATGTAGTTATAAAAATATATAAATATTTATTGGGTAGAAACTTTTTTAGTTGGAATAATTAAATTAAAAATATTAAAAGGGAGAGACATATATGAAAGAGAAGTTTATTAAATCGGCCAGTGTTTTTTCAAAAGCGATTATTCAGCCAGTAATGTTTATGGCGGTGACCGGAATCATTTTGTCAGTTTGTGCAATTTTGAAACTAGAAATGATGCCAAATTTAACAAAAAATATTGGAGATTTTATCTTTAATATTTTATCTGGGGGGATGATTGGTCAGCTAAGTGCTATATTTTGTGTAGGGGTTGCCACAGCATTAGCAAAACCAAAGTATAAAACGGATGCGGCAATTTTAGGAATTATTACGTTTTTAATCTTTTTATACGCCAATAATTCTTGGTTAACAATTACGGATCGTTTGGCTGTTGCTGGTGAACAAGGGCTTTATGGGACTGGACAAGGAATGGTCTTTGGTATCCAAGTAACAGATATGGGAGTTTTTCTAGGAATTTCTTTAGGGGTGTTCGTCGGTTGGATGGTCAATAAATTCGGTGATATTAAGCTACACAGGTATTTGTCACCATATTCTGGTACAAAGTCTGTTTATATACTTATTGTATTTGCAACGATTCTGCTTGCAATAGGGATTACTTATGTTTGGCCAATCATTAACTCAGTAGTTGAAGCAGTAGTAAAAACAACTACAACTGCAGGATCAGTAGGTTTTTTCTTCTATGGGTTCTTAAATCGTTTACTTTTACCGTTAGGGTTGCACCACTTTTTATGGATGCCGATTTTTTATACCCCGCTTGGTGGTACCGCAGAAATTGCAGGTCAAGTATATAACGGTGCATTCAATATCTGGTTAGCAGAACTAGGGAATGTAAGTCAAATCACAACAATGCATCCATCGATAGGTTATTTATCAAACTTTGGTTCGATTTCTTTACCAATAGGTATTGCATTTGCGCTTTGGAAAACAGCACGTCCAGAAAATAGAAAGAAGGTTGCTACGATTCTAATTCCAACTGTAATTACAGCGTTCTTGGCTGGTGTTACTGAACCATTAGAATTTTTATTCTTGTTCTTATCACCCATTTTATGGTTGGCACATGCTGTAGTATATGGATTGAGTTTATTTATTACAAATTTAGTAGGGATTAATATCCAGTTTGATACAGGAATAAATATGATTATCAATAGTTTTGCATTTCCAACACGTTTAGGGCATCAATATTTAATTCCAGTAATCTTTATTGCAACTGCTGTTTTAGAATATTTTGTGTTCAAAAAATTAATTGTGAAATTAAATATTCCAACATTAGGTCGTGAAATAGATGAAGTTGTAAGTGAGCCAGTTACTGATTTGAGTGTAGGTGATCCTGATTCAGAGTTTGAACCACAAATTCAAAATATCGTTGCCGGCTTAGGTGGTGCAGATAATATTGAAAACATAATTAATTGCTACACAAGATTACGTGTTGATGTTAAAGATGAAGATAAAGTTAATATTAAAATATTAAAAGAAAATGTAAGGGCTTCTGGAATCGTTGATAAAGGTAAACACATACAAATAATCATTGGTATTGGTGTGGAACAAGAACGCGAAAAAGTTGAAGCTTATATGGAATATCTCAAAAAAGTACATGAATAAAATGAGGTTTAATTTTTAGAAATTGGAGGGAAGTAGAAAATGGGTAATAAATTTGTAATGGTTGGTGGCGGTTCTACGCAATCACCTGGTATTTTAGAAGTTTTAAGAAAGCGTGCAGAAGAATTAAACTTGAGCGATTTGGTTCTATATGATATTGATGAGGAAAGAGTTTCCTTGCTTGGTCAATATACCAAAATGTACTATAAAGAATTAGGATCTAAAGTAAATGTTACTTATACAACGAATATTGATGAAGCTTTAAAAGGTGCTAATTTCTTATTTATGCAAATTCGTCCCGGCTTGAATAAACAGCGAGCTATTGATGAAAAAATATGCTTAAATAATGGCGTTGTTGGTCAGGAAACTTGTGGCTTAGGTGGATTCTCTTTTGCTATGAGGGTAATACCAGCTGTTCTAGAAATTATAAAAAAGGTAAAAGAAATTTGTCCTAAAGCTTGGATTTTAAACTATACAAATCCAGAGGCCATTTTATCAGAAGCAATTTATCGTGAGTTTCCGGAAGCGAATGTTTTATGCATTTGTGATATGCCAATTTCAATTGAAGGGGCCATTGCAAAGTACTTTAATAAGGATCACCATGATTTAACATTTAAATACTTTGGATTGAATCATTTTGGTTGGTGGAGCAATGTATATGATGAAAAGGGTTTTGATTTATTACCGCAATTACGTGAAGATGTTCTTTCTGGTAAAATTGATACGCTTTTGATGTCAAATGATGAAACTGTTGGAGATCAGTATTGGGTGGATACTTATAAACAAATGATTAGCTTATTTAAACGTTTTCCGGAATATTTCCCTAATTGTTACTTGCAGTATTATTTAACACCAGATGAAATGGTGGCGCATGATGACGTTTCCTTTACTCGTGGAGATTATGTAATGCAAGGTAGGGAAAAACGTATTTATGATGAATGCCGTCGAGTGATTTCAGAAGGATCAGCTAAAGAATCTTCACTACATGCAGGCGTTCATGGCAATTATATTGTTGATATTGCTTATGCGATTATTCATAATACTAGAGAGCGATTTATAGTCAATAAAAAGAATCATGGTGCAATCTCAAATTTTGACTCAGAGGCGGTTGTTGAGACGCCAGCCTATATTGGTTCAATGGGAGCTGAAACCATTAATATTGGTGAGGTACCAGATTTCCAAAAAGGATTGATGGAAATGCAAAAAGCTTATGAAAAAATAACGGTTGAAGCAGCGTTATCTGGATCTTACCAAAAAGCTTTAGAAGCTGTAATGCTTAACAAAACAATACCTAATTATACTGTGGGTAAAAAAGTGTTAGATGAATTATACGCAGCTAATAAAGGTTTATGGCCTGAATTAAAGTAAGATATTATTTGAAATTTAATATAATAGTAAAAAAAACACTAGTAATGATTAATCATTACTAGTGTTTTAGGTTCATAAAAATAGTATTAACATATTTACTAATGAATACTTTACGGAGAATCAACTGATTTTCCATGTGAAGTACTTGAAAAATTAACAACTAGAATAGTAAATAAGGTTAAAGGTGTTAATCGCGTACTTTATGATTACATAGGAAAACCCTTAGTAGCTATTGAATTCGAATAATAAACAGAAATCTCGGGATGTTTTTATTGAGCATTCCGAGTTTTTTCATTGACAATATTAAAAGATATGGTAAAAACAATTAATTTGTGTTAAAATTTAACAATAGAGGTATGCTAAAATTTAATAATAGACATAATTTTTACTATGATAATTATAAAGCAGATAGGACAAAATCTTATCTGCTTTTTTAGAAAATTACTAGAAAAAAACTATGAAAAGTATTATTATAGTAAATGTTATGGCAATATATACCAATATCATTAATATAGTAGGAGGATGATATGAATAATAGAAAGGAATTTGATAAATTAAAAATAATGTCCTGTTTGATATTTATAGTTGTTGCAGTTGCATTAGGAATTAATAACGTAAGTGATAATAATATAGATAGTAGTGAAAGTGTAGAAGATGTAAATAATAAAGAAGTTTTATTAGCAAAATCTAAGAGCAGAGAAATGAATGATGCCTTTAGTTCAGATGCTGATAATTTGAAAAATGACGAAATTAAAAGATTACAAGATATATTAAATGATGAATTATTTATATTAGTAAATAAAAATAATAAGCTTGCTGTTGATTATGTGCCTAGTACTTTGGTAGATTCAGATATAGCTTTTGAAGAATACATTGATTGTAAGCAGTTAGATGAAAGGACAAACAATGCAGCAAAGGAAATGTTTAATGCAGCATTAAAAGATAATGTTAACCTTATAGCTATTTCAGGATATAGAAGTTATAGTGTGCAAGAGAATTTATATAATTCAAGAGTAGAAGCAAAAGGAATTGAAAAAACTAGACAATATACAGCTGATCCAGGAGCATCAGAACATCAGACGGGATTAGCAATTGATATAGTTTGTAATGATTATCCTTACTTAGATGAAGGGTTTGAAAATACTGATGCATTTAAATGGTTAATTAACAATTGTTATAAGTATGGTTTTATCCTTAGATATCAAAAAGGAAAGGAAGATATTACAGGATATAATTATGAACCATGGCATTTTAGATATATTGGAGATACTGATATAGCTAAAGATATTATGGAAAGAGGAATTTGCTTTGAGGAATTTATTGATGGAGTAAACTCTAAAATAGAAGAGATTCAGAGTATGGGTAATTAAATAAAAAGTATTTTATTAATATATTGATAATGATTTAAGTATATGGTTAAGAGAGGAATGAAAGGAGTACTGGTATGGGAAAAGATAAGATAGAAAAGAAAGATGAAGAAAAATTAGAAGAGTTTAAAACTATTGATGAAAAGAAATATAAAGATGACTATGATGAAGATGAGTATGAGTATGAGGGAGGAAATTCTAAAGCAAAAAAAGCTATAATAATTATAGTTATTTTAATCTTATCACTTTCAACTGTTGCCATTTTATGGGTAAATGGATATGAAATAGTTAATTTTGCTTTGAATAAGGTAAGTGAATCAAATAATGAAGTAGAAAACACAGAAGAAAGTATTGGTAATACAGAAGAAAATATTACGACTGAAGTTGTTGATATTAATACAATATATGATATGATTCATCGTATGGCAAATACTATAATAATAGCTGAGGACGGAAACATATGGGGAAAAGATGAAATAACTCAAGATAGCATAGATAAAGCTTTATATCAGCTAAATGGTAGAGATGAATATCTTGATACAGAATTAAAGAAATGGAAAGAATTAGATTTTTCTAATGGTGTAGAAGTTCATAATTATGTATGGACAAAACTTGGTGGAACTATAGGTAAGGCAAAAGCATTAGATGATCAAAGTATACAAACTATTGTTAATTATTTAAGTGAATAATCTAATTATATTTATGAATATAATATATATGTATTGATAAGAGTTAATAAGAAATATTTTATTAATTTCTATAAAAAATAATGAATTTATGGTGTAAGATTACAAAAATGAATTTAAGTATTGAAAAAAACGGAAAGCAATATCGATTAATGTCATAAAAAGGGTTAATTAATTTACCTTTCATTTGTTAGCATAAGATAAATTATGATATAATAAAAAGTGTTAAAAATACCACAATATTCGGAGGAAAAATTATGAAAAATGGTTTAAGTTTAGATTTATCAAAAGTTCAACCATATGCATCTTTGACTGAATTAGATAAGATGGAAGGTATGGTTAATTATGCTCACAAAACTGTTCACGAAGGAACTGGCTTTGGAAATGATTTCTTGGGTTGGTTAGATCTTCCTGTAAATTACGATAAAGAGGAATTTGCAAGAATTAAGGTTGCAGCTAATAAAATTAAAGAAAATTCTGATGTATTAATAGTTATTGGTATTGGTGGATCATATTTAGGTGCAAGAGCTGCTATAGAAGGATTAACAAATAACTTTTATAATATGTTACCAAACAATGCAAGAAAGACACCTAAGGTGTTCTTCGTAGGAAACAATATAAGTTCAACATATATTAGTGATTTATTTGAAGCTATTGAAGGATTAGATGTTTCTGTTAATGTTATATCTAAATCTGGTACAACTACTGAACCAGCTATAGCTTTCAGAATATTTAAAGACTTCATGGAAAAGAAATATGGAGTTGATGGAGCTAAGGAAAGAATATTTGCTACTACTGATAAAGAAAGAGGAGCATTAAAAGGATTAGCTGACACTATGGGTTATGAAACATTCGTAGTTCCTGATGATGTTGGTGGAAGATTCTCAGTATTAACAGCTGTTGGTTTATTACCAATTGCAGTTGCTGGAATTAATATAGATGAATTAATGCAAGGAGCTGCTGATGCTAGAGAAAAATACTCTAATCCATCATTAAAAGAAAATGATTGTTATCAATATGCAGTAATGAGAAATGCATTATACAATAAAGGAAAAAATGTAGAAGTTTTAGTTAACTATGAACCTTCATTACACTATTTTAATGAATGGTGGAAACAATTATATGGAGAATCAGAAGGTAAGGATCAAAAGGGTATATTCCCAGCAGCTGTTGACTTCTCAACAGACTTACATTCAATGGGACAATTCATTCAAGATGGTAGCAGAATAATGTTTGAAACAGTTCTTAATGTGGAGAAAGCTGCAAAAGAACTTACTATAGAAGAAGCTGAAGGAAATGTTGATGGATTAAACTTCTTAGCAGGTAAGACAGTTGATTTCGTTAATAAACAAGCATTCAAAGGGACATTATTAGCTCACTGTGATGGTGGAGTTCCTAACATGATTTTAAATATTCCAGAATTAACACCATATTACTTTGGACAATTAGTTTACTTCTTCGAAAAAGCTTGTGCAATCAGTGGATATCTTTTAGGAATTAATCCATTTGACCAACCAGGTGTTGAAGCATACAAGAAGAATATGTTTGCTTTACTTGGTAAGCCAGGATTCGAAGATTTAAAAGCTGAACTAGAAGAAAGACTTAAGTAAGCCTCCAAATTTTATATTTGGCAAGGCGAATTTACTCCTTTGTCCATAGGAAAAGGAGTTTCTTTTAGGTATATAATAAATGAAGATTATTGTTGATGGAGATGCCTGTCCTGGTATCTCCATTATTGTAAATATAGCAAAGAAATATGGGTTAGAGCTTATAATATATTGTGATATTAATCATTATATAAATGTAGGCTATGGTGAAGTTAGAATTGTGGATAGTGGCTTTCAGAGTGTTGATATGAAAGTTGTAAATGAATGTTTAAATAATGATATTGTAATCTCTCAAGATTATGGTGTAGCCGCTATTTGTTTAGGGAAAAAAGCTAGTGCAATTAGTCCAAAGGGATATATTTATACTAATGAAAATATAGGTGCTATGCTTGAACAAAGGCATTTATCTCAAAAGATAAGAAGAGGTGGTGGAAAGACACCTAATGCAAAGAAAAGGTCTTCAGAAGATGACGATAGATTACGAAAAAATTTATTATATTTAATAAAAAGAAAAAATATAGAATAAACTGTAGAAAAATATCTATAGTTGTTCTTTTTTTTATACTTTCATAGACAAATTTCAGTTTTTATTTCAAAGGGTAAAGAGTATAATTTAAATAGAAAATTATGACGAAGCAACAAAACTATGTAAAGTAATTAACTTAATTATGGATAATATGGTGAGGGGGAAGAAAAAATGAAAGAGGTACTAATTGATTTTGATAATAAAAGCCCTGCTGATTTGAACGAAAGTATAAATATTGCAGCATTTTTAACTGAAAATGATGATGTTGAATACAAATTTATAGAAGGATTAGAAGGGATTTGGAAGCCTATACAGGATTTTTCTAAAAACAATATATGTACATGGAAGCCCTCTAAGCCAGGAAAATACATGATAATGGTACAAGGTAAATCCACTTCATGTAAAAAATCCTATGATTATCTTGGTAAATCCGAATATGAAGTTGTAGAGAATGAAAAACTGATAAAAGAAGTAGAGGTTAATAATAAGATAAGAGTAGGTGAAAAATCTACAATAAATGTAACATGTAATGAGGAATTAGTATTATATAGATTTTGGATTAATGGAGAAAAGGATTGGGAAATTCTAAGAGACTATAGCACAGAAAAAGAATATACTTTTACCGGTGTTGAAGCTGGTAATTTTGAAATATTAATAGAATGTAAGAAGGTAGACTCTGAAAGAAATGTAGATGACTTTACTACTGTTAAGGTAGAAGTTAAGGAGTTAGATAAAATAGAAATTACTAATTTTGAATGCTTAACAAATAATAAGTTAGTAAATGAAGAGTTGATTTTTAAGGTAGAATCAAATTATCAACAAAATAGACCATTGTTATATAAATTTTTAAAAGTGAATAAAGAGGGAAAAGTTATTTGTATTCAAGATTTTTCCTCTAGAAGTATAGTCACATTTAAAGAAAAGGTTCCGGGGCAATATAAATTATTATGTTTAGTGAGAGATATGTTTTCATCAAAGAGCTTTGATGATAGGGCAGTTATTTTATATAACGTTGATCCTTATGAAGAAGTTAATATTAGAAGTTTTAAAAGTGATGTTAAATCTCCACAAGCAGCTGGAACTGTTATTAACTTAAAGGCAGATGTTGATGGAGGAAGAGAATTATTATATAGATATATAATAGAAGGTCCTATTTCTGAAGATAGTGGATATATTAGAGGAAATGAGTGTGTTTGGGAGCCAAGGGATGAGGGAAAATATAAAATAACACTAAAGGTTAAGGATATTTCATTTGAAGGAGACCATGAGGATATTACATCTATTCAATATGAAGTCTTTAATAAAGGAGAAAAGCCAGTTAGAATATCAGATGTTAAATGTGATAAGGGCAGAAAATGTATAATTGGAGATAAGATAAATATTAAAGTAAAGACTGATGGTGGAATAAAGCCTCTTTATAAGTTTACAATTTATAAAGAAGGAATTCAAAAAGAAAGTATAGATTATGGAACAAATAATTGGATTGATTTTATCCCAACTGAATCAGGAACATATGAAATAGATATTAAAGTTAAGGATGAATTTTCTTCAAGACCATATGATGCATCAACATCGTTATTTATAGATGCAAAGGATTATATAGCAGCAGATATTGATTATGTATTATTAAATAGTAGAGAGGTTTATTTAGTAGATGATATTATTAATATTGAAGCAATAGTTAAAAATACTAAGGATGTTTTAGTTAAATTTGTTACAAAGATAAATGGATATGAAGTAGAGAATACCGATTTTGTAAAAGAAAAAGCAATAAAAATAAGGCCTAAATGTCCTGGAAAATACTCTTTTGTAATTTATGCGAAGAATGTGAAATCTACTGAAGAGTATGATAGTAAAAAAGAAGTTTCCGTTTATGTTCAAGAAGTAACTCCAGTTAACTCAACTAAAATACAGCTTTATTCTAATGAATTTAAAATAGGACAAGAAGTAACTTTTGAAGCAACATCACATGGTGGGAAAGAAGTTTGCTATGAGTTTTATATCATGATAAATGGAGAATGGGTATTATCTCAAAGTTATAGTAGAAAGAATTACTATACATTTGTTCCATTTAAAAATGGAAGTTATAGAGTTCTAGTATTAACTAAGAGCTTCCATAAAGATATTTCATATGAAGATTATGATATAATAGAGTTTGAAGTAAAATAAGACATGCCGTTTCAATAGAATATTCATATTTCTAAGATTCTATTGAGGCGGTCTTTTAATTTCTTGCATTTGTGGAATATTAATAATAGAATAGGCTATATAAAGTTTAACGAGGTGTTGTATGGAAAGACTAGATAAGGTACTGTCTAATTTAGGATATGGTACAAGAAAAGAGCTTAAGAAAATTTGTAGAAGTGGATTAGTTGAAGTTAACGGAGAAATAGCTAAAGATAGTGGAATGCAAGTTGATCCTGAAAAAGATAAAATAGTAATTAATGGTGAAGAAATATTTTATAGAAAATTTATTTATTTAATGATGAACAAACCAGATGGTGTTGTTTCAGCTACATATGATAACAGAGATGAAACTGTTGTTGATTTATTAGAAATTGATCACCAAGTGTTTGAACCATTTCCCGTTGGAAGATTAGATAAGGATACAGTAGGGTTATTATTATTAACTAATGATGGTGAGCTAAATCATAGATTGATTTCACCTAAATGGAAGGTTGATAAGGTTTATTATGCGAAGATAGATAAGAAAGTAACTGATGAAGATGTTGCTAAATTTAAGGCTGGAATTACATTGGATGACGGATATTTATGTAAAGAAGCAAAACTTGAAATTTTGAATGCTACTGATGAAGGTTCAGAAGTGATGGTAACTATTCAAGAAGGAAAATTCCATCAAGTTAAGAGAATGTTTGAAGCTGTTGATAAGAATGTTGTATATTTAAAAAGAACAGAATTTGGAACTTTACCTTTAGATGAAGATTTAGAAGAAGGCGAATATAGAGAGTTAACAGAAGAGGAATTAGCTATTTTAAAGAGTTTTTAACGAAAGAAAACGAAAAATGATATAATAACATTCATGGGGCTAAAAATAAGCAAGATATTTTTCAAAAATCCCTTGCAATATAATTTTTTCTCTACTATAATATTAATGCAAGGATAAATAAAAGGAATTAAATAGCCCCCTTTTTATTTATTGCTTATTGCTGAAGCGCAACCTGGCCCCAAGGGTTGCGTTTTTTTGCGTTCTTTTTTAAATTTACAATTTTAGGATTGTAGAGTTATTTTTTTATTATAATTCTGGAAACTAAAAATTTCCATAAAGGTACAATTAAATTTTTATTTTGAGGTAATAATATATACTGTTATGCTATAATAATTTTTAGATAGATTATACGTTCGATTTGATTTTGAAGGTATTTCACTTATATATTTTTGAAGGGAGGATGTTCTTTTGGATTTAAAATCTTTATTAAACAAAGAACAATATGAAGGCGCAGTAACTGTGGATGGACCTGTACTTATTTTAGCAGGAGCAGGCTCAGGAAAAACTAGAGTTTTAACTTATAGAATGGCTCATATGATAGAAGATCTTAAAATCTTTCCATATAAAATCTTAGCTATTACTTTTACTAATAAGGCGGCAAAGGAAATGCAAGAAAGAGTTGAGGCTATTATCGGTGAAAAAGCCAAAGATATGTGGATTTCTACATTCCACTCTACTTGTGTGAGAATATTAAGAAGAGAAATTGAAAAGCTTGGATATAAAAAGAATTTTACTATATATGATGGAACAGATCAAAAGACACTTGTAAAAGAGTGCATAAAAATTCTTCAAATTAATGATAAAGAAATTACTGAACAAGAAATAATGGGTAAGATAAGTAAAGCAAAAGATAATATGCAAAGTGCTGACGCTTATTATAGAGAACATGAATCAAACTTTAGAGAAAAGAAAATTGCTGAAGTTTATAAAATGTATCAAAAAAGATTAAAAGAAAATAATGCTTTAGATTTTGATGATTTAATTTGTAAGACTGTTGAATTATTTAAAAAAGATCCTGAGACTTTAGAGTTTTATCAAAGAAAGTTCCAATATATTATGGTAGATGAGTATCAAGATACTAATGGAGCTCAATATGAATTGGTAACTTTACTTGCAGCTAAACATAGAAATTTATGCGTAGTGGGTGATGATGACCAATGCATCTACCAATGGAGAGGCGCAGATATAAAAAATATCCTTGGATTTGAGAAGGATTATCCAGAAGCTAAGGTTATAAAGCTTGAGCAAAATTATCGTTCAAAAGGTAATATATTAAATGCAGCTAATGTTGTTATAGTTAATAATGCAAATAGAAAAAGCAAAGTACTAAGAACTGAACAAGAATTAGGTAGTAAAATTAAAATATATAGAGCATTTTCAGATGGTGATGAAGGGACTTTTGTAGCCAATCAAATTGAAAAAATAAAAAGAGAGCAAAATAGACAATACAAAGATTTTGCTATACTTTATAGAACAAATGCTCAGTCACGTATATTTGAAGAAAGCTTAAGAAGAGCTGCAATAGCTTATAAGATTGTTGGTGGAACCAAGTTCTATGATAGAAAAGAAATTAAAGATATGTTAAGTTATTTAAAGGTTCTTGTTAATCCTTCAGATAGTATAGCTTTAAGAAGAATTATAAATGTTCCTAAGAGAGGGATAGGAGATGCAACTATACAAAAAGTTTTAGATTTTGCTGAAAGTTATGAATTGACTTTATGGGATGCATTATCAGAGGTTAGAACTATACCAACACTAACAGCGAGAAATTGTGCTGGTATTGAAAAGTTCATGGAGCTTATGGAAAATTTAATGATGATATCTGAGACGGTTCCAGTATCACATTTAATAGAGACAATTTTAGAAGATACAGGATATATTAGAGAACTTGAGGCTTCAAAACAAATAGAAGATAAGAGTAGAATAGAAAACTTAAAAGAATTAGTATCAGATGCTGTTGATTTTGAAAAAACATATGAAATAGAAAAGAGAAGCGGAGCAGCTGATTTTGATATAAATAAAACTCAATTAGAATCTTACTTAGAAAAGGTATCGCTTGTTCAAGATACTGATAAGCTTGAAGATGAAGAAGATGAAAATGGAACAGTTGTATTAATGACAATTCATAGTGCAAAGGGGTTAGAGTTCCCGGTTGTATTTATGGTTGGAATGGAAAATGGAATATTCCCAGGTCAAGCTTCATTTAATAGTGACGCTGAAATGGAAGAATCAAGAAGACTTTGTTATGTTGGAATAACTAGAGCAAAAGAAACTTTATTTATGACATCTGCTGAAGTAAGAAGAGTATTTGGTAGAACTGTTGCATACCCTCAATCAGACTTCATTTCAGAGATTAAGCCAGAATTAAGGGAATATATATCTATGACTGGAGAAACAAGAGACTTAACTCAAGGTGCAGCTAGGACACCTTCAACTAATAGATTTAAGCCAACTTATAGTAATCCACATAGTTTAAGAAGTGATTACGGAACATTTGAAAATAGAAACTTTGGTGGAAGTGGTCTATCAACAACAAATAGTTTAGCAAATTCAAATAGTTCATCTTCGTTAATGACAGCAGCAGAAGCAACTATGGGAAGAAAAGTTAAACATAATAAATTTGGAGAAGGAACAATTGTATCAGTTGCTGATGTTAATGGAGATAAAAAATTAACTATTGCATTTGATAAACAAGGGATAAAGAACTTAATGTTATCGATGGCAAAGCTTGAAATTTTATAAATTGCCATTTAAGAAAGGAAGATTTTAATGGATAAGAAAGCTCGTATAGAAGAATTAGTTGAACTTTTAAATAAATATGCTTATGAATATTATTCTTTAGATAATCCATCAGTTACAGATAAAGAATATGATAGTAAATATGATGAATTAAAGGCTTTAGAAGAAGAAACAGGATATGTACTTCCTTATTCACCAACCCAAAGAGTTGGAGATGTTACTTTACAAGGGTTTTCTAAATATACACATAAAGCTAGATTATGGAGTTTAGATAAAGCACAAAGTTTTGAAGAAATAATAGATTGGCATAATAGAAATGTTAAATTTGTAAATGAAATGAATTCTAGAGGTGAAAACTTACCGCCATTAAGATATGTAATAACAAAGAAGTTTGATGGGCTTACTATTAATTTAACTTATAATGAAGACGGAGTAATGGAAATTGCAGCTACAAGGGGAAATGGTGAAACTGGAGAGGTAGTAACAGCTCAAGTTAAGACAATAAAATCTATTCCTTTAAAAACTTCAAAAGGGGATTTATTTGAAGTTCATGGTGAGGCAATCATGACTACTGAAGCATTTGAAAAATATAATGAAACATCAGATACTCCACTTAAGAATTTAAGAAATGGTGCAGCAGGAGCACTTAGAAATTTAAATGTTAAGGAAACCGCAAGAAGAGGACTTTCTGCGTTCTTTTATGATGTAGGTTATAAAGAAGGACAAAACTTTAAAAGTTATGAGGAAATGTTAAGCTTTATAAAGGCGAAAGGACTTCCTATGGATTCATATATAAGATATGCGGATAATTTAGATGATGTTAAAAATTATATAGATGAAATAAAAGAAATGAGATTTGATTTAAATTATGATATTGATGGAGTAGTTATCGCCATTGATGACATAAGAACGAGAGACTTGCTTGGGTATACTATTAAATTCCCAAAATGGGCAATTGCATTTAAGTTTGAAGCTCAAGAAGCTACTACTACGCTTTTAGATGTTGAATGGAATGTTGGTAGAAGTGGAAGAGTTGGTCCAACAGCGATACTTGAACCAGTAGAACTAGCAGGAGTGACTGTAAAAAGAGCAACTTTAAACAATATGGATGATATTAAAAGAAAAGGTGTAATGATTGGAGCAGAAGTCTTTATAAGAAGATCTAACGATGTTATTCCTGAAATTATGGGTGTTGTAGAATCTTCGCTAGAAAATGCTACTGAAATAAAAGTGCCAGAAACTTGCCCAGCATGTGGAAGTCATTTAGTTTTAGATGGAGCGCACTATTTCTGTGAAAATACATTATCTTGTAAACCACAGTTAGTAAAGAGTATAGTTCACTTTGCTTGTAGGGATGCTATGAATATTGAGGGATTCTCAGAAAAGACAGCAGAGCAATTATTCGAAAAGTTAGACATTAGATCAATAGCAGATTTATATAAACTTAATTTTGATGAACTATTAACTTTAGATAAATTTGGACCAAAGAAGGCACAAAATCTTTTAGATGCAGTTGAAAGAAGCAAGACGCCGGAACTATATAGATTTATATATGCACTTGGAATTCCTAATGTAGGAGTTAAAACTGCTAAAGATTTAGTAAATAAATTTAAATCTATTGAGGGATTAAAAAATGCTACATTTGAAGAGTTAATTTCAGTACAAGATGTTGGTGATATAGTAGCTAAATGTGTATTAGAATTTTTCCATGAAGAAAAAGTATTAAATACAATAGAAGAATTATTTAATTTAGGAGTAAAACCTATATTTGAAGAAACTGTAATATTAGAGAGTTCTTTTAATGGTAAGACAGTTGTAGTAACAGGTACATTGCAAAATTACTCTAGAGGTGAAATAAAGGCTAAACTTGAAGGGTTAGGAGCTAAGGTTTCAGGAAGTGTAAGTAAAAAGACTGATTATGTTATTGCAGGAGAAGAGGCTGGCTCTAAATTGACTAAAGCTCAAGATTTAGGAGTTACTGTTTTAACTGAAGAAGAATTTGAAAAAATGATTTAGATATAAAAAGTAGTTACAAATGAATTTGTAACTACTTTTTTATATTATATTTATATTATATTATCATCAAACTTTATAATGTTATCATCATCGTTAGTGATTGAATCATCCATTAAGAACTCAGGTTCATAAAGTGTATCATTTTTCTTTGAATTATTTTCAAGTGATGAAATGCTTTTATTTATTTTTTCAAGTAAATATGTTTGAATTCTTTGATTTTTAAGCATCTTTAAAAAGGCTATGAAAGACCATATTCCAATGAACATAAAGCAAATCATAAATATTATTGCTACTGATTGAAATATTATTTGAACTATTTGCATTGCAGTTGTCATATGATTAGTACCTCCATAAATTTGTAAACGGAAACTCAATACTTTTCAGTCAGTGAGTACACGTAGTTTAACTTCTACTAACTAAATCTAAGATTTAGAGTGGCAGTTAAGTTCTATTAACAAAATATAAAACTTTGAATCTTGTTTACAATGATTATATCATAAATTGGGAAAATTTCTATAAAAATAATTTACTTATTATTGAAAAAGATTAATTCTTTATAATTATGTCTATAATTATAGAAAAGTATAACAAGAGAGGGGAAATAAATTTGAAAAAGATAATAGCAGCTATTTCTGTTTCGATTGTAACAATAATTATATTATTAAGTTTTATAGATAAGACACCACAAGAAAATATAAGTAATACTGGGGATATTGTTTATTCAATAACAAGTATACCAGAAAATTTAAAATCTATTGGTAAATTAAGCAAAAGGGAACAAGATATAGTATGCGCTACAAGCAAGGGATTAGTAGAGCTAGATTCTGAGGGTAATATACAGCCGGTTTTAGCTCAGGACTATACTGTTAGTGATGATGGATTAGAGTATGTATTTAAAATTAGAGATGATATTTATTGGAGTGATGGAAGTAAGATTACCCCTAGTGATATTGTAGATTTTTTTAGAGAAGTAATTACAGAAGAGAATGAAATTTCTGCACTGTTAAATGTGTTTGGAGTAAAAGATTATATAAATGGAAATAATTCATTTGCGAATACTGTTGCTATAACTAGTACTGAAGATAGCTTAAAGATTAGATTGAATTCAAAGGATGATGGATTTGTTGAGGAGCTAACTAAGCCACAGTATAGAGTAAGAAAAGAATTGTTGTTTTGGGAGAATATAGATAGGAATTATAGTTCAATTTCGTATTCAGGTAATTATTGTATTTCTTCAATGAGTGACTCTGAAATAATTTTAAAGAGAGCTGATAATTCAAATGTAGAATTGGCTCAAACAATACATTTAGTTAAGGATGATAGTGAAGATTTGGCATTAGCTGCGTTTGAAATAGGTGAAAGAGATATTGTTATGAATCCACCTACAAGTCAATTACAAAGACTTAAGGAAGAAGGTAAATTAGTAGAAACTCCATCTGATGAAGCTGTTTATTTAGCCTTTAATGGGAATAATGAAAACTTTTCAAATCAAGTCAAGAATGAAATATATAGATTAGTTAGTAAAGCTATAGAGGAATATCAAAATAAAAATGATTTACTTCTTGAATTAGCTGAATGTAGCTATTTTAGAGAAGACAAGGATGATTTAACAAAGTTGCAAAGCAGAAATGTTATGGTTAATTTAAAAAATGATGTAGAAATGCCAAGCAAAATAGTTCTTGTTGCAAAAGAAAGTTTACAAAACAAAGATATAACTGATTATTTAACTTCGTGGTTTAAGGAAAATACAGATATAACCTTAGTTTGTAATTTACTTACAGAAGATGATATGAATTTAATTAGTGAAAAAAATTATTATGATATTGCATTAGTAAATGTATATGCTAAATTAGAGGATGATGAACAGCTTCTTTCTACAATATCAAGTTTTCTTCCAAAAAATGAAAGAGATATGATAAATAATTCGAATTCTAAAGCTGAAAAAGAAGAATTATTTGCTGAGATAGAAGAAGAGCTTTTTAATAATCATAGAGTATTACCACTATTATTTTATAACAATACTATAGCAGTTAATGATAATAAAGATGAAAATATTTTAGACGGGAATGGTAATATAGATTTTAGTGCCATTAAATAAGGATGTAATTCAAAATAAAGCCGGCTTATGCCGACTTTATTTATTAATTAGACAATGTTGGTTTAGCATCATTATTGTTTTTATCGATATTACTTAATTCAGTTAAACTTGATTCATCAACAGATATAAAGGTGTTATCCACAGAATTAGATGTTAATTCATCACATGGGATTTCTGTGACAATATCTGCTTCAATCTTAGGAATTGAATCATCTGATTCTTCAATAGTAGTTGAATTATTATCACGTATATCATCAGTATTAGATGTCTGAACAGGAATCAATCCTAATTCATTCATATATTCATCTTTAAATAAATGAATAAGTAAGAAGAAATTTAAAAAGTTCCTGTAACTATCAAAGGTGTTCTTAGTATTAGAAAAAGTATCTTTACGCTTATTATAAGTAACATATTTATTAAATATAGGTGCAACTCCATTGCCTTCTGGGGTAGGAATGTCTGGCATTCTGAAATAACTTTCATCTACCATATCCTTTGAGCTTAAAGTAAACCCTCTATAACGTTCATAATCATCTAATGTAGGGGCTTCTGGCCAGCTAGAAATTATTCCAGAGTTTATTATAAATTTTCTATAAACAGTAGATATCATATTTCTATGCTCAGATGAATTAGTAGATACATCATCATAAATAATAAAGGCCAAAATATAAAAAGTAATATCAAAACAGGAGTATTTAATTTCTTTTTTTGATGATAATTTATAAAAAGCACCCTTATCTTCATCATATAAAGAGTATAATCTATTTATTATTTCGGTGGATTTCTCTAAAAATGTTATTATTTTCGTATGTTTATAAGATAAGGTTAAAACTAATGAGCACAAGGCAGCAGAATCTAAAGAATTAACATAATAGTCCTTTTCATCAAATTTACACATTGAATAATCAGCCAAATCTATTATAAAATCCTTAAGCTCATCATCACTTTTATAGCTATATAAAATATTTAATGATAGTAGAACTTTGCAAATTTCATCTAATGAACATTCGTATAATTTATCTTTAAAATCATAAAACATATTTAAAATTTGCAATGAAAACTCAGCATATGATTCTGAAACTTCATCTTTGGGATTCTTAATAGAAAACATATAATATGCAAGCATCATGAAAGCTTGATCGGAAAATTTAAATTTATTATCTTTATCAACTAAATTAAAGTTTCTAGCATTGTTTTCTAGTAAGTTTTTTTTATCTACGAAAACTCCTTCTCCATTTCGTAAGTTTGAAGAATAAAATTCAAGTTGATCCTTAGATATACTATTGTATAAATCGTATAAGGCATAATTGCTACTATCTATGTTTTCAAAACTCCTATAGTAATCTAGTAATTCTAATATGCATAAAGTCATTAAAGCGTTAGTGCTTGGGTTAATTTCTTTCTTAAAAGAATCTTCATCAAATCCATTTGAATTCTTACTATGAATAAAGTTTGCAGATGACTTTCTGTAAACACATAATAGTGGAGAAAAATTACTATTTGTGCTAATATCAATGGAGGAAGATGATTTATTCTTTTTTATTTTAGAAACTAAACCACATTTGGATTGTAGCACTATAGTTTTTACTGCTTCTTTAGATAAATAAAAAAGTTGCCCGTTAATTTCCTTTTCAGAAAGGCTATTCATTCTAAAAAATGGCCCAATATATCTCAAATTCTTCACCTCTTAATTAATCCTTATATTAATATTATGAGTTAAGTGAGAATTTGTTGCATTATTTTTAAAAAAAGGAGAAATTTAATATATAGTAAGTAAAATTATGAAATGGAGGAATTTTCAATGAGGAGTGGAGCAAGAAGAAATGACCAAGTTAGAAATGCAAAAATAACTAGAAATTATATAAAACATGCAGAGGGATCTGTTTTAATAGAAGTAGGAGATACAAAGGTAATTTGTACTGCATCAATAGAGGATAAGGTACCACCATTTCTAAAAGGTAGTGGGGAAGGTTGGATTACAGCTGAGTATAATATGTTGCCACGTTCTACAGCAACAAGAAAACCGAGAGATATAGCGAGGTTAAAAATTGATGGAAGAACAATGGAAATACAAAGATTAATAGGAAGAGCATTAAGATCAGTAGTTGATTTAAAAGCTTTAGGGGAAAAAACTATTTGGATAGATTGTGATGTTATACAAGCTGATGGGGGAACAAGAACTACCTCTATTTGTGGAGCTTTTGTAGCTTTAGTTGATGCTATGAATAAATTACACAAACAAAAACCATTTAAAGTTTATCCAATTAGAAAGTTTTTATGTGCAACTAGTGTAGGAATTGTTGGAGAAGAAAAGTTGCTTGATTTATGCTATGAGGAAGACTCAACAGCAAGAGTTGATATGAATGTCATTGGAACTGATGATGGTGAATTTGTTGAAATACAAGGTACAGGTGAAGAAGCTCCATTTAATAGAACTGAACTAAATGAATTATTAGATTTAGCTGAAAAAGGAATAAAGCAAATGATTCAATTACAAAAGGATTGCTTAAAGATGGATTCTTTATGGATTGGAACAGGAGATGGAGAATAATATGAAAAAAATAGTTTTAGCTAGTAATAACTCTAAGAAAATAAAAGAAATTAAAGATATACTGAATGGTTTAGAGTATGAGGTATATTCTCTGAATGATATGGATATTAACATAGATGTAGAAGAAGATGGAATTACTTTTGAAGAAAACTCTAAGAAAAAGGCTACTGAAATTTATTTATATTTGAAAAAAAGAGGAGAAGATAATTTTCTGGTTTTAGCTGATGATTCAGGATTAGAAGTGGATAGTTTAAATGGAGCGCCTGGAGTGTATTCTGCTAGATATGCTGGTGAGCATGGGAATGACTATAAAAATAATATTAAGTTGCTAGAAGAAATGAAGAATTTTAAGGGTGATGATAGAAAAGCAAGATTTGTTTGCGTAATATCATTAGTTGATGAAAATGGTGATATTAAAGTTGTTCGTGGAGAAGCTGAAGGATATATTATTGAAGAACTAAAAACTGAGGGTGGATTTGGGTATGATCCATTATTCTTCTATAAAGGATTTAATAAGACCTTTGGAGAGGCTTCGGCAGAAGAAAAAAATGCTATTTCTCATAGAGGAAATGCGCTTAAAAAGCTTAAAGAAATACTTTAATTTAGTTAATAGTTTTAATTTAGTTAATAGTTTTGAGTTAAGAGTTAAGGAATAAAGTCTGTTTAGACAGACTTTAGAATATATTAAAGAAACTATTTAAGGAGTTTCAACATAAACTATTAACTATAAACTATTAATTATTAACTTAATGGAAAGGGTGATTTTATGCTTATTGCTGTAGTGAGTGATTCACATGGAAATAGAACTAGTATAGATAAGGTTAAAAAAAGAATTAGTGGTGCAGATGTACTTTTATTTTTAGGTGATGGAGAAAGTGATTTAAGAGAAATTACAGAGGAGTTTAAGGGAGAGGTATATGCTGTTAGAGGAAACTGTGATATGAGGGGATTATATCCAGAAGAAAGAATTATTGAGATTCAAGGCAAAAAGATATTTATGTGTCATGGGCATAGATATGGAGTGAAATATGGATATAATTCTATTTTTTACAGAGGAAAAGAAGTTGGAGCAGATATAGTTTTGTTTGGTCATTCTCATATACCTATTATAGAAGAAGAGGATGGATTAATTTTGATGAATCCGGGAAGTGTTTCATTAGGGTTGGGAAGAGTAGATAAAACTTTAGGATATATTGATTTAATTGAAGAAAAAGATCCTATTACATATATAAAAGAGCTATAAAATAAAAAAAATAAAAAAAAATAAAAAAAAGTGTTGACGGATTAAAAATCATCATGTAGAATAATCATTGTCGCTGCGAGATGTAGCGAGATGAAAGAAGATGATTACCGGGGTGTGGCGCAGATGGGAGCGCGCGTGGTTTGGGACCATGAGGTCGCAGGTTCGATCCCTGTCACCCCGACCAATTCAACTAATGAAATTAGTTAAAAAGAATATGCGGGTATCGTATATCGGTAATACTCCAGCCTTCCAAGCTGGAAAGGTGGGTTCGATTCCCACTACCCGCTCCAAAAAAGCTTTTAAAAAAAAGCTTGACATAAATAAAGAAATGTTTTAAAATAAAAAACGTTCTTTGGTATTATGCGTGTTTAGCTCAGCTGGATAGAGCAACGCCCTTCTAAGGCGTGGGCCAGGAG
>NZ_JADPBQ010000017.1 GCF_015670405.1 Clostridium sp. 1001271B_151109_B4 | reverse complement strand
AGTCGAGTTTCCTAAGTAAGTCTCCAAATTTTAATTTGGTAAGACGAACTTACTCGGCGACTGAAAGGAGTCGAGTTTCCTAAGTAAGTCTCCAAATTTTAATTTGGTAAGACGAACTTACTCAGCGACTGAAAGGAGTCGAGTTTCCTTTATAAGATCCCAAATTTCAACTGATACGTTAAATCTCTGATTTAGCTAGTGGAAGTTAACTACTTGGTAGTTTGGGGAGTGAATATATAATAAAAAAAGTTAGAGGGAGAGGGAGAGAATTTTAATATATATTAAATAACCTTTTGCCTCTAACTTATTAAATTTAAATAAAAGATATTTACAAAAATGTTAATAAGATTTAAAATCAAAGCAGATTTTTAAAATATAAAGATAAAATAAAGACTAAGGGATGAACTAAATGTCAAAGGTAATAAATATTGTAGGTTATAGCTCAAATGTTGGAAAGACATTTCTAATAGAGTCTTTAATAAAAGAACTTAAAAACAGAGGGTATAGTATAGCAACTATAAAACATGATGTTCATGGATTTGATATAGATAAAAAAGGAAAAGATACATATAAACATAGAGAAGCAGGTTCGGAAACGGTTGTAATTTCATCAAAAAATAGATTTGCTATGATTAAAGAATTATACGAAGAGATTGAACTTAGTGATATAATTAAAATGTTAATGGATAAAGATATAATTTTAGTTGAAGGATATAAAAATAGTAACTTAAGAAAAATCGAAGTTTATAGAGATGGAGTAAGTGATAGGATTATAACTCAAAAAGAAAAGTTAATAGCTATTGCAAGCGATACCCATTTAGATCTAGATAATAATATAAATGTTGTGAATAAAGACGATGTAGAAAAACTTGTAGATTTAATTGAAAAAGAAGAAGAATTTAAGTTTGAAAATTATCAATAATATATTTTCTAGAGCTAAGTATCCTAAGGAGTAAATCTAAGGAACTTAAGCCGAAATTTGAAATAAAATTTAAAGGGTAATATTTGAAAAGATATTATCTCCACGTTTTGGGAAGGAAAATAAGTTTTGTTTAAATATATAGTTTTATTTTTAGTTATATATAACTAAAAATAATTTTGTTATATTTGAGGCTTATTACTCATAACTAAAATATGAAGTAGTAAGTCTTTTATATTTTAAGGAGGATATCAAATGAAGTCATTTATATCATTGGAAGAGGCAATAGATATATTAGATGAAAATGTTAAAGCCATAGGAACAGAAGAGATTGACTTAATAAATGCAACAGGAAGAGTTTTAGCAGAGGATATATATTCGCTAATTGATAATCCACCATTTAATAAGTCAGCAATGGATGGATATGCAATATTAGCAGAAAATAGTGGTTCTAATGATAAAATAAAAATCATTGATAAGGTCTTTGCTGGTGAAGTAAGTAATTGTGAAGTAACTAATAAAACTGCAATAAGAATAATGACTGGGGCTCCTATTCCAAAAGGAGCAAATGCAGTAATAAAGCAAGAAGATACTATCAAAAATGATGACGAGTATATAACATTAACTAAAAAAATAAAAGCTAATGATAATATTTGTTTTAAAGGTGAAGATATTAAAAAAGGATCTCTATTAGTAAATAAAAATAGAAAGATAAATTTTGCAGATATAGGCATTATTGCAAGTGCTGGTATTGCAAAGATAAAGGTATATAAAAATCCTAAAATTGCACTTTTATGTACTGGTGATGAGGTTATAGATGTAAATAGTGATTTAACGGAAGGTAAAATTTTCAACAGTAATAAATATACTATAATGGCGAGAGTTTCTGAGTTAGGATATAATATTTTAGAAGTAAAGCATGTAAGAGATGTTGAAGGAGATATAGAGAAATATATAGAGAATATATCTCAAAATGTTGACTTAATAATTACAACTGGTGGAGTATCTGTAGGTGAAAAAGATTTATTAAATCATGCAATAGACAATATAGGTGGGAAAAGATTATTTTGGAAGGTTAAAATGAAACCAGGGTCAGCAGTACTTTGTAGTATTGTAAATAATGCTATTGTGGTTAGTTTGTCAGGAAATCCAACTGCCGCACTAACAGCATTTGAGTTGTTTGTTAAGACATCAATAGAAAAATTAAGTGGAATTGAAAAAATAGAAGTTAAAAGAGAAAAAGCAACTTTATGTGATAATTTCAATAAAAAAAGTCCTCAGAGAAGATTTATTAGGGGTAGAGTTGTAATAGAAGATGGAAAACAAAAGGTATATATAACACAAGTGAAAAGTGGAAATGGAATATTAAGTTCTAATTTAAATTCTAATTGTATGATTGAAGTAGAGGGTGGAAGCGAAGCTCTTCACAGTGGTGAAACAGTTGATATCATTAAATTTTAGGAGATAGATGCTTATGATAAACAAGACATTGGCTATTTTAGCTGGTGGTAAAAGTAGTAGAATGAACTATAATAATAAGGCGTTATTAAATTATAAGGAGCGTAAATTTATAGAACATATAATTGATGCAGGTAAAGATTATAAAGAAATAATAATAATTGCAAATAAAAAAGAAGAATATGAAGGATTTAATTTAAGAGTAATTGAAGATATATATAAGGGGAATGGTCCTTTAAGTGGAATACATTCAGCTCTTATGAATTCAACTACAGATGAAGTTTTATGTATAGCATGTGATATGCCACTTATAACTAGTGAAACTTTAAATGTATTAGGAAATTATAATGGAGAATATGAAGTGTTAATACCGGAGGTTTCTGGAAGGCTACAGCCATTATGTGCAGTATATTCAAAAAAGAGCATTCCTAGTATTGAAAATGCAATAAAAAAAAATAATAATAAACTTCAATTATTGATAAAATCTTTAAATTATAAAGTTATAGATGGAAATCAAGAAAAAAAATTTATTGAAAAAGATTTTTTAAATATAAATACGGAAAAAGAATATAAAGAATTGGAGGAATTATAATGTATACAGTTGGTATAATTACAAGTAGTGATAAAGGTTATGCTGGAGAAAGAGAAGATAAAAGTGGGGCTGTAGTAAAAGAGTTAGTTGAAGCTGCGGGATTTACTGTAGTAAAACAAGTCATATTACCGGATGAAAAAGAAATGTTAGAAAATGAATTTAAAGTTATGAGTGATGAGCTTAAAGTTAACTTAATATTAAGTACAGGTGGAACTGGATTTTCTAAAAGGGATATAACACCAGAAGCTACTAAAGCAATAATTGATAGGGAGGCACCTGGAATATGCGAAGCAATAAGAATGTATAGTATGCAAATTACTAAAAGAGCTATGCTTTCAAGGGCTGTGTCTGGTATAAGAAAAGATACATTAATTGTTAATTTACCAGGAAGTCCAAAGGCTTGTAAGGAAGCATTAGATTATGCATTAGATGATATTAAACACGGAATTGATATATTATTAGGAACTTCAAAAGAATGTGCTAGAAAGTAATAGGGGGTAAATTAATATGAAAATGATAAAAGTAGAAGATGCAGTAGGAACTATACTTTCTCATGATGTAACTCAAATAATTCCTGGTGAATTTAAAGGAAGATTATTTAAAAAAGGTCATATAATTAAAGAAGAAGATATAGAAAAATTACTATCTATTGGGAAAGAACATGTTTATGTTTGGGAACCTACAGAAGGTCAGCTTCATGAAAATGATGCAGCAACAAGAATTTCAAATTTAGTTGTAGGAGAAGGAATTAAGCTTTCAGATGAAATTAAAGAAGGAAAAGTAGATTTCTTTGCTGATAGAGATGGAGTATTAAAAATAGATAAAGATAATTTGTTCAAATTAAATTCGGTTGGTGAAATTATAGTTTCTACGTTGCATAATAATACTCCAATTAAAAAGGGGGAAAAAGTTGGAGCAACAAGGGTTATTCCATTAATAATAGATGAGGAAAAAATTATTACTGCTGAAAATTTAATTAAAGAAAAGATAATTAGTGTAGCAGAAATAAAACCTAAAAAGTGTTTATTAATAACTACTGGTAATGAAGTATATAAAGGGAGAATTAAGGATGCCTTTTTACCAGTAATAAAGCAAAAATTAGGGTATTATGGTAGTGAAGTAATACGTCAAGTAATATTACCAGATGAAAAGGAAAGAATTATTGAAGAAATTCAAAAAGGTTTGAGTGAAAAAGTAGATATGATAATTTGTACAGGAGGAATGTCTGTAGATCCTGATGATGTTACACCTACAGCAATTAAGGAATGTGGTGGTGAATTAGTAACATATGGATCTCCAGTATTACCAGGGGCTATGTTCTTATTAGCTTATTATGGTGATACACCAATTTTAGGAGTACCAAGCTGTGCAATGTACTCTAAAAGAACAGTACTTGATTTAGTATTACCAAGAGTTTTAAGTGATGAAAAATTAACAATTGATGATATAGTCGAATATGGACATGGTGGATTATGTTTAGATTGTAATGTATGTACATTCCCGCATTGTTCATTTGGAAAATAATTTTAGAAAGTAGGCTTGTATTATGGATAATAAATTGACACACTTTGATAATAGTGGAAATGCTAGAATGGTTGACGTATCAGAAAAAAATGAAACAGCTAGAGTTGCAGTTGCTGTTTCAAAAATAAAAGTTAGTAGAGAAACATTAGAGTTAATAGAAAAAGGGAAGATTGGTAAAGGAGATGTGTTAGGAGTAGCTAGAATAGCAGGAATAATGGCTAGTAAACAAACATCAAATTTAATTCCAATGTGCCATCCATTAATGATTACAAGTTGTAATGTGGATTTTGAGATAAATAAAGAAGAGAGTTCCATTGAAATTACAGCAACAGTAAAAATAGTTGATAAAACAGGGGTTGAAATGGAGGCTTTAACAGCTGCAACAGTAAGTGCATTAACAATTTATGATATGTGTAAAGCAGTTGATAAAAGAATGGTTATCGAAGGAACTCATTTGCTTAAAAAAACAGGAGGAAAGAGTGGGGAGTTTAACTTTTAACTTACCCTTTGAATTAATATGAAAGATAAGTTTGAAAGAGAGATTGATTACTTAAGGGTATCGGTAACTGATAATTGTAATTTAAGATGTGTTTATTGTATGAAGGAGAAGGAAAATAACTTCTTAAAAAATGATGAAAAGTTAACTGATGATGAAATATATAAAGTTATAAAAGAAAGCGCTAAACTTGGAATAAAAAAAATTAGAATAACTGGTGGGGAACCATTAGTTAGAGCAGGAATAGTAAATCTTATAGGGAGAATAAATAATATTCCAGGTATTGAAGAAATTTATCTGACAACAAATGGAATATTACTAGCTGATAAACTTGAAGAATTAAAGTTAAATGGACTGAAGGGTGTAAACATTAGTTTAGATTCATTAAAAGAAGAAAGATTTAGTAAATTAACTAGATTAGGTAAGTTAGAGAATGTTTTAGCAGCCATAGATAAGTCAATAGAGTTAGGAATAAAAGTAAAATTAAATACTGTTATAGTTAACGATGTAAATAAAGACGAAATAATTGATTTTGTAAATCTTACTAAAGAGAAACCTATAGATATACGTTTTATTGAATTAATGCCAATTGGAATTGCAATTAATTATAAAGGTGTTATAAATGAAGAAGTACTAAAGGTTATAGAAGAAAATTATACTGATTATGAAAAAGTAGTAAGAAGTAAAAGTGGCGGACCAGCTACATATATTAAGTTAAAAGGCGCAAAAGGTAAGGTTGGTTTTATAAGTGCATTAAGCAATTGTTTTTGCGAAGATTGCAATAGAATAAGATTAACTCCAGAAGGTTTTTTAAAGCAATGTCTTCACTTTGATTATGGGGTAGATTTAAAATCTAAGATTAGAAAAGGAATTAGTGACGAAAATTTAAGAGAAATTATACAAGAAAATATATATGACAAACCAGAAAAACATTTATTTTCAGAAAAAAGTGAGAATAAAGAATTAAAGTTTATGAATCAAATTGGAGGATAAGAAATGGGAAAAGTAATTGCTATTTGTACAAGTAAACATAAGGGAACATTAAAAAATGAAGTTTCAGAAGCAAATTTTATAGAAGAGTTTGGAATTGAAGGAGATGCTCATGCTGGAAAGTGGCATAGACAAGTAAGTCTTTTAGCTTTAGAAAAAATAGAAGATTTCAGAAATAAAGGTGGAAATGTTGATTTTGGCGCTTTTGGAGAAAATTTAGTTATTGAAGGATTTGAATTAAATAAGCTTCCAGTTGGACAAAGATTAACTGTAGGAGATGATGTTCTTTTAGAAGTAACTCAAATAGGAAAAGAATGTCATGATAAATGTGCAATATACTATCAAGTAGGAGAGTGTATAATGCCTAAGAATGGAATTTTCACAAGAGTATTAAAAGGTGGAAAAGTTAGAGTAGGAGATAAATGCGAGTTAGTTGATACTGGGAAAAAGATATTAAGTTTATAGCATAACTTTTATAAAGCGACAAAATTAAAGAACTGTAATAACACAGTTCTTTTTTATTAATATTATTTTATATTTTTAGTTTAATAAAATATTTAAAAAAATAATTAAAAAATTAACAATATTGTGATAAAAATCACATACTTGAATAGTATCTATAAGTATAATAACTATTGTTGATGAGTGAGTAAGTAAATTTGTTAAATGAAAAGTGAAAAAATTAACAAGTGAATTTAATTTCACTCTATTACACAAGCTATATATAGAACTTATTTATTAGTTTATTTTAAATTTTAGGAGGAATCATGAATAATAAGTCACTAATACAAAAGATTAAAAACTTACCAGTTCCAATTTTACCAACCATGGTAGGGGCATCAACTTTAGCGAATGTGTACTCAGGTATGGGATATACATGGGTAAGACATTTAACTATATGGGCAGCAATTGCGGTTTTAATAGCATATATAGTTAAAATAGTTGTTCACTTTGATACTGTAAAAAATGAATATTCAAATACAGTTCCAGCATCACTTTATGCAGGATTCACAATGATAACTATGATTATAGGTAGTTATATTTATACTTATAATGCGGCTTTTGGTAAGGCGCTTTGGTTTATAGGTTTAATATTACATGCAATTCACATTCTAATATTTACATACAAAAACGTAGTAAAAGGTGTTAATATGCAAACTTTCGTTCCAAGTTGGTTTGTTACATATAATGGTATAATGGTTTCTACAGTAGTTGGTGGAGTTATGAATGAACCTTTAATAGGTAAAATAGTTGTATATTATGGTATTGCAGTATTTACTATAATAATTCCATTTATGATTTATAGATTAGCAAAATATGAAATAAAAGATCCAATGTATCATACTCAAGCAATTGTACTTGCACCATCAAGTCTTTGTTTAGTAAGTTACCTTAATTTTATTGAAACACCAAATAAATTTATAGTTTATTATTTATACTTTGCAGTAATTTGTGCATTAATATTCATAATAAGCAAATTACCAAAATTCTTCTCATATATTTTCCATCCAGGATTTGCAGGACTTACGTTCCCTATGGCTATAGGAATTGTAGCTTCAACAAAGATGTCTGCTTACTTAATAGGTCAAGGATATGAAACTTTTGGTTATATTGTAAATCAAATAGCTGGAATTCAAATGTACATAACAACTGGTATAATATCAGTAGTATTATTTAAATTCTTTATGATGTTAGTAGATAGTTATAAAAATAAATAAAATTTTATAAATTAATAAAATATGCTCCTTATATAGTATCTAATTTAAATGATAAAACTATATGAGGAGCATATTAATTTTATATTTGAAAATTTAATTTTAAAAATGTTTAGTTGGTTTATCAATTTCATAAGGTGTTTTTTCATTTGCCTTATTTTTTACTTTTTCTGCATAATCCTTACAGCTAGGATCAGATTTTGAACAACATTTACTCATTTCATTCACCTCTTTTAACTAAAATATTAAATTAGTTATTAATTTTGCATCTATAAAAGATTTCCACTAATAACACATAAATAGTTTAACCTAAGAAATTAAAAAATATATCTGATAAATATAGGGATAAGTAGCAATAAAATTTTGTATAAAGAATAAGAAATAATAAAAAATATTAATATTGACATAGAAATAAAAAGTATTATAATTTTAATATACCCCCCTGGGGAGGGGGATATGGAGGAGAACTATGGAAGAAAGAAAAAAAGCAATTCAAAATTTAAAAATAGCAAAAGGACAAATTGAAGGAATAATAAAAATGATTGAAGATGAAAGATACTGTATTGACATTTCTAATCAAATAATTGCAGTTCAATCATTGTTGAAAAAGGCAAATATGCAAATTTTAAAAAGGCATTTAGATCATTGTGTTAAAGAGGCGATAATAAATAATAATGGCGATGAAAAGATAGATGAAATAATGAATCTTTTTGAGAAGATATCTAAATAAGGAAAGGAGAGAAATTAAATGGATAAAAAATATAAAATTGGTGGAATGACATGTTCTGCATGTGCAAATAGAGTAGAACGTGGAATTAAAAAAATGGAAGGCGTTAAGGATGCTAATGTTAATTTTACTACAGAAACATTAACAGTAAGTTTTGATGAAAATAAAGTAACATCAAATGAAATAGAAAACAAAGTTGAATCTCTTGGGTATTCAGTAATTAAAAATATTAAAACTTATACTTATAAGGTAGAAGGAATGACATGTGCAGTATGTGCTGGTAGAGTTGAAAAAGTAACAAAAAAAATAGAAGGTGTTCAGGATTCGATAGTTAATTTAACTACTGAAAAAATGAGTATTACAGTTGATGACGATATAGTAACTTACGGAGATATTAAAAGAGTTGTAGAAAAAGCTGGTTATAAGCTTGTAAGAGAAGAGGAAAAAGAAAATACAGAAAAAAAAATATCTGATAAAGATAAATTATTAAGAAGACTTATTTTCTCATGTATTTTCACTATTCCACTTTTAATAGTTACTATGGGACACATGGTGGGAATGCCATTGCCTAAGATAATAGATCCTATGGTTAATCCAATGAACTTTGCTGTATTTCAAATTATATTAACAGTTCCGGTTATGGCTATAGGATATAAATTCTATTTAATTGGATTTAAAAATTTGATAAAGTTAAGTCCAAATATGGATTCACTAATAGCTGTAGGAACAAGTGCAGCTTTTCTTTATAGTGTATTTGGAATGTATAAAATAGCTAGTGGTGATACAAGCTATGCTATGCATTTATATTTTGAAGCAGCGGTTACAATATTGACACTTATAACACTTGGTAAATATTTAGAAGCAATATCAAAAGGAAAAACATCTGAAGCAATTAAAAAATTAATGGGATTAGCACCAAAAACAGCAACTATTATCAGAGAAGGTAATGAAATAGTAATTCCAATAGATGAAGTTGTAGTTGGAGATATAATATTAGTTAAGCCAGGAGAAAAATTACCAGTTGATGGTGAAGTTATTGAGGGTTCAACAGCAATAGATGAATCCATGCTTACTGGCGAAAGTATACCAGTTGAAAAAGCTGTGGGAAGCAATGTAATAGGTGCAAGTATTAACAAAACAGGATTTATTAAATATAAAGCTACAAAGGTTGGAAAAGATACAGCATTATCTCAAATAATTAAATTAGTTGAAGATGCACAAGGATCAAAAGCACCAATTGCAAAGATGGCAGATGTTATTTCAGCGTATTTTGTTCCAATAGTAATTGGGCTTGCTATTTTTTCAGCAATTGCATGGTTAATAGCTGGAGAAACACCAGTATTTGCATTAACAATATTTATATCAGTATTAGTAATTGCTTGTCCTTGTGCTTTAGGGTTAGCAACACCTACAGCAATAATGGTTGGAACAGGTAAAGGTGCAGAAAATGGGGTGTTAATTAAAGGTGGAGAAGCATTAGAAGTTACTCATAAAATTAATACTATAGTATTTGATAAAACAGGCACAATAACAGAAGGAAAACCAGTTGTTACTGATATAATATCTAGAGGAAAAGAAAAGGATGTATTATTAGCTTTAGCTGCAAGTGCAGAAAAGGGATCTGAACATCCTTTAGGTGAAGCTATAGTAAGAGAAGCAATAGAAAAAAATATTGAATTAAAATCATTAGAGAACTTTAATGCAATACCTGGTCATGGAATAGAGGTAGTAATAGAGAATGAATCTATTTTACTAGGAAACTTAAAGCTAATGAAAGAAAAGTCTATAGATATAGGTGAATTAAAGGTTGAATCAGATAGATTAGCACAGGAAGGTAAAACGCCTATGTTTATCGCAATAAATAATTCATTAGAAGGAATTATCGCAGTTGCTGATACAGTAAAGCCAAGTAGTATTACTGCCATTAAAGAACTTCATGATATGGGTATTAAAGTTGCAATGATTACAGGAGATAATAAAAAGACTGCTGAAGCTATTGCAAAACAAGTAGGAATAGATATAGTTTTATCAGAGGTGTTACCTGAAGATAAGGCAAACGAAGTTAAAAAGCTTCAAGGAAAAGATAATAAAGTTGCAATGGTAGGAGACGGAATTAATGATGCACCAGCGTTAGCACAAGCAGATATAGGGATAGCAATTGGATCAGGGACAGATGTAGCTATTGAATCAGCAGATATAGTACTTATGAGAAGTGATTTAATGGACGTTATAGTAGCTATTAAGTTAAGTAAAGCAACAATAAGAAATATAAAACAAAATTTATTCTGGGCATTTGGATATAATGTTTTAGGTATACCTGTAGCAATGGGGGTGTTACACATATTTGGAGGACCATTACTTAATCCAATGATTGCTGCAGCAGCAATGAGTTTAAGCTCAGTTTCAGTATTAGCGAATGCTTTAAGACTTAAGAAGTTTAAGGCTTAAAACTTAATTAGTAAAAAATAATTATTTTATAAATAATTTTATTAAATAAAATTAACAATATAAATATGAAATTTTTATATTTGGTTTTGATAATTTAAGGAGGAGATATTAATGTTAAAAAAGATATTTATTGAAGGTATGAGTTGTAATCATTGTGTAAATCATGTAAAAGAAGCTTTAGCAGAACTAAAAGATTCAGGCAAAATTCAAGTGAATTTAGAAGAGAAGTATGCAGTAGTTGAAACATCTTCTAACAATGATGAAATTAAAGAAAAAATTGAAGATCAAGGGTATGATGTAGTATCAATCGAAAGTATGTAGCTAAATTTAATACTAATTTAGTAAGAAAGAAATAAAAAATAAGCAGTAAATTAAAGTGGTAAGTTAAAAAATAAATATAAGTTGATTTAGTTCAAACTATATTTTTAGAAAATCCGTTAGGAGTTTCAATATTAACTTACCACTTAAAAATTTAGCACTAAAAAATATTATATAGTAATATTTTAATCAGTACCTTAGTACATGTCTGTAATTATTGGCTACATAATTATATCCGTCAATCCAATAATCTAATAAATCAGGTCTATAATTTAATAAATCTTGTAAGAACTTATCAAATACTTTTAACTTCAAAAGCAATTTAATTATGTCTTTAGGATAGGGGGTGTTTTTTACATAAGGTTTTCTTGGATCAATAATTTTTATTTTTTCATTAGAATCAATAAAAATATGAGCATTTCTAACATTAAGTCTTTTGAATTTTAATCTTTTTAAATCTTCTAGTAGATCGATTATTTCTTTAGAAAGAGAATATGATAAGCCTTTTTTTTGAATATATTCATAGAGATTTTCACCTTGGACATATTCTCTAACAACTATATTGCTCACTCTAATCAATACATTTGGAAAAAAAGGACTATCCTTTACATCATCAAGAATAGAAACCTCTTTTTTAGCAGCTTTTATTGTATTAAACTGCTTAATAGCAAAACCCTCTGGAGTAAGAAAAACACTTCCTTCAGCCCCGGACCCAAGTAAAATACAATCATTTAATTCTATGGTATAGTTCATAATATCACTTAAATTATTGCTTAGGATAGTATATGCAAACTAATGAAAAAATTCTAGCAATAATTTAATTAATGATTCATAATATTAGAAATTAATTTCCAATATTATAGAAAATATGATATAATCATGTAAATATTGTGCTAAAAAATAATATTAGAAACAAATGTTAAGGGGATATATGAAAGAGAATAGTATTAGAGAATATGAAAAGAAAAGTAGAAGATATATTTTATATATGTTAATTGGAACGGTATTATTTTTATGTTTTTCCATTGTTGGTATAGAAATATTAGATATAAATAAGTTAAAAAGAACTATATTTATACAAGATATTAATACAATTAATGTATTACTTGGATTAATAGCAATTCCATGTTGTTTGTTATATTATTACATATACAAAAATAATGAGTTTTTTATTTTGAAATTATCATATATAAGTATATTTATTGAATGTATTTTTGTAAATTTTATAATTGAAAATATTGGATTAAGTGCGCATTTAATAACATTTCCATTTGTAGTAAGAATATTTTTACTTACTATTGCAATATTAAACGAAAGTAAATATGCATATAAGATTGTTAGTAGAAAGAAGCTTTCTGTAATATTAATTATTTTAATAAATATTATAGGGACATTTATGGAAGTGAAATTAAATTTAAGCAATATATTTTCAATAAAAAGTATTTATCTTTGGAATATAATTCAATGTAGTTTGTTAATATATTATGTAATATTATTACTTAGCCTAGTAAAAAGGTGTATAAGAAAAAATGAGTTTATTTACACCATATTTATTACTACTATAAGTATATTTACAATTAGAAGAATTTTTTATTTAAATATTTTTTCTAAATATGCAGAGAAAGTATTAGTTTATAATAGTTTTTTAAGTACTATAGCATATTTAATTTTACTTGTTGGATTATATGTTGAAGTTGTTAGAAGAATAGAAGTAAGTAATAAATTAAATAATCAAGTGAATAATTTAAGAGACTTTCAAAAAAAATATAATGAAATTAAAGAGATTGAAAAAGCAAAGACTCAGTTCTTTGCAAATTTATCACATGAAATTAAAACACCTATTAATATAATTTATTCATGTTTTCAATTACTTGAAATTAGCAAAAGTCAAGGTGAAAATGCTTTATGGAAAGCTTATTGCAAATATGAAGGAACTATAAAACAAAATTGCTTTAGATTATTAAGATTAGTAAATAATCTTGTTGATATTACAAAGATAGATTCTGGATTTATGAATCTTAACTTTGGAAATTATGAAATCGTCAGTTTAGTAGAAGATATTACGTTGTCAATTATTCCTTATGTTGAAGCAAAAAATATTAATGTTTTATTTGATACATACGTTGAAGAACTTATAATAAAATGTGATCCTGAAAGTATAGAGAGAGTAATTTTAAATTTATTATCTAATTCAGTCAAATTTTCTGATGATAATGGAAACATAAGTGTTTTAATGGATGCGGATGATGAATTTGTTACAATCAGAGTCAAAGATGATGGAAGTGGTATATCAAAAGATGTTAGTGAGCATGTTTTTGAAAGATTTGTTCAAGAAGATAAATCTTTTAATAGAAAGAAAGAAGGAAGTGGAATTGGGCTTTCATTAGTAAAGTCCTTAATAGAACTTCATGGGGGAATAGTTTATTTAGAAAAAGAAGTTGAAAAAGGCTGTGAGATTGTTATAAAGCTTCCAAATGTAAGAATGGAAGAAGATAATGATAATAATAGTAGGATAATAGAGGCAGAAAACCAACCATTAGTACAAAAGATTAATATTGAGTTTTCAGATATTTATGAGTTGTACTAAAAAAGACTGAGTAAGTTTACTCAGTCTTTTTTATGTAAAGATTATCTTATAATATAGAAATATGCTAATACTAATATTCCAAGCACAATTCTGTACCATCCAAATACTTTAAAATCATTATTTTTAATATAAGACATAAGGAATTTGATTGCTAGAATTGATACAATAAATGCAACAATCATTCCAACTAATAATATAGTAAGCTCATTTCCAGTCATAACAAAGCCAGTCTTTAATCCAAACTTAACAAGTTTTAATGCACTTGCACCTAACATAACAGGAATAGCAAGGAAGAAAGTAAATTCAGCTGCTACAGTTCTTGAAACACCTATTAATAATGCACCAACTATAGTTGCACCAGAACGAGAAGTACCAGGGAAAACAGCTGCTATTAATTGAAATAAACCTATCATTACAGCAACTGTATATGTTATTTCTGTTAAACTATTTATTTTAGGATTTTTACCTTTATTGTAGTTTTCAATAACAATAAATAGGATACCAAATAAAATTAACATAATTGCAACAGTAGTTGGGTTATAAAATAAAGCATTTAAATAATCATCCCATAAAAGTCCCACTATAGCTGCAGGAACACAAGCAATTAATATTTTAACCCACATTATAATTGTATCTTTTTCAACTTTAACACCATTATCAAATTTAAAAGGGAAAATCTTTTTCCAATATAATAAAATAACTGCCAAAATAGCTCCAAGCTGGATAACTACTAAAAACATTTCCATAAATTCTTTTGAAACATTTAGTTTTAAAAATTCGTCAACTAAAATCATGTGACCAGTACTACTAACAGGAAGCCATTCGGTTACCCCTTCAACGATACCGAGAATTATGGCTTTTATAATTTCTAAAAATTCCATTAAATTACCTCCAAAATTTAACCATATAATTTATTACTTTACCATTATATAAAAGATTAACCTTTTAATAAAGGTAAAAAAGTTAAATATCAGAAATTTTTAAGAAATTAAATATGGAATTTTTCAAAATAAGTGTATATACAGAAGTAACATTTAGATAGGTGTTGTGGTAAAATATATTTAATTAATTTATAGTTAGGAGGATGGATAATGAAAAGAGTATTGGTTGTAGTAGATTATCAAAAGGATTTTGTAGATGGAGCATTAGGATTTGAAAAAGCTAAAGAAATAGAAGAGGGAATATATGAAAAAGTAAATAGTTATTTGTCAAAAGGAGATAGAGTAGTATTTACATATGATACTCATACAGAGGATTATTTAACAACTAGAGAAGGTAAGAATTTACCTGTAACCCATTGTATTTTAAATACTGAAGGACATGAACTTTATGGAAAACTTAGTGAATTTATCAACAATAAAAATACAATCCATATAAATAAGGGAGCATTTGGTATTTCGCCTATTAAAATGATTGAATTAAGTGAAAAACTTGGAGAAAATATTAATTGTATTGAAATTATTGGTGTAGTAACAAATATTTGTGTAATAAGTAATGTAGTAATGTTTCAATCACAATATACTAATGCAGAAATTTTAGTTGATGCTAAGTTATGTGCAGGATTTAATGAAGAATTACATGAAAAAGCTTTTGATGTTATGGAAGGTATACAGGTAAAAGTAATAAATAGAAAATAGATAAAAGCAGTATTATTTAAAGAAGAGTATTAAGGATATAGATTATGGGTATAGAGTATTAAATAAATACTCTATATCTTTTTTTTATTGAATAAAAATGGATGAAAATGTATTATATAATTAATTTTGTTTTAATGGGGGTAGAAGAATGAGGAGTTTTATTTGAAGAGTTTGAATATGAATATAAAAATATGAAAGCATTAATAGAAGGTGGATTAGAAGTAAAACCGAAAAATGCTTTGATTTATGCAACTTCAAATAGAAGGAATTTAATAAGAGAAGGATTTAATGATAGACAAGGCGAAGAAATTCATGCTAGAGAAACAGTTGAAGAAAAGCATTCTTTAGCTGAAAGATTTGGAATAACATTGACTTTTTCAGTAGGAAACCAAAATGATTATTTAAATACGGTATACAAACTAGCTGAAATTTATAATATTAATTTACCAAAGGAAACATTAAAAGGGGAAGCAATTAAGTGGGCAGCATTAAGTAGTGGTAGATCTAATAGAGTAGCAAAACAATTTATTATGTCTGTAAATTCACTAAAGTAAATATAAAGATATAAATGAAAAAAGGATGTCATATGACATCCTTTTTTGGTTGCGGGAGCAGGACTTGAACCTACGACCTTTGGGTTATGAGCCCAACGAGCTACCGACTGCTCCACCCCGCGATATTATCTTTATTTATATTATTAGTATAAATCTAAAAAAATATACAGTCAATATATTTGTTAAAAAAAGTAAAAAACTTTAAAAGTAATATACATAATATTTTACATTTTTTCAATACTAATAAAGAATGAAAAAATTAATTTAAAGAAGCCTAAAGTATAAAATTAAAAACTAATGAAAGAGAGGCAAAAATATGAGAAAAATGAAAACTATGGATGGAAATACTGCAGCTGCATATATTTCTTATGCATTTACTGAAGTAAGTTCCATTTATCCTATTACGCCTTCATCTCCAATGGCTGAACATGTAGATGAATGGGTAGCACAAGGAAAGAAAAATATATTTGGTGAACCAGTTAAAGTTGTAGAAATGCAATCAGAGGCAGGAGCAGCAGGAGCACTTCATGGAATACTTCAAAGTGGTGCATTAGGAACTACATATACTGCATCTCAAGGATTATTACTTATGATACCTAATATGTATAAGATGGTTGGAGAGAGATTACCAGGAGTAATTCATGTAGCAGCAAGAGCACTAGCAACTTCATCATTAAGTATATTTGGTGATCATCAAGATGTAATGGCTGCAAGAGCTACAGGATGTGCAATGCTTTCAGAAGGGTCTGTTCAAGAGGTTATGGATTTATCAGCAGTTGCACATTTAACAGCAATAAAAGCTAAAATTCCATTTGTAAACTTTTTTGATGGTTTTAGAGTATCTCATGAAATACAAAAAATTGAAATCTTAGAGTATGATGAATTAGCTAAACTTATAGATTATGAAGCAATTGATAGTTTTAGAAAAAGCGCATTAAATCCAAGTCATCCAGTAACTAGAGGAACAGCGCAAAATCCAGATATTTATTTCCAACTATGTGAATCACTAAATAAGTATTATGATGATATTCCATCTGTAGTAGAAGAATATATGAGTAAAATTACAGAATTAACAGGTAGAGAATATCATTGTTTTGATTACTATGGAGATAAAGAAGCCGATAGAATTATAATTTCTATGGGAGCAGTAAGCGAAGTTGTAGAAGAGACAATTGATTATTTAATAAATAAAGGTGAAAAAGTCGGGTTAGTAAAAGTAAGATTATATAGACCATTTAGTATTGAAAGATTATTAAATACTATTCCAAGTACGGTTAAAAAGATTGCTGTATTAGATAAAACAAAGGAACCAGGAGCTATTGGTGAACCTCTATATTTAGATGTATTAAGAGCAGTAAATGAAATGGATAATCCTCCAAAGGTAGTAGGGGGAAGATTTGGATTAGGTTCTAAAGATCCATATCCAGCAGATATAGCTGCAGTTTATGAAAATTTAAAGAGTGATAATCCAAAGAATAGATTTACTATAGGAATCACTGATGATGTAACTAATTTATCATTAATATCTGATAAAGAAATAGATGTAGCAGTTGAAGGAACAACAGCATGTAAGTTCTGGGGCCTTGGATCAGATGGTACAGTTGGAGCTAATAAAAGCGCAATTAAAATAATTGGAGATCATACAAATATGTATGCTCAAGGTTATTTTGCATATGATTCAAGAAAATCTGGTGGAATAACTATTTCACATTTAAGATTTGGTAAAAATCCAATAAAGGCTCATTATGAAATAGATAAAGCGGATTTTGTAGCATGTCATAATCAATCATATGTATATTCATATGATGTTTTAGAAGGGTTAAGAAAAAATGGTGTATTTGTATTAAATACAATTTGGAGTAAAGACGAATTAGATGAAAAATTACCAGCAAAAATGAAGAAGTATATTGCAGAAAATAATATTAACTTCTATACAATAAATGCAGTTAAAATAGCTCAAGAAATAGGGCTTGGAGGAAGAATTAATATGATAATGCAAGCAGCATTCTTTAAGCTTGCTAATATTATCCCTGTTGATGAAGCTATTAAATATTTGAAGGAAGCAGTAGTTACTTCATATGGTAAAAAAGGTGAAAAAGTAGTAAATATGAATTATGCTGCTATTGATAAGGGATTAGAATCAGTAATTAAGATAGATGTACCAGAGTCATGGAAATCAGCGACTGGAGATGAAGAAAAAGAAAATATATCTGTTCCTGATTTTGTTAAAAATATTTGTATTCCAATGAATAAGCTTGAAGGTAATAATTTACCTGTATCAGCTTTTGTAAATAATAATATAGAAGATGGTACTTTTATGCATGGAACTACTAAATATGAGAAGAGAGGAATAGCAGTTAATGTTCCAGAATGGATTCCTGATAGATGTATACAATGTAATCAATGTTCATATGTATGTCCTCATGCATGTATTAGACCATTCTTATCTACAGAAGATGAATTAAAAGGCGCACCAGAAAGCTTTAAGAAACTTCAAGCTAAGGGAGTTAAGGGAGATGTACCTTATTTCTATACAATAGGAGTTACACCACTTGATTGTACAGGATGCTCTAACTGCGCAGAAGTTTGTCCAGCACCAGGTAAAGCGCTTATTATGAAACCATTTGATTCACAACATGATCAAATAGAAGCATGGAATTATGCTGTAGAGGATATAAAGAATAAGAAAAATCCTATGAATAAGAATACAGTTAAGGGAAGTCAATTTGAACAACCTCTTTTAGAATTCTCTGGGGCTTGTGCAGGTTGTGGAGAAACACCATATGCAAAATTGGTTACTCAACTATTTGGAGATAGAATGGTAATTGCTAATGCAACAGGATGTTCTTCAATATGGGCATCTTCAGGTGCAGCAACAGCATATACAAAGAACCAAGAAGGACATGGTCCTGCATGGGCTAATTCACTATTTGAAGATAATGCAGAATATGGACTTGGAATGTTTATGGGAGCAAAGACAATAAGAGAAAGAGTTGCTTCAAATATTAAAAAAGCATTAGATGAAGATTTATGTTGTAGTGCAAAAGAAGCAATGGAAGATTGGTTAAACAATAAAGATATAGGTGAAGGATCTAGAGAAAGGGCTCAAAAATTAGAAACTGCATTACAAGGATGTAGTGATGAACTTGCAAAAGAAATATTAAAAGATAAGGAATTTTTTATTAAGAGATCACAATGGATATTTGGTGGAGATGGTTGGGCTTATGATATTGGTTATGGTGGCTTAGATCATGTACTTGCAAGCAATGAAGACGTAAATGTTCTTGTATTTGATACAGAAATTTATTCAAATACCGGAGGTCAAGCATCTAAAGCAACTCCAACTGCAGCAATAGCTAAGTTTGCAGCTTCAGGAAAGAGAACAAAGAAAAAGGATTTAGGTATGATGGCGATGAGTTATGGTTATGTATATGTAGCTCAAGTTTCTTTAGGAGCTGATAAAAATCAAACAATAAAAGCAATAACAGAAGCTGAAAGTTATAATGGACCATCATTAATAATAGCATATGCACCATGTATTAGTCATGGAATTAAAAAAGGTATGACTAATACACCAGATGAACAAAAGAAAGCAGTTGATTGTGGTTACTGGAACCTTTATAGATATAACCCAACATTAAAGGGTGAAAAGAATCCATTTATATTAGATTCTAAAGAACCAAAATCAGATTTTAGAGATTTCTTAATGGGAGAGGTAAGATACGCAGCCTTAGCAAAAGTGTTCCCAGAGCTAGCAGAAGAATTATTTGCTAAGACAGAAAAGGATGCTAAGGAAAGATTTGAAAACTATAAAAAGTTATCACAAGAATAAGATAAAAGAGCTGAATTTATAAATTCAGCTCTTTTATCTTTTTATTAAATTTAGAATATACAGTATTTATTATGTAAGGTTCATTACAGTGAATGCTTAACTCATTGATAGGTAACCATTTAACACCACTAGTTTCTTCTTCGTTGACAATTAATTCATCTTCTTCATTAGCTTCCAATAGATAAGCAACAGATAAGTGTAAATGAGATGATACATATTTACCTTTTTTAATATGTCCATTAACATTAAGTACATCTAATCCAAGTATATTAGTCATAACGGGAGTTACGTTTTTAAGACCTGTTTCTTCTTTAGCTTCTTTTATAGCAACATGAAGTAAATCAGAATCACCATCTGCGTGACCACCGGTCCATGCCCAGCTCTTATAAATATTATGATAAATCATTAATACCTTTGTTCTTGATTTGTTTACTATATATCCTGAGCTAGTTATATGAGCAATAGTATTTTCTCTTGTTAATATATCATCATGAAGATTTATACATTTTAGTATTAAATCTTTATCTTTAGATTCTTGTTCATTGTAAGGTTTATAATTTTTTATATCTTCAATCCAATTCATAATATTAATCCCTTCTAAATTAAAGTATAATAAATATAATATCATACATAAGTAGAAAAAAGAATTATAATATTTATTGGATTAAAATAAGTATTACTTCAATATATAATATATAAATTAATTGCGAAGGGGAAAGATAAAAATGGATAATAATATAAAATGGGTTAATGAAATGAAAATAAACAGAACAATAGAAGCATTGAAAAAAAATAATATGGAGAGTTTTTTAATTAATACCCAAGGCGAATTGATAAATAAAATAGAAGAATTAGTTCAAGAAAATAGTAAAGTTACGGTTGGTGGTTCTATGACATTATTTGAAACAAAAGTTATAAACCATTTAAGAAGTGGAAGATATGAATTCTTAGACAGATATAAGGAAGGATTGACACCAGAGGAAATAAAACAAATATATAGGAATGCATTTTTTTGTGATGCTTATTTTACAAGTACAAATGCAATAACAGAAGAAGGGGAATTATATAATGTTGATGGTAATGGTAATAGAGTTGCTGCAATGTTATATGGACCAGATAAGGTAATAGTTATTGCAGGTGTAAATAAAATAGTAAAAAATATTGATGAAGCAATTTCAAGAGTTGAAAATCTTGCAGCACCAGCGAATACAAAGAGATTAAATAAGAAAACTCCTTGTGCAGCAATTGGAAAATGTATGAATTGTAATAGTCCAGAGAGAATTTGTAGAGAATATACAGTAATAAGAAAACCAGTACCAAATAGGATTTTTGTATTATTACTTAATGAGGAATGCGGATATTAAGAGTTAAGGAAGAAATTCAGCTTAGGCTGAATTTCTAAATTTAAAAGAAACTCCGAAAGGAGTTTCCATATAAACTATAAACTAATCAAGGGTATTCTAAAATTTGTACAGTAACTTCCCTTCTTCCCCATGCCATACATTCTTCGTAACTATTAAGATATACATCAATAATATTACCTTGAATAGCACCTCCGGTATCAGCTGCAATAGCAAGTCCATAGCCTGAAACATAAACCTTAGAGCCAAGTGGTATTACACCTGGATCAACAGCAATAGTACTTATACCGTCAGGATTTCTAACTGGTTTTAAACCAGAAGCTGTAATGCCATGTCCATAATATGCAGTGGATTCCATAGTTAATGTCTTAATTGCATTACCAACATTAGTACCTGTTGTTGGTATTGATGGAGTATTAAGCTCAGCAATCCTTGATTGAGCATTACTTATTCCTTCTTTAGCCATATTAATAGTTGTTGAACTATTTAATAATGGAATGTATGAGTTTAATGTATCGATAGCATTTTGTAATTCAGAGGCAGAAGCAGAAGAAGAGTTAGCAATAGATAATGGCTTTGATATTAATAATTTTTCATTTTCTTCTATAACTGAAAAAACTGCTTCCTTTTCAGAATTTAATTGTTCAACATATTGTTCTTGTTCGGCCTTTTTATCTTCGATATTTTTTAAATCTTCTTCAATAGTGTTCTTTAATAAAACTAACTCTGAGTTTTTTGTATTTAATGTTTGAATTGTAAGATCCAACTCTACTTTCTTTTCATTTATATTAGAGAGTATTTGTTTGTCAGTAGAAACTATTGTTGATATAGCTTGTACCTTAGAAAATAAATCAGATATACTTTTAGAAGTAATTATACTAACTAAAATATTAGAAGTCATATTTGTTTTATACATATTTCTTACTCTATTATCTAATACAACTTGTGCCTCATTTATATCTTCTTTCGTTTGTTCTAATTTAGCTTCTGTTGTTTTTATTTCATCTTCAATGTCTGCAATAGCTGCATTATTTTCATTTAATTGTATTGTAGTTTTATCGATCTCAACATCTAAGCCTTCAATTTTAGAATTTAATTCTAAAATTTGATTATCAAGAGTTTGATATTTTTCTAAGCTTTCATTTATCGTATCTTGTGGTGTAGCAGCATGCACCGAGACAAAACTTAATGAAGATGTTAATAATGCTGTAGCAATGGTTAAAGTAATTAACTTTTTAAACAATAAATGCACCTCCTATAAGAATTGTTATTCTTGACGTTACATTACTATAGAATTTTATATATGTCAAATTTACTGCATTAATATGTAATTTATGAGATATTATAATAAAATAAATAACATAATAGTAAATTTAAATATATTATAGCATATATTTATGGAAAAAAATAGAAGAAAAGATAGAATAGAAAATAAGTTGAATTATGAGATAAAGTAATATAAAATTTATAAAATAATATTTAGGAAATGGTTGGAGGTATTTTAATGGATAAGTTATATTATAAAGATCAATATTTAAAGGAATTTACAGCAGAAATACTTGATATAAAAGAGTCTGATGGTATGTTTCATGTAATTTTAGATAAAACTGCATTTTTCCCTGGGGGAGGAGGTCAGCATTGTGACTTAGGCTACATAGAAAATCATAAAGTAATTGATGTTTTTGAGAAGGATGGATTAATACATCATGTTGCAGAAACAAAGCCAATTAAGATACATAAAGTAAAGTGCAAAATAGATTGGAATAGAAGATTAGATGGAATGCAACAGCATTTAGGACAACATGTACTTTCAGGATGCTTTTTTAATTTGTTTAATGCCAATACAGTAAGTGTTCATGTTGGAAAGGAAATAAGTACTGTAGATATTCAAGGCTTTTTAGATGAGGAATCTATACGAAAAGCAGAGATAATGGCAAATGAAATTATTCAAGAAAATATTGAAGTAGAGTTTTTAACACCTTCAAAAAAGGAATTAAAAAAGTTAAAGCTTAGACGTGATTTGCCTAATACAGATGAGCAAATTAGAATTGTAAAAATTGGTGAATTAGATATTAATGCTTGTTGTGGTGTTCATCCTAGTAAAACATTAGATCTTCAAATAATAAAAATTAGGCGTTGGGAAAAGCATAAGGGTGCAACAAGAATTGAATATTTAGCTGGAAAAAGAGCTGTAGAAGACTATTTTAGAAAAGATGAATTTAGAAATAAAATATGTAGGTTTTTAAATTGTGGTGATGAAGATGCAATACATGCAATAAATAAATTATCAAATGAATTAAAAGATATTAATGATGAAAATAGAAAAATAAAGCTTGAAATTGGTGATTATCAAATTAAAGAAATGAAAGAAAATGCCATTAAGCTTAATAATATTAATGTAGTCAAAAGAATTTATAATGATGGAGATTTAAAATATATAACAAAAATTGCAGAAAAGATAACATTAGATGATAATATGGTGGTACTATTTGCAATAAAATTTGAAGATAAGGTTAATTTGATTTTTGCATGTTCGAAAAATATTAAAGGTTTATCAATGAATGCATTGTTAAAAGATACAATTACATTAATAGATGGAAGAGGAGGCGGAAGTGATTTTCTAGCTCAAGGAGGGGGAAAAAATAGTAGTAATTTAGATGGGGCAATGGATTATGCACTACGTAAAATAAACACCTTATAAAGTTATTTTCATATAATAGAGTATAAGATATATTCTAAGGAGATATGATTATGGACATAGAAGCTTCAAAAAATCACAATAATTTAGAAGAATCATATGAAAATTTTATAGAAGCTGAAGATGATGATAAGCTAATACAAGAAGAGAAATTAATACAAGAAGATTACATTACAGATGAGTATGACAATGTTATAATTAATGATTTGGATATAGATAATAATGAAGAAAATTATAACGATGTAGATGAGTTTGAAGGTAACTCTGAAGAAGTTCTTTCAGAAAAGATTGATTTAGAAAATTTGGATGAAGATAACGTTCATAGTTCAGAAGAAGATAATAGTAGAGTTACTAATAAAGGAAAAGAAGATGCTTATGATGAAGGTTATAAAGATGGTTATGAAAAAGGAGCTAGAGATGCAATGAAAGCTGCTTTTAGAGTTGGTTTTAGATATGGAATAAGAAGAAGTAGATATAGCAAATAATTATAATGTATGAGTATAAGTATTAGAGTATATATCAATTAGTAGATATATAATATTTATACTCATTTTATTTTTTTATAAAATAAGAATAATTAAATAGTAGATAGGAAAAATAAATATCAAAGGATTCAATTGGTGGTATTATCTTAAATAATCTTGGAGGATAATTATAATGAAAAGAAAAGTTATAATATATGCACTCCCCATTTTATGTATTTTAATGGTTGGTTGTGACTCTACTAGGATAAAGGAAAATAATGAAGTAAGTAATGAAAATACTGAATTTAAAAATACTGAATTTGTTAATACTGAAGAAGAATTAATAAATGCATTAACTAATGATTATAGTGTAACAATTACTGATAATATTACTTCAAATAATGAGCTTATTATCGAAGGCGAATTTTTAAAGACAGACACAACAGAGGAAAATAATGTTATAAGCGTTGGAAGAAAATTGAACTTATATAGTAAAGATGACAATAATAATGTAATTAATAATTATGTTTTAGAGGCTCCTAGCTTAACTATACAAAGTGAAAATACCGTGATAAAAGGTGGAACTTTTATAGGCGATGTTTATATTGAAGCTAAAGGATTTGAAATTGATAATACTAAGATAAAAGGAAATTTATATTTTAAGAATGAAGAAGCTAAGGGTACATTTGTTAAAAGTAATGCTTCTAGCGTGCAGGGAAAAATAAGTGTTAAAGAAAAAGAAAGTTAGCAAATATATGCTAACTTTTATTTTTAGAATATATTTTAAATTAAAATACATAAATATAAATATAAATATAAATGAAACTTGGGAGGTATATAAAAATGATGGATGAAATAAAGAAGGTATTACTGTTTGGAGTTGGAGCTGTTGCCAGCACTTATGATAAAGCAGCAGAAGTTGTTGAGGAATTAGTAAGCAAAGGGAAAATAACAGTTGAAGAGGGCAAGGAACTTGGAGAAGAGTTAAAAAGAACATTTAATGATAAGTGTAAGCATGAGGAAAAGAATCAATTATCAACTACAATTAAAGATATGAATATAGAAGTATGTAATTATGTAACTAGAGACGAATTCGAAATGTTAAAGGCAAGGGTATATAAGCTTGAAAGTATGTTAAGTGATGAGAAAAAGTAAAATTGTTAGATAATGGGAGGTAATTATGGAGGGGAGTTCAGTTAATAGATTTAAAGAAATATTAAAAGTATTCACAAACTATGGATTAGGATATTTATTAGGCAAAAAAGAAGAAAAAGAAAAAAAATCCCCTTCAAATCTTAGAAAGGCATTTGAAGAATTAGGGCCAACTTTTATAAAAATAGGTCAAATATTAAGTACAAGGCAAGAACTAATACCGGAAGAATATATAGTAGAACTATCTAAATTACAAGATAATGTACCAGCTGATGATTTTGTAAATATGGCAAAGGTATTTTACAATGAATTTAATAAAAATATTGAAGAGGAATTTCTTTATATAGATAAAACACCAATAGCATCTGCTTCAATAGCTCAAGTATACAGAGGTGTACTTAAAAGCGGTGAAGATGTTGTTATTAAAATACAGAGACCTAATATAAAAGAAACTATGAATATGGATTTAGATATCTTAATTGGACTTAGTGAAAAGTTTACAAAATTTTTTAAGGATACAGTGGTTAATCCTAAAGAAATTTTTTTAGAAATTAAAGCATCAACTGAAAGAGAATTGAATTTTATTTATGAAGCTGAAAATATTGAGAAGTTTCGAGAATTAAATAAGGATAGTGCTTGTATTTATGCTCCTTTTATTATTTATGATTATACAGGTCAAAATATTTTGACTCAAGAAAATATTGAAGGATTTAAAGTAAATGATAAAGAAGCGATTGAGAGTTTAGGCTATGATAGAGATGATATTGCAAAAAAACTAACTCTTTCATATTTTAAGCAAGTATTGAAAGATGGATTTTTTCATGGGGATCCACATCCAGGTAATATATTAATTCGTGAAGGTAAAATATGTTTTATTGATTTTGGAATTGTAGGAATATTATCTAAAGAAAAGCAAGAGGAATTAAATTTGGCTATTACAGCAGTGGCAAACGAAGATATAGATAAACTTACTGATTTTGTTATGAATATAGGTATTAAGAATGGTAAAACGGATAGAGAGTTACTTTATAAGGATATTGAATACATGTTTAGAAATTATTATACTACTTCATTAAAAAATATAAAGATATCTGTATTGTTTCAAGAAATGTCCGATATAGCTAAAAGAAATAACCTAAGATTATCTAGTGATTTCACTATGCTTATTAGAACAATGGTTATGGTAGAAGGATTAGTTGCTGAGCTTTCCCCTGAATTAAATATTATTAATTTAGTAATACCATATGTTAAGGGGTATTATAAAAATTATTTTTTTGAGCAATTTGATGTTAATGATTATTTATTAAAAGGATATAAATTAACTAGGGATAGTTTAAATATTCCATCGCGTTTAATTTCTTTAGCGGATACTTTAATAAGAGGAAGAACAAAGGTTAACATAGTAATTGAAGATAAAGATAAATATATAGATGTATTAAATAAAATGGTGAATAGATTATCCTTTGCTCTGGTAATTGCCGGAATGATAGTAGGATCGTCCTTGATCATTAATATAAATCCAGCACCACGTTTATATGGAATTTCGATTATTGGATTAATTGGATATTTTGGTTCAGGTATCTTAGGTTTATGGTTATTGATTTCAATAATAAGATCTGGAAGTCTTAAATAATATAATCGTTAAATTAAGTAAATACTAATATTAGTACAAAAGAGAAGGGAAGGAGTTTTAAATGCATTATAAAAAGGAATATTCAGATGTATTAAATGAAGTAAGTAGTAATATAAATGGAATATCTGATCAAGAAGCAAAGATAAGGCTTGAAAAGAATGGATTTAATGAATTAAAGGAAGGAAACAAGGTTCCTATATGGAAAATGTTTTTAGAAAATTTTAAAGATCCATTAGTAATAATATTACTTATTGCTGCAATAGTACAAATTTTTTTAGGTGAATTTGTAGAATCTTTTATCATATTTGTAGTAGTAATTTTAAATGCTTTATTAGGGGTCACACAAACTCGAAAAGCTGAAAGCTCCTTAGATAGCTTAAAAAAACTATCTTCACCTAATGCAAAAGTATTAAGAGATGGCAAGAAAAAGACAATACCGGTAAGAGAAATTGTTATAGGTGATATAGTATTTTTAGAAGCTGGAGATTACATACCTGCAGATGGAAGATTAATAGAAGCACAAAGTCTAAAGGTTGTAGAAGGAATGCTTACAGGAGAAGCAGAGGCAGTTTTAAAGCATAGCGATAAGATTGAGGAAGAGGTTGGTATTGGAGATCAAAGAAATATGGTCTTTAGTGGCGCTACGGTAGTATATGGGAGAGGTACTTTAGTTGTTACAGCAACAGGGATGAATACTGAGGTAGGAAAAGTTGCAACATTATTAGAAAGTGCAGGTAATAAACAAACACCACTTCAAGAAAAATTAGATGATTTTGGAAAAAAGCTAGGTATAATAATTATGATTTTAGCAGCAGCTATTTTTATTATCCAAGTAATTAGAGGATATATAGATGGTGAAAATATGAAAAATCTAATATTTAATTCATTTATGTTTGCTATTGCTGTTGCTGTTGCTGCAATTCCAGAGGCTTTATCATCAATAGTTACAATTGTGTTAGCTGTTGGAACAAAAGATATGGCTAAAAAACAAGCAATAATAAGAAAGTTACCAGCTGTAGAGACACTAGGATCTACAAGTGTTATTTGTACAGATAAGACAGGGACATTAACGCAAAATAAAATGACAGTTGTTGACTTTTTTATGTATGGAGTAAATAAAGCTAAAGTAGGAGAAAAAAATAATAATTCAAGCCAAGTTGAGGCTATGGATTTGTCATCTACACTTTGCAATGATTCGGAAATAACAGAGACTGGAAAGGAAATTGGAGATCCAACAGAAATAGCATTATTAAGGTTTGCAGAAAAGAGAGGAATTGATTATAAAGAGTTACGAGAAAAATATGATAGATTAAGTGAAATACCATTTGACTCTGATAGAAAATTAATGTCTACTGTTAATTCTATTAACGGAAATTCAATTATGTTTACAAAAGGAGCTCCAGATGTTGTTTTTTCACGCTCTAATACTGTTCTTAATAATGGTGAATTAGAAAAAATGACTGAAGAAATTAAAAATCAATATAGAAAGGTAAATGAAGACTTTTCAAATAAGGCATTAAGAGTATTAGCATTTGCAGTTAAAGATGTTCCGGATGAAAATTTCGTTCCTTGCTTAGAAGATGAAACAGAAATGACTCTAGTTGGACTTACAGCTATGATAGACCCTCCAAGAGAACAGGTTTATGATGCTGTTAGGGAGGCAACTGGTGCTGGAATAAAAACAGTAATGATTACAGGAGATCATAAAACAACAGCTTCTGCTATAGCAAGAGAAATAGGAATAATGGGAGAAGATGATATTTCTTTAACAGGAAAAGAATTAGATGATTTATCAGATGTGGAACTTAAAGAAAAACTTGAACATATTACAGTTTATGCAAGAGTATCACCAGAAAATAAAATACGTATAGTAAAGGCTTGGCAAGAAAAGGGGTATATTACTGCCATGACTGGTGATGGAGTTAATGATGCTCCAGCATTAAAACAAGCTGATATAGGTATAGGAATGGGTAGTGGAACAGATGTAGCAAAGGATGCATCAGCCATGATTTTAACAGATGATAATTTTGCAAGTATTGTATCAGCAGTTGAAATTGGTAGAACAGTTTATAGTAATATCAAAAAAGCAATTACATATTTATTTGCAGGAAATTTAGGTGCAATAATTGCTATTTTATTTGCTGTATTTGTAAATTGGTCAAATCCATTTTCTGCATTACAATTATTATTTATAAATTTGATAAATGATTCTTTGCCTGCAATTGCATTAGGGTTAGAAATGGCTGAGCCTAATATAATGAAGGAAAAGCCAAGGGATGTTAATGAAGGAATATTAGCTGGTGGAACATGGCAAGCTGTTATAATAAGAGGAATGATAATAGGAGTTTTTGTTATACTAGCACAATATGTTGGAAATTTAACATCTCCAATGTTAGGAGAAGCAATGGCGTTTTCAACTGTAACACTTGCAAGGATTTTTCAGACATTACCTGCCAGATCAAATTATGAACCGGTTCTTAAGATAGGACTATTTAAAAACAAATATGTTATAGGTGCAATAATAGTATGTTTGTGCTTATATAGTGTTGTATTAATTCCGGGAGTAAGAGGTATTTTTGATATACCGGATAGTTTTGGGGGATTACAATTGGGAATTTGCTTATGTTTTGCGATAATTTCAGCATTGATTATGGATTTAAGTAAACTATTTAAAAGAAAATAATAAAAAATAAGGCTGATACTTAACATCAGCCTTATTTTTTATTTTAAAACTTTATTAGCGAATTCTAATCCAAAATCATAAGCAGCCTTTAAGTTTTCTTCGCTAGGTTTAAATAGTATACCTAGTGGTTCACATACTACGTTAAATTTAAGTTGTTTATATCTTTCATTAATATTTTTAAGAGCTTCTCCACTCCAACCATATGATCCAAAGCAACTTGCTGGTAATCCCTTATGAATGACTGGATTTAATGAAGATAAAATAGTCCATATTTGTGGTAAAGTATCACATAATAATGTAGGAGAACCTAGTAATAAACCGCTGCATTGATTGATTTCATTTAATACTTCATTCATGTCTGCCGTAACTAAGTTGTACATTAAAATATCAACATCAAAGCTTGAAGCTTCAATACCTCTTTTTATTTCCTTAGCAATTTTTTCAGTATATCCGTAGGCAGTAACATAAGGTATTACTATACTTTGTTTCTCTCTTTTTGTTGGTTGACACCATTCTCTATAAAGATTTATAAACTTTTCAATATTAGTATCATCTAATACTAATCCATGTCCAGGACAAATATATTTTAAATTTAAATCTTTGATTTTATCCATTGCTTTAATCATAAAAGGTTTAAAAGGTCCCATAATCATTCTGAAATAATAATTATAAGCTTCTATATAGTCATCTTCTTTACTATCTTCAATTGAACTTTTTAAAATACGTTCATCACAATAATGAGCACCAAAAGAATCACAAGTAATTAATGTTTCATCTTCAATTACATATGTGTACATTGTATCAGGCCAATGTAATTGAGGAGCACTAATGAATTTTAAAGTTTTATTACCTAAAGATAATGTTTCCCCATCTTTAACTATCTTACTTTTGAAAGGTTTATTAATAATTTCACTTAAATATTTAATAGCTAAAGTACTTCCAACTACAGTTGCATTAGGAGCATATTCAAGTATTTTTTCAACTGATCCAGCATGATCAGGTTCTGTATGATTAACAACAACATAATTTATATCTTCTAAATTCACAATAGAGCGAATTTTATCTAAGTGTTCATCAAAGAATTTTTCTTTTACAGTTTCAAACAATGCAATTCCATCAGAGCCCTGTAAAAGATAAGAGTTGTAAGATGTTCCAAATTTAGTTTCCATTATTATGTCAAAAATTCTTAGGTTTGGGTCAAGTGCTCCCACCCAAAATAGGTCTTGAGTTATTTTGAATGTATTAGACATGTAAAAATCTCCTTTTTTATTTATTATTAAATACTATATGGTCTATAATAATAATTATAATCTATCAATAATTATTGTCAATAAATAAACGAGGACAAGTATAGTGTTTTAATAAATTTATTTTAGTATTTGCAATAAAATCTTAATAGATTACAAGTAAAAAAAACTAGCTAACTCAACTATAATTGCTTGTTAGCTAGTTTTTTTAATTTCTAGTATTAGAGTATTCAACTCCATATGAATACATAGATTCAAGAAGAGGAATTATTTTTTTGCCGATATCAGTAAGCCCATATTCTACTTTAGGTGGAACAACAGGATAGACTTTTCTAAATATAAGATTGTCTTCTTCTAAACTTCTTAATTGATTAGTTAGCATTTTTTGAGTTGTATCTGGTAATTTACGCTTTAATTCGCTAAATCTTAAATTATCATTACTTAAATACCATAAGATTAAAATTTTCCACTTTCCAGATAATATTTTATGAACAAGTACCATTGGGCATGTTTGATATTTAGCACAACGATTATTAAGTCTGCAATCATTATGAAAAGTAAGTATTTTATTCATGATAAAACCTCCTTTATTCGTACAATTATAAATAATAACATAAATAAAGGGGTAAAACTATATACTTAGTATCTTTTTTGATACTATATATAAAAAAAGTGCCTTCTTGTAGAATATAGACATAAAGAGTAATATTATGAATAGTTAAAATATCTAATTTAATTTAGTTGGATTTTAATAATTCAATATAAAATGATTAGAAAATCTTTTAATTGTTATTTAAAAATTAAATGTATAAAGATGGTATTTTTCTATTGAAGAAATAGAAATATCTTATTATACTAATAAGTGACAAAAGATTACAAAATTATACTAAAAATATTTCTAGGAAAAGTACTAGAAAAAAAATAAAAATGAAGTATAATAATTATTATTAAATAACAATTATTATTTAAAAAACTTTTAGGATAATGAAAGAAGGTATATTATCATGGCAAAGAAAATGATGACTATTGATGGTAATACAGCTGCTGCTCACGTAGCATATGCGTTTACAGATGTAGCCGCAATATTCCCTATAACTCCATCTACTACAATGGCAGAGGTTGTTGATGAATGGTCTGCTCAAGGGAGGAAAAATATTTTTGGACAAACAGTTAATGTTGTAGAAATGCAATCAGAAGCAGGAGCTGCTGGTGCGTTCCACGGTTCACTTCAAGCTGGTGCATTAACAACTACTTTTACTGCATCACAAGGTTTATTACTTATGTTACCAAACATGTACAAGGTAGCAGGAGAATTATTACCAGGTGTATTCCATGTAAGTGCTAGAGCAATAGCATCTCAAGCATTATCAATATTTGGGGATCATCAAGATGTTATGGCAGCAAGAATGACAGGATGTGTTATGCTTGCAGCTGGATCAGTACAAGAAGTTGCTGACTTAGCTCCAGTATCTCATCTTGCAGCTATAAAAGGAAGATTACCTTTCGTAAACTTCTTTGATGGATTTAGAACATCTCATGAAATTCAAAAAGTTGAAGTTTTAGATTATGAAGATTATGCAGAAATGTTAGATAGAGAAGCTTTAAAAGAGTTTAGAAATAGAGCATTAACTCCAAACAACCCTGTTACAAGAGGAACAGCTCAAAACTCAGATATTTACTTCCAAACAAGAGAAGCTTCTAATAAATTCTATAACGATATAATTCCAATAGTTGAAGAATATATGGCTAAAATGGAAGAAAAGACAGGAAGAAGCTATGGATTATTCAATTACTACGGTGCAGAAGATGCTAAAGAGATAATTGTTGCTATGGGTTCAGTAACTGAAGCTATAGAAGAAACTATAGATGAATTAAATGCTAGAGGGGAAAAGTATGGATTAGTTAAAGTTCACTTATTCAGACCATTCTCAGTAGAACATTTATTAAAGGTTATACCACAATCAGTAGAAAAGATTTGTGTAATTGATAGAACAAAAGAACCAGGATGTAATGGTGAACCATTATACCTAGATGTATGTTCTGCATTCTATGGAAAAGAAAATGCACCTAAGATAGTTGGTGGACGTTATGGATTAGCTTCTAAAGATGTAACACCATCTGATATCAAAGCTATATTTGATAACTTAAAGAAAGAAAATTCTAAGAACTTCTTTACAGTAGGTATTGAAGATGATGTTACTTTCACTTCAATTCCGGTAGAAGAAGAATTAAGAATAGCAACACCAGGAACAGTTAGATGTAAGTTCTGGGGATTAGGATCAGATGGTACAGTTGGAGCTAATAAGCAAGCTATAAAAATTATCGGTGAAAATACAGATAAATACGTACAAGCTTATTTTGCATATGACTCAAAGAAATCTGGTGGGGTAACTATGTCTCACTTAAGATTTGGAGATACACCAATAAGATCAACTTACCTTATTGATGAAGCAGATTACATAGCATGTCACGTACAAGCTTATGTAAATCAATATGATTTATTAAAGGGACTTAAAAAGGGTGGAAACTTCGTATTAAATACAATTTGGAGCGAAGAAGAAATTGAAAGAAAATTACCAGCTAAGATGAAGAAATACATAGCTGAAAATGAAATAAACTTCTACACAGTTAATGCAACTAAGATCGCTTCTGAAATAGGATTAGGTAGAAGAATTAATATGATAATGCAATCTGCATTCTTTAAATTAGCAGAAATTATACCTGAAGAAGAAGCTACTGAATACTTAAAAGCTTCAATTAAGAAGGCTTACGGTAAGAAGGGTGACAAAGTAGTTAACATGAACTACGAAGCTGTTGAAGCTGGTATGAATTCATTAGTTAAAATAAATGTACCAGAAAGCTGGAAGACTGCTAGTGAAGAAGCTAAAGTAGAAACTAAAGAAGTAACGGATTTCGTTAAGAATATAATGAATCCAATGAATGCTTTAGAGGGAGATAAATTACCAGTAAGTGCGTTTAATGGATTAGAAGATGGTACATTCCCAGCAGGAACTGCAGCATACGAAAAAAGAGGTGTTGCTACAGAGGTTCCAGAGTGGAATATGTCAAAATGTATTCAATGTAATCAATGTGCTTTCGTTTGTCCACATGCATGTATTAGACCAGTTCTAGTAAATGATGAAGAATTAGCAAAAGCGCCAGCTGGATTTGAAACTAAGAAAGCTACTGGTAAAACATTAGCTGGATTAAACTACAGAATTCAAGTAAGTACATTAGATTGTACTGGATGTAATAACTGTGTTGATATTTGTCCAGCACCAGGTAAGGCATTAGAAATGAAACCACTTGGTACTCAAGTAGAAACAGAAGTTGCAAACTGGGAATTCTCAGTATCAAAAGAAGTATCAAACAAAGAACACTTAACTACAGGTAAAACAGTTAAGGATAGTCAATTCAAGCAACCACTTATCGAGTTCTCAGGAGCATGTGCTGGTTGTGGTGAAACTGCATATATTAAATTAGCAACACAATTATTCGGTGATAGAATGATGATTGCTAATGCAACTGGATGTTCATCAATATGGGGGGGTTCAGCACCTTCAACACCATATACTAAGAACCATGAAGGTAAGGGACCAGCTTGGGCTAACTCATTATTTGAAGATAATGCTGAGTTTGGATATGGTATGTTCTTAGCAGCTGATCAAATGAGAAAGAAAATAGCTTCAAATATGGAAAGCTTAATTTCTATGGATATAGCTGAAGAATATAAAGAAGTATTCAAGAATTGGTTAGAAAATAAAGATAACGGAGAACTTTCAAAAGTTCATTCAAGAGAAGTTGAAGCTATTTTAGCTGAAAATAACATTGAAAATAAAGAAGCAAAAGTATTAGTTGAAGAAATTAAAGAAAGAGCTGATTTCCTAGTTAAGAGATCACAATGGATCCTTGGAGGAGACGGTTGGGCTTATGATATCGGATACGGTGGATTAGATCATGTATTAGCATCAGGACAAGATGTAAATGTATTAGTATTTGATACAGAAATTTACTCTAACACTGGTGGACAATCTTCTAAATCAACTCCTGCTGCAGCTATGGCAAAATTAGCAGCTTCAGGTAAGAAGACTAAGAAGAAAGACTTAGGAAGAATGATGATGTCTTATGGAAATGTTTATGTTGCACAAGTAGCTATTGGTGCTGATAAGAACCAAGTAGTTAAAGCAATGCTTGAAGCAGAAGCACATAATGGACCATCAATCATTATTGCTTACTCAACTTGTATCAGTCATGGATTAAAGAAGGGAATGGGATTCTCTATAAGAAACATGGATGAAGCAGTTAAGGCTGGATACTGGCATTTATACAGATTTAATCCAGAATTAAAGGAACAAGGAAAGAATCCATTTATCTTAGATTCTAAAGAGCCACAAGGAAGCTTTAGAGACTTCATAATGGATCAAGTAAGATACTCTGCAATTGCTAAGCAGTTCCCAGAACAAGCGGAAGAATTATTCCAAATGACAGAAGAACATGCTAGACAAAAATATGCAGAATTAAAAAAATTAGCTGAACAAGAATAATTATAGTTATATTAAATGGGAATGAGACAAGAGTGTTTCATTCCTATTTTTTTTAGGAGGAAATTAAATAAAACTAATTAGTAAAATATGAATAGAAAGAAGTATTATTTTAATACTTCTAATTAATGATAATAAAAGTTTCAATTTTGAACTTTAAATTAATATTTATTAAATATTAATAATAAAAAGTTGCTTTTTATTATTAGTATCTTATAATTATATAGACTATAATAGTTATATTATATTGCTAAAGGAGAGAAGTAATGGAGATAATTGTAATATTAGTATTTATAATAATAATGTTTTGCTATTATGAAAATAATGTTTTTGATACAACAAATATAAGTATAAAGTGTAATGTAAATGAAAAAATAAGAATAATACATCTTTCAGATTTACATAGTAAAGAGTTTGGAAAGAATAATAATAGGTTAAGAAAAGTTATAATTAATAAAAAACCTGATATTATATTTGCAACAGGAGATATGATAGATTCAAGTTTGAAAAATATGGATAAAATAATAGCTTTTTTAGTAGAGCTAAATAAAATTATTCCAGTAGTATATATACCAGGAAATAATGAAATGAGAACTGAAAAAATTGAAGAAATATTGGAAAAGCTTGATAATGGAAAGATTATTGTATTAAATAATGAAATTAAAGAATTATATTTAAATAGAAATAAGGTGCATATATTAGGCTTGGTAGAAAGAAGACAAGATGACGGTGAAATGTTTTATAATAAAATAAATAGCAAATATTACTATGATAATTATAAAGAGCTATTTGAAGAGTTAGAAAAGAAGGATGGAACTAAGCTTGTTTTATCACATTATCCTGAAAACTTTAAAGCTGTAGGAGAATATTCATATAACAAATATAATTTTGATATTATGTTTTCAGGTCATGCCCATGGAGGGCAATTTATACTACCATTTATAGGGGGATTATTTGCACCAGGTCAAGGGATTTTACCAAAGTATTATAAAGGAGTATATGGAGAAAGAAATAAATTAGTAGTTAGTAGAGGGCTAGGTAATAGTGGATTTCCATTGAGACTATTCAATAGGCCAGATTTGGTAATTGTTGATTTAATTTAAAAAATAAGAGCTTATTGCATATGCAATAAGCTCTGTTTAATATTATAAACAAATTACATTGATTTGTGGAATGTTCTGTTTATAACGTCTAATTGTTGTTCTCTTGTTAATTTAATGAAGTTAACAGCATATCCAGAAACTCTGATAGTTAATTGTGGATATTCTTCTGGGTGATCCATAGCATCTAATAAAGTTTCTCTATTAAATACATTTACGTTTAAGTGTTGAGCACCTTGAGAGAAGTATCCATCCATCATAGTACCTAAGTTGTGGATTCTGTTTTCAGGTGTTTTTCCTAATGCATCTGGAACGATTGAGAATGTATTAGAAACACCATCTTGTGAATGTTCGTAAGGAAGTTTAGCAACTGAGTTTAATGATGCTAATGATCCGCTACAGTCTCTTCCGTGCATTGGGTTAGCTCCTGGTGCGAATGGTTCTCCAGCTTTTCTTCCACATGGAGTAGTACCAGTCTTCTTACCGTAAACAACGTTTGAAGTGATTGTTAATACTGATTGAGTGTGGTAAGCATTTCTGTAAGTCTTGTTTTGTCTGATCTTATTCATCATGCTTTCAACTAACCATGCAGCAATTTCATCAACTCTGTCATCGTCGTTTCCGAATTTAGGGAAATCACCTTCAACTTCGAAATCTACAGCTATTCCTTCTTCATTTCTTATTGGCTTAACTTTAGCGTATTTGATTGCAGAAATAGAGTCAGCACAAACTGATAAACCAGCTATACCACAAGCCATAGTTCTGAATACGTCTCTGTCATGTAAAGCCATTTGTAATTTTTCATATGAATATTTGTCATGCATGTAGTGTATAACATTTAATGTATTAACATAAAGGTTAGCTAACCAATCAGTCATAACATCGAATCTTTCCATAACTTCGTTGTAATCTAAGTATTCACCAGTTAATGGAGCAGTCTTAGGTCCAACTTGCATTCCGTACTTTTCATCTTTACCACCGTTTATAGCGTAAAGTAAAGTTTTAGCTAAGTTAACTCTAGCACCGAAGAATTGCATTTGCTTACCAACTCTCATTGCAGATACACAACAAGCGATAGCGTAGTCATCTCCCCAGTATGGAGTCATTAAATCATCATTTTCGTATTGAACTGATGATGTATCAATAGAAACCTTAGAACAGAAATCTTTAAATCCTTGAGGTAATCTAGTTGACCATAAAACAGTTAAGTTTGGTTCTGGTGATGGTCCTAAAGTATATAATGTGTTAAGTATTCTGAATGAGTTCTTAGTTACTAAAGTTCTACCATCTAATCCCATACCACCGATTGATTCAGTAACCCAAGTTGGATCTCCTGAGAATAAATCGTTGTATTCTGGAGTTCTTAAGAATTTAACTAATCTTAACTTCATTACGAAGTGGTCCATTAATTCTTGAGCTTCTTCTTCAGTTATAACACCATTTCTTAAATCTCTTTCGATATAGATATCTAAGAATGTAGAAGTTCTTCCTAAAGACATCGCAGCACCGTTTTGGTCTTTGATAGCTCCTAAGAATCCAAAGTATAACCATTGGATAGCTTCTTTAGCGTTAGTAGCTGGTTGTGATATATCAAATCCGTAAGTAGCAGCTAGTCCTTTTAATTCGTTTAATGCAACAATTTGATCAGAGATTTCTTCTCTTAATCTGATTACATCTTCATCTATAGTTTTAACTTCTAAAGATAATTTTTGAGCATTTTTATCTTCGATTAATCTATCAACACCGTATAAAGCAACTCTTCTGTAGTCACCTATGATTCTTCCTCTACCATAAGCATCTGGAAGACCAGTGATAACACCAGATTTTCTAGCTAATCTCATTTCTGAAGTATAAGCATCGAAAACTCCTTGGTTATGAGTTTTTCTATATTTAGTAAATATTTCAGAAATTTTTGGGCTTACTTCGTACCCATAAGCTTTAGCAGCATTTTCAGCCATTCTGATACCGCCGTATGGCATAACTGCTCTCTTTAATGGAGCGTCAGTTTGTACACCAACAATTTTTTCGAAAGCTTGGTCAATATAACCAGGGTTGTATTCATTAATTCCAGATACAGTTTCTGTATCTACGTCTAATACTCCACCATTTTCTCTTTCTTTTTTGAATAATTCACTAACTTCAGCCCAAAGCTTAGTTGTAGCTTCAGTAGCTCCAGCTAAGAAGCTATCATCACCTTCATATGCAGTGTAGTTAGTTTGAATAAAGTTTCTTACGTCAATACTTTTTGTCCATGAACCTGTTTTGAAATCATTCCATTGTTCTTTCATCATAGCGCCTCTTTTCTAATTATTTAAAATTATATCAACAGTATTATCATATTTGTTAATAATAATTATTGTTTATTAATAACAATTATTATTTAACAATGGCCTATTTAAACTATATCACTAATTTTTCAAATTTTCAAGATAGAAATAAAAAAAATTACTACAAAAATTATAGCGAAATAGTACATAAATTATAATATCATAGTATTACATTATAATCAAAGGGAAGAAGTGGAGGTGTTATGCATAATATTGAAGGAATTATTAACAAAATGTAAAAAATAAATAATATAGAGATAAAATAGTTAAAAATTTAACAATAAATAATGATTAAATTGTAAATTTTATAAAAATTAATAAAAAGAGTCTATATAATATAACTTCATTTTCAGAAGACTTATTATATAAACTCTTTTTTGTAATTAATAAGTTTATTTATTTTTTTAGATTCCTTTTTCGTATTGTTCTACCATTCTTTTAACCATTTCTCCACCAACGCTTCCGCATTGTTTTGAAGTAAGATTACCATTGTAGTCAGTGAAAGGAACTCCCATTTCACTTGCTACTTCATTTTTGAACTTTGATAAACCATTTTTTGCTTCTGGAACTAATTTTTGTGCCATTATAAAGTTCCTCCTTTTAAATATTTATTTATAAAGTAATCATTTACTTTACACTATTATGATGTGTAAAAAAGCATTTAATAATCTATAAAAAAGTAGGTAATGGTTCCAAAAAAAATATTTCTATATAACAGATACCTTAATTAATATGCTTTAACTAAATTGTAATAATATTCAATTAGTAAATATAGCAAGGTAGGTTATCTAACTTGGGATAACAAAGAATTAGCAAAAAATAACTATATTAAGACAATAAAATAATATAAATATTAGATTAACAATTAAAGAGTTAGTTAGCTTTGCTAGGTTTCCTTTAAAGAAGCAATTGAAGAATTAAATACTAAAGTAACCGAAAAAGAAATTAATGGAAAATGAATGTGTATAAAAATTGAAATATTGTTTATTTAGATCTAACTATTTGCTATATAGCAACAGGTGGATTTATATCTACAATGACAATGGTTGAAGAAATTGATAGTGCTATAAAATAGTTTAAAAGGCTAATTACATTTTAAGTAACTAATTTTTTGTTATGTAAAAATTAATAAAATATAAAACAATTACTAATGATTAAAACAAATTAATATTTATAAAAAGATAAAAATGAAATTTTACCAAAAATATATAAAAATGTATGGTAAAATAATAATTGACAAATAAAACCAAAAGGGGTATTATTACTAATAATAATAATAACTTTAATACTTTAACGTGCTAAAGGGGGAGATTTAAATCAAAAATATTATACCAGAAGGAATGAGAGATTTTACTATTGATGAGTGCAAAAGGAGAAATAAGATTATAGAAACTATTACTGAAAGTTTTAAAAGCTGGGGATATAGTGAAGTGTCTACACCAACAGTTGAATACTATGAAACCTTCAATCATAAAACTCAAGATTTAAAAGAAGAAGAAATGTACAAGTTCTTCGATAATAGAGGAAGGATTTTAGTATTGAGACCTGATATGACGGTGCCTGTTGCAAGATTAGTTAATACCAAACTAAAAGAAATGGAGTTACCATTAAAACTTTTTTATAGTGCTGAGGTTTTTAGAGTTCATGAGAGTTTTGAAGGAAAAAGAAATGAATATTTAGATTGTGGAATAGAATTGATTGGGGCATCAGGAGAAAAAACTGACTTAGAGGTATTAGTAACAGCCTTAGAAGTATTGAAGGCATTAGATACTAAAAAAGAATTTAAGTTAGAAGTAGGTAATGTAAACATATTAAAATCAGCATTAAAAGATATGAATTTATCTATTGATAATCAAAACAAGGTTATTGAATTAATTAATAAAAAGAGTTTAACAAGTTTAAAAGAATATTTAGATGATATAGAAATTAAAGAAGAGTATAAGGAATTTTTAAATAAATTCCCTTGGCTTTTTGGTGATTATGAAATGATTAAAAAAGCTAAAGAGTTAGCATTTAATGAAGATATTAAAAAAAATATAGAGTATCTTGAAAATTTATATTTAAATTTACAAATGCTTGGATATGAGAAGTATATATCTGTGGATATTAGTATGGTGCCAAGAGTTAACTACTATTCGGGAATAATATTTAAGGGATATGTAAAAGAAATAGGTTCAACAGTTATTAGAGGTGGAAGATACGATAATTTATTAGATAACTTCGGTAAAAGCATTCCTGCAATAGGATTTTCAGTAGATGTAAATCTGCTTATTGATTCTTGTGATTATGAAGAAAAAGTTAAAGGTGAAAAAGTTATTTTAAATGAAGATAATTATTTAGAAGAATTAAAGAAAGTCATAAATAAAACTAGGAATGGTGAAAAGGTAGAAATAATTTATAAATAGAATTAAAAGGGTGTGGGTGAGTTGATTAGTATAGCACTTACAAAAGGTAGGATAGAAAAAGAAGCAATTAAGCTATTAGAGAAAGCAGGATTTGGAGTTGAAGAATTAAAAGATAAGGGAAGAAGGTTAGTTTTTAATGACACCAAAAATGATGTGAGATATTTTTTAGTTAAAGCTAACGATACTGTTACATATGTAGAACATGGAGTAGCAGATATTGCAATAGTAGGTAAGGACACATTATTGGAAAAAGAAGAAAATTACTATGAAGTATTAGATTTAGGTATGGGAAAATGTAAATTTATTGTAGCAACATTACCAGATGCTAATATTTTTAATAGAATAGGGCATATAAAAATAGGAACAAAGTATCCAGAGGTAGCAAAAAAGTATTTTGCGGGCAAAGGAATGGATGTTGAAATTATAAAAATAGAAGGATCTGTAGAACTTGCACCTATACTTGGAATTAGTGAAGGTATTGTAGACATAATGGAAACAGGTACAACACTGAAGGAAAATGGGCTAGTTGTTGTAGATGAAATTTGTGATATTAGCTCAAGAGTTATAGTAAATAAATCTAGTTTTAAATTAAAAAGAAATGAAATAAATAGTTTTATAGATAAAATAAGAGCAGTATGTAATTAATAGTGTTTGTTATATAAAAATAAAGGGGGCAAATTTAATATGATAGACATAGTAGAATTAAGTAATAAGAGTATAAATGAAATTGTAAAAAATTTAAAAAAGAGAAATAACACAGCTGATGTAAGAAAAAATGTTGAAGATATTATTAAAGATATTAAAGAAAATGGAGACAAGGCATTAAGAGAATATACATTAAAATTTGATAAAGTAGATTTAAGGGATTTTTTAGTTTCTGAAGAGGAAGTCAATAGTGCTTACAATAAATGTGATAAGTCTATATTAGAAATATTAGAAGAAAGTAAGGATAATATTACTAAGTATCATGAAAAGCAAAAAAAGACAGGCTATCTTTATCAAAAGGAATTGGGAATTTTTATGGGGCAAAGAATAATTCCAGTTGAAAGTACAGGCGTATACGTCCCAGGGGGAAAAGCAGCATATCCTTCATCAGTATTAATGAATGTAATTCCGGCAAAGGTTGCAGGGGTTAAAGAAATTATAATTGTAACGCCACCTAATAGTAATGGTGAAATTAATCCCAATATATTAGTAGCTGCTAAAATTTGTGGTGTTAATAAAATTTATAAAATTGGAGGAGTACAAGCCATTGCGGCATTAGCTTATGGAACAGAAAGTATTAATCCAGTAGACATGATAGTTGGGCCAGGAAATGCATATGTAGCAGAAGCAAAGAGGCAGGTTTACGGAGTTGTTGGTATAGATATGGTTGCTGGACCTAGTGAGATTTTAGTTATTGCTGAAAATGGTGCAAATGCAAGATATATTGCTGCGGATATGATGTCACAAGCAGAACATGATGAATTAGCATCCTCTATTTTATTAACAACATCTAAAAAGTTGGCTTTAGATGTTAAAAATGAAATTGGTATTCAAATTAAAAATCTATCAAGAAAAGAAATAATAGAAAAATCTTTAAGGGATTATGGAAAAATAATTGTGTGTAAGGATATTGATGAATGTATAAAGTTATCAAATTTAATTGCACCAGAACATTTAGAAATTTTACTTGAAAATCCTTTAGATTACTTAGATGAAATAAAAAATGCAGGATCTGTTTTCTTAGGAGCATATACACCAGAACCAATAGGAGACTATTTTGGTGGTACAAATCATGTATTGCCTACTAGTGGAACAGCAAAATTTTCATCACCGTTATCAGTTGATACCTTCGTGAAAAAATCATCATTCTTATCTTATTCAAAGCGTGCATTATATAGGGATGGGAATAAGATAATAAAGTTTGCAAATGAAGAAGGTTTAACTGCTCATGCAAATTCCGTAAAGGTAAGGTTAGAAGATGAAGAAAATTAAAAGCTATAAAGGGATAATGAATGATGAAATTGGTATAAGAGCAAATGGTAATGAAAGTTATAAAAATATTACAAAAGATGAATTGAATGAGGTTATTAATGAATTGAAAAAAGTAAACTTTAATAGATATCCTGATAATGATTCTATAGATATAAGAAAAGCATATGCAAATGTAATTGGAGTAAGTAAAGAAAATATTATTGCTGGTAATGGGTCAGATGAGATGATTGCTTTAATAATAGATACTCAAATAACTAAAAGGAAGACTGTGCTAACTATTAATCCAGATTTTTCAATGTATGATTTTTATACTTCTTTAAATGATGGGATAATTAAAAAGTATAATACAGAAAAAGATGGTGAGTTCTCAGTTAATAAATTTATAGCATATGGTAAGAAAGTAGAGCCGCAAGTTATTATTTTTTCTAATCCTAACAATCCAACAGGTCATGTAATAAGTACAGAGGATATTATTTTTATTTTAGAATCATTTAAAGATACTTTAGTAGTTGTGGATGAGGCTTATTATGAATTTTATGGACAAAGTATGATTGGATTTATAGAAAAGTATAGAAATTTAATTATTACAAGAACATTATCTAAAGCTTGGGGATTAGCGGCATTAAGAATAGGATTCTTAATTGCAAATAAGGAATTGATTAAAAGCTTAACTACAGATAAGGTTCCATACAATTTAAATACATTTTCTCAACTAGTGGGATGTGTTGTGTTAAAACATCCGGAAAAGATATTAAAAAATGTTGAAGAAATAGTGTATGAAAGAGAAAGATTATATAAATATTTAAAGGGAATAGAAGAGAATAGCAATGATGAAATTAAGTTTTATAAATCAAAGGCCAACTTTATTTTTGGTAGAACAAAAAGTAAAGAAAAATTAAAAAAAGCGCTAGAGGACAAAGGGGTATTAATAAGATATTTTGATGATGATAGCTTTAGAATTTCAGTGGGTTCGCCTTTAGAAAATGATTTTATCGTAAACATTATAGAAAATGTAATGTGTTGTTGTGTGAGGGAGAAGTATGAAGAGAGTGTCTCAAATTAATAGAAAAAGCAATGAAACAAATATAGCTTTAGAAATTTCTTTAGATGGAGACGGAAAAAGCAGTGTAAAAACAAATATCGGATTTTTTAATCATATGATTAATTTATTGGCATTTCACAGCAATATAAGTATTAATTTAAATGCAGATGGTGATATTGATGTTTGTGATCATCATTTAGTTGAAGATGTTGGAATAGCTTTAGGAAAATGTATAAATGAAGCATTAGGAGAAAGGAGAGGAATAAAAAGATATGGAACTTTCTTTCTTCCTATGGATGAATCACTAGTAATGGTATCATTAGATATTAGTGGGAGAAGTTATTTACATTTTGAAGGAGAATTTAAAAGAGAAAATATAGGTGATTTTTCTACGGAAATGGTTAAGGAATTTTTTAGAGCAGTTGCATTTAATGCCGGAATTACATTACACATAAAGGTCTTATATGGGGAAAATGATCATCATAAAATTGAAGGGATTTTCAAAGCTTTTGGAAGAGCATTAAAGGAAGCTATTACTATTGAGGGTAATAGCATACCTTCTTCTAAGGGTATTCTTTAAAGATTTTAAAGAATTGTAGGAGGATGTATGATTATAATTATTGATTATGGAATGGGAAATTTAAAGAGTGTATATAATGCTTTAATAAAACTTGGATTTAATTGTCGTATTTCCGGGGAAATAAAAGATATAGAAAAAGCAAATAAATTAATATTGCCGGGAGTTGGAGCTTTTAAGGATGCAATGGATAATTTAGAGAAAATGAATTTAATTCCTATAATAAATAAAAAGGTTAATGATGGGTGTCCATTACTAGGTATTTGTTTAGGTATGCAAATGCTTTTTGAAGAAGGCTATGAAGGAGAGCATAGAAAGGGGCTTGGATTTATAAATGGTACAGTTAAGCTAATGGAGCCAAATGAAGAAGTGAAAATACCTCATATAGGATGGAATAGATTAGAAATTAATAAAAAAAGTGAAATATTTAATGGTCTTAATGATGAAAGCTTTGTTTATTATGTTCATAGTTTCATGGCAACAAATATGCTAGCAGATAATTTAGTTGCATATTCAGAGTATGGTGGAATTAACATACCTGGAATGGTGAATAAAAAAAATATATATGGAGCACAATTTCATCCAGAAAAAAGCGGAGAAGTTGGATTGAAAATACTTAATAATTTTGGGGAGTTGATTGTATGATTATAATTCCAGCCATAGATATTATAGATGGTAAACCAGTGAGGCTTTATCAAGGTGACTATGATAAGAAGGAAATTGTAGGAGAAGATATATTAGAAATATCAAAGGGCTTTGAAAATGCGGGGGCAAGCTATATTCATTTAGTTGATTTAGATGGAGCAAAAAAAGGTGAATTAGTTAATAAAGAAATAATTATTAAGGTTGTTAATGAAGTAAATGTACCAGTAGAAGTTGGTGGAGGAATTAGAACTTATCAAGATGTTAAATATCTAATAGATAATGGAGTAAGTAGGGTAATTTTAGGTACGGTTGCAATTGAGGATTCCGAATTTGTTAAAAGAGTTGTTAATGAATTTGGAGAAAAAATTGCAGTTGGAGTAGATTGTAAAAATGAATATCTATGTGGAAGAGGCTGGATTGAAGAAAGCAAGCTTCATTATATTAGTTTTTCTAAAAAGATGGAAGAGTTAGGTGTCAAAAATATTATTTTAACTGATATTAGTAAGGATGGAACTTTAAAAGGTACAAATATAGATATGCTTAAAAAGTTAGGTAAAAATATAGAAATCAATTTAACAGCCTCAGGGGGAGTAGCTGGAATTGATGATATTAAAGAACTTAAAAATTTGAATATATATGGTGTGATTGTTGGGAAAGCAATATATTCAGGATACATAAATTTAAAAGAAGCTATTGATTTATGTAAAACAAATTCCTAAAAGGATTGAAGGTGAAGGTATGCATACAAAAAGAATAGTACCCTGTTTAGACGTAAGAGCTGGAAAAGTTGTTAAGGGGATAAACTTTGTAGGAATAAAAGAAGTTGGAGATCCTGTTGATCTTGGGGAATATTATTATAAACAAGGTGCTGATGAACTTGTTTTTTTAGATATTACTGCAACTCATGAAGGTAGAGGGATAATGGAAAAAGTAGTTGAAAGAGTCTCCGAAAAGATTTTTATTCCATTTACTGTAGGTGGGGGATTAAGAAATATTAGTGATATAAAGAGAATATTAAGAGCTGGTGCTGATAAGGTAAGTTTAAATTCTGCAGCTGTAAGAAATAAGGAGTTAATAAAAGAAGGAGCTTATTATTTTGGAAATCAATGTATTGTTTTAGCTGTAGATGCAAAAAAGAGAGCTGATAATAGTGGCTGGAATGTTTTTGTTAATGGTGGAAGAATTGATACCGGCATAGATGCACTTAGATGGATAGAAGAAGGCGCTAGATTAGGAGCTGGTGAAATATTATTAACTTCAATGGATGCAGATGGAACTAAGAAAGGTTTTGATATAGAGCTCACTAGAAAGGTTAGTGAACTTACTAATGTTCCAGTGATTGCTTCTGGTGGTTGTGGGACATTAAAAGATTTTGAAGAGGTATTTGAAGATGGAATGGCAGATGCTGCATTAGCAGCTTCATTATTCCATTACGGTGAATTAAGTGTTAGAGAAGTAAAAGAATATTTAAGACAAAGAAATGTTGCAGTGAGAATTTAATAATATAATTTATTAATATAAAGATAAATGATTAATGGGAGGTTTGAAATGAAAAAAATAATTTTAGACTTTGAAAAAGGAAATGGATTGATACCTACTGTTATTCAAGATTATGAAAGTAATGAAGTATTGATGGTTGCTTATATGTCAGAAGAAAGTCTTAGACTTACTTTAGAAAGTAAAAAGACGTGGTTTTATAGCAGGAGTAGAAATGAGCTATGGAATAAAGGAGCTACTTCAGGACATTTTCAAGAGGTTAAAGAGATTTGGACAGACTGTGATAATGATACATTATTAATTAAGGTGATTCAAAGTGGAGCAGCATGTCATACTGGTAAAAAGAGTTGTTTCTTTAGGAGGGTGTGTTAAATATGGTATTAGAAGATATATTTGAAATTATTAAAGATAGAAAAGAAAATGGAGAAGAGGGTTCATACACTAAATATTTATTTGAAAAAGGCACAGATAAAATATTGAAAAAAGTTGGGGAAGAATGCACTGAGGTGATAATTGCTGCTAAAGGTGAAGATAAAAATGAGATAGTAAACGAAATTTGTGATTTAGCATATCATGTACTGGTGCTTATGGCAGATAAAGAAATAACTTTAGAACAATTAAATGAACAATTAACAATTAGAAGAAATAAGATTAATAATTTTAAAGGTGAAAGAAAAAATATTGATAATGTTTAGTAAATTTTACTGAATTAAAGAAATAGATCTTTTATGAGTTATTAAAAAGTTTAATTGATAAAGATAGATGGATTAAATTAAAATTAAGACATTATATTAATGAAATAAAGAGCTAATGTTTTTATATAAATATGAAGGCATTAGCTTTTATATTATTTTAATATTAAAAATATAAATCAAATTTAAGTAAAAATTCACGAATGTGATTAATTGATGTTTTAAATTATATATATAAGTTAATAATCATAACTGGTGATGTATTATGATTAATATGTATAGAACTTTAGTTAATAGCATAGCAAAGGATGAAAAGTGTGAAGAGTGTAGCAGTAATTTTGATTTAAACAAAGATGATAAATATAATAGTAAGGTTAAATGTCCTAAGTGTCATAGTGAAAAAAATATTAAATTTGGATTTTATAATGGAATTCAAAGATATAAATGCAAGAATGAAGGTTGTTGTAAAACATTTATTGATGATAAAAATAATCCCTTTAGATGTTCTAAAAAGTTCAAAGAAAACTGGAAACAATATTTTGAACTTTTTATTAAAGGAATATCATTAAGGGAATGTGCTGCTAAAATGAAGATTACGTTAGTGACAGCATTTTTTTGGAGACATAGGTTTTTAGCAGATTTGTGTGAAAAAAATTACATTAAAAAAATAGGATCTTATGTTGAATTAACTAAGTTAGTTTTATATGAAAACTTTAAAGGGGATAGAAGATATCATGGAGAAGAGAGAGATAAAATTATAGTTGTTAATGCGATAAATGATTCAATAGATATAAGTCCAATAGTGGCTGGTAGAAAGTTTTTAGGGTTTAGTGAATTAAGAAATAATATTATACCTAGAATAGATACTAAAGCATATGTTGTTGGTTTTCAGGATAGTAGATTAAAGACTTTTGCTAATGCTTTAAATGAGATTAGGGGCGTAACATTAAATGAGGGTAATAATGAGTTGAAAATAGATTTAGCATATTCAAATAAGGTGAGGAAATGGCTTATTAAATTTAATGGAGTAGCAAGTAAGTACTTAGATTATTATTTAAGTTGGAGGGCTTTTGAATATAAAAATAATATAAAATATGAAAGAAGAAATATATTTTCAATAAAAAGAATATATTCTCAAATTAATGTAAAAGCAGAAATTAATACATATATATCATGGGAAAATATTAAAAATAAGACTATAGCAATATGATGTGAAAATTTAGATTCTTTTTTAGTGATAAGCTATTTTTTATTTAGAGAATAGCTTATTTGCAATGCTAATAATTAAAATATATTTACTTGGGGGAATATTGATACATATAGAATTGCATTTAGATATTTTTAATGAGAGAAAGTATAATGTTATATACTTAAGAGTATAGAGAGATGTTATATCAAAATGTTGTTAACAACATTTTGATATAACATCTCTCTATATGAAAAAATATATTAGTATAACAAGATATCAAGTTAAATTGTTAATGATAAATTACATTTATGGGGAGTGTAATAATGGATTAAATATAAAAAATAAAATTGCTGCATTAATATAATGATTAAATGAAAAGCTGTTTGATAATAATGTATTATAAAACTATGATATAATAATATTAGTACTATTTAATATAAAAAAACAAATGATAATATAAAATTCAATGGCAATAAGGAGAAGTGAAATGATTAAAGCTGTAATTTTTGATTTAGATGGAACGTTATTAGATACATTAGAGGATTTAGCTAATGCTTGTAATTATGCATTAAGAAGCTGTGGATATGAGGAACATGCTATAAATGAGTATGTGAAGTTTGTTGGAAGTGGAAGATATGTTTTAATTCAACGTATATTGCCAGAAATATATAGAGAGAATGAAGTAGTGATAAATAAAGTTTTAGCTCTTTTTGATGAGTATTATGGAGATCATATGCTAGATACTACGAAACCATATGAGGGTATTGATGACATGATAGATGGATTAAGGAAAAACAATATAAAGCTTGCTGTTGTATCAAATAAGCCAGATGAGTTTGCTGGAGAAGTAGTTAAAAAATATTTTGGAGAGAAATTTGAAATTACCTATGGACAGAGAGTAAATCATGCTGTCAAACCAGATCCAAGAACTGTATATGAAGTAATTGAGTATTTAAAAGTTAGTAAAGAGGAATGCATATATGTTGGAGATTCCGATGTTGATATGATTACTGCAAAAAATGCTAATGTTAAATCAGTAGGTGTAGCATGGGGATTCAGAGGAGAAGAAGAATTAGTAAGTGCCGGTGCAAATTATATTATTCAGAACCCTAATGAGTTATTAAGATTAATAAAATAGATAATCGATAATGGAATAACGTGAGGTAATTAATATAGGATAGTTAGTTTATTATTTCTAACTATCCTATATTTTTTACTTTTATTATCAATAATATAAATATATTGACATTTTAGTGAAAAAGATATAGTATTAGCGTATTACCGATAGGAATAATGGGTAATCCTTAAAATATTACAAAGAAGGTGATTTTATGAAGATTTCAACTAAAGGAAGATATGGCATAATTGCGTTGATTGATTTAGTAATCAATTCAGAATATGGTTCTGTAACATTGAAAGCTATATCAGAACGTCAAAATATATCAGAGAGATATTTAGAGCAAGTATTTTCATTACTTAGAAAGTCAGGGCTAATAGTTGGAAAAAAAGGGGCGCAAGGTGGATATACTTTATCTAAAAATCCAAGTGAAATCACAATAGGAGAAGTTTTAAGGTCTTTAGAGGGTGAGCTGCTTCTGATAGATGTAAAAGAGGGTGAATCAAGTGATGTGGAAGAATTTGTAAATAGAACAGTTTGGAGTGAAATAAATAAAAAAATAAATGACTATTTTGAATCAATAACATTAGAGGAAATTGTTAATAAATATAGAAAAGAAGAACAAGAAATTGTATATTATATATAATTTAAACTAGTATAATATATGATTTTCATGTAATATATATATTGGTATTTATAGACATATAGGAGGGCGGAAATGAACAATACTTTTTTATCGGAATTTATAATGATAACAAATTTTAAAACCATAGCATTTATTGCTATACTTGTAGCTATATTGTTTGGTGTAAATTTTATGGCTAAGAAGAAAGTTAAATTTTCAACAAGAATGATAATTTCAACTATCGCAGGATTAATTTTAGGTGTAATAATTCAATTAGTAGCAGGATTACCAAGTAATCCAGGAGAAGTTCAGTGGATTAATGAAGTAAACAAGTGGTATGGTCTTATTGGTTATGGATTTATGGATTTATTAAAGATGCTTGTAGTTCCTTTAATATTTGTATCTATCATCAGAGTTATTATAAATATGAAGGCTGGCGAAAATCTAGGAAAATTAACAACAAGATCAATCTTAACATTACTAGGTACGACTGCAATTGCTGCTATAGTAGGAATTATAGTAGGAAATTTATTTAAGCTTGGGGTTTCTTCAAGTATAGTTGAAAGTACAAGTGAAATAAGAGAAATAACTCCAGTTGTTGATACATTAAGGGGATTACTTCCATCAAATCCTGTTGCAGCAATGGCTGAAGGTAATGTAGTTGCTGTTGTAATATTTGCAGCATTTATCGGTAATTCAATGAAGATATTAAATAAAAAGTACAGTGATGTCATTAAGCCTGTAACTGATTTAGTTAATGCTTCATATAAGATTATTACTAGTCTAGCTATGACTGTTATTAAGTTTATGCCATATGCTGTAGTTGCATTGCTTGCAAATACAATAGCAGGAAGAGGATTAGCTGCAATAAAAGAAGTTGTTGGATTCATAGTTGCACTTTATGTAAGTATTATTATAGTATTTATAATTCATTTAATAATTATAGCTATATTAGGATTAAATCCTATTACTTATGTAAAGAAGGCAATGGAACCTCTAATTTTAGCTTTTACTTCACGTTCTAGTCTTGGTACTTTACCAGTTACTATTGAAACACTAACTGATAAGATTGGTGTTGATAATGGAATTTCTTCATTTGTTGGAAGTTTAGGCTCTAATATGGGGATGAATGGATGTGCAGCAATTTATCCTGCATTAATGGCAGTTACATTAGCTAATATGTCAGGAACTAAAATGGATATTAGCTTCTATGGAATGCTTATAGTGATAATTGTAATTGGATCTTTAGGTATAGCTGGATTACCAGGAAGTGCAACAATGGCTGTTTCGGTAGCAATTTCAGGAATGGGAATGGGAGCATATTTCCCATTAGCAGGAGGAATAATAGCAATTGATCCTGTATTAGATATGGGACGTACTATGTTAAATGTTAATGGAACAATGGTTACAGCAGTTGCTGTTGGAAAAAGCTTTAATAAGATTGACAAAGAAAAATATAATAGCAAATAAAGTGTATATTTTGTAATAAAACCCTCTGTAACAGTGTTTACAGGGGGTTTTTATTATGAATTTTATATAAAATTTCCACGGAAAAAATATAATATTAATATTAGTATCTTTTGATATAAAGCAAAATGTAGTAGAATAATAGTTATGTAACATAAATGGAATATATGTTAAATCTATGATGGGAGATAGAGGAATGGTAAACAAAAAGAAAAAGAAGAAAAAAGATAAAAAATCATTAGGCTATAAGCAGAGATTGAAGTTAGTTTATTCTATTGTATTTTGCTTGTTAGGTTTATTAGTTATTAGATTAGGATGGTTAACGTTAGTAAGTGGTAGATCGTTGGAAGCTAAGGCAAATTCGGAGTGGCAAAGAGAAATTAGTGTGACAGCGACTAGAGGTGATATTTTAGATAGAAATCAATCGGTATTAGTATCTTCTGCTAATGTTTATAGACTTGATTTTGATTTGGATGCCATTAGAACTCATATAAAAAATAAAGATGTAACTAAGGAAGAAATTGCAAGTCAAATAGCTTCTGTGGTATCGGATGTAAGTTATGATAAAATATTAGAAGCATTAAATAAAAAAAATAGTGATGGTAGTGATGCAACATATGCAAGACTTGTAGGAGGAATTACAAAAGATGTTGCAGATAGTGCAGATGATTTGGGGATATATGGCTTGATTGTATCAAGAGACGTTAAGCGATATTATCCAAATGGAAACTTTTTATCAACTGCATTGGGGGGAATTAATTCAGAAGGTGTTGGGTTAACAGGAATAGAGTTACAGTATGATGAATATTTAGCGGGAATTTCAGGAATGAAAATTGGAGGCTATGACAGTTGGGGAAATAGATTACCATTTGAAACATATAAATTTACACCTCCTGTAGATGGAAATGATATTATATTAACTATAGATGAAAACTTACAATATGTTGCTGAGAAAATTGCTCAAAAAGGTTTAGAAGAACATAATGCAAAGGGAGTTCATGTTTTAATAATGGATCCTAATAATGGAGAAATTCTTGCAATGGTAAATAAACCTGACTATGATCCTAATACTCCTTATGAAGGATATGAGACTTTTGAGGGTGAGACTGAAAATGATCAAATTCAAAATATGTGGAGAAATTGGTTAGTAAGTGATACTTTTGAACCAGGATCTACTTTTAAGACAGTTACAATGGTAGCGGCATTAGAAGAAGGATTAGTAAGTGATGATGATACATTTGTTTGTAATGGGTCAGTTAAATTTGGAAATACAACTGTTCATTGTTGGAAACATGAAGGTCATGGCACTCAAACTTTAGCTGAAGTATTAAAAAATTCATGTAATGTTGGTATGATGGAAATTGGACAAAGGCTTGGAATAGAAAAATTAAATGAATATATTTATAAATTAGGGTTTGGAAAAACAACAGGAATTGATTTGCCAGGGGAAGCATCTGGTATAGTTAAATCAAGCGATACTGTATCAGCTATTGACTTAGCAACAATTTCATTTGGACAAACTAATACAGTGACATCATTACAACTTATGACATCATTTAATGCAATTGCAAATGGTGGTGATTTAATACAACCACATATAGTTAAGGAAATTTCACATGAAGATGAAAGTGGAAATAGAATTATAGATGAAGAAATTAAACCAATTATAAAGAAAGATGTATTATCAGATGAAAGTACAGCTTTATTAAGAAGTTATTTAGAAAGAACTGTAACAAAAGATGGACCAGATGGTTCTTTTGTTCAAGGATATAATGTTGGTGGAAAAACGGGGACAGCTCAAAAGGTTGATCCAGAAACTGGAACTTACTCAAAAGATAAGTACATTTCATCAATGATAGCATTAGCTCCAGTAGAAAATCCACAAATAACAGTATTTATTGCAGTAGATGAACCAAGTAATGGAGCTTATTATGGTGGGGAAGTTGCAGCACCATTAATGAAAGAGTTATTTGAAGAAGTATTTAAGTATATGGATTCTCCACTTGCTAAAGAAAGATTCTCAATTTATAAGAACGTAATTATACCTGATGTAAGAGGAAAATCTATAGAAGAAGCTAAAGAAATATTAAAAGCAAATAATTTAGAAGCTGAAGTTAAGGGAAATGGTAAGACTATAGTTTCTATGGATATTTATCCAGGAGCAACAGTTAAAGAAGGAACTACTATTACAATAACGGCAAAGGATAGTAGTCAAATTGATAAGGAAGTAATAATGCCAGATTTAAAAGGAAACACAGAGGAATTTGCTATTTCTGTTTTAGATAATTTGGGATTGGTTTATGAATTTGAGGGAGAAGGGAATGTTTATTCACAAAGTGTTGCAGCTGGTAATAAAGTAGTTAAGGGAACAAAGGTTACTATAACGCTTAAGAAAGAGTTTGAATATTAATAAGTATATTCTGGGGAAGGTAATATGAAAAGTAATGGGAAAAATATAAAAAAGGGAAATGTGAAGAAAAAAGGACCTGTAAAACGAAAGCGAAGATATAAAGCTGTTAATTTATATATACTTTGTTCTGTTATGGCTTTAGTAGCGATTGGAATAATTATGGTTTTTTCAGCAAGTTATTATGATGCTTTATATAAGCATAAGGATGTTTTCTATTTCTTAGGTAAGGAGTTAACATGGGCCCCTATTGGTATTATAGCAATGATAGCAATGATGTTAATTGATTATCATGTGTGGAAAAAGTTCACTGTATTAGGATATGGGATAACACTTTTAGCATTAGTTGCAGTATTAATATTTGGAGATAGTATTAATGGTGCAACACGTTGGCTTAATATAGCGGGTGTATCTTTCCAGCCATCTGAGCTGGCAAAATATATAATTGTATTTTTCTTAGCAATGATGATTGAAAAATATGGTCAGGTGAAAAAGAATTGGATAGTTCCATTAATATATTTAGGCACTGCAGGAATATTTTCTATATTAGTTTATATGGAAAATAATTTAAGTATTGCATCTATAATAATGTTTGTTGCATTTATTATGGTTTTTGTATCAGGAATGAATGGAAAAGAAACAATTACATTAATGGGAGTAGGTGGGGTTTTAGGTGCCATTGGGATTTTTAGCACTGATTATAGACGAGAAAGATTTATGAGTTTTACAAATCCATGGAAATATGCTAATGATGAAGGATATCAATTAGTTCATTCACTTTATGCAATAGGATCAGGTGGATTATTTGGTGTTGGTCTTGGAAATTCTAAGCAAAAGGCATTATATATGCCAGAACCACATAATGACTTTATATTTGCAATAATAGCAGAAGAATTAGGTTTAGTTGGATGCGTTATAATTATGGCAATTTTTGCTGTGTTAATTATCGCTGGTATTGATGTTGCTATGAAGGCAAAAGATAAATATGGAAAGCTTTTGGCAACAGGTATTATTTCTGTAATAGCAGTACAGGTAATAATTAATATAGCAGTTGTTACAGGAAGTATGCCAGTTACAGGGGTGCCTTTACCATTTATAAGTTATGGAGGTACATCACTTGTATTTAACTTAGCTGCTGTAGGGGTGTTACTTAATATATCAAGGCAAACAAAAAGTCATAAAGATGAAATACAAGAAAAGATAATTAAGAGTAAAATAAATGTTTAATAAATAAGGGGCTACAAGTGTAGCCTCTTTTCTTTTCTATAATTAATGATTATTTATTGAAAAACAATAAATAATTATTGACTAACTATAAAAAAATCATATAAAATAGCAATGAGGTGATTAAGTTTGAAAAAAGTACATTTAGAAAAGTATTATACATAATGTCAGTTATAGCTATTTGTATTACTGTTGTTGGATGGATGTGTATACAGGGGTTAACAAAGTGGTATTACATTAGTTTCACTAATATGGAAATTCCAAAGTATATTAATACATTTTTATTTATTACAATTATTCCATTTTTACTTTTACTAATTGAAGTAATGAAATTATCTAAAAGTTTACTTAATGATACATATTTAAATAAAGCAACCTTAAAAAGGCTAAAGAAAATAAGTATTTATTCATTAATAGAATTTTTTATTTATATAGTAGCAGTTATATTTATGTACCATAATTTGGTATTTATTGTAGTTACTATTGCTACTTTGATGATTTTTATGATTACATCGGTAATTAGAGAACTTATAGTAAAGGGAATAGAATTAAAAGAAGAAAATGACTTAACTATATAAGGAGAAAAAACTTAATGATTATTGTAAATTTAGATGTTATGATGGCAAAAAGAAAGATGAGTGCAACAGAGCTTTCTGAAAAAGTAGGAATAACTATGGCGAATCTTTCTATACTTAAAAATAATAAAGCAAAGGCAATTAGGTTTTCTACTTTAGATGCTATCTGTAAGGCTTTAGATTGTCAGCCAGGAGATATTTTAGAGTATAGAAGTGATGAAGAGGATTAAAAAATATGAAAAGTAAGGGTAAAAAGTATTAAAAAAAACATGGTTAATAGCTTTAATATTAGAAATAATAATATTTTTAATATTTTATTTATTTAAATTGAAGATATCTTTATTTAATATTACTCCAAATATTATTGTATTAGTATTATATGTTCTATAATGTTTGCAGTAATAGGTAGTGAAGTTTTAGAGGATGGAACACTTAAAGAACAATTTTTTTAATACCAATTGGTTATTTATTTTTGGAGTAAGTATTATTCTTAATGAAACAGACTTCATTAATATAGGAACATTTTTATTATTATTTGTAGGATTTTTAATTTTGACTAATATTAAGGTAGAAGCTACTGAAGAAGTATCTGATTTTATAAATAAAAAATTAAGTTATATGAATTATTTAAATATTATCTATTTGATAATCGTTCTTATTGTGGTTAGGGATAAAATAGTAATGATGGCAGCGTTTAATATAGAGGTATATTTATTAGCTATATACTTAATAACAAGAAATATGTATGCTGAAAGACTTAGATATGTAAAGAGAGAACATGAACATGTATTAAAAAAGCAAGAAAGTAGCGTGTGGTGGAGATGGAAAATATGGATTAATCCTTATGAAAAAGTAAAGTTTTCAGAAAGATTATCAGCAATTAAGCTTTTTGACATTGTTAGTATAATTATAGTTGCTTCTGTATTTTCAAATAGATCTATCGATGGAATAATATTTTTACTTCTTACCATTAGACCTATAGCTTTTATATTGGAATTAATAATTCTTGTACAAACATCTATTTGTGGTATATGTACAGATATAGTTGAAAAATCTGAAAGCAAAAGTTCTAGAATTTATTATGCAATTTATATAACTGATTATGAAAAGAAAAGAGAGTATATTCTTTATGTTAGAGATTATCCATATATTAGTAGCGGGCAAAAATTAACGGTAGTGTATGGAGCCATATCTAAAAGAGCAATTTATGTAAAAGAAATGAATTTAGATATAAGATAAATATTTTTGTGCGAATTCCTATTAAAACATAATTAAATAAAATAACGGAGTGAAGAGATTATGAACATTTTTAGTTTGTTAAATAATGATACATCAGAGCTAAGCGAAGAGGAAAGAGTGTTTGCAGAAAATTTTAATGAAGCAATAAGAGAAAAATTAATAGATACATTAGCTAAATGTGAAGTAAGTGAATTAATAAATGAGTTGAATTATAATGAAAATGATTTTAGAGAGAAACTAACAGATATTTTTATCAATGGGAAAAAAGGATATGTTAAAATGCCTACTAAGACTTTGATAGATATATTTCTAGATAAAAAAGATGAAGGTGAGTTTATAAATTTAATTGAAAGTATAAGTGGTATAGAATAATAAAGAAAATTTATAGATGTGATAAAGTGTGTGAATCATCAAAATTACCTAACATAGGCAAAGAGATTGAACTACAGATAAGTATTCTAACAAATTATTTAATTAATTTGTTTTTTTAGAAAGGTAATTAAAAATATTTTTTAGTGATTAAACAAAAGTGTGTTTTCATACGTCTATATATTTATTTAGTGAAGTTGGAACATCTTGTATAGATCAGGATGAAAGAGATGATGATTTTTATGTGAAATCATATTTCAAATTAAATGATACAAGTATGGATAAGTTAGAATTAGAAGTTGGATGGATAATGAAGGACAATATTAAAGGAAATTCAATAGAATTAATTAAAAATAAATTAGTATTATAGGATAAAGTAATAGTAAAATTTTATTAAAAGGCAATGAATAATAGGAGAATTCATTGCCTTTTTGGTATACTATAATAATATATAGTAAATATATTTAAACTATTTATCTTATAAGTTGAATGTATATTATAAAAATTAGATTGGAGGATTTATAATATGAAAATATTATTGATGAAGTTAGAGTTAAGAGCTGAATGGGTACATTCATTAAAAGAAAAAAGGATGATTGTATTAAGTTTAACTAAGAGACTTTCTAATAAATTTAATGTTTCAGTATCAGAAGTAGAAATGCAGGATGTTCATCAAAATATAGTTATAGGAATTTCTTCAGTAGCTACATCTAAGGATATTTTATATTCAGTAAAAGAAAAAATATTAGATTTTGTTGAAGATAATACTGATGCAGAGCTTATAAGAATAGAGGAAGATATTACTGAGTTTTAAACTTTATAAAAAATAAGTGTAAAAATGTGTAAATATGGTGAATTTACACATTTTTAAGTTTAAATTAAGCTTACTCATTTATAATTAACATAAATATTTATAGTTAAGTTAGAGGTTAATTAAATGGGGAAAATAAAAAATGAATTAAAAAGAATATATAGATATAAGATGATAAGTTTAGGAATAGGAGCTATTATATTAATGTTAATAATTTTATTAAATGTTAATATAAAAAAATAAGGAAATCAAAATATCTAAAGAAGTAAATATTGCAGTGTTAAATGAAAAAAATTTTATAGTATGTATAGATGCTGGTCATGGTGATTGGGATATTGGAGTTGAGGATATTAGTGGTATTTATGAAAAAGATATTAATTTAGAGGTTATATTAAGTTTTGGAAAAGTTTAAAGCTTGTGAAAAAATTTACCAAAGAAATTATTGACAAAATAGACAAACTAATATATATTAATATCAACAAAGCAAAACAATTAAATATTTGAATCTTATCCAGAGTGGTGGAGGGACTGGCCCTGTGAAACCCGGCAACCTGTTAAAAGTTAACAGTTGATAGTTAAAATAAGAAATGTTTTTATTTTTTAGAAATTCAGTAGAATTTTATAAATAATTACTAACTATTAATTATAAACAAAAAATTATTAACGTTGGTGCTAATTCCTGCAGTTTTATGACTGAATGATGAGAGAGTAAATTAGTGGTGATTTTTATACGCACTTGAGTTTATTCTCTAGTGCGTTTTTTGTTATCTAAAATTAATTGTTTATCAATATGGAGGTGGACGACTATGATTAAAATGCAGAATGTGAAAAAAAACTTTGGAAAAACTGAGGTATTAAAAGATATTTCTTTAAATATAAATGAAGGTGAAATTTATGGGCTTATAGGACATAGTGGAGCCGGAAAATCAACTCTTTTAAGATGTATAAATGCTTTAGAGGATTACAACGAAGGTTCAGTTAAAGTTATGGACAAAGAGGTTAAACTTTTAAGTGGAAAAGGTAAAAGAAAATTAAGAAAAGAGTTGGGAATGATATTTCAAGGATTTAATCTTTTAAACAGAAAAAATGTATTTCAAAACGTATCATTACCCTTAGAAGTATGGGGATATGATAAGGCATTTATAAATAAAAGGGTTAATGAGCTTCTTGAAATAGTAGGACTTGCAGAAAAGGCTAAAAGTAAGCCGGCAGAATTAAGTGGTGGACAAAAACAAAGAGTTGCAATAGCAAGAGCACTAGCATTAGAGCCAAAGATACTATTGTGTGATGAAGCTACTTCAGCATTAGATCCAAAAACAACGAAGGATATACTTTCACTATTAGAGGATATAAATAAAAAATTAGGAATTACTATAGTGGTGGTTACACATCAAATGGAAGTTGTTAAGCAAATATGCCAAAAGGTTGCATTACTTCAAGGAGGAATTCTTGTTGCAGAGGGTAAAGCTGAAGAAGTATTCCTAAGACCAGAAGTTTCATTAAAGACATTTTTAGGGGAGTTAGATGATGATACATTACCAAGAGAAGGGGTTAATATTAAATTATTCTTCCCAAGTGATTCATCAGAAAATGCACTTATAACAAAAATGGCAAGAGAACTTAATATTGACTTTTCTATAGTAGGTGGAAAGCTAGAGAAGTTTAGGGAAAAAGTCTTAGGTACTTTAACTATAAACATAGATGAGAAAGATAGAGAAGAAGTAATGAAATATCTATCAGATAAAGATATTATATTGGAGGTGTTATAAAATGGATAGTAAAATGATAAACATTATAATTGAAGCACTTGGACAAACTATTTATATGGTATTTTTCTCAACGTTATTTGCAAGTGTTTTAGGCTTTATATTAGGAGTAGTAGTAACTGTTACATCCCCAACTGGATTAAGGCCAAATATCATTATATACAAGTTTTTAGATGTAGTAATAAATGTACTTAGAAGTTTTCCATTTATAATATTAATAGTTTTTATTATTCCATTAACAAGGGCTATTGTAGGAACACCAATTGGTGAAACTGCAGCGATAGTTCCCTTAACAATAGCGGCAGCACCATTTGTTGCAAGAATAATAGAATCAGCTCTTAAAGAAGTTGATCCAGGAGTAATTGAAGCGGCTAAATCATTTGGAGCTTCAAATTTTCAAATAATTTTTAAGGTAATGCTTAAGGAAGCAGTGCCAGCAATAATTTCAGGTTTAACATTAACTATTATTAATATAATAGGATATTCTGCAATGGCAGGTAGTGTTGGAGCAGGAGGATTAGGAAAGGTAGCGATAAGCTATGGGTATCAAAGATATCAAACAAATGTAATGATTGTTACAGTTGTTATTTTAATAATAATGGTTCAAGGACTTCAAAGTTTAGGGAACTATTTATATAAAAAATTAAGTTGATAGTATATTTATAATAAATTTAGGGGGAATTAAAAATGAAAAAAAGAAGTATTTTAACAGCAATAATAGCAGGGGTATTATCAATTGGATTAATTGGGTGTGGTAATAGTGCAGGATCATCTAATGATAGTTCTTCAAATGGTGATGATAAAGTAATTAAGATAGGGGTTTCACCAGTTCCTCATGAAGAAATTATGGAAGTTGCAAAACCACTTTTAGAAGCAAAAGGATATACAGTAGAAATAGTTGAATTTACTGATTATGTATTACCAAATACATCATTAGAATCAGGGGAAATAGATGCAAACTATTTTCAGCATATAGCTTACTTAAATTCATTTAATGCAGATAATGGAACTCATTTAACTTATACAGCAGAAATTCATTTAGAACCAATGGGAGCTTTCTCAAATAAATATAAGACAGTAGACGAAGTTGAGGAAGGTGCAGTAGTAGCAGTTCCAGATGATCCATCAAATGAAGCAAGAGCTTTAAGGGTTTTAGCTGCAGCAGGATTAATTGAGGTTAATGATGGGGAGTTAATAACTACAGCAGATATTACTTCAAATCCTAAAAAATTAGAGTTTAAAGAATTAGAAGCAGCAACTTTACCAAGAGTTTTACAAGATGTTGATATAGCTGTAATTAATGGTAACTATGCTTTAGAAGCAGGGCTTGATGTTAATAATGATGCATTTTATGCTGAAGATAAAGATGTTGAAAGCTTAAAAGAAAGAAGAAATGTTTTGGCTGTTAAAGAAGGTAATGAAAACACTCAAAAGATAAAAGATTTAACAGAAGCTTTAACTTCTGATGAAGTTAGAGAATTTATAGAAGAGAAATACAAGGGTGCAGTTGTTCCAGTATTTTAATCATATAAAAGCAATAAATAAAACTATAATAATTATTTGGGGAATTAGTTATTATACAGGGGCTTAAATATAGAAAAGGGATTTGCAATTAATTTTGTAAGTCCCTTTTATAGACTAGAAAAGATTTTAAATGATATTTTTAATATTAACAATATAAAGACAAGCTTTAAAAATATAAACAAATAAAGTATACTGTATATTATGTGTAAATATAGAAAAATATTATTGGAATAATAGTACGTGTTTAAAGCGTTTAGTTAGAAAGGAGACAAGCTATGAAAGTTTCAAGTATAAATGTAGGATTGACTGGAGAAGATTTAATAAGTATATACAATGATTTTGTAGCTATTAAAGAAATTAAAATTAATAATATTGAGGTAAAAGAGGATATAAGAATTTTAGGATCTTTTACAAAAGGGCTTACAATAAATTTTGAGTTGAAGGTGAAGTTAAATTCTATGGAAAATGGCTTGATTAATGGGGAGTTAACTGGATTTAAAGTATTAAATATAGGAATACCTTCATTTATAAGAAAAACAATATTAAAATTTGCATTAAAATCATTAACTGAAGTGGGAATTAATTATGATAAAGGAAAAGTTATTATTCAATATAAGTATTTATTAAAAGATATACCATATGTGGATTTTGATATATATAGTATTTATTGTGCCTATGGAGTTTTTAATGTTGAACTTAGAAATGCTAAATTCTCTTTAGGAGGAGAATTAAAGAAAGAAATCGAATTGTTAAACTTTGAAAAGGAAAAAGCATCAGAGTTTAATGAGGAGGATATAAGTAAAACCGAAGATTCGTATACTAAAGGAAGGGATAAGATAAAAGATAAGTTGCCTAACAATGCAAAGAAGTATAGTGACTATATATTTGTATTGCCAGATATTGCAGCATTAATATATAGATTACTTAAAGATAAAAGAGTAAGTATGAAAACAAAGCTAGTTATTTCAGCAGCTGTAGCATATATTGCAGTGCCATGCGATATTATTCCAGATAAGGTACCTTTTATAGGAAAAATAGATGATGTTGCAATAGGAGTTTTTGCATTAAATATTATAATGACAGATGTACCATTAAATGTAGTATTAGAAAATTGGCAAGGTAAAAATGACATATTAATAGTATTAAAAAACGTTATTGATTATGCAACTAATTTTACAGGGGCAAAAAATATTGATAGTATTTATAGAGTTATGGAAGAGGTTTTATCAGTTTAAATTAAATATTTTATTTTAAATGAAAATATAAAAAAATAACTATAGGACATAATTTTAAGAAAGTGTTATATAAATAAGAAAGGATGATTAAACTTGAAGTATTATGCTGTTTATAGAGGTAAATCAGGAGCACCTAAAATTTTTACTTCATGGGATGAATGTAAAAAGGAAGTAATAGGATTTAAGGGAGCAATATACAAAAGTTTTCCGACAGAGCAGGAGGCAGTGAATTTTATTTCTATAAATTCTCAAGGAAAAACATCTTGTAAAGATGATGCTGAAGGCATAGAAGATGAAAAAGGGTTATTTATTTATGTTGATGGTAGTTTTGCTGTTGATAAAGGAAACTTTTCTTATGGTTTAGTAGCTGTGAATGATGGTGAAATTATTCATGAAGATAAGGGGCAAGGTTTCGATAAAGAAGCAATTTCTTTAAGGAATGTATCAGGAGAAGTTCTTGGAGCAAAAATGGCTGTTGAATTTGCACTTGAAAATAATTTCAAGGAGGTAACAATAGCATATGACTATCAGGGCGTTGAATCTTGGGCATTAGGAACTTGGAAAAGAAATAATAAGATAACATCAGAGTATAATGAATATATGCAAAATAAGATGAAAGAAATAAAGGTTAAATTTAAAAAAATAAAAGGTCATAGTGGACATAAATATAATGATTTAGCAGATAAATTAGCTAAAGAAGCATTAGGGATAATATAAGCACTCTATTATTAAGGAAATATGTACTTATTTGACGAATTTGAGTATATAGGTATTTTAAAAAATGATTATTTTATAATGAAAATACACATACTACTTTTAGAAAATAAAAAGAGAGGTGTTTTTTTTGGGAAAAATAATTAAAAGTTTAGCGATAGGAACTGTTTTTGGAGTAGCAATGGGAATGATGATTTTACCAGAGTTAGATAAAAAGACTCAAAGAAACATAAAAAAAACAAGTAGAAAAATTATGGGTGCTGCAGGAGATGCATGCGATAATATTTTAGATTATATTTATTAATAAAAAGATGTTAAAACTGTTATAGAATTCTATAACAGTTTTTTTAGAATTATTTTAAATATAATTGAAATTAAAAGTCAAAAAATATATTTTTTTGGTTTTTTTTATGTTATAATATAATTATAAATAAATGTATAATAAATATAAATGTGGGTAAAGGAAGAAAAAGCTATGGAGATACTTACTTTAGGTGAAAAGATAAAGAGGCGAAGAAAAGAGTTGCAAATGACACTTAAGGACTTAGCAGGAGACAGAATTACACCAGGACAAATTAGTTTAGTTGAGTCAGGAAGATCAAATCCGTCAATGGATTTATTAGAGTATTTAGCTAATACTCTACAGACATCAATAGAATATTTGATGGAGTCAGAAGAAACTCAGGCAGAAAAGATATGTGTATATTATGAACAAATGGCAGAAACATACATTTTGAATCAGGACTATATAAGTGCTGAAAAATACATAGAAAACGCATTATACTATACAGAAAAGTACGATTTAGAGTATAGAAAAGCAAAAAATTTATTTTTAAGGGCGAACATATATAAAGCAAAGAATGAATTGGTATTGGCTCAACAATTATATTTATCTGCAAATGTAATATTTATTAAGCAAAATAATTTTGAACAAGTTATAAATACATTTTTAAATTTAGGAAAAATAACTTTAAGTCTAAAGGCATATCACTCAGCAATTAGTTATTTAAAACAAGCCGAAAAAGTATATTTAGATAATAACATTGGAAATGATTCCCTATTAGGCGAGATCTATTATGAAATGGCAGAGAGCTATTTTAAAATAGATAATATAAAAAAAGCCATAGATTATACGTTTTTAGCTAAGCAAAAATTTGAACAAGTTCAACATCGTGAAGAATACGGAAAAGCATTACTGTTGTTATCTCAAGAATATAATAAAAAAGGTGATTTAATAAATGCTATAAAATACTCAAAAAAGACATTAGAGGTATACAAAGAGTTAGAAGAAGAAAAGAATATTTCAGCAATTGAAAATAATTTGGGGAAATTATTCTTTGAGTTTGATAATATAGAAGAAGCATTTAGACACTATAATGTTGCAAAAGAAATACGTATGAGAAATAATGATATTAATGTAATAGAAACATTAATAAATATTTGTGAAGGATATATTAAAATCAAAGAAATTAATAAATGTGAAAGGGTATTAGATGAAATAAAAACATTAATAGATGGAACTAATGTTGAACAAATAATAGAACAAAATTTATTATGGTATAGAGTATATACTATTAAAGAAATGGCTGATGAGTCAGAAGTTATATTATTAGAAACATTTAATTTAGCTAAAGTAAATGGATTAGATAAAAAGGCAGCAGAATTAGCTATACTTTTAGGCAGATACTACATAGGAATTAAAAAAGACTATGAAGCAGCTAAATACCTAGACGAGGGAGTTAAAATATTTAGAAACTTAGGAATACTAAATAACTAAACTGGGGGTAGCCATGGAGATATTATCAACAGGAGAAAAAATAAAAAGAGCAAGAGTGTATAAAGGTATTACTCTAAAGGAATTATGTAGGGATAGGATTTCTATTTCTAAAATGAGCTGTATTGAAAATGGAAAAATTAAAGCAGATAAAGAATCACTTAAGTATATTGCTGAAAAGTTACAGATTGATTATAATTATTTAACTCAAGATGTTTATGAGCAAATTAAATTAAATATAGATACTATTAATAAAAGTAATTATTCTTTAGATAAGTTAGATGAAATGATTGGATATAATCTAGAATATTCATGTAGATATAATTATACTGATTTAGCATTAGAATTAACTCATACTTTGTTCAAGTTATATATAGAAAATAATAAACTTGAGAGAATACAGTTATTAATATCAAGGTATTATGAACTATATCAAAGTTCAAAGAATAATCAAGATATTATTACTTATTATAATGATATGGCAGGATTCTTTATGAAAACATGTGAATATCATGAAGCAATAAGTTATTATTCAAGAATAAGAGAAGTTTTTGAAAAAGAAAAATTACCTTATAATGATAAATATGTTTATGCGTGTTTTTATGAGGGAATTTGTTATAAGAATATCAATTTGATAGAGAAAGCATATGACTGCCTAAAGAAAGTAATAGATTATACAGACGAATTTAAAACAGATAAAGATAAAGGTGATTATTATCACGAATTTGCGATTGTTAATATTTTATTATATAAAGTTGAGGCTGAAAAATATTTAAATATGGCACTTCAATACAAAAAGAGTGATTCAATTGAATTTGCAAGTTTTAAAGAAAAAAATGGTGAAATTTACTTCAAGGTTTATCAAGTAGATAGGGCTATGGATGAAATAAGAGAAGCTATTAAAATATATCCTAGAACTGAAAAACATGGATGTGGAGATTTTTTAATAAAATCTATATCAACTTTATATAAAAATAAGCAATTTGATGAAGCATTTAAATATACTGATGAGGCGTTAGATTTAGCAATTAATATAAATGACGAAAAGTTAATAGAAAAAGCATATTACTTTAAAGGTATGATACATCAAAAAAGACATGAATATATTCAAGCAGAAATGTATATGAATTTAGCAACAGATTTTTTATTAAGATTTGCTAATAATGAAGAAAGATATATAAGATATAATGAAATGGCAGATTTATATTATAACTTGAATGAGTTAAAAGACTCGATAAAATATTTTACTTTAGCAATACAGTTAGAAAAAAAAATATAAAAAAGCAAGAAGTAGAGAAATATTTCTCTACTTCTTGTTTTTATATATTAAATTTATAGAGCTCATAATAATTATTTAGTTGTCATGATGTAAAAGGTTTGACATCCAAATCCAAAATGACCACTTTGCTTTAGTGTTATTTAGTAATGATGGATTAAAAAATAGTCCTCTCATAAAAAACGCCCCTTTGCTTTAAACTTTATATTATTAGTATATAGCAAATAAAAAAATATTGTATTCACGGTAATGCTTTAGATTTTGTACAATAAGTGCTAAATGAGAAAAAAGAAAATTTAATTAAAAGCATAAAAACACCTAAAAAAGGTGTTTTTAGTACATTATTTAGTGTTTTTGAGTACAATTAGTTTAGCGCCATAGCCTTTTAATTCTGTTATAACATTTAAAACTGAACTTTTTTTTGAATATTTAAACTCTATCTTAGGATAGGAAGCTTTATGAAGTATTTCCTTCTCTTCTTTACTAAGCCTATCAGGAGACCCCATAGAAAGCCAGTAATTATATGAAGAACCTGTTGTTTCATTTACTTCATAAGTTATTATCCTTGAAGAAGTTTTAATATTAACTATATTAAGTGAATATTTTCTTTCAAAGGATTTTTTCACTCCACCTTTTTGATAAATATCTTCATAGTTTGCTAAGGAATTAACATCATCATTATGTGAATATAATAAAATTGCGTAATAGTCATCAGATTTAGTTACTATATAGCCATCAGCTAATGAGATTATGTCACTACCAAGTTTGCTAAAAAGATAATAAGCATAGTATGAAGGTTTTCTAATTCCCATGTCATTTACTATTCCGGGAGCTCCAATAAATACCTCGTTAGTAATATTAATTTCTTTTTCTAAAACGTCAAATGCCTTTAAAAAGTTTAGTGAGTTACTCTTGAAAAGAGTATTATGAATAATATAAGGCAACATATATGCTGTATCATATATAGAATTTAAATGTGAACTAGATAAAAAATCTGTAGTAGATACATCTAGTTCATAGTTAATAGTTATAAATTCTCTTAGGTTTTCTTTAATAGAAGGTGATAAACGGGAATCAAATTGAAATTTAAATTCATTTATATCAACGATATCTAATTCATTAAAATAATCAATAAAGCTACTTAATATATTTTTATATTTTTCTAAAGAGTATTCAAGGTTATCAAGTAAAATTAATGGCTTAAGATAAATTGTTGATAAAAAGTCTAAAACACCTTTAGCCTTATTCCAGTTATAAAAATCTGAATCTAAGAATACTCCCATATCACTATGGAACATTTTTTCCAACCTACCATACTCAAAATGTATTTCTTCTTGAATTTCTTCTAATATATCCTTATTATCTTCTATAAGTAAATCAAATGATTCACCTAAATTAATACACTCTTTAAAGTTCTTTTCTAAAGGTTTAATAACTTTATCCATATCTACGTGAATATTCCATAGCTTATTTTCAAAGTTAAATCTGCTATAATTATCTAAAGAATATGATAATGACTCTAAAGCTTCAGCTAATGGAAGCTCTGTATATTGTTTAGAGGCTTCATATTGTTTTTCGGTAGTTGCATTTTTTTTTCTATATTGAAGAGGTGTGCAGCCATAATAAGCCTTAAAATTTTTATTATAATAACGAACATGTGAAAATCCTATTTCATCTGAAATTTCTGATATACTCATATCACTATCTAATAATAACTTAATAGATTCTTCTATTCTTGTTAAGTTAATTAAATCTGTAAAGCTATAACCTGTTGCATATTTTATCTCGTGAGAAAGATAATGCGGACTTAAAAATTCTTTCTTTGCAATTTCTTGTAAGGTTATATTATTATTATAGTTATTAAATATATATTTAGATATTCTATGATACCTATCTAATTGTTCTGTCTTTTCTTTAAGTTCCTCTTTTTCATGTGTTAGATAATGAAAATTATTAATAAGATGATAAAGCAATTTTATTAATAGTTCTTCAATTTCTTCATCATAATCTTCAAGTTTTTGTACATATTCACAAAGTGTTTCTGAAAGAAGTGTTTTCAACTCATCATATTCTTCGCCATTTTGCTTTTCGTTAGCATTAGAATTAGTATAAAAAAATACATTATTTATATCCTTGTAATATTTACCGAAGAAATATGGATCTATATTAAAAATTAAAACCTTATTATCATCGGTGCTTTTTATTTCATGAGATTCATCTGAATTTATAATTTCGACTTCTTTCTCATTAAGTACAAAGGAATCAGTATCTATTTTTATATGTAATGAGCCTTTCAAAACATATATGATTTCAATTGAATTATGCCAATGAGTTGGATAGTTTTTTATATTTAAGTAGGAGATTTTTATTGGTAAATCAAAAGGATAGTTTATATATTCTCTTCTCAAAAGTTCCACCTCAAATTTCGTGTAAATTAATTCTGTAACTATTATAACAATAAGTTCCAATAAAAACAAAAAAATAAATATAAATAAAGTATAATAAGTTAAAAATAAGCTATAATTAATACAGTAAAAAAATGTTAAAAAAATAAAAAAAATTTACTTTGACTTTCTTTGACTTTTGTATTAAAATTAAATTAAAGTTAAGAATACTAATAAGAGGTGATTATAAATGAATGTTGAAAGAATGACATTAAGAGTACAACAAGCACTAAATGATGCAAATTTAATAGCAGTAAAATATAGTCATCAACAAATTGATGTAATTCATTTATTTGCTGCGTTAGTGGAGGCCGATGATGGATTAATCCCCAATATTTTCACTAAAATGGGAATCAATATTAAATTAATGAAAGTTGATATAAAAAATGCTTTAGATAAAATGCCAAAAGTTATGGGAGAAGGAGCAAATAGTTCTGGAGTTTATATAACAAGGCAAGTTGATGAAGTACTTGTAAAGGCAGATGATTTAGCTAAAAAGTTTGGAGATTCTTATATTAGTGTAGAACACTTAATATTAGCAATAATGGATGTTGATAAAAATGGACCTTCTAAACAAATTTTAAATAAATACAATATAAATAAAGATAATTTCATGAAGGTTTTATCTGAAGTTAGAGGAAGTCAAAGGGTTGATACGCAAGATCCGGAAGGAACTTATGATGCACTTGCCAAGTATGGAACTAACTTAGTAGAGCTTGCTAAAAAGCATAAATTAGATCCTGTAATAGGAAGAGATGAAGAAATAAGAAGAACTATTAGAATTCTTTCAAGAAGAACTAAAAATAATCCAGTTCTAATTGGTGAACCTGGAGTAGGTAAAACTGCTATAGTAGAAGGATTGGCTGAAAGAATAGTAAGAGGAGATGTACCGGAAGGTTTAAAAGATAAAATTATTTTTTCATTAGATATGGGGTCTCTTATAGCAGGGGCTAAATATAGGGGGGAATTTGAAGAAAGATTAAAGGCTGTGTTGAAGGAAGTTCAAAATAGTGAAGGGAAAATTATATTATTTATAGATGAAATTCATACTATTGTTGGAGCAGGGAAAACAGATGGCGCGATGGATGCAGGTAATTTAATTAAGCCTTTACTTGCAAGAGGTGAATTGCATTGTATTGGTGCCACAACTTTTGATGAATATAGACAATATATTGAAAAAGATAAGGCGCTTGAAAGAAGATTTCAGCCTGTTATTGTTGATGAACCATCAGTTGAAGATGCAATTTCAATTTTAAGAGGATTAAAAGAAAGATTTGAAATTCATCATGGAATTAGAATTCATGACTCTGCGATAGTTGCGGCAGCTAAGCTTTCTGATAGATATATTCAAGATAGATATTTACCAGATAAGGCAATTGACCTTATTGATGAAGCTGGGGCTATGATAAGAACTGAAATAGATTCATTACCAGCAGAACTTGATGCTATTAGAAGAAGAATAGTACAATTAGAAATTGAAAAAGAAGCTTTAACAAGAGAAAAAGATGAAGGTTCTAAAAAGAAATTAGAAGCATTAGAAAAAGAATATTCAGAGTTAAAAGCTAAAAATGATGAAATGACAGCTAAGTTTGATAAAGAAAAAGGTGCTATCTTAAAATTAAAAGAATTAAAAGGTAAGCTTGATGAAGCTAGAGGTAATTTAGAAGCAGCTCAAAGACAATATGATTATAATAAGGCAGCAGAAATTCAATATGGTGAAATTCCAAGTCTTGAAGCAGCTATTAATCAAATGGAAGTAGAAGTAAAAGAAAATTATGAAGGTGCATTATTAAAAGAAGAGGTTACTGAAGAAGAAGTATCCCAAGTTTTATCTAAATGGACTGGAATTCCAGTATCTAACTTGCTTGAAGGAGAAAGAGAAAAATTATTAAGACTTGAATCTGAAATGGAAAAGCGAGTAATAGGTCAAGAGGAAGCTATTAAATCTGTTACTTCATCAATTTTAAGGGCAAGGGCAGGTCTTAAAGATATAAATAGACCAATAGGTTCATTTATTTTCTTAGGTCCTACAGGAGTTGGTAAAACAGAACTTGCAAAAACTTTAGCAAGGAATCTTTTTGATTCAGAAGAAAATATTATAAGGATTGATATGTCTGAATATATGGAGAAGCATTCTGTATCTAGATTAGTTGGAGCGCCTCCAGGATATGTTGGATATGAAGAAGGTGGTCAATTAACAGAAGCTGTTAGAAGAAAACCTTACAGTGTAATATTATTTGATGAAATAGAAAAAGCTCATGATGATGTATTTAATATGTTCTTACAAATACTTGATGATGGTAGACTTACAGATAATAAAGGTAAGACTGTAGACTTTAAAAATACAATAATAATTATGACTTCTAATATAGGAAGTAGTTACTTACTTGAAAATAAAGATGAGGATGGTATTGAACCACAAATTAGAGAGCAAGTAATGAATGAGATGAAGATTAGATTCAAACCAGAGTTCTTAAATAGAGTTGATGATATTATTATGTTTAAGCCATTATCTGAAAATGGAATTACTAAGATTATTGATATCTTTGTAAATGAAGTTGCTAATAGATTAAAAGATAGAAATATATCATTAGATATTACACCTGCAGCTAAGCATATATTAGCAGTTGAAGGTTATGATCCAGTATATGGAGCAAGACCACTTAAGAGATATATCCAAAATACTTTGGAGAATAAACTTGCAAGGTTAATTATTGCTGGAGATATTAATTATGGTTCACATGTTACTATTGATGGTATTGATGATGAAATAATAATTAAAAGTGAATAATAATAAATAAAAATGCTATGTCATAAATAAAATGACATAGCATTTTTATATTCAAATTAATCTTCGTTTATAGTGGCTTTAGGATTTAAAGGAATTAAAATAATAAATGAAATTAAAATTATTATTGATGAAATAAGGAAAGGTAATTTATTTCCTAAATCAAATATAAATCCTGCAAGTAAGGAGCCCGTTACTTGACCTACAGCTTTTGAAGAGTTAAGGATTCCCATAAGTGATCCATAATTACCTTTAGAAAGTTTAGTAATTATGCTTTGTTGTAGCGGTATATGGATGCTAGCAAAGGCTGTAAATATAGCTGCACAAGTTAAGAATAAGATAACATTTTTTGATATAACCATAAGCGCTAAAGCTATGCTAATACAAATAGTAATAGCTTTAAATATATTTATTTCTTTAAAATATTTTGCAAGTAATGGAGTAAATGTTAAGTTTGCAATAAAGCCTAATACACTCGTAAATGCAATAAAACCACCTATAAATGTTGGAGATAATTTTAGAACGTCTTCTATATAATAATTGATACTTGAATTATAGCTAGTTGCTGCAAAGTAAAATCCTATTACAACTATAAGCATAATAAGTAGGTTTTTATTTAAGAATTGAGAGTAATTTAACTTTTCATGTTTTACGGAATTAGAAGTATTTATTTTTTCTTTAAGTGGTTCCTCTAAAAGGAAGAAAATTAAAATGCTTAAAATACAACAAAGTATAAATTGTGTAAAAAAAGTATACTTGAAGTTATTAGTGCCGATTATACCACCTAGTAAAGAACCTAATGCTGTACCTATTGTATTTGCAGCAGAGTAATATGTAATATATTTAACTCTATTTTCTTTTGTTGTTACATCGGTTAAATAAGCCATAGAAGTGGTTAAATAACTAACTACAAAAAAACCACCTGTAAACCTAAATATAAGTATTATAAAGGGATTTGTATTAAAACCAAATCCAAGCTGGCTAATGCCATAACCTAGTGCACCAAGTATTAAAAATTTAATCCTTCCCCTTTTATCAGATAAAGAACCCCAAAATGGTGAACCAATAAAATTCCCTATAGACATTGTTGCAAAGAATAGTCCAAACATAAAGGTTGGTAATCCTAGTTTATTTATGAACATAGGGGTAACTGGATGAGCCATGTTAAATGAAAGAGAACTAAAAATAGTTAAAACTATAATAAAAATTAATGATTTGTTTTTTGATTTCATTATTCCTCCTTAAGTTATTAATTAAAATGATAAATTTTATATATTCTTATAGTATATATTTAAAATTAAGAAAATGAAATGATTTTAACAATAATTAAAAAATAAGTGTATTATCTTAAAATAGATAATACACTTATAATATAAAGAAAATTAATTTTTAAATTAAGGTAGTTCATTGCCAGCTGCTAAATAAACTTCATACCATTCTTGCCTAGATAAAGTTACATTTGAAGCTGTACAGATATCTTTTAATCTATTTTCGTTAGTTGTTCCAACAATAGTTTGGATTTTAGCTGGATGTCTAAGAATCCAGGCAGTAGCAATTGCTGTTGTACTAACATTGTATTTTTCAGCTAATTCATTAAGCTTTTTATTAAGCAATGGGAATTTAGGATTATCTATGAAAACTCCTTCGAAGAATCCATATTGATAAGGTGACCAAGCTTGAATATTTATATCTTTTAAACGGCAATATTCTAAAATCGATCCATCTCTATCAATTGAATGTGAATTTTTCATATTAACATTTAATCCAGAGTCGATAATTCCAGTGTGCATAATACTAAATTGAAGTTGATTTATAGTTATTTTATTAGTTAAGTATTTATTTAATAACTCTATTTGCATTGAATTATGATTGCTAACACCAAAGTTTCTTACTTTACCTTCCTTATATAGCTTCTCGAAGGCTTCGTTTACTTCTTCAGGCTCCATTAAAGTATCAGGTCTGTGTAGTAATAATATATCTAAATATTCAGTATTAAGTCTTTGTAAAATTCCATCTACAGAATTTATAATATATTCTTTAGAAAAGTCATACATACCAGATCTAATTGAGCATTTTGATTGTATAATCATTTTTTCTCTTAAAGAAGGCGTTAAAGATAGGGCTTCACTAAATATTTCTTCAGATTTTCCATTGCCATAAATATCAGCATGATCAAAAAAATTTATTCCGCACTCTAAGGCTGTGTTAATTAAACTATTTACAGTGCTTTTGTTTAAGTCTGCAATTCTCATACACCCTAATCCAATTTCAGATGCTTTTAAATTACCATTTGCCATAATTATTTCTTTCATAGTGTAATCCTCTCAATTTATTAGTTAATCATTTACATTATATCATTGCAAATAATTATTAGTCTATTAAAAAAAGAATATAAAAAAATGAAAAAATAGTGTTGACAAACATCGACAAAGATAATATACTAAACAACGTAGTCGATACGCGGGTATCGTATATCGGTAATACTCCAGCCTTCCAAGCTGGAAAGGTGGGTTCGATTCCCACTACCCGCTCCATTTT
>NZ_JADPBQ010000016.1 GCF_015670405.1 Clostridium sp. 1001271B_151109_B4 | reverse complement strand
TTCGAACCCTCCTTTTTTTATCGGCTATTATCAAAATTTATTTTGATACAGCCCCTTCTTTTTATCTCTTATTTTAGTACGAAAGATTGACAATCTGTACATTCAACAACTGTTGGATTTGCTTCATGAGTACCAACTGTTATTGCATTTAATGTACAATAATTTTCTGAGCAATCATGATGTTTGCATTGTTGCACACTACATTTAATACTTGGATTCTTAGCCATAATATCACCTCCTTATCTTCATTACCCTATTATTTTTACCCTAGAAATTAATATTATTCTTGATAATAATTATCATCTATTTTAGTAATTAAATCATTATGTATATATTTAATCTAAGTTATTTTTTTGTTTTAGGGTTAAATATAAGAGCCATTAAATACCCAAAAAATATTGATGCAGTGATTCCTCCAGCTGCACCTTTAATTCCTCCTGTGAATGCTCCAAGTAAGCCATCTTCTTTAACTCCCTTTATTGCAGCATCAGCTAACGAATTACCAAAACTAGGTAATGGAATTGTAGCTCCAGCACCTCCTATTTCAATTAACTTATCATAAATTCCAAATCCGCCAAGAATAGCTCCTAATGTTACAAAAATAACCAATATCCTTGCAGGAGTGAGTTTTGTTGTATCCATTAATATTTGAGCAACAACACATATCAATCCTCCAACAATAAATGCACTAACATAGTCCATTATAAATTCCCTCCAATTTCTTATTAAAATTCAATAGCAACTGCATGCGCTATTCCTGGAATAGTCTCACCTTGAAGAGATGATGTAGTACTCATTAATGCTCCAGTTGAAACTAATAATACACTTTTTATTTCTCTTCTCATTAATTTTTTATATAAATATCCGCAGGTAACAACTGCAGAACATCCACATCCACTTCCACCTGAGTCAGTCTTTTGCCTTTCATCATCAAAAATCATATCTCCGCAATCAATATAATTATCCTTAACATCATAACCATACTCTGCAAGTAGCTTAGTAGTAATTTCTTTTCCTACTTTACCTAAATCTCCGGTTGCAATAATGTCATAATCTTTAGGAGTTCGACCTGTATCTTTAAAATGATTATATATAGTATCTACAGCCGCAGGTGCCATTGCTGCTCCCATATTATTAGCATCCTTTATTCCATAATCCTTTACTAATCCTGTTGTAACATAAGTAACTCTAGGATAATCTCCACTTCTTCCTAATACCATGGCCCCAGAACCAGTAACTGTCCATTGGCATGTTGGACATCTTTGGCAACCATATTCTAAAGGAAATCTAAATTGTCTTTCAGCTGCACTAAAATGTGAAGATGTTGAAGCTACAATATAACTTCCAAATCCACCATCTAAAAACAATGATGCCATACTTAATGATTCTGACATTGTAGAACATGCACCATACAATCCAATAAATGGTATGTTAAGTTCTCTCGCTGCAAAACTTGATGATGTTATTTGATTTAATAAATCACCGGCAAATAAATAATCTATTTTTTCCTCTGTTAAATTAGCTGCACTTATAGCGCCTTTTATTGCTGTGTACATCATTTCAGATTCAGCCTTTTCAAAACTATCTTTCCCCAATGTATCATCACTAATTATTTCATGAAAATAATCTTTTAAGGGTCCATCACCTTCCTTCGGACCTACTATAGAATAAGTTGAAATAATTTTAGGCGGATTTTCTAACTTTATTGTTTGTTTTCCGACCTTTTTATCTTTAACAGCCATAACTCTACATACCTCCCTATTGAATAATTCCTAATAAACCAAGAACATAATAAATAAGTCCAATAATTACTGATGTTCCTATACCATAGACAAGAACTGGACCTGCAATTGTAAACATCTTTGCTGCAACTCCAAATACAAAGCCTTCTTTTTTAAATTCTATTGCTGGAGAAACTACTGCATTTGAAAATCCTGTAATTGGTACTACTGTTCCGGCTCCTGCAAAAGATGCAATTTTATCATATACCCCAAATCCGGTTAATAATGCTCCTATAAATATCATTATTATTGGTAACCATTGCTTTGCAGCCTCTTCATCCACGCCAAACTTCAATAGCATATTTAAAATAAATTGTCCTATAGTACAAATAATGCCACCAACTATAAATGCCAAAATAATATTCTTAAAATACTTTGGTTTAGGAGCCATCTCCTTAGAAATTGTTTGAAATTCTTGTAATATTTTTTCCTCTTTTTGTGCTCTTTTACTCATAAGAATATCTCCTTGTATATTTTATTGAATATGTATAGTATTCCTCTAAAGCAAAATTAAATTACAAAAAAATAATCTATATTAAATAAATTATTATTTAATATAGATTATTTTATATTTTATTTACTTTTATATTATTCATTTTCATTTGTTCATCCTTCATCTAAGTGTTTTTTCATTTCTTGTAATACTTTCTTTTCAATCCTCGAAACTTGAACTTGACTTATACCTAACATCTTTGCTACCTGTACTTGTGTCTTATCCTTAAAGTATCTAAGCACTATTATTTGTCTCGATTTCGTATCTAAACTTCTTAAAGCTTCTTTTAAAGCAATTTTTTCAGTAATATTTTTATCTTCAACTGCACTTTCACTTAGCTTATCAATTAACAATACTGGAGAACCATCATCTTGATGAATTACTTCATAAAGATATTGCATACTTGCAGAAGATTCTAATGCAAATAATATTTCTTCCTTATTCATTTCAGAGAATTCAGCTAATTCCTCAATTGTAGGGTCCCTATTTAATTTTTTAGTTAAAGCTTCTTTATCAAAATGAAGTTTTTTAGCTAAACTTTTTACATTTCTACTAACCTTTATTATTCCATCATCTCTAATAAATCTCTTTATTTCACCAATTATCATAGGAACAGCATAAGTTGAAAATTTAACATTATATTTATCATCAAAGTTTTTTATAGCCTTAACAAGCCCCATACATCCAATTTGATAAATATCCTCATATTCATAACCTCTATTCATAAATTTTTTACTTATAGAGGTCACCAAAGGCAAATTAGCTTCTATGAGCTTGTTCATGGCATTTGTATCACCAGCTTTAGCTAAAGGTAATAACTGTGAATTTTCCTCATAGCTTACTCTTTCTCTTTTTACTTCACCCTTTTCCATAAATCTCCCCTAACATGTTAACTAAATTTTTTTGTCATTGTAATTTTAGTTCCCTTTCCCTTTTCACTTTCAACCTCTAAAGTATCCATAAAACTTTCCATTACTGTAAATCCCATTCCTGATCTTTCAAGGTCTGGTCTTGAAGTATAAAGGGGTTCCCTTGCCTGATCAATATTATCTATTCCTCTTCCGTAATCTTTTACCGTAATCGTTACTTCTTTTCCATAAATTGTAGATTCTATTTTAATTATACCCTTTTTATCATTTTCATAACCATGAATAATAGAATTAGTTACAGCCTCTGATACCGCCGTCTTAACATCTGCTATTTCTTCTATAGTTGGATCTAATTGAGAAACAAAAGCTGATACAGCAACTCTGGCAAAACCCTCATTTTGAGACCTACTTTCAAATTCTATACATACTCTATTTTCTTCCATATTTTTAATCCCTCCATTAAATACTCTCAAGCGCTTCATCCACATTATTATAAACAGTAATTATTTTATAAAGTCCTGAAAGTGTAAATACCTTATCAACTCTTTTATTTACATTGATTATACATACTTTTCCATCCCTATTTTGTACCTTCTTAAGTCTTCCTATAACAACACCAATACCTGAGCTATCCATAAAAGTAACTTCTTTAAAGTCCATAATAACCTTTTTGATATTGTCTCTTTCTATTCTATCATCTATCTTAACTCTAACTTCTTCAGCACTATGATGATCTAATTCACCAACAAGTGTAACTACTAGTTTATCATTAATTTTATTAAATTTCAAAAACATAAAAATTAACTCTAAAGATAAATATTTAGAGCTTATACCTCCCATCTCTTCCTTCTTTTTCCATAATTTTAACATAATATTCATTTTGTAGTCAATGGCTTTTTACCTTTTTATGGAATTACCTTTTTAATATTTACTTCATTCTCCTAAAACCCTGACCAAATAATAAAGTCGGCTTACAACCGACTTTATTATTACACTACTTACTATCTTCTTTCTCTTTATATTTATCAATTTCTGTTTGTAAATTAACATAAAAATCATCAATACCTTCATTGTCTGATAAAAGAAGCATTTCTATTGCATCATTTAAATTATTCATAGTGTAAATATGGAATTTACCATTAATAATTGCTTCTTCTACCTCTTCTTTTAATATTAGTTCATCCTTATTGGCCTCCGGAATCAAAACTCCCTTACCTTCAAATGTGTCTAAAATACTGCAAACTTTGAAAAACCCTTCAATTTTTTCGTTTACCCCACCAATAGGTTGGACATCACCAAACTGATTAATTGATCCAGTAACTGCAATATTTTGTTTGATTCCTTTTTTACTTAAGGCTGATAATATAGAAATAATCTCTGCAACAGATGCACTATCTCCTTCTACCATTCCATAAGTTTGTTCAAAACTTAAATGAAAATCTACAGGAATATTCTCATAAGGATTTAAAAGATTTGTTAATAACCCCTTTAATATACTTATTGATTTCTCATGAATTTTACCACTTAAATTACTTTCCTTTTGTATATCAAATATTCTTCCCATCCCCTTATACGCCACACAAGTAATTCTCATTGGTTTACCAAATGTACAATATCCATTATCTAAAACCGCTAATCCATTAATGGCACCAACTTTTCTTCCATCAACTTCTATAACAATTTTATTATCTTCATACATACTCATAAATTCTTCTTCGATTAATTCCTGTTCATATGCAACTGCAAGTATATCATCTTTTGATATTTCCATTCTTTTTTCTTCTCTAGCATGATTATTTGATAAAACTAATAGTTTATCAATATCATCCTCTTCTGCAAGAATTCTCTTTCTGCTACTACTCTTTCTACATAAATATTTCAAAATTTCTTTCATACCATCATCACTAAGATTAAATAGTTCATTCTTTCTAAGCTTCTTCTCTATTATTTTCTTTACTCCAGCAATTGAATCTTCATTAACTTTAACTACTGGAGAAAATTCAGCTCTTAGAGGAAATAACTTTTTAAAGTCTTCATCTGAGTTGTACAAAATATCATAAGTTTCATAATCACCAATTAAAATTACTTTCACTTTAACTGGAATTGATTGTGGCTTTAATCCATTAATATTAATAAAGTCTAAATAACTCTTGTTAGTATCAAAAGAAACCTTATTAGAAATTAATATTTTCTTTAAATAATAATAACTTAAATTATTAACAGCTAGTGAGTTTAATCTTATAATAAGACATCCTCCATTTGCCTTCAATATAGATCCTGCACTAATCAACGAAATATTTGTTGTATACATTCCGTTATGATTTTCGTACTCTATTAATCCAATTAAATTATTTAAATTAGGATCTTCTTCGTAAATAACTGGTGGTGAGCTATTATTAGTATTATCTACAATAACTCTTACATCATATTTGTTTAAAATTTCATATATTTGATTTTCATCCTCTTCTATACTCATTGTATAGCAATCAATTAAATCTTCTTCAATACATGTAAACAGTCTTTCTAGATATTCATAAGAATCATCATCTGTTATGAATTCTAAAAGAGCCTCATCTTTTTCCTCTTCCATTTGTGTGGCTAAAAACTTAGAATATATCTTTTTTAATTTTTTAATAGATTTTACTTCAATATCCTTAAGTTCTTCTAAAATAGTCTCTGCTTTTCTTTTTAATGTACCTGCTTTAGTAACTATAACATTTTTATTTTCAGTTTCTAAATTGTCATATTCCTTTTCACTCATGGCTTCATCACCACTTAGTGGTATAAATGCAAATCCCTTTGTTGTTGCCTTAACTTCAAATCCTTCTTCTTTTGCCATTTTAGTTAATTCATCTAAATAATTATTTCTTCTATTTTGTATATCTTCAACTAAATAGTCCTTTTCATCATTGCTAGAATCACCATAAAAATCATCTACAACTTCTAAATAAGAATTTTTAATCTCATCAACTGTTTCCTTTAATTTATTCCCTTTACCATTTGCAACAAATATTGCTTCTGGCTTATTGATATCTTCTAATGTAACATAACATATATCCCTAGGTGCTTCTAAATCTTTATACGTATTTTCAATAAAGGAAGTTAAATCCTTTAATTTATCTTTTGAAAAGGTGTCTATTAAATAAAGATTATATCCCTCTTTATCTATAGTTATTGCCCTTTCTATTTTTTTATACGCTTTATCAAACTCTTTAATGCCTTTTGTATTTTCTTCAAATTTGCTTTCTGCTAATGGTATATTGAATTTTATTTCTGATGGAGCTAACTCTCTTTTCATAACCCTCCCACTAAGGCCATAAACTATTAATTTAAATAGTTTCGCCTTCCTTAGAATGATATATATTATATTAATATTCTTATATAATTAATTTAAGCTATAAATTTTAATTTTTTTGATATATTTTTAAATATAATAAAAAGGAAGCAAATATATGCTTCCTTTTTATTAATTTTATATTAATAATTTGAATTTGATTTTGTTCCTTCACATATAGCAATCGAAGCTGATGCCCCTATTCTTGTAGCACCATTTTCAATCATTTCTAAAGCATCTTCTCTGCTTCTAACTCCACCAGATGCTTTAACCCCCATATCAGCACCAACAGTTTCTCTCATAAGCTTAATATCTGCTGCTGTTGCTCCTCCTGTTGAGAATCCAGTAGATGTCTTAACAAAATCAGCTCCAGCTTCTTTTGATAATTCACATGCAATAACCTTTTCCTCATCAGTTAAAAGACAAGTTTCTATTATTACCTTAGTAAGTGCCTTTCCTTTAGCTGCTTCAACAACTGCCTTAATATCATTTTTAACGTATTCTAAATCTCTTTCCTTTAGTTTTCCTACGTTTATAACCATATCTACTTCTGTAGCACCCTTTTCAATAACATCTTTTGTTTCAAAGGCTTTAACTTCTGTAGTAGTTGCTCCTAAAGGGAAACCTATTACAGTACAAACTTCAACGTCAGTTCCTTCTAAAGCAGTTGCTGCAACAGGAACCATTGATGGATTTATACAAACTGAAGCAAAATTATACTCAACTGCTTCTTTACAAAGTTTTAAAACTTCCTTTTCAGTTGCTTCTGCTTTTAATATTGTGTGGTCAATCATTCTAGCTATTTGTGCCTTATCCATTATAATACCTCCATTTATTTTGAAATTTTTCTTAAGTAGCCCCTATATATTATAATTGATGTACTACAGATTGGAAAGTTTTTTTCTAAAATCGTATATATTATTTCTAAATTTTAATCAAATAGTATACATTAATTTTAAAATAACTTTAATTGTTCAACAGTTTCTTCTTTTACTCCAGATACTGTTACTCCAATCAATCTTATACCCTCTTCAAACACCTCATCATTTACTATTTCATGTGCTACATTATATATAGTATTTAAATCATTTGTATAATAATTTAAACTTCTACTTCTTGTATGACTTTCAAAATTGCTTGTTTTATATTTAACTGTTATAGTTTTAATAAATACATTTCTTCTTTTCAATTCTTCACTTAATTCTAAACAAAAGCTTTTTACATAATATAAAATATCTTCTTTATTTTCTGTATCAAATTTTAATGTATTTTCTCTACCGTAGGATTTTCTATCACGATTTACTTTAACTTCTCTATTATCAATTCCTCTTATTCTTTCATATATGTCAATTCCATACTTTCCAAAATACTCAATAAAAAAATCTTTTGGTAATTCATATAAGTCATCTACTTTAAACATTCCCATATTATTCAATTTTTTTACCGACTTCTCTCCTAAGCCATAAATCTTAGATACAGGTAATGGTTTTAAGACATCTGGAATCATCTCTTTTGTAATAATCTTTATTCCATTTGGTTTATTCCAATCAGAAGCTAGCTTTGCTAAAAATTTGTTATATGATATTCCTATAGATAAAGTTAATCCTACTTCTTGAAAAACTCTCCTTTTAATATATTGAGCTGCTTCTAACCCGTCATTAAACTTACTTTCACTTAAATCTAAAAATGCTTCATCAATTGAAAGTGGCTCAACAAGCGGAGTAATCTCTTTAAATATAGTAAATATCTTATTTGATATTTCTTTATATCTATAATATCTTACTTTAAGGTATATTCCATGAGGACATAACTTCTGAGCAATAAAAATGGGCATTGCAGACCTAACCCCATATTTTCTAGCTTCGTAAGAGCAAGTTGAAACAACTCCTCTTTCACTTACTCCTCCAACTATTACCGGTTTACCTTTTAATTTTGGATTATCTGCTTGCTCAACAGCTGCAAAAAAGGCATCCATATCTACATGCAAAATTATTTTATCCATTTTCCTCCTAATATAGTACTTCTTCAAAAATCCCTTTATTCTTACTATTAATAAATGAAAGTATACCTTGAGCTAAAAGCTCATCAATATATCTTCTTTTACTTGACATTGAACAAAAAGATACAATAACTATAGCAATAATAGTTCTAAATCCTTTATCTATATAATATTCATATTCTCCCTCTTCATCACATAAATATTCTATAACACCTTCAACAATATCTACATTTCTCCTTGGATTATAATTTGATAAAACCCCTATCAATGGTAAAAATTGATTTGCTATTTTAATATTTCTTCTTTGAAGCTGAAGTATAAATTCCATACTTCTATACATCTCTCCTGATGATCCATTTAATATAATTGCATTTGCTAATCCTTGTACGCCATTTTTAGATCTAATATTTGAATCTGAAATATGATCAAATATATTTTCAATAAAATCATCAACAGTATCTGCCTGAATATCATTTATAACCCATAATGTACAAAGTAAATAATCATCTTCACTAGTTATATTAGAGTATTTTTCTTTTAATATAATAAATAGCTCTTTAATTTTTGATATTATATATTTTTTATCCTTTAACTGCGTATATTTACTAATAGTAAATGCTGATAACGCTAAATATGAGCCCGAAAAGAATCCCTCTTCCTCCAACATTTCCATAGTATCATACATATCTTGAATAAGCTGTTCTTCTTTATCCTTATCAACTGTTGCTATCAATAACGAAAGTATATTTAAAGTATCTCCTCTAAAAGGTGATATTCTTGGTGTATTTAACTTTATATCTTTTCTTATTTCTTTAACTCTCTCTACTGGTATTTCTTTTTCGTAATGCGCAAAAACTAAAGATGCAAAGTGATTTATTATATCTCCATCATTTCTTAATTCTTCCTTAGCTAATCTGTAATTATCAACTGTAAGTTGCATTCTGTCAACCAGAAACTTGTCCATTTATTTCCCTCTCCCCATAAACTTTGAATGTATTTAAGTCAATGCATTAAAAATAATGCATTAAAAATAATATCTTATAATGCAGTTCTTTTAATCTTATACTAAATTTTAAGTCTACTACTTTATTATACTATGAATTTGTGTCATTTTAATAACAATTTATGTGTTATTTTATGGAAAATATTTTTCTTTCTTCCATTTATTCGAGTTGAGTTTTTTGTCATTTTTTGTTAAGATAATTAGTAAGGTTAATTTTTAACTTTGTTAATATAAGGGGGCAAAACAATGAATACTATAGTAACAAAATTTGGTGGAAGTTCTCTAGCAGATTCTATCCATTTTAAAAAAGTAAAAAACATAATTGATGGTAATTCTGAAAGAAAGTATGTAGTTCCTTCAGCACCTGGAAAAAGATTTTCTAAGGATTTTAAGGTAACTGATTTACTTTATCTATGTCATGCTCATGTTAATTCCGGCATTTCCTTAGATGATGTATTTAAATTAATTTCTGAAAGATACCACGCAATTGTCAATGAATTAAATTTAAATTTCGATTTAAATCCTCACTTAGAAATTATAAAAAAGGATATAGAAAATGGGGCTTCTGTAGACTATGCTGCTAGTAGAGGTGAGTATTTAAATGGTTTAATCCTTGCTAATTATTTAGGAATTGATTTTATAGATGCTAAGGATGTTATTAAATTTAATAAATATGCTTCATTAAACCTAGAGGAAACTTATTCTTTACTAAAAGACAAACTTTCAGCCCATGAAAGGGCCGTTATTCCTGGATTTTATGGTTCAGATCAACATGGGGATATAGTTACTTTTTCAAGAGGTGGATCTGATGTAACTGGTGCATTAGTTGCTGCTAGCATAAATGCTAAACTTTATGAAAACTGGACTGACGTTCCTGGATTTTTAATGGCTGATCCTAGAATAGTTAATAATCCTAAAAAGATTAAAACTATTACATATGGAGAACTTAGAGAACTATCATACATGGGAGCTTCTGTTCTTCATGAAGAAGCTGTATTTCCTGTAAGAAGTTCTGGTATTCCAATTAATATAAGAAATACTAATGACCCTGAAAATGATGGTACATTAATAGTTAGTAATGAAACCAAGCATGAAAACACTATTACTGGAGTTGCTGGAAAACAAAACTTTACAGTTTTGTCTATTGAAAAATCTATGATGAATAGTGAGTTAGGATTTTGTAGAAAAATACTTACTATATTAGAACAAAATGGTGTTTCTTTTGAAAATATGCCTTCAGGAATAGATACTGTAAGTGTAGTAATTTCTGATTCTAACTTAAAAAATAAAACTGAAGTCATTGTTGAAGAAATCAAAAGGGCATGTAATCCCGACTCTGTAGTTGTTTATCCTAATATGGCATTAATAGCTACTGTTGGCACAGGCATGGCTTATACTAAAGGTGTAGCTTCTAAAATATTTACTGCACTTGCTGAAGCTGATGTTAATATTAGAATGATAGATCAGGGCTCAAGTGAAATAAATGTCTTAGTTGGAATTGAAAATGACGACTTTGAAAAAGGAATTAATGCTATTTATAAAGCATTTAATTAGTTAATATTAAAACTCTTGATGGAGTTTCTTTAAGTTATAGACTTCATAAACTCAGTAGGAATAGATAGATTTTGTACAATATAAGCATAGATTCAAATCACTTAGTGGGGAGAGTAGATAGATTTGTATAGAAAGCAAATCTATCTATTCTTTTTATATTGTAAATAATTAGTATATTTCTTATTACTACTCTAATCTAGTAACTATTTTGCCTTTTCCCACTCTTTCCATGTTTCTGGAGCATTTCCTACCGTTGCTTCTTTACCATTTCTAACTATAGGAGTTACATAAAGTGTTGGATTTTTTAATAACATATCCTCTCTTGTTTCCGCCCCTCTTATTTTATCCATATTTAATTTTTTATAGTCTTTTGAATTTTTGTTTATTAAATTTTCAAGTCCTACTGATTTTTTAACGCTTTGAAGCTCACCTTTACTTAAAGCCTTTTCTTTTAAATCTATAAATTGATATGGAATTCTTCTTTCTTTAAAAAATCTCTCTGCTTTCTTAGTATCATTACATTTTTTTGTTCCAAATATCTGTATATTCATTTTCTTTTCCTTTCGTATATCAAATAATAAATATTATATCATATAAAATTAACTTCTATTATCCTAATAATACATAACCTTATATAATGCACATATACTTATAATTAAAGTATATACTATTAAATTCATTTCTATTTTTCCAAAGCTTTTCTGAGCATTAATACCATTTCTCTATCTACTGAAACTTTTGAAATACTAACATAAAATAATAATTATTTGAACCAAAACTATTCACTAAATACTTATAATTTCTACTTGAATATATAAGATTATTTAATTTGTAAATTATTATATTAAGTTCATCAATATCACTTTTTAACTTTTCTTTTTTAGCTAGTTTATTTAATTAATTAGATAAGTTTAATAATCCACTCTTTGCTTGTCCTTTACTTCCTACTTCAATACCCGTATTCTTCTATCTTTAACAGAAAAAGAGCCTTATATGAAACTCTAATAAGTTCATATAAGACTCTTTTTTACTAAACTTTTTTATAAGTAAATACTTATAAATATATTATTTAGCGTGCTCTTCTACAGCAACAGCAACAGCAACTGTCATACCAACCATTGGGTTGTTACCAGCACCGATTAATCCCATCATTTCTACGTGAGCAGGAACTGATGAAGAACCAGCGAATTGAGCATCTGAGTGCATTCTTCCCATAGTATCAGTCATACCATAAGAAGCTGGACCAGCTGCCATGTTATCTGGGTGAAGAGTTCTACCAGTACCACCACCTGATGCAACTGAGAAGTACTTCTTACCTAATTCGATACATTCTTTCTTGTATGTTCCAGCAACTGGGTGTTGGAATCTTGTAGGGTTAGTTGAGTTACCAGTGATTGATACGTCAACTCCTTCGTGATGCATTATAGCAACACCTTCTCTAACGTCGTTTGAACCGTAGCAGTTAACCTTAGCTCTTGGCCCGTTAGAGTAAGCTTTTGAATTAACAACTTCTAATTTACCAGTGAAGAAGTCAAATTTAGTTTCAACATAAGTAAATCCATTGATTCTTGAAATTATCTTAGCAGCATCTTTTCCAAGACCGTTTAAGATAACTCTTAATGGTTCTTTTCTTACTTTGTTAGCTTTTTCAGCTATTTTGATAGCACCTTCAGCAGCAGCGAAAGATTCGTGTCCTGCTAAGAATGCGAAACATTTAGTTTCTTCTCTTAAAAGCATAGCCCCTAAGTTTCCGTGTCCTAAACCAACTTTTCTATCGTCAGCAACAGATCCTGGAATACAGAAAGCTTGTAACCCTTCTCCGATAGCTTCAGCAGCGTCAGCAGCTTTTGTGCAACCTTTCTTTATAGCGATTGCAGCACCTAAAACGTAAGCCCAAGCAGCATTTTCGAATGCGATTGGTTGAGTTTCTTTAACGATTGTATATGGATCTATTCCGTATGCATCACATACAGCTTTAGCATCTTCTAATGTTTTCATTCCGTATTTTTCTAATACTGGAGTGATTTGTCCTATTCTTCTTTCATAACTTTCAAATAATGCCATGATTAAATTCCTCCTTACAAATTATTCGTGTCTTGGATCGATTAATTTAACAGCGTCAGCAACTCTTCCGTATTGTCCTGCAGCTTTTTCTAATGCTTCATTAGCATCCATTCCTTTACCGATCATTTCCATCATTTTTCCTAGGTGAACGAACTTATAACCGATGATTTCATTATCTGCATCTAAAGCGATTTTAGTAATGTATCCTTCTGCCATTTCTAAATATCTTGGTCCTTTATCAAGAGTTCCGTAAGTAGTACCTACTTGTGATCTTAACCCCTTACCTAAGTCTTCTAAACCAGCTCCGATTGGTAATCCACCTTCAGAGAAAGCAGTTTGAGATCTTCCGTATACGATTTGTAAGAATAATTCTCTCATTGCTGTATTTATAGCATCACAAACTAAATCTGTGTTTAAAGCTTCTAATATAGTTCTTCCTGGTAATATTTCTGAAGCCATAGCAGCAGAGTGAGTCATTCCTGAACATCCAACTGTTTCAACTAATGCTTCTTGGATAACTCCACCTTTAACATTTAAAGTTAATTTACAAGCTCCTTGTTGAGGTGCACACCAACCTATTCCGTGAGTTAACCCTGAAATATCTGATATTTGTGTAGCTTGTACCCATTTTCCTTCAACTGGAATTGGAGCACATGCATGATTAGCGCCTTTAGCAACAACGCACATTTCTTCAACTTCTTTTGAATACATCATTATATTTATTCCTCCCTAATTAATATTAGTTATAGCTTGTCTTAAATATATGTAAATATCTAGACCGTACCTAACTGGGTCAAGATTTACCCCGCAGGGCATAAATCTATCCTACTTCTATATAATAACAGATGAATCAATCTGTAACAATATTAAAATTAGATTTTTTTATCATATTGCTAATTTTTATTATTATTTTTTGAAAATATTTCCTTAAGAAAACTCTTCTAAAATGAAATTAATAATCATTATCATTTATCTTGCCATATATTTACCTATTTTGATATACTAAAAGCAAATGTATTGATAATAATTTTCATTAAACAAAAAATTACTCAACTGGTGTTGGCGATGAGGATGGATTTGCTCCAAACTTAAAATCTAATGAAGAAGCTAGAACTAAAGCTAGATATGAACCTGGTAAGGAAATGTTCATATCTATACATGCTGCTTCTTCTGAATGCTACGATGAATAATTTTCCTATAAAATTTTAACTCTCGAAACAAACTTTCTATCAAAGCTTATGTAATTAGGATGATACACTTCAGTGTCATCCTTTTACTATTTCTTTATTTTCACTTATCCTAGCGCTACATCTAATACCATCATTGTTATAAATCCTAATATCAATCCTATAGTTGTTAATCCTTTATTTTCAATAGACGCCTCTGGTAATAATTCTGAACCTACAACTGACACCATAGCTCCTGCTGAAAACGCTAAAAAAAATGGCAACATACTTCTAACACTAATTGCTGCTATAGCACCTAAGACTCCTGCTATTGGTTCAACTATTCCTGATGCTTGTCCATAAAAGAAACTTTTTTTCCTAGATAATCCTTCTCTTCTTAAAGGTAGCGAAACTGCTGCGCCCTCCGGAAAATTTTGAAGCCCTATTCCTAAAGCCAAACTTATTGCTGCTCCTATTGTCGCTGATGGTATACCTGCTGCTACTCCCCCAAAAGCTACCCCAACTGCTAATCCCTCTGGTATGTTATGAAGAGTTACTGCAACTACTAGTAATATACTCTTCTTATACTTTTTCACCACTGAGTCCCTTGCTATTTCATCACTTTCAGTTATTACGCCATAAGAATATCTATCCATCATTTTATCAGCTAATATTATAAATATACCCCCTGCAAAAAATCCTATTGATGGCAATATAATCTGGCTGTACCCAAGCTCTGAGCACAATTCTATCGCAGGATTTAATAATGACCAAAAACTTGCGGCTACCATAACCCCTGCTCCAAATCCAAGCATACAATTTAATATTCTTTTATCAACAGTCTTAAAGAAAAATACTAAGCATGCTCCAAGTGCTGTTATCGCCCATGTAAATATTGTAGCCACTAAACCTTGTATAATTGGACTTAAGCCCATAAACCATTCCATACCTTTGTATCCCTTTCATTATTCGTAGTTCTATCATCATATGAGCAATATATGCTAAAATCCTACAACATGTTCTAAATTTTATTAAATTATTCATTGTTTAATATTTTCACTTTAAATTTTTTCCACATTTTTGAACTAAAATATATTGACATTTTCACTACACCATGGTAATATTATGTATATATTAATTAGGTCGGCATGGCGGAACTGGCAGACGCACATGACTCAAAATCATGCGGGCAACCGTGTGGGTTCGATTCCCACTGCCGGCACCAATTATATATCTAACAAGTTAAAAGCCTCGATATTATTTAATATCAAGGCTTTTAACTTTATATCTTTAACATAAATCTAACTCTCTACAGTGTAATTCTAATAAGATTTCCTCTTTTCTCGTATAAAAAGTTTAGAAGTATCTACTCCCTCATGCTCAAGTAATCCTATTTTTTTATCAATTCCTCCAGCATATCCAGTAAGATTTCCCTTTGCACCTATAACCCTATGACAGGGAATAATAATAGATATTGGATTATGTCCTACAGCACCGCCAACAGCTTGACTTGACATGCTTTTTTTATTCATTTTAAAAGCTACTTTTTTTGCTATTTCCCCATAAGTGGTGATCTCTCCATATGGTATCTCACATAAAATATCCCATACTAGCTTTCTAAACTCTCCTCCACTTGGAGCTAATTGTAATTCGCTAATCTTAGGTTTTTCTCCTGCAAAATATCTATCTAACCATTTTTTTGTTATTACAAATATATTTAAATCATTATTTTCAATCATATCCTCAGATACAGTACCACCAAAATACTTTTGGCCTTCTATCCATAATCCAATTAAATTTTCTCCATCACTAGCTATTGTTATTGCTCCTAATGGTGATGAATATCTTGTTGAATAATACATATTTAATCTCCCCTATTATATTTCTCTCCCTAAACTTTTATTTTGCTATTCAAACAATATCTAATTTCATCTCATATCTTCTCCTTTATTCCTTTTACTTATACAAAACATTAATTAATTATAACATAAAATAAACTGTCGAAAACTTACTATAATTCAGTTTTCAACAGTTATTATGTAATCTCTAAATCACTTTAATTTTTTCCTAATTTATTTCTTGAAGGAAAATAACTTCATTTTTATTTTTAATGGATTCTATAAAGTCATAATGGCATACTTCTCTTGATATCTTAAGTCCAAGCAAAATTCCTATCAAATCATTAGATGATACATTATTATTACTTATTTCTATATCACTAATTTTTACATTTTTACTTTGTATGTCCTGTAATAAATTTGATGCTGCTGTAGTTGAATTTACTAAGATATACAATGTTATATTGCGTGAATTTCTATTAATTTTTTTATCAATATTTGCAAGAGCAACCGTAACCGCTGAAATAAATAAACACCCAATAAGTGCTCCTGAATAAAATCCTGCCCCAATAGCTAGTCCCATGCATGCACATGCCCAAAGACCTGCAGCTGTTGTTAATCCTCTTACTTTATTTTTTCCGGTTACTATAATAGTACCAGCACCTAAAAAACCAATACCACTTATTACTTGCGCTCCAAGCCTAGTTGGATCAGTATATCCATTATATATTTTATACATATAAATATTTGTTATCATCGCAAGAGTTGCTCCAATAGATACTAGTATATGAGTTCTAAGACCTGCTGGTCTTCTTTCCCTCTCTCTTCCATAGCCAATTATCCCACCAAAAATCACAGCCATAGTAAGTCTAAGAATTATAGATACAAAATTCAAATCTTCTAAATATAACACTATATCTTTTATCACATTAAAACACCTCCCCTTATATATTATTAAGTTAAGAGCAGGTTATTAACTAAGTTTTTGATTAATTTTAATTTTATTGGCCAATAATTTATTTCACACACTATATTAATGCAAAGCTCATTAATTCCATACTTCATATGTAGACTAATTTATAATCATTTAATTTAATTGAAGTTTCAACTTCCTAGTGCTACTATAATATAAATTAATTCTTATAATGGAGGAAAAATTATGTCTATATTAAATAAAAATGATAAAGTTGCTATAGTTGCTTGTTCAAATGGACAGCCTATAGCTAATAAATCTAAAATTGATAATTTATTAGAAACCTTAAAACAGTTAAACTTAAATCCTATTTGTAGTAACTACATATATGAAACCACATCTCCATTTAATGGCCCTGCTAAAGATAAGGGAAAAGCCTTTATGGATTTATATAAAAATAATGAAATAAAAGCTATCTTTGATATCTCTGGTGGTGATCTTGCAAACGAGGTTTTAGATTATTTAGATTATGATTATATATCTAAAAATCCTAAACCCTTCTTTGGTTATAGTGATTTAACTACGGTTTTAAATTCTATTTATTCTCAAACTAAAAAACCTGTTTATCTTTATCAAATAAGAAATCTTATATCTTCAGATAGTGAAAATCAGATTTCTAACTTTACTAATAGCTTATTTAATAATGAGGATGATTTATTTAACTTTTCTTATAACTTTATTCAAGGTTTAAAAATAGAAGGAATTGTTGTTGGTGGAAATATTCGTTGTCTTTTAAAGTTAGCTGGTACTAAATATATGCCTGACTTTACAGATAAGGTTTTACTTTTAGAAAGTATGGGTGGAGAAGCTGGACTTATGTCTGCCTTTTTAAATCAACTTAAGCAAATGGGAGTATTTGATAAAATTCAAGGGCTAATACTAGGCACCTTTAGTAAAATGCAAGAAAATAATATAACTCCTACTATTGAAGAATTAGTAGTAAGTATAATAGATAATCCTAATTTACCAATTGCTAAAACAGAAGAAATTGGTCATGGTGCTAATTCTAAATGCATAATCATTGGAAAAAATATTTCATTATTTAATCATAAATTTGAATAATATATAAGCAAATTTTTCACACTAACATATATTGGAGGTAAATAAAATGAAACACTGTTTATATTGCAAAAAAACTTTAGATAAAAGTTTTTTAGAAAATAAAATAGGTTATTTTTGTTCTGATGATCATTTTGATAAATATATTAAATCATTAAGTAAAGAGGAATATATAGCATTGCAAAACTCAATTTGCGTTTGCAGTGATGACTAAACCCTATAACATCTTCATATTTATAAATTCTAGGATATTTAAAGTTAAGAGATTATTTTATTTAGTAAACTAATCTCTTTTTGTTTTGTAATATTTTTCCAAAACTACATTAACTATTAATCATCAAATTGATATTATATGTATATAATATATATATACACTTATACACGGAGGTGAACACTTGGATATATTAATTAGCAATTCATCACCAATTGCACTTTATGAGCAAATAGAAACTCAAATAAAAAATCAAATATTGAATGGAAATTTAAAACCTGGAGATCCACTTCCATCAATAAGATCATTAGCAAAAGAGCTTAAAGTAAGTATCATAACCTCTAAAAGAGCTTATGAAGAACTAGAAAAAGAAGGCTTTATTGAAACAGTTGTTGGAAAAGGAACCTTTGTTTCCGGTTCAAATTCTGAAAGATTAAGAGAAGCTGCCATGGCTGAAATGGAAGATAAACTTGAGGCTGTCATAATATCTGCTAAAGCTCTAGGGGTAACACTTGATGAATGTATTGAAATTTTAAAAAGTATTTATGAGGAGGTATAAATATGAATTCTATTGAAATTCGTAATTTACAAAAAAATTATAAGAATTTTTCTTTAACTATAGATAATCTTGATATACCAAAAGGATATATTACTGGATTTATTGGTCCAAATGGCTCTGGTAAAACTACTACAATTAAATCTTTGCTTGGAATGATTAAACCTGATTCTGGCGAAATAAAAATACTAAATTCCGATATCAATAAAGATACTAAAACAAAAGAAAACATTGCTTATGTTGGTGATGAATCTGGATTCTTAGAAGAAAGTAAATTAGTTAACCTTCATAAAATAATATCTAAATTTTATTCTAATTGGGATGAAGAATTATATAAAAAATATATAAATAAATTTCAAATAAATGACTCTAAAAAGTATAAAGATTTATCTAAAGGGCAAAAAAAACAATTTGAACTTATAATGGCTTTATCTCATCATCCAAAATTATTAATAATGGATGAACCAACATCTAGTTTAGATCCTATAATAAGAAATGAATTTTTAGAACTTATGCAAGACCACATGGAAATAGATAATATGACTGTATTTTACTCTACTCATATAACTACAGATTTAGATAAATCTGCTGATTATATAGTTATGATATACAATGGGAAAATACTTCTTAAAGGTGAAAAGGATGAAATTTTAGATAATCATACACTTGTAAAAAGCAAAAAGGATTTAATTGATAATAGTATTAAGAATGAATTTATTTCATTAAAAGAATACGCCTTTGGATTTGAAGGTTTAATATCTGATAGAAGAAAAGCTTATGAACTTTTTGGCGATGAGGCAATTTATGAAAAATGTACTCTTGAAGATATTTTATTGTATTACACTAGGAGGGAGTAATTTATGAATAATATTGGAAATTTACTAAAACTTCAATTTAATTCATTACTAGCTATAAAGAAAAATTTACTTATTATCTTAGCGCTTGGAATATTCTTTGCTGCTGTACAACCAACTATGATTGTTTTTGCCGGTGCCATGTATTTAATGATGGCTACCTATACAATTACTTTTTATGAAGAAAGAAGCAAAATGAATTATTTAATATATTCTTTACCAGTTAAAACAAATGAATATATTTTATCTAAATATATATACTGCTTATTAAACACAGTTATTGCGGTAATAATATCAACAATTCTATCTGTAAGTGTAAAGATATTAGGAATAAATGATTTAGTTTCTTCTTTGCCATTATATACTATACCATTGGCTACTGTTGGTATTGGTATATTTTTTACATCAATATTAATGCCAGCTACCCTTTTACTAGGATTTGAAAATGGTAGATACGTTCTTATGTTTATTGCTATGATTCCTATAGTATTTTCTACTGCATTACTAGACATACTATCTGAAATTAATATAACTTTAAATCCTACAATATTAACTATTTTAGGAATATTAATTGCAATTACAGTACTACTTATGTCTTATTTTATTACATGTAATAGATTTTCAAAAAAAGAAATTCATTAATAAAGCTTTAAGTAATATGTATTATAAATAAAAATTAATAGTTCACATTAACCTTTATAAAGAAGTAAAAATAAATGGTTTGGTAATTTAATTATTTCAGAACAAGAATTAAGTTCCAATTGGAATACTTTTTTATGCCCATTAACTCCTACTAATTCTATTAAAGATTTATACTTATTCAATAAACTCATTAAAATTATTATAAACCAAAAGATATAAGTAAAAAATTTTACTTATATCTTTTTTTATTTTCAATATTTTTCTTTTAACTCAACATCTACATCTTTTAAAATATTTTCTTCCATTTTTTAAATAAAATAGAATATTGCACTTCCACCAAATAATACTGCAATTAATGAAATATTAGTAAAATTCAATATTGCTACACCAATTATCAATATTGATATATTAGTTAGTGTTATATATAATTTTTTGAATACTAATTTTGTAGATATTTTATAAATATATCTATTGTTTTTACATTTATTCTTGCTAAGCTTGGATAAGCATAAAAACATATTGCTCCCATAAATATAGCTAATACGATTAATATATAAGAAATAAACTTCATGTTACTTGAAAAAAATAATCCTATATCTACATAGCAAACCATTAATATTATATTTATAATAGCTGCAATAAATATACCTTGTCCAAAATTAAGCTTATAAAAATGAATGAAATCTTTTGTTGCATTTTCTTCTTTATCATTCATTACCTTGCCTGTAACCGAAAACATTGTTGCCAACGCTGGACCTAATAATATTCCTATGAATGTTAATATTGGAATAGATAAATTTTCACCCGATAAAAAGAAATAAAGTATAAATGGTGAAATACTTATTAAAAACCATATATTAGTTATAAAGAGATACATTAGTTTGCTAGTTAATATATATACTCTGTTATCACATGCTTCTTTTGCCATGATATCACACACCTTTTTAAAATTAATAATTGTAAATTATATTGTTTTATAATTATACAAATTTTAAAGGACATTTTATACATTATTTTTTTTATATTAAATACATAAAAAATTAGAGGTTATATAATTTTAAATTATATAACCTCTAATGCATTGACTTTATTAATTATTTTTTATACTTAAATAAAAATTAGCTTCAGTTACTTTAACATATGGTGAAACCCAAAGCCCTGCAATTCCAATAGTTATTGCTGTAAGGAGCCACCATCCTATAAATGTTAATTCTAAATAAAACAAATCCCACTTATGCCCATTCATCATATCAACACTTTCTTTTATGCATTGTGTTATAGATTTACTAGGATCTTCACATAAAATATAATAACTTTGAGAAAACATAAGTCCAACAATTATTCCTGGTACTATAAATAATATAGTACCTATGCATACTGCTAACGTAATAAGTATATTTAATCCTAATGTTTTAAGATAAATATTAAATTGAGAAAATAAAGTTTCAAATCTTGGTTCTTCTCTTTTAGTTGCCATATCTAACAAGAATTTACAAAGCCCTACTGAAAGAACTCCTCCAAGGAATAATGATATTAAACTGCAGGATACGCTTAATCCAAACAAGCCAAATTTTTCACTAACTTTATACATTACATCTGAATCAATCAATATATTTGCAACTAATACAGTACCAATTGCCACTGCCCATTTTCCCCTTAACTGCTCTTTTGCATTTGCCTTTAATTCTGCTGTATTCATTTTTACTTTCACCCCCTATTTCTTTATATCATATATATATATTTGTTGTTCACTTTATGAATATTAAAATTATCTTTAACCTTCTACAATTTATTTTTCATATTCGTAAATATAATAATTACATTTATCCATCCCAATATTTTTATATGTTTTTTGAGCTGTATAATTTTCTTTCTCTACATATAATCTTATTCCACAAATGTCTTTATCATTATCACAAATATCTTTTATATATTTATATAAATTTTTAAATATCCCCTTTCCTCTAAAGTTCTTATTAACATATACACTTTGAATCCATAAAAATATTCCATCTCTCCAATCGCTCCATTCAAAAGTATACATTATTTGACCTACAACCTGTCCCTCTATTTCACATACATGATAAATCCCCTTAGTTGAATCTTTTAATACTGATTCAACGCCCTTAGTTACTGTATCCATATTTAGTACTTTATTTTCTGTTTCAAGTGCTAAATTATAGTTATATTTCGCTATAATATTTACATCTTCTATAGTTGCTTTTCTTATTTCCATTATAAATTCTCCTTATTTGCTTACTTACTTTTTATTATTATAATTTGCATTAATATTTTCACTAGCATTGCTTGTACTTACCTCTAAATTATCTATTACAAACTCTTTATCTTTTAAATTTTCTAATGTTATTTCTGCATTTGATGTATCTAACTTTATATTATTCGCATAGCATTCATATACTTCTATCTCTCCATTAGAAGTATCTAGTACAACTTTGTCACCTCTACATTCTTTTACATTAATTTCTGCATTTGATGTATCTACATTTATTTCTTTTCCATTTATATTATTTAATACGGCCTGTGAATTACTTGAATCCAACGTAATATTTTCTGCTGATACATTTGTAACTTCAATTCCACCATTAGATGTTTCAATTTTTATATCTTCTTTAGTATTAACATTTTCTATAATTATTTCTCCATTACTTGAATCCATATCAATATTATTTGCTTCAATACCATTTAAAATTATTGCTCCATTAGAAGTATCTGCATCAACACTTGCTATTAGCGTACTTGGTATTTCTATTTTTATATTATCTCCTTTAATATTCCATTTAAGTAATTTTAATTTTTCTTTTTTCTCAATTATTATATCATTACCTTTTTGCTTTATTTTATATTTGCTATTATCATTATTAGTACATTGAATCTTTATTTTCTTTTCATTGGTTTTTATAATCTCTAAAGACGCATTAGGTGCATCTATATTAAATTTAATAAAATCATCACTTGGTATAAACTCTTTAACTATACTATCTCTCGAAGTAATAATATCTTTTTCATCAACTATACTTTTGCTCTTATTTAACGTTCCTTTTGCGTTAGCAAATATTAATGCCCCAATTACAACTATAACTACTAATACAGCAGTTATAATTTCACTTTTTTTATTCATTACACACCCCACATATTATTTACTTTTACTTAATTAATATATTAACATATCCCAAAATATTTATTAATATATTCTTATATTGGAATTTACTTCATAATTATTACTTATAAATCAAAGAATATATTAAAAATAAAGGAGCATACACTCATACGCTCCTTTACTACTTCATTTTTTTTAATGATTTTTTCATATCGTCTACTGCACTTTTAAATTTATCTTTTGCTTCATCGCCTAGCTCTTCTACTTCATTAATTACATTACTAATTTCATCAGCAATCTCTTGAGATAATCTTCCTTGCTTAATCTTTTTATTAATTTTATTAATTTTGTTCTCTAATTTTTCAAAAGCCATAATTAATAACCTCCAATGTATATAAACTATATAATTAACTCTAACGTTATTTTATCCAAATTACTTATTTACATACACTAAAAGTATTTTTAACTATACTTATAGTTAATTTCTCATATTCGCCCATTTTGCTCTTCTTTAATCCAAGTAATAATATACTTATAATGCTTTGGTACTTCTTCAATTTTAGGATCAATTACTTTAAATCCTCCATTTATTCCAAGCTCTTTACAAGTCAAATCAAAGTGACACATTGCAATTCCTAAATCTATTTTATTAATATCATATCCTTCTTTAGCTTCCTCTTTATCCTTAGAAATAAAAAAGTGAAAATCATCTCCATGCTTTACTATTCTCCAAGGTTGCTTATTTAACGCTGATGGAGCCAATCTTACATTTTCTAATGCATCTTTGAATCCATCTAAAGTAGCATGCTCAGTTAAAGGACATGAAAAATCCCTAAAGAAGAAGATTTTATTCCATGGCTTTCTATGAGCAGGATTCGAAAATCTCCTCATTGTTTTTTCTACAAAGCTTTTATTTTCATTTTCATATCCTATTGGAGATATTATAGGTAAAATTTCTCCAGACTCAACTTCCATTGCCTTAGCAAATTGTCCTTTTTTAAAAGTTCCTCCAATCCAACAAGTGCCTAATCCTAAAGATGTTGCATATAAAATTAATGATTCCATTTCATATCCTAATTCTTCTAATGCAAATTCCCCTTCCTTTATCTTTGCTGCAATGAATTTTGTTGCACCTTTTATTATTCCATATGTTCCAAGCTTAGCTCCATTAATATGTTCTTTAGAATCAAGTATTTTAAATATTACCTTTTCATCAAAAGGTCCACTTAAAGATTTAATATATTCATTAAGTTTATTTAATATTTCATCTGTTAACTCTTCATGCTTATATGTTCTAACTGATTTTCTTTTAGTTATTATTTTGTTTATATCTTCATTAAATATGAACTCACTACTCATACCGTCTACCCCCTTTAATATAATTTATAACAAAAAAATTTTCATATAGTTAATATTAATATTTATCAATATTTTTATTCATTTACTTTCCATATTATTAAAAATACCACCATTTTAAATTTATAACTGGTGGTATTTCCTTAAATATTTATCTAAAATTGAATTTATCAAATTCTAATTAACTAAAACATGCTTATTTATTTTTTCTCAAATTGAATTATGATCATTGTTATATATTATAATCTTTTTTATTGTATATTATATAAGTTCCAACAATTGATATAATCATTATACATCCCCCTATAATAATATACTTTTCTTCAAATCCGTTTTTTATTACATTTGATGGAGCCGCATAATCAAATGGTGATAAATATATAAATCCACTTAATCTATCTTGAAGCTTTGAAAATATTCCTAATACATAGCTTGCAAAAAACATTCCTAATGCTATTGATGTAGCTTTCTTTGCAGACTTTACAAAAACTGATATTAAAAAACCTATTGTCATAAATATATATGAAATTAAAGCCATTCCTAAATAAATATCCTTTATATCTCTAAACACTGATACAAATTTTGCATCATCTGGTTTAACGATTATAGATGACATTATAGTTATAATACAAACTATAATTATAAATATAAAAAGTATAAATGCATTAGCTAAAATCTTTGCTGTAACTATTTTGTTTCTTGTAACAGGTTTAGAATATAAAAATTCAATAGTGCCTTCACTTTCTTCTTTTGCTAAAGATGATACGCCAAGTATTGCTGCATATATTCCACCTGCCATTACTATATATTGAAGCACATAAGCAGAAAAATCAGAAATATTACTAAAATCAGTAGATCCACTTATATTAAATGCTTCCAGAAAAGCTTCTGGTAAAGCTTCTAATTTTGCCCCTACTAACTCTTGCATTCCCATCTCCTTCATACTTGGAAAGAATAGCATAAACATTATAATTAAAACACTACACACTAAAGCCCAAATGATATTTCCCTTTAATAGCCTTTTAAATTCAAACTTAAAAATATTCATATTATATATCCCCCTTGCTTTCATAATAGTTCATAAATGTATCTTCTAGTGTTTGTTCACTAATTAATAATTTATCTATCTTATACGACGAAAGCTTTTTAACTAAACTATTTATATCATCTCTATAAAAGAAAATAAATTCATCATTATCATTTGAAAGAACTTCTCCTCCAATTTTTCTTATCAAAGCTTCATCCATATTTTCACAACTTAAAACTATCTTTAATGCAGCTTTTTTAGCTAACTTTTCTAAAACAACAGTATCAACGATTTTTCCCTCTTTAATTACTGCTACTCTATCACAAAAATTTTCTATTTCTACTAAGTTATGAGATGAGAAAAATACTGTAGCCCCTTCATTATTTGCCTTTTTTAATAATTGAAATAACCTCTTTTGAATCAATGGATCCAATCCATTAGTAGGTTCATCTAATATTAATAGCCTTGGCTTATGAATTAATGCTTGTACTATTGCTACCTTTTTCTTATTTCCCAAAGAAAGCTCTGACATCTTTTTGTTAACATCAACTTCAAGTAACTCATAAAGCTTATCAACTTCATTCTTGCTAATTCCATCATAAAAACTAGATGAGTATTTAATTATATCTTTAACCTTTATTTCATCATAAAATTTTACTTCACTTGGTACATATCCTATTTGCTTTTTAATATCCTTACTTTCCTTTACTATATCCATACCAAATATTTTTCCACTTCCCCCTGTAGGAAAAATAAAATTTAACAAAGTTCTTATTGTAGTAGATTTGCCTGCACCATTCGGCCCTACAAATCCAAATATTTCACCTTCCTTTATTTTTAAATTCACATCCATTATTCCTCTATTTTTACCATAAGATTTAGATAAATTATTTGTTTCAATAATATACATTTATTACTTCCCCCTTAAATTTTTATAAAAAATTGAGAAGATTTATTTAATATAATCTTCTCAATTTTCTTATTATCTTCTAAATATAAAAGCCTTTATTACTCCAAAAAACTCTCTCACATAAAATACTACTGCTGACACTTTATGAGATTGTGCTGGATATCCTAAAACATTAAATCCAACTTCTTTAGCTAAAAACTTTGCTCTAAACATATGAAAATTATTAGATATTATAGTAACTGTAGGAGCTTCTACTTCACTTTCCTCATCTAATATTTTCTTTGTATATAAAAAGTTTTCATATGTATCAGTTGATTTATCTTCCATTATTATTTGACTTGAATCTACTCCATTATCAACAAGAAAGTTCCTCATTGCACTAGCTTCACTAATCTTTTCACCTTCACCTTGGCCACCAGATACAATTATCTTTACATCAGGATATAGCTCATGAAAATCTAATGCTGTTTCTAACCTATATAATAACGATGTACTAATTTTTGTTCCCCTTACTCCTGCTCCTAATACCATTAAATAATCCGGCTTTTCAGTATCAACATGATGACCATTATATATTATAAGACCTTCTAGACTTATAAATAAAACTAATCCAATTATAAATAATACTGTAACTATACCTCTTATTATCTTAGGAATCTTACTCCATATATTTATTTGAAACCTTAACTCTATAAATCCATAAATAAGTAGAACTATTCCTAACATGCAAAACATACTAGAAAATGCTATAAATCCAAACATTAATTTTAAAACTAAATAATACAAAACTAATATTATACCTAGTATCATAAAAGCCTTGTATATTAAATTATTTTTTCTAATTAAGTTTTTTTTCATTTTTATTACCTTCCATTTCATTCCTCTCTAACTATATTATAAAGTATACTTATAACATAATTAAATAGTTTTTAACTAAATAAAATTATATATATATCATATATTTATATTAATAGTTTTCCTTTTTATTAATAAAGTAATATAATGAAAATATATAAATAGTAACAAGGAGATAAAGATATGAACTTAAGTAGAAATGACCACTGTTGGTGTGGTAGCAATAAAAAATACAAAAACTGTCATTTGGCCTTTGATGAAAAAGTATACTCTTATAAATTAAAAGGTCATGTAGTACCACCTAGAAATATTATTAAAACACCAGAACAAATAGAAAAAATCAAAGAAAGTGCTGCAATAAATACTGCAGTTTTAGATTTAGTGAGCAGTAAAATCAAAGCAGGAATGTCAACTGAAGAAATTAATACTATTGTTCATGACTATACAGTCTCACAAGGTGCAATACCTGCTCCATTAAACTTTCAAGGATATCCTAAAAGCGTTTGTACATCATTAAATGATGAGGTTTGCCATGGTATTCCTAGTGAAGATGTTATTTTAGAAGATGGTGATATAATAAATGTAGATGTTTCTACTATATATAATGGTTATTTTTCAGATGCCTCTAGAATGTTTATGATTGGTCAAGTACATCCTGATTTAGAGAAATTAGTAAGAGTAGCAAAAGAATGCTTAGATAAAGGATTAGCTGCTGCAAAACCTTGGGGATTCTTAGGTGATGTAGCTGAAGCTGTTCAAACTCACGCTGAAGCTAATGGCTACTCTGTCGTTAGAGAATTTGGTGGTCATGGTATAGGCCTTGAATTCCATGAAACACCTTTTGTTTCTCATGTAGGTAAAAAAGGAACTGGAATGTTATTAGTTCCTGGTATGGTATTTACCATTGAACCAATGATAAATATGGGAAAACCAGATATATTTATAGATTCTGATGATGGTTGGACTACATTAACTGAAGATGGTTATCCTTCAGCGCAATGGGAGTATACAGTATTGGTAACAGAAACTGGAATTGAAGTATTAACTCATTAAAAAAGGTGCATTTATACATGCACCTTTTTTTATACCTTAAATATTTATAATATAATAATTATTTTCCTACTTTTATTAATTTAAATAAATTTCTAATATTTTTATATCAATTTACTATTTTTTTCATATTTATTTTAACTTTTTTTATTATATTACTAAAACTTATTTTTTCTATTTTAATTTTACTAATTCTATTATAAAATTAATACTTGCAAGAAATATTTCAGTATTTATACATCCTGAAAGGAGGCATTCATAATGAATATAGAATTAACAAAAGAAAAATTAAAAAATATTTATGGAACTGTAAGTCCATTTGAATTTAAAGATAAATTATTAAAATTAGCTTCTTTAAATAATAGTACAATCTTAGATGCTGGTAGGGGAAATCCAAATTGGACTGCTGCTGAACCTAGACAAGCTTTTTTTACTTTTGGTCAATTTGCAATATTAGAAACTCAAAGAACATTAAATATTAATGCTCTAGCTGGTATGGTTCAAAAAAACGGCATTGCTAAAAGATTATTAAAATATATTAATGCAAATCCTTCACTACCTGGAATTAATTTAATACAAAAAATTTATGATTATGGAGTTAATAATCTTGGATTTAATGAAGATGAATGGATTTTTGAATTGGCTGATGGAATTATAGGTGATAATTATCCTGTCCCTGATAGGATGCTCGTAAATATAGAAAAACTTGTAAATAAATATTTACTTAAAGAATTATGTGGTAATATTAAATTTGAAAATAATTTTGATGTCTTTGGGGTTGAAGGCGGAACTGCAGCAATGTGCTATATCTTTGATTCCCTTGAAAAAAATCACCTATTGAATAAAGGTGACAAAATAGCTCTTATGACGCCTATTTTTACTCCTTATTTAGAAATACCACATTTACCTCATTACAATTTTGATGTAATAAATATTCATGCTAATGAAGTTGATGAAAATGGTCTTCCTACTTACCAGTATAGTGAAGATGATTTAAATAAATTAAAAGATAAAAATATTAAGGCACTATTTATAGTGAATCCAAACAATCCTGCATCTATTGCACTAAATGATCATTGCAGAAATACTCTAAAAAATATTGTAACTAAATATAATCCTAATTTAATGATTATTACTGATGATGTTTATTGCACATTTGTTAATAACTTTAAATCTATAATTAGTGATTTACCTTATAATACTATTGGTGTTTATTCATTATCAAAATATTTCGGTGTAACTGGTTGGAGACTTGGTGCAATAATATTAAACGAAAATAATATTTATAATAAACTTATAGGTGAACTACCTGAAAAACATAAAGATACTTTAAATAAACGTTACTGTCATTTATCTTCTAACCCTGAAGAATTATCATTTATAGATAGATTAGTTGCTGATAGTAGACAAGTTGCTTTAAATCATACTGCAGGTCTTTCAACACCACAACAAGTACAAATGGCATTTTTCTGTGGATTTGCATTAGTTGATATAGAAAATAATTATAAGAACCTTACTATTGATATTTGTAAAAGACGTAAAGAACTATTATGTGAAGGCTTAGAACTTAAAGTTTTTAATAACCCTCATTATGCTTCTTATTATACTGAAATAAATATATTAGATTGGGCTAGAATTGAGTATGGAATTAATTTTGCTAAGTTCATTGAGGAAAATTATACACCATTTGACATCCTTTATGATTTAGCTAAAAATTATTCTATTATTTTATTAAATGGAGATGGCTTTGCATCTTCTAGATGGGGTTTAAGAATTTCTCTTGCTAACTTGAATGATGAAAGTTATCTTGAAATTGGCAAAACTTTAAGATCTATTTTTAATACTTTACATCAACATTGGGAATCTAATAAATAAATTTTAAAACTTAACCATCAGAAAAAACTAGTAATCATCTTTTCTGATGGTTAAGTTAAATAAAACACATATGCTAAAATAAAAAAAGTTAATTTAAATATCCCTTTTACATAATTTTATTTATCCTTTAATTTTAGCCATTTAGTAACTTTATCTATAAAAAGAATTCCATCTAAGTGATCTATTTCATGACAAAAACACTTTGCCATTTCCCCTCTTCCAGTCAAAATTATTTCTTCTCCATTTTCATTTAATGCTTTTATTGTGACTTTCTTAGGTCGAATTGTATTACCATATTTATTAGGAATACTTAAACACCCTTCTACACATTCTTGAATGCCCTTTTCTTCAATAATCTCAGGATTAACTAATTTAATTATACCTGTTCCCATATCTATTACTACAAGTCTTTTTAATATTCCAACTTGCGGTGCTGCAATTGCTGCTCCATCTTCTGTATTATGCAGGGTATCAAGCATATCATCTAATATCATTCTTATATGATCATCCACTTCTTCAACTTTTTTGCATCTTTTCCTTAAAATTTCATCGCCTTCATATCTAAGTTGTCTTAATGCCATTTTATTCACCTCTAATTTATTTCTACACTTTATTTTACTCATTACAAATATAAATATGAAAAAGTGATTAATGCATTTTATTTTTACATTTATTTGTGCAATAATAAAAATATAAATTATAAAAGGTCGGTGATTTTATGAATGCTGAAATAGATAAATTAACAAAAATGCTAAAAGAAAGTAACAATATAGTCTTCTTTGGTGGAGCTGGAATGTCAACTGATACTAGCAACAAAGTACATAAAAAATAGAATATAAGTATATAATTACTTATATTCTAAAAATATATTACTTAAAATGCATTTGATATTGGTTTCCAATTTTCATCATTCATATTTTCTGTATAATTTGTATTATTTATTTTAAGTTGCTCATTTTTATCTCTGACAAATCCCCAATTTATATTTTTATTATTAGCATATTGTTTAAACGCTTCAAATTTATTTTCAGTCTGTCTATCAATATTCTTACTTTGTCCGTATTTCTTTTCTCCACCCTTAGTTTCAATAATCCACACATCACCATTTTTAAGTTTTACGATGTAATCTGGATAAAATAGCCATTGTTTTTGTATGCTATCTACATAGACAACTGAAAAATATTCTTGTCCAGTATCTCCATTTTTATAAACCCAATCAACATTTTTATTGCTTTCACAATATCTTTCAAATAGTCTTTCAGGTAATGAACGAATACCATCAACAAGAACTGATGAAGGATACTCATTATATGCATTGCTAAGCATTTCTACTACATCAGTTTCAGAAGCATCATATTTGATTAAATCAACTTCTGGAATAGTAAATGGCTTTGTTTTAGGATTTAATACTAAAGAAGTTTGAATTCCTAATTGACTTGTTGCTTCTCTAAAATCACATTTTAATTTTTGTTCATTATTTATAATGAATGCATAAAATTCTTTTAATTTAAGATTCAATAATTTATCTTTCTTATACGTATTTTCTCTAAATAACCTCTCTAAAATAGCCTTTAACTTTTCATGTTTTATTCCTATTGATGATTTTATTGAATCAATTGAATGCATTAAATCTATACCATTTTTATGTGTATTTACCATTCTACGTGTTTCAATAAATGAGCCTATTTCTACATCTAACACTGAACTTGTTTTAATAAATTTACCTTGTCTTGCTACTCTTTTTAGTTCTGCCGAAAAATCATAACCTTCTGATTCTAAAATAAGCTTATTCTTATTTAAATCAGATGTTAAATTATATTTATCAGTAAAAAATTTATTTATTTTTATGAAAGCTTCCCTTTCACCTAATCCATCATAATCAAGATTTTTAAGTTGTTTTTCTAACGTAAATGTCTTACATTTTTCTTTTAAAATAACACGTTTCACATCAAATGCACTTGCTATTTCTTGTTTTATAGCTTCCTTATACTTCTCATCAAAAGTATATAAATAACAATTATCCAACACTTCATCATTATAATGAATTGCTTCAGGCATTCTTCTAATTCTTCCAATAGTTTGTATAGTAAAATCTTCTCCCATATTTTCTCTTAATTTAACTAAAATCTTTGCTCTAGGACAATCCCATCCTGTTGCAACAGCTTGCTTCATTAGCAAAAATATTGGGGTTGCATTCATTTCTTCAATACCTTCTTTATTTATCTTATCACTATCTTCACTCATCCATTTTGACACTAATCCATTTTCATAAGTATATCCCATAGTTTCTAATTTAGTTTCAATATATTGTATTAACTCTTCTGACATATCTGGAAATTGAATTAATATTAAAGGATTTATTTTTATTTTTTTTCCAACTTCGGTATATCTTTTTACTATTTCTTTTCTTTTTTTATCTGCAATTTCAATTAAATAATCATGTTCACTATCTATATTGATATTAGCTTCTACTCCCTCATTTATATATATAGCCTTAGAAATTAATCCAGCATCAATCACTTCAACTTCAGGTATCTCATAAAAATTACTTAATTTATTCTCTTTAACAGTAGCTGAAACCCTTATTTCAGATATTGGTGCAAATGCATTAATAATATTCTGAGCTTTTTTAGTATCGTTAGAATGCTCCTCATCTATTATTACAATAAAGTTTATTCCTTTCCTATGAGCTTCTGCTATTCTCTCAAATAAATTTTTCATTTCACTTTCAGTGATAGCTTTATTTCTAACATTTGTTATTAATTCCCAATTTATAAATGCAGTATCACCTTCTTCAAATCCCATAGTTAAAACTTCATATAGGTTTTTAGCTATTCTACTTGGTAAATGTTTAATCATCTTATTCATGCTTTGTTCTTCTAAATTACCTTTTCCCGGACAAAGCCATATAAATGCCACTTTTGAATCTATATTTTCTATATATTTATCTATATAGTCTATTAATATTAAAGTTTTCCCGGAACCAGTTGGAGCTTTTACTAGTGTTATTTTTCCATTAGGATTTAATGAAGAATAAAGTAAATATTTTACACAGTTTTCTTGAAAATTAAATAGCCCTCTTGATAATCCAATCATATCTCCTCTACCTCTCTCAATTCATTTCTAAAATAATATTCTGGTATTAAAATAATATCAATTCCCAACTCATTAAATAATACTTCTTGCTCTTTAGTTAATAGTACTTGTGATGATATATATACCTTTTTGCATTTTGTTAAATTTGTTTTATCAGCAGTAAACATATCAATTTCTTCATCTGTAAAAATTATTTTATATGTTTCGCCATCTATCCTAACTCCATGCTCAATTTGAACCATCTCAGTAATATGATTTAATAACTTACTTTTTACATCATATCCATCATCATCATATGCTTGTTTGTCAATGTACTCTGTTTTATAATATTTTAAGTTTTCCAACATTCCATTAACTTTAATTCCTTTTTTTACTATACCCAAAACTTTAAAATTTCCATTTTCAATTATGGATTTCACTTGTGTATACATATTCTTATTTTCTTCAACTATTTTATTAACTTTCTCTAGTAATTTTTCTGACCTCTTTAAATCATTAATTGTGAGCTTTTTTTCAAATAATATAGTTTTAACATCCTTACTATGTTCATATCCTTTTATCGCAGCTTTAATCCTTTTATAAGTAATCGAACGTGCAATACCATATTTTTCTTCCCAACCTATCCATTCACTTTCATTTTCCTGTTTTAAACCATATACATTTTTAAATTCTTTTTCTTTCTTTTCTCCAACGGCATTATTCGTACAAAGTATAAATTTTCTGTCCCCTCCCAATTTCTCATTCATAAGCATTACAGCATGTCCCGTTGTACCACTTCCAGCAAAGTAATCTAATACTATTGCATTAGGTTTATCTTTAATAACTGCATATAAACAATCATAAACATTATATAAAGATTTAGGAAAATCAAAATCATTATCTTTTACCATACTATTTACTAGTTGTGTTCCATACTCATTTGCATCATATTTTTTATCTGTCCATACTGTTTTATAGGATGCAAAATTTTTGCCTATCTCAATCTCATATCTGCCATTATTCTCTTTAACTCGTAACAAATCTTTAATCGATTCTACTGATTGACGTGCATATCTCCATTTTCTTTCTATTCCATTAATATCTATAGGATATATATAAAAGCTTCCTTCTTCCTCTATAAACTCCGTCTGTTGTGGATGTACACTATCATCTAATACATCTCCAAAACCAATAATTTCACCATCTTTTACTATAATCGGATAAAAACAATTTTTAGCATCACTTCTTTCTGATTCACTTCCCCAATTTCTAAGATTTGACCAATCTATATCTTCAGGCTCAAGTTCTCTATTTCCGATTACTTTATATGATTTATTGTAGACAAAAATTGCATATTCATGAATATACGAAAAATTACTGCCTTGTACACCTCTTGGATTATGTATTATAGTTATACAATCGACCTTATAATTTGGACCAAATATTTCTTTGAGTAATAGAATAGTTGTTGCTAATTCATTTTCATCTATGGCACAAATTAATACTCCATCTGTTTTGAGTAAATTTTTTGCTATTACTAATCTATTATTCATCATACTTAGCCATTTACTATGTCTAAAGCCATCTTCCTTATCAACATAATTATTATCATATTTCCAATCTTTTGCTCCAGTATTGTATGGGGGGTCAATATATATTACATCTATATTTCTTCTATGAGTTTTCTCTAATAATTTTAAACTATGTAAATTATCACCTTCTAATAAAAAATTAAACTTTTTATCAACTTGACTTACAATTTCTCTACTTATATCTTCTGAAAATACTGGAACTTTTGTTTTCATTTCTAAATCAACTTGTTCATAATGTTCTTCCCATAATAATCCATACTTTTTATTATTTATTTCAGTTTCTATTTCTTTTATTGCTATGACAGTATTATCATCCGTTGTACTTTCAATGATTTGCTTGAATATTCCTTCTATCTTTTCTCTTTTTTGTTTTGCTAAATTGCTCATTTTCTTTTCCCCTCTAATTGTATACTTTTCCATAATTAAGTATAATATATAATATTATTAAAAGGCAAACTTATATTGTATTTATATACATATTTTTCTTTAATATGTATTAATTTTACTTAATTTCTATATTATTAAGAATAAAAAAAGGAGTGCTTAAAACACTCCAGTTGTCGTAAATACAGCCTTTTCTAATATTTTATATAGTGACGTAAAGTCTTTAAACTTAACTTCTTCTACTGTTGGTATTATCTTTTCTTTCTCTTCATCATAAGCTCTACCAACTACAATATATTCAATATGATTTTTAAATACATCTTCTGATTCACCATTTTCAAGTTTAATCTTAAGTGAATTTAATATATCTATATAATCATCTTTAAGTCTATGTGTTTCATCATAGTAAGAATTGAAGTTATCTATATTTTCTATTTCTTCTTCAATATCCTTTATCTCTGCTTTTAGTTTTGAGCTTCTAGTGTTATAGTTCTCTTTGCTAATTTCTCCATCCATATAGAGTTCCTTAGTTCTATCTAATATTCCAATATTTCTCTCTAACTTTGTTTCTAAAGAACTTTTATCTTTTAATTTATACTTTGATAATATCTCATCTATGATTTGTTCTATAGTCAATTTAAACTCATTTATTCCTCTTGGAGATAATAAAAAATTCTTAAGTGTATCTTCATTAAAACAAGCACTATTACAATCCCCATTATTCTTCTTACTACTACACTCCCATAAATCGCCTTTCTTATTAGTTCCTTTATGGAAGAAATTTTTACCACAAACACTACATCTTATTTTGCCACTCATTGCATAGACTCCATTTTTAACCCCTTTTCCTCTTAAGGTTCTTGATTTCCTAATCTCTTGACATTTATCCCATAGTTCCTTAGAAATGATTGCTTCAATCCTATCATTTGGTACTATATCATATTCTCTCGCTTTTTTATTTGTTTCACTTTTTTCATCATAGTAATATTTTTGATATCCTACATATCCACAATAACGTTCATTTCTAATAATCTCCATTATTCTATTAGGCTTCATATCCATTTCCTTAGCTATCTCTCTCATGCTTTTGCCTTCTGAGTAAGCTTCAAATATATACTTAGCTTTAGGAGCATCTTGATTTTGTATCAACTTATTCTCTCCATTAATATAATCAAATCCAAGCATTTTTTGACAAGGTGGCAAATAGTTTCTTTGCTCTCTAGCTTTTTCCAACCCTTTCTTAACTTTGTATTGAGTATTCCTTGACTCTTGTTCATCTAATAAGAAAAAAACATTAAGAATAAAATCTATATCATTATCAAATGAACTCCTTCCCATGTCCAAAAATATAACTTCTACATTGTTTTGTTGCAAAGCCAGTAAACATTGCTTCATTAATATTTGATTTCTCATAAATCTACTGCTATGGCTTACTATAATTTTATTTACTTGTGCTTTACTCTCGCCACTAACAAATATGATATTACCTTTGTGCTTCTCTACTAAAACATTACATCTCTTTAGCATCTCTATGAAATTGGGTCTATTAAATACTTTGGTAGCAGTTTTTCCATAATCAGCAAATACTTCTATTATTTCATAATCTGAGCTTTTGTAATTGGATTGAGTGTTAAAACTCGTTAACTGTTCCTCACTAGTAGTAGATACTCTAGCATATAAATAAACCTTCTCTTTTGTTACTTGACTCATACAGTTACATCCTCCTTATTTTCTAGAGTGATTATATCATTTTTATCAATAAAATCCAAATTTTAATTAGGTAAACACTAGGCAAATACTTACTTTAAAGGCTCTCTGTTGATTTTCAAATTTCTATAATCTTTACAACCTACATTTTTATAGTTATAAGTTATTTTCAAAATTTATTTTTTCTACAAAAAGCAAAAAATCGGGATGCAATATTTACTACTGCATCCCTATTGATTAATTCATTGGTATTTTTACATTTGCACCAAATCTAAACAAATCATTTCTTCTCTTTTTATTTATGTATTCCTTGTACCTATCTATCTCTAACTGTTGTAACCTAACTATCTCTTTTCTTCTTTCTGAAATTTCTGCTTTTGCTACTGCTCTTTTCACTGATTTTTCATCTCCAGTAAAAGCTTGACTTTGGGAGTAAGCAGGTAGCTTATTTCTAAGAATCGAGATTTCTCTTAACGTATCAAAATCAGTTACTATTCTTTCATAGTCTACACTATCTATATCCTTTTTCTTAGGAAGCTTTATTTCCTTCAGCACCGTAAATCCAAATGATAATTTAGCTTCACCAAAATCTTTTAGTTTATCCATTACTTCTTCTGTTAAAGGTAAAGTATAAAGTATTCTTAATCTATTTCCACTCTCTTCATATTCAAATGCATCCACTGGTATTTGATTTTTATAATCATGATTTATAAGTAACAAAGGAAATTTTTCTCCCATTGATTTCAGCTTTCTACTGAAGCAACCACTATTAATTTTCTCTCTAAATTTCTTTCCATCTTTGTCCATCAATACCTCAGAAAATTCATTAACTGGTAAATAACCAGCAAGATATATTTTTTTCTCTTGCTGGTTAACTCTCAATTCTAATGTATCATTCATTCTTGTTTCCATTATGCTATATCCTCCATCACTGAGCCTAAGTAAGCAATCTTAGAATCCAATCTACTTTTAATTTCTTTAATCTTAGACTCTGCTATTAGATATAACATATTGTTTATATACTCCTCGGTTGGTGCTTCAAGTGTGCTTAAAATATCTCTTAACTCTACACCTAATGCTTCTACTCTGGCTTCTGAAGCTCTTCTAAGAGTTTTATTAATTTTTCCTACTGTTGTAATCTTTCTGTATTCTTTTTTTATTTCTTCCTCTAAATCATTTGCAATTTTCTCTCTTTCTTCTCTTGGAAAATCTCTATCTAACTCTTTAGTTTGCATAACTTTATTGTAGTCATTTCTATAGTTTAGATGACTATTAATACTTCTAATAAATACTTCTGTTTCTGTGAGCTCCATATTCCTACCAAAAACTCTATTACAGTCTATTTGTTGTAATTTTATTTCATAACTGTCTAGCTCTTTTCTAAGCTCTTGTAATGTAGTTAATGCGACTCCAGCACCTATTGGATTTAAAATTGATTGTTGTCTAAAGTTTGGATTCACTAAATTCCATAAGCTATAATCATAATTTTCAATTTGTTGAATTCTTTTTGTGTTTATACCTTTACTTACTTTATTCTTTGACATAATATTATTTCTCCTTTTTCTTTAGTATTTTTAGATTTATTTGTATCTTCTATCAGCATTAATTTTCTTACGCTTTTTCTCTAGTTGTATTCTTCTATCATTATCTACAATTGACTTCCACTCTGGACTATCTAATCCATACTGACTTTTATAAAATTCTCTCAACAAATCAAAAAGTGAGTCGCCAGTTAGATATGACACATAATCTTCGCTACTGTTACTATTCTTTTTAACTATTTTTTTAGTCATCATCCTTCCTCACTTTCATATGCAATAAAAATTTTATCTTTTGTCGTATTGGTTAATCCATAACTCTTCATTATCATGTCTAGCTTAGTTATACTTTCATTTCTCTTAGCTAATAGTTTAAGATAAAGCTCTACATTATTCTCACATTTAGCCATGTAAGCATTTAACTTACTTATTGTAGCTAGTAACATTGCCATTGTAGTAATTGGAATAATATCTACATTCGTAATGTTTGGTATAGTCTTTATTAGCCATAAAAAGTATCTCCTTTCTTCTTTTGATGCTAATAACTCTAAGTCATTCCTTTTTTCTGCTAAATCGAAACCTATAGCACTATGAAACTCTTGTAGTTCTTGTAGCTTATCTTCCATTAGTAAAGCTCCCACTTTCTATCTTTTTTTACTTCTCTATTTGCAGTAACATCATAACTTCCCTCAAAACCATGAAGTGAATAATATTCACGAAGACTTTCTCTTATTGCATCTGATAAACTACATTGTTTTCTTTTGATTAATTCATTAATTGCTTCTCTCTCATCAGAACTAACCTTAAATGTTATTTTATAAATCCTTTTCAAAACTTTACTCCTTTCTGTTGACAATAAATTTATTTTTATGCTAAGCTAATCTCATAACAAAAAAGACACGTTAGAAATTGTGATTTTAACCACTAATTTAACGTGTTTTTTTCTATGCCTTTTATCTTTAATTGTTCTAATCTGTCTTACTTAATTTCATTGAATAAAAAAGCACACATATTTTATTCTATTGCAGGGCGTGACTCTATTAAGTGTAAAGATAAAAAAAAGAAGGTCATTCCTACCATTGTTAACCACTCCAATAGAATTTAACCTCGTACTTCTATTTTTCCTTTCTTCACATCATCAAATATTATTTATAATCATATTTATATTATCTATTTCATCACTCTCTTTACTTGTAATCATTACTTATATTTCTATAACTACATAATCTCCTACTATTTTTATTTCAATATCAATACTTAATCTAGAGCACCAATTTAATGATGCTCTAGCCAACACAATCAGTATTATGAATAATACTAGATTACACTTCCTAGATAGATTCTAATATGAAACTTAGACTAGTTATCACTACAAGAAAGGAAATAGTAATAGCTATTTGAAGGCTATAAATATGGAATTTAGTTGTCTTTCGGAGATACCTTAGTATTTATTATGAAATTATAGCCTTTAGATAACTATTATTTATTTTTCTTTATCATCTGATGAACACACCATCTAATATACTGACTTAAAGTCATAAAATTACTATCTGCATTTACTTTAAATTCTTCTTTTTCTTCTTGTGTCATATTCAATAACAATTGATGTTTCTTTTTCTTCACGTATTCCTTGCTCCTTTTTTTAATAATTAAAGCTCCAGCAAAAATCACTGAAGCTTTAATAGTTTTGGTCGTTCCTATTTATGAGGAAAGCTCTTCCCTCCCTCAATTTTAATAGTATATATTTTCCATATATTTGTCCTAAAGAAACGAACTTTTTTTATTTTTTTGTATTTATTTTTTGTTCGTTGTATCTAGATATCTTCTGACAAATCCTCTTAAATCTCTTTCTTACTCCACTCTCTTGAATTCTGGCTTTTGAACTAATTTCCTTAAGTGTATAACCTTCATTTATCATATGAACTATTATTATATCTTCCTCAGTAAGCAACCCTTTATTCTTCATTTCATCTAATGTAACTAATATATCATAGGCTATTAAACACATCATATTGTCTGGTATTATATCTCCTTTTAAATATATATACCTTATAATAGCTTCTACATGATTCTCATTAGTGTAATCAATAGCATCATAGTCCACCTTATCACCAATCCACTGTTTAGGTTTTTCTTTTTCAGTAGCGCTCTTACATATTTGTTTAGTAAGTAACATATCATCATTAATGTTGCTCATTAATCTTCTATATGCCTTAACACTAAGTTTTCCATCCTTCTGAAGCTCATCTAATAGATTCTTGTAAATTTTATATTGTCTTAATATTAAACCCATTATAGACTCTTCTATTAAATCCTCATCAGTAATTTTCCAATCCATATTTATATAATCATTTTTTTCAGCTACAAATATCTTAAGTGGCTCATTAGGATTGTCTACCTCTAAACCAACCCTTTGTCTTTCAATGTAAGTATCAAATTCGTTCTTGCTCATAAGTAAGTATTTCTTTTTAATAACTTTATCTCTTGGAGCTTTCTTTAATAAATATGTAGCTATAAACTCCTTTTGTCCATTTGTAATACTATTTAATTTCCCTTTTTCAACCAGTTCTTCAATGTGAGCCAACCTCTCTTCAAACGTTTTTAATTCTAGATTCACTTCTAATTTCATAATCTTTTTTATCTCCTTATTGTATATATTTGATGCAACTTAATACTGCATCCAGTGAACTTCCCTCCTTCTTTTCATTTACAATAAGGTTATTTATACATCTTTAAAAGGTGTCTATTTGCTACTTTCATTAAGACTCTATATCTCATTATTTGAGCTTAAAGCTATCGGTTTAACCTCTCAGCTCAGCATCTCACATTATAAACTTTCTCTCGCTTTGCTCGTTCAAGTTTAAATGCTCGAAGTTTCGCTGGTGAATAATAGTGATTTTTCAGGTAACATTTCTGTGATTTACTATAGATATATAGCTAGACACGGAAATGTTACCTATAATTAAGTTGTGTTAAATGTTAATAATGCTTATCCTTACTCTTTTCCCTTCAATTACTTTTGTTAAATCTTCTATTTTATAGCCTTGCTCAATTAATCTTAGTGATAACCCCTTCCACTTTATAAGCCTTCCCCTTTCATCATAAAGTTGAATTTCATTGCTTAATTCTTTCTTATCATTAGAAGTTAATGGTCTATTTAACCACTTTTCATCTAACTCAATATCATTAGATATTTCAGAATCATCAGACTTTAGATATAATCTGTCAATATCTTTTCTAACTCTGCTTCTTGCTTGAATCTGAGTTGTTTTATTAGTTGAATTTACTAGAACCCAATCTATATCATTATTCTTTATGTTTATTCCAGTTTGTAATGAAGCATTTATTATTAAAATATCAATATTATCAGGAATCATTCCATCTTTAACAACTGATTCTAATACTTCTAATTGATGTGTACTCATTGCATTTTCTTTATTATTTAAACTCCATAGACCAACTGCCCTTACCCCTTCATTAAAGCAGGTTTTCACAATATCATTTACAGTAGCAATCCTATCTGTATAAACTAACATCTTAACACCAGTTCTAGTAGTAACTTTTTTAAAATCTTTTATAACTTTCTTTATTTCTCTATTGGTTCTATATGGTATTACTATATTTTCTCTTAATCTTTTTATTTCAGGTTCATTACTAAAATCATAAGTAGTAGGTACTTTAAATCCTTTATTATATGTTATTAATTCAGGTGTTGCCGATAACATTACAACCTTAGCTTGTCTACTTAACGACTTAATCTTTTCAATAGCAACCTCATACATATCTGAATCTTCATTATCAAATTTCATTCTATAATCAACTAGCTGATGAGCTTCATCCATTACAATAAGTTTTATCTTTCTAAATGAATCGGGATTTCTTTTTGCATAATATCCAAATTGTGCATAAGTCATTACAGTTATTTTGTTTTCTCCAAATCCTTCACCAAACTCTATAGAGTTATTAACTACATTATTATCATCATTCTTACTATAGAATCTGCACAAATGTGAATAGTCCTTATCTAATCTAACTGCTCTTTTAAGATTTGATGTATCACACAAGTAAATTATATTTTCTAATTTCTCCCCTTGAATTAATGTATTAAATGTAAAATATGTTTTTCCACTTCCACAAGGTGCTACAATAAGACTAATTCCATTAGATACTCTATAACCTCTTTCATGCCATAACTCATTAAGAGTCTTATATTTTCTAATCTCATCCATAGCTCTAATTTCTAACTCAGGAGATAATGAACTAATAACTCCCTTTACTATGCTTAACAATTTACTATCATAAGCAATATGTCCACTCTCTATATCTGCTAATACTCTTTTATAACTCTCTAATCTATCCATAAATTCCTCCATCTTTTGTATAACCTAGCTGGAGCTTTTGTCACTCCAGCATTAGCTTATTGTTTAACCTTCTAATTCTTCAAAAGTTAACTCACATTCCCCCAATAAAGCTATTAACTTTTCTTTAGTTTGTTCTTCTACTCTTTTATAATCTATAAAAATTTCTAGGTATCTATGTTGTTTAAATTGGTTTTCTTCTTCTTCCTCCCATAGTTTTGAATAATATTCCTTAGTTTTTACTGCTAACTTATAAGACTCTTTTAACTTTTCAATTGATTCTAGAGCTTCTTTCTTTTTGTTTAAGTTATTTCTTGTCGCTAATCCTTTCATTAGTTCTTACCTCCATTTACTTTTTCAATAAATTCTTTCATAGCCCTTTCAATTACATCCGTTGCTTTTGTATCTGTTGCAATACAAGCTATCTTAAATTCCTTTCGTAATTGTTCGCTACATCTAATTGTTACTGTTGCTTCTCTTTTTTTCATAAAGTATACTTCTCCTTTTTTATATTTAAAATTCTTCTACATTAGGATTATCCGAATCTACTGCTTCAAAACGTAAAACAAGATCATAATTTAATTTGTTTTACATATAGTTATACAAACCTACTGTATAAAAAAATTGATGAAAATAATCATCAACTTAAATAAAAAGAAGTTGGATAAATCCAACTTCTACATTATTATTTTTTAATATCATCTTACGTTTAATATTTGTTACTACAAACCTAATATCATATGAAAAATAATTTAAAATTTTTTCTTAACATATAAACTTGTTATATTTTTAGATTTTACTTACCAATCATATCTTTCTATATTTGAATTATTTTAAAATATATTAATCTCTCCATTTTGATTTTTTCCATAGTCTTAACCCCTGAAAAGTTGCATTTTCTATTCCAACTTCTTCAACATAGGCTATTAGACAATATATTGACATACCTTTTCCTCCTTGCTTTCTATTTATCAAGGTGTTAAAATCTTAATTGCGAGTTAAGAGTGCTTCCACCTTGGGAGTGCTTTTTTATTTTAAGCTATAATATTATCTCCAATAATTATTCCATTAAAATCTAATGTTTCTGTCTTATTTTCTATAACACACTTTGTTCTACCTATTATCTTATCTGATAATCGTAGCTCTCTATTAATTCTTTCAACGTATTCCTCACTAGTTTCTTGAGCATTCATATACATTTCTCTCTCTTCTAAAATCATCGCTGATTTCGAATCAGATGGTTGAAACGTAACATAGTTATATTTTTTAAGCATATTAAATGCTTTACTTGGGAAATCTACCCCTTTCTCAAAATATTTATCAACAACAACTCTTAAAAAGTTAGATACACAATTTAACTTAAGCTTTCCTAACTCTAGTTGATTTTTGAATCTATATCCAGCTTCTCTTACTATTTCACTATCTAAACAAGCTAATATTGATATTACATACCCATTACCATCAATATCAGTATATTTTCTTGCAATCCTAACTGAAGCATTATTAAGTTGGTCATACTCCTTTCTTTCTATTGGTGTCAATATTTTAACTTTTTCAACTTCTTCTACTACTTCAGATATATGAATTTGTCCTTTCACTGGAATTTCAGCATTTGAGTCTATTGGATTTCCATTTTTAACGTCTGTTTTTTGTATCTTTGTTACTGTTTTTTTATCTGAAGCTAAATGCTTAAAGTTAGTATACTTATTAAAGTTACCAACCTTTGCTTTTTGCTTTTTTACTACCATATAACCAAGCTCAACTAGCTTTTTAATACTTCTTTTCACAGTTGCTATTGATATAGTAGTTCTTTCTGCAATTACTTCTATAGAAGGGAATGAACAACCTAGCTTCTCATTGTATAGGCTCATTAGATATGTATATATTCTAAATTCATTAGATGTGATATTTTTATCAGTTATTAATTCATAAGATAATTTTAAGAATTGCATTTGTTATTCCCTCCCTTCTTGGTGATGTTATTATGCGTTACTATACACATATAATAACACATAGTGACGTTACTGTAAAGTAAAAAAATAAAAACTGACAAGTTTTTTTATTTCTTATCAGTTTCTAATGATTCCATTATCTCATATAGATTTTTATTTTCTATTTCCTTTTTTAATAACTCTAATCCCATTTCAATTATTACACTTTGCTTTTGCTTATTCTTATCGCATACTTCTGTTAAAAACTCAAAGTGTTCATAACTTAAAGATGTACTCAATCTCTTTCTATTTTTAATTGCCATTTTTAAGTACCTCCCAGTGAATCATCTTAATATCATTATACATCACTTAGCGTTATTTGCATAGACTAAACTAAAGTAGACTATAATAATTTAAAAAATAAAGCCATAGGAAATTTACTTTCCAATTAGTCTAATACTATATACTAATAAGTTAAATATAGATATAGTAAGTATTAGATTATGGCTCATTGTGATACTTCTCTATAGCTCACTGTGATACTTTTAATATATTGATAGCTTGAAATAGATTTTATTATTTTAAATGTTTATAATAGAAATAAAGAAAGGAAGTGTTTTTAGTGGATGATAAAATAAAACAACTTGCTGAAATAATTAGAAATAGTGATAACATAGTATTCTTTGGTGGAGCTGGATGTAGTTGCGAAAGTGGTATCCCTGACTTTAGAAGTTCAGGAGGAATATTTATGTCAGATTTAAGGACTTCGTTATCAGAATCAACTGAAAGTGGAATTCCTGACTTTAGAAGCTCTAATGGATTATTTAATGAAAAGCTTAATGTTACTTTTACTCCAGAACAATTAGTTTCTCATAGTTTTTATATAAGATATCCTGAGCAATTTTTTAACTTTTATAAATCTAAACTAATATATCCCGATGCAAAACCTAATGCTGGTCATATTGCATTAGCTAAACTTGAAGAAATGGGTAAATTAAAAGCTATCGTTACTCAAAATATTGATGGACTTCATCAAGCTGCCGGTAACAAAACTGTATTTGAACTTCATGGTTCTGTTTTAAGAAATTATTGTACTAAATGTCATGCTTTTTATGACGAAAAATTTATTCTAGAATCTAAAGGTGTGCCTACTTGTACTAAATGCGGTGGTAGTGTTAAACCTGATGTTGTTCTTTATGAAGAAGGACTAGATGATAATATCATTAGAGGTGCTGTAAATGCCATTACAAATGCTGATACATTAATTATAGGTGGAACTTCACTTGTTGTTTATCCTGCTGCTGGGCTTATTGATTACTTTAAAGGAAAAAATCTTATTCTTATAAATAAAAGTTCAACTTCGGCTGATAATAAGGCTGATTTAGTTATTAATGATTCTATAGGTAAAGTTTTAAGTGAGGTTGTAAATAAAATTTCCTAGGAAATATGTCATAAATAAAACAATAGAGTCTAAATTTATAGACTCTATTGTTTTATTTATATTATTCTGCAGATTTTTCTTCATCTCTGCATTTACATTTATTTTGATCTTTTGCTTCATCTTTTTTAGACTCATCTTTGCATTTAGATTCGTCTTTCTTTTTTTCCTCTTTCTTAGATTCATCCTTACACTTAGTTTCTTCTTTTTTCTTTTCTTCTTTCTTATTGTCGTCCTTGCACTTCTTCTCTTCTTTTTCCTTCTTCTTCTCTTCTTTTTCTTTCTTCTTGCAAGGGTTTGAAGAAGTTTCTTCTATATCATCTTGAGAAGTTTTTTTGCACTTTTCATCTGAAGACTTTTCTTCTGAAGGTTCAGATGTTTCCTTAGATTTAGTTTGTTCCTTTTCTTCTGCAGGTGCTTCTACTGTAGTCTTACTATCACTTGAATTAGTAGTTATAGTTTGGGCATAAGTAACACCTTCTACCATCATTAATGCAGAACAAATCAATAATGATATAACTTTTTTCTTCATACTTTTTTCCTCCAATATTATCTTTAGTTTGTTATAATTACTCCTAAGTATTTCAAGCTTAGTATTACCATATTGAAAGAAAAATATGATTGTCCATATCAAATGTGGCCAAACTAATTACGATGTAAATAAACCCTTTTTAACCACTAATTTCTGAAATTTATATAAAATTGAGAAGATATTATTATCATAAACTAATACTTGTAGATTAGTTCCTGAAACCATAGGTGATATCTCAAGCTCAAATTCACCATTCTTTTTTGCTTGTGTTGTCCCCACTGTTCCATTTTCTGATACAACAATTACATTACTACTTGGAATGGTCTTCCCTTTTATGTTATTGCTAGAAGATGTGATTTTTTCTACTTCTAAATTTACATAATCTTCATAATCAGATATAACCTGAGTTGCCATCATTGCATGTCCAACTTTATTAGGATATATTTTAAATTCATTATTTACAACCTGAAAATTTAATTTTTCATCACTATTTAAAATGTTATAGCAATCAATAACTTCATAATCATATATACTATAATTTTTTGTAATTACTTCATTAATAGCACTTATCTTTTCATCAAAGTAATCATATATATTTCCCTTTTTATTAATATGGTTATAAACAGTATTTATATAAATATCTGCATCAGGAGATAACTTTTTTATTTGCTTAATTATATTGATAAAATCTTTTTCAAAACTATCTATTTCCTTCATAACTTCTGAATTTATTTCATCACTATTCAAGTATTCACTTACAATAGCATCAAATTTTTCCTCATCATATTCACTTAAATGTTCGCTATCAATATTATTATATAAATTATTCATAATGACATTTAATATATTATTTCCTCCTATGGATATAGTAATTAAACCAGTACCTTTTATTTCCTCTTTATTTGAATTTATTATGTCAAGTAATTCAGATGATGTTATTCCTTCCATACTTAAATTACTATAAGCTAAATCTGAATTTAAAGCCTTTAAAAAATTTTTTATTAATGACACATAAGATACATCATAATAGTCTTCACTTTCAGATGCAACCTCATCACCAAGAGCTACATATTTATTAATGCTATTACTTGCATCTCTTCCATTTGCTTGAATTGAAATTGGTATAATTAAAAGTATTACTCCTATTATTACTATAGCTATTATATTTAATTTGCTTATCTTTTTCACAATAGCCCCTCCCTCATAAAAAAAACTCCTATATTTATTATATAGCTTTTTTAGGTATTTTTTTCCATGAAATTATCTACATTTTCCCCTTTAATCTTTAATAACATAAAGTAATTCTACAAATTAACCTTTAGAAAAAATTTACACAAGGTTAATAAAAAAAGTTATATTAGCTAATAAAATATAGACTAATATAACCATGTTTTTTTACATATATTTTTCTAAGGTTTCAGCCCTTAAATAAGACTTTTTAATTATTTCTTTTGGGTATCCAATATGATCCAATAATTTAATAGCATTACGAGTTTTAGATACTCCCCTTTTTAACTTATAATCGAAGGTTAATCCCTTACTATCTACTTTTTCACTAAAATAGAAGAATTCATAATCATCCTTAAGTATATCTGTAAGTTCTCTATCATGAGTTGCTACTATTGATATACTATCTTTACTATTTATATATTTAAGAATCTCAGCTGACGATGAAATTCTTTCAATAGGATTTGTCCCTCTAAATATTTCATCAATAGGACAAAATACTGGTAATTCCAATTCTAATGCTTTTATAATTCTTAATAAAGCTTCTGCTTCTGCCATATAAAAACTCTTTCCTAATGTAACATCATCACTTGGACTAATAGATGATACTATATTAAAGAAACATGCTTCATATTTTTTAGCTAATACAAAATTAAAAGTTTGAGCAAAAATCATATTTAATCCTATCATTCTTAAGAATGTAGATTTACCTGACATATTAGTTCCAGTTAAAACTATTCCTCTCTTTTCAAACTTAATAGAATTAGATACTGCATTTTTTACAAGTGGATGTATGCCGTCTATGATATTTATATTTACCCCATTATTAAATATTGGCTTAGTATACTTATCTTTTATCTCTTCTTTATAAGATGCAATTGCTATATAGCTTTCTATCTCACCTAATAAATAATATAAATCTAAAATTTCTTCTCTTTTTTCTCCTAATAAACTTGCTACTCTATAAAAAGAAGTTTCTTCTAATAAAAATGGTATAGTAAATACTTCAAAAACTCCCCCACCAACATTAGCAAATTGAATAGTTTTAGTTGCACTATCAATTCCCTTTAATTCTTTTAATATTTTTTCCATCTCATCTGTGTAATTTCTTATTTTAGGGTTATTTATCTTTGTAATTTTTTTTGCAGAAATTATTATATTTCTTAAATATAATAATCCCTGTGACTTAACATTCTTTCTTTCCTTATCATTAATAAATACATTTACCCATAATAAACAAAAAGTTGCAAGTAACCAATATGGCTCCTTAAATAATATTGATAAAAGTATAGTACCAAGCATTAATACTCTTCCAAAGAAAATATATAAATAATATTTACTTTTATTTTCCTCAAGTGGTTCCATTATCATATCTAAAAAAGTATTTTTCCTATCATATCCAAGCTTGAAATAAATCATTTGAAGCTTAGTTCTTAAATCGCTATCACTTCTTAGCTCTTCGATAAATTTATCTCTTTCATCTAATTTCTTTTTATCATGAAGTGGATTTCTAAGCATTTTATATAATATAGCTTCCCCAGCACTACTATATGTTCTATCAACTTTTTTGAATACTTCATCCATGTTAAAATCATCCCAAGTTTGATCATCTATAGTGTATCCATCATGTTCTTCCATATCAAAATATGTTCTTATATATTTAAAATTTCTTTTCTTTTTTCTTTCCTCTCCAAAATCATTTTTCATAATATCATATAACCCTAATATTGAATCCATTAAACTCATATTGCACCTCTTTTGTCTCTTATAGTTTGAAATAAATTTAAAAATACCTATATCTTATTATAAATTTATTTTAATTATACACTATAATCACCTTTTATAATATAATTAATAATATTATGTTTTTTTATAATATACAAAAACGTCTCTAAAGCTTTATACTTTAAAGACGTTATATATTTTTTATTTCTTTGAAAATTTATATATGTAAAACATATTAACAAAGAATATAAATGTATTAATAATACCTACGGGATAGGCCTTTACAATAAATCCGTAAATTGCAAAAAGCACACATCCAATTGAATTAATTATTCTAAGTTTTAATATATCAGTCATTAATAAAGATATTGCAATCATTATTGATGCTGCATATCCAACCCACTCAATCAATGGTATTCCAAACATAAAAAAGCACTCCTCTTTTGTTAAAATATTATTATTTTATACCGATTCATAGAAAATGAATATATATTCAATTAAATTTCTCTTAATATTCTCTTAACGCAATTACAAAATTAGATATTTAAGTATATAATATATTTGTTATATATAAATATACAAAATATATTATGAGAAAGGAGTTATTATTCTATCATGAAAATTAACTACAAAAATATATTTAAATATTTATTGGTTATTTTATATCCATTAATGATATCTATTTTGTTAGAATATAATATTTGTCAGAATTTCAATGAAACAATGACCTTTTTAATAACAAAACCAAATATCTTATTATTTAATATATTAATATCTGCAATACTATTTATACTAATTTTTCTTATCATAAATAAAGCATGGCTCTCAATGGCAATTCATGGTGGAATATTTTATATTCTATCTTGTGTAGAATATTTTAAATATAAAACTAGCGGAAGTCATTTAGTTATTAGTGACTTAATAATGACAAAAAATCTAAGCGACGTTGGAAAATTTGCTTCATTAAAAATTACTTATCCTTTGGTTCTTAACTTAGCAATTTTAATAATATATATAGTTTTTACCTATAAGGATAATTTAATTCTAGATTTTTCACTAAAAAAGCGTATTTATATTTGTGCAAGTATAAGTGCAATGTTAACTATAGCATTAACAACATCCATCTCTGCAAAAGTATTTTCAGTATTTGAAATAGAAACTAATGTTGCAACTAATATATTAGAAAGTAACGAACAATTTAGTGATATAGGCTTTTTGCCTTATTTGGCAAAAACCACCTCTGAAAATTTAATGGATATTGTAAATCCGCCTGAAAATTATAGTTATGATTCTATAAATGAATTATTTTCTTCTAAAAATGAAAATTCAACTGATAATACAACTACAAATTCAGATAATATGACATTTAATGAAAATAAACCTAATGTTATATTTATTATGTCTGAATCATTTAGTGATTTTAGAGTATTTGATTCTCTCAATATAGATGGGGATATATACTCAGGATTTGATCAAGTTGCTTCTGAAGGATATGTAGGAAATTGTGTTGTTCCAACCTTTGGAGGATACACAACAAGAACTGAATTTGAATTGCTAACTGGTCTTCCAACCTATGCAATTAACACACCATCAGTTCCACAAAACTTATTAAAAAAGCAAGAAACAATTGATACAATACCTAAATATTTTAAAAACTTAGGTTATTCTACTACTTATATTCATCCTTTTAGTAAAAGTTTCTATGATAGGGAAACCCTTTATTCTCAATATAGTTTTGATAACTTATATTTTGATGATAATATGACTGTAGAAACAAATACATTTAGAAGATATATTTCAGATGAAAGTGTGTTTAACCAAATAAAATCTGTACTAAAATCAAGTGATGATCCAAGTTATATTTTTGCTACTACAATGCAAAATCATCAGCCTTACTATGAAGAAACTGCTGAAGGTGCTGATCAATTATCATATTATTTACAAGGTGTAAAAGAAACAAGTAATGATTTAAGAGAATTTACTAATTGGCTTAAAGATTTTGATGAAGATGTTATTTTAGTATTTGTGGGAGATCATTTTCCATTCTTTACTCCTGATGATGATGTTTATAACAGATTAGGTGTTTCAGATACTAACTCTGAATTAATATATACTCAAAAATATATTATTTGGAACAATTATAATTCAAATATTTTATATAATGATGATAAAACTATTTCTGCTTTTTACATTCCTTATGTAGTAACTGATATGATTGGAAGTGAGGATACAAAGTTCACTAGTACTATGAAAAGTATTATGAATTCTTATCCACTTTACTCCCCAAGCATTCAAAGTTCTAATGAGAGAAACGTAGAGCTTGACTTAATTACTTATGATAGAGTTATCGGTAAAAATTATAGTAATGAAATAGAATCGAATGGGAATTAATTATATTTCTATATTGCTTTTCAATTTAATAATTCTTATATAATAAAAATAAAATTAGGAGGTAACTTCATTAGTTAAAATGTACCCTATAGGGTAGACTCTTTTTTATCATGTCTACTCTATAGGGTACATTTTATTCTACACAAAACTTAGATACTTTTATAAGTAAAGATTTATAACATTAATTTTTTCTTTGATTTTGCTATTACCTTTTCAACTATAGGATCAAATAATTCTGCAATTTCTTCCTCTTCTTCAATTAGTTCTAAAGCTCCATAATTAGTAATTGCTCTATGCATAGGTAACTCTCCTAAAAGTTCTACATTCATATCCTTCAAGAACTTTTCTGTATTTTCACCATTGAATAGTTTTATTGTTTTATCACAATCCGGACATTTAATATAACTCATATTTTCTATAACTCCAAATACATCAATATTCATTTTTCTAGCCATATTTATAGATTTAGAAACAATCATAGAAATCATATCTTGAGGAATAGAAACCATTACTACTCCTTTAATAGGAATAGATTGCATTACCGTTAAAGGAACATCCCCTGTTCCTGGTGGCATATCAATTATTAAGTAATCTAACTCTCCCCAATATACTCCAGTCCAAAATTGATTTACTACACTTACTATTGCTGGACCTCTCCAAATTACAGCTTCGTCTTCCTTTTCAACAACAAGGTTTAAAGACATAACTTTAATTCCCTCACTACTTTCTACTGGGAAAATTAATTTCTCAGTCCCCATGGCTCTTTGTTCTTCTATATGAAGTAATCTTGGAATACTAGGACCAGTAATATCTGCATCTAAAATTCCTACAGAATATCCTCTTTGAATTAACTGTCTTGCTAACATTACAGACATAGTAGATTTTCCTACTCCACCTTTTCCACTCATTACAGCTATAATGTTTTTTATTTTATTTGAAGAATTATTTTGAATATTACACTTTTCTTCCTCTTTTCCACAATCGCCATTACTTGGGCATGAATTACAATTTGACATTTATTTCACCTCTTTATTTGGTACTATTTATCATAAGTTTATTCCTCTTATCTTTCTTTGTCAAATTCCCTAGCGCTTACTATCAGGATTTAATATCCTTCATCCTCATAATAATGATGCTTATAATAATCATACTTTTCGTCATAATAGTTATAATCATAATAATGATTATAGTAATCATAATCATCAAAATAGAAATCTATTTTATTTTCATATTCATTATTATCTTGATTTATCAAATCATTTTTTTTACTATAATCTTCTATATTATAATCATGATCAAAGTATTTTTGATAATATGTTTTTGGCGCACCATATGAATCAGGCACTTTAACCTGAACCATACTCGCACTTACTTCAGCAACATGTAATTCTATCAATAATACTATAAAAAAACCATTTATCAATATTTTTTTCATACCTACTCCTTTGTTTATATAAAAACACTTTAAGCAATAAATTTTCTCATGTAATTCTTCTATACTTATTTACTATTTATATATATCTTAAACATTTTATTTCTGATTTATAAAAACAATTATACTTAATTATTAATTTATTTAATTTTAATTTAAACACAATTAAAAGTTTCTAAACCTAATTATTTTTAATATAAATTATAATAAAAATATATTTTTCTTCATATTTTTTACTGTTTTTATTATATTTATACATTTATAAAGATTTATTCTTGTAAATGCTAAAATTTATTATAGTGGTTGACAATATAATTTTATAATTAATAGGTAGGATAAATGAACAACGTATATTATCTAATTATATCAAGAATTAAAAATATGACTATATCATCCGATATAGTCATATTTTTAACCTCTCTAAACCACTTTCCTTCTTCTGCTATTATTTATATAATTTATTCCTCTCATTTTAAATCTTTCATATTCATTTAAACTATAAAAATGTTGTAAATCTGATACTAAAAATAATCCACTCATTATTAAATATTTTAAATCATTTAAATTGTTTTTTTCTTCATCATCTTTAGCATTAATTTCATCACTTTCAAATTTTAAATTTTCATAATTCTTTAATGCTATTTTTAAATTCATTTTCATTTGTTCTTCAGTAAAACTTTGAAAATCATCTTTTATGGCCTTCTCAATAAAAGCTATAAATTCTGTATCTATATTTGTAAATTTTTCGTATGTTCTAATTAAACTCATATCTTACCTCTTTCAGTTTTAATTATTATTACTTTATTATATATTAATATTTAAAATTTTAAAACTCAAAAAGATACTGTCATTTAAATTACTAACAGTATCTTCTTATCTAAATCTAAATTTTTATTTTAAATTAATTTGTCCTTTATTTTTAAATTTTATTAATGTATAAATCTCATCAAAAGCTAATAATATTATTAATAAAATTGCTAAAATAGACCATACAGGCTTTATCATATAATATATTCTCATTATTAAAAATGGTTGTAAAAACTCTGTAGTTAAAATACTAATAATAGTCCATGCCATAGAAAATCTTAAACATATTATTCCTTTATAATTATACTTTTCATTAAAATAATCCCAATAGTCCTTATTAAAATATTTTCTCATTATAATACCTGTTGTGTATTCAACAGTAGTAGGAATAATAATTGATATAAATAATAAAAATATCTTATTAGGAAAAGCATTATATAATTGAATAATCCAAGCCATAGCAATGGCATACATAGGCTTAAATGGTCCAATTAAAAAACCATCTTCTTTATAATGTCCAGTAACAACATAACTAAAAACATTTTCTAAAACCCATCCTAAGAAACCATAAATAAAAAAATTATATAAAAACTCCATATTACTCTTCCTCCTTAGTATGTTTTTAGTTTTACTCATCTTTTTTAATTTATACTAAACTATTCTTATATTTTTATATAAAAATAGCCCAGGAGCATCTAATCTTTAAATACTCCTGGGCTTATTATCTTTATATCTTCTTATTTACAAAAACTTTTTTTCATCTCCATCAGCAACTTTAGTTTTCACTTTTTCTGATATTTTATCCTTTATTTTATATGGTGCATTTAAAATCTCTTTTATCCTCTCATCATTTACTTTATTTATAAAATAAATTATTACTTCACCTATAACCATAGCCCCTATAGCATCTGCTACAAAATGTTGCTTTACAAAAACTGTAGATAAAATTATTAATATTCCTACAATTTGTGTATAATAGAATTTTTTCTTAGTTTTTTCATATTTAGTATATCGCATTATAAAATAAGTTGTTAATACATGTAAAGATGGAAAACAATTTACAGGTCTGTCCACACAATAAATAATATTAACTAAATAATTTAACATATTTGTATTGCTTACATCTGGTCTAATAATTTCTGTTGGATAAAAGTAATAAATACAATAACATATTCCCATTCCAATGAAAAACGATAAGAATGTTCTCATATAATTTTCTCGTGATTGTATTAATATAACTATAAAACCTATTACAATATATATATACCAATATAAATAGGGAATTATAAAAATCGAATTAAACTTAATAACTTCATCAAACATAGTGTTGAGTTCATGTCCATTTTTATTAATCGTACCTGCTATATAATAATTTATATTTATTATTGGTATAAGTAAAAACCATACTAAATCTAAAACTTTTATTTTTATTTTATCATTTATCTTTATTGTATTTAAGTTAACCTCCACCATTGTTCCCCCTTTAACTTCCTTTTCATTTTTGTTATTTTATGGATATAGTTATAATACTATCTTCCTCTTTACATTTCTATATAAAACAATAAAAAATAACCAATTTTATAAATTGGTTACTTTTTATTATTTAAGTTCTAACAAATCTAACTATTTAATAGCCTAAACATCTCTGCAACTGATTGTTTTATATTATCAGGAAGACTTTCTAGAGCTTTTTTTCTTTTTTTCTCGTCTTGAATTTGCGCTATTCTCATTACTTCTTGTTGTAAACCAGGAGTCCTGTTAAACTCTGCAACTAACCTATTAAACCTGTTAGCAAAATTAGGATCTTGTTTCATTTTTCTATCAATTTTCATGATTAGTTCATATGGATTCATTTACACTTAATCTCCTTGAATTCTTTCTAATTTATAATATTCCTTATATTTGTATATGTTCATAATAAAATTTAATCAATCTATATACATTTGCATAAACTAATACTATTATTGGACAAAATACTATATGAAATCAATACAAGGAGAGTTTATGATATGTACAATGCAAATGAAAAATTTAATTTTTTTGAAATTTTAAATTTTAAGTTAAATAATCAATTCCATTATAAAATAAAAAAAATCCAAATTTATTTTTTAAAAAATTTTATAATTTTTTTAATTTCTTTTTTTACTATATTTAATATTTTCTCTTGCAATTCAAATTGTGAAGTAAATTTGGATCCAAATGAAAAAATTGCTTACCTAACCTTTGATGATGGCCCTAGTAAAAATACAGAACTAATACTTGATATTTTAAAAGATAATGATGTTCATGCAACATTTTTCATTATCTCCCCTTATATAGAACCTCATATTAAATTTGTAGAAAGAGCTTATGAGGAAGGCAATGCAATTGGTAATCACACTGCTGATCACGAATTTCAACATATTTATACTTCAGAAGAAGCATTTTTTAATAATTTTGAAAAACAACAAAAATTCATTAAAGAAACAACTGGTAGTGATTGTACAATATTTAGATTCCCTGGCGGATCTCATAATACCATTGTAGCTAATTCTAGAGGTAAAGATTTCACAAAAAATATAACTACAAAGCTTAATGAACAAGGTATAAATGTTTATGATTGGAATGTAGATTCTGGAGATGCTAAAAGTAATAATATCCCACCTGAAACCCTTATTCAAAATGTTGCTAAAAATATTAAAGATAAAGATGGTAACTATAAAAATCCAGCTATTATTTTAATGCATGACTGTATGACAAAAACTACTACCGTAGAAGCTTTACCAGGAATAATTAAACTATTAAAAAATGAAGGTTATACATTTAGAACATTAAAATAATTTTTAGCAAAAAAATGTTAAATCGCAACTAAATACTAGTTTCGATTTAACATTTCTACTAAATTAATATTCTATTCCTGCAGCTGCTATATTTTCCTTATCTCTTGATGAACAAGGAGTAACACCATATGTCATTTTACAATAAGGACAATTATCAACTAATTTTTTCATTGTAAATGTCTTTCCACAACTACATTCTATTTCATGAGGAGTTGCTAAAGGGAAGTCCGCTTTATCTTTACTTCTAACTAAATCAACTACTGCCTTCCCATCTTTTTTATTCATATTTCCGCATCCACAACTCATTTATTTTCCTCCTTAAATATATAGATGTATTATAGTCTTAATTATACAAATAACTAATTATTATTTCAGTAACATTTGTTACAATATTTTTTTATTAAATAATAATTTTTATTTAATATTTTCATTTTAACAATAATACTTCTCTTATTAATATTATTATTTTCTACTTATCTACTTTCTATTACAACTTTCTTAATTTACACTTCTAATTATTGTTTACATAAATAACTTTTACTTTTATGTACACATTGTTTTCTCCTAAGAATATATTATAGTATATTACAATAAACTTAGGAGGATAAATTCATGAGCGGAAGAATAGGAAATTGTATTTTTAAGACTGGTTGTAATGAACAAATAGATGCAGTTGTTAAATTACCAAGGGAATGTAGAAGCTGTATATTTGGTACAGTACTTGATGAAAATGGACTACCTGTAGCTGATGCAGTAGTTAAACTACTTCAAGTTAACGGCAAGTGTGAATATCCAATTCCATTAACTCATACTTTCACAGATGATAATGGACAATTTTTATTTGGTCCTTTATGTCCAAACACAACTTATATGTTAAAGATATTTAAAGATAATACTCAAATTATCCGTAAATGTTTAAAAGTTAGCTGTTTTAAAGGATCTTGTATAAATGCTGCTACTGCAGAAAGCGAAAGTGAATCCACTGGTTGTGGATGCTAATCTTAAATTGCAACTCATAACTTTATACAAATGATAAATAAAAGGGACTGTTTTGCAGTCCCTTTTAATTAATATTCATTTAAAATATTAATAATTAACCACTTTATTGCGCCCAAATAACTTCGCTAAGTATAAAGCTTCATCAGCAAATTTTACGTTATTATTGAAACATTTATAATTTTTAGAGTAATTATATATTCCTATACTTACAGTAACACTTATATTTTTAGAATCAACACTAAAATCATAGTCCTCAATATTTTCTCTAAGCTTATTTGCTTTTACAGATACATATTCCTTATTGCTACTATTAACTACAATCCTATATTAATCATTAAATGAATTAGTGCTTTTTCATCATTAAATATATTAATTATTATTTCCAACAAAAAAAGTTAGTATTTAGTAAGACTATTATACTTCTAAATACTAACTTTAAATTTCATAAAATTATAAATTGTTATCAGCCGCTATTTTATCAACTATAGACTTTCTTTCTTCTCCAATTGCTGCAATTAATTTAGTTGGCATGAATCCATTTTTATATATTCTATCATCATTAGCCTTTATCATAGCTACAACTGTTTCTTCTAGTTTTTCATATGATAATAAATCATCTTGATATAAATCTACTACATCCTTCAGTTTTGTCGCTAATTCTTTTGGATTTCTATATACTGCTCTCATATATGGCTCCTTTTTGTTTATCTTTTTATTAAATGCGTATAAAAGTTTTTATAACACTAGTGTATTATATATTAAGTAAATTAAATTGACTAGACCCTATAACTCTATTCCAATCCTTGATGGAATACCTTCTTTAAAAGGATGTTTAATGCATTTCATTTCTGTTACATAATTAGATAATGCTATCAACTCTTCATTAGGATTTCTACCAGTCATTACAACTTCTAATGTTTTAGGCTTATTATTTAAAAATTCTATTACATCATTTAATTCTATAAATTCATTATTTATAGTAGCCATGATTTCATCTAATATTAATAAATCATATTCTTCTTTATTCATTATATCCTTAATTGCTTGAAATCTTTTAGTATGCTCGATTTTAGCTTGCATCTTTTCTTCTGTATTCATGTCCCAAACAAATTTATTAACTGGCTTTCCTGGGAAAAATGTAATATACTCATCTAATTTCTCTAATGATATTAATTCTCCACTTTTACCACTTTTCAAAAACTGAGTAATGAATACTTTCTTTTTTCTTCCTGCTGCTCTTATAGCTAAACCCATTGCTGCTGTTGTTTTACCTTTGCCATCACCACAATATATATGTATAAGCCCATTATCCATTATTTCCACCTCTAAAAATATATTATAATTATTTTAATAATAATACTTTTATATTTAGGTCTTGTCAATCTTAACTATTGTTAAAGTAAAATTGATATTAGTACTAGTGCTGCTACTATTTGAAGTGTTCCAACTCCTAATGCATATAAAGATACAGCTTTTCCTTGTTTAAGTAAATCTCTTACATTTACTCTTAATCCAATTGCAGCTAAGGCAATAATTTCTAAATTATTACTTACTTCTTTACATATATGAGATATATTATTAGGTATTATTTTTAAAGAAAATAATGCACAAGTTACAAAAAATCCTATTACATACCAAGGAATTTTAACTTTTCCTTTTTTAATATCTGTTGTTTCTTCCTCAACTATTTCTACATTACTTTTATTTTTTATATGTCCAAATACAAATACTACAACAACAAGTAATACAACTCTTAATATTTTAAATATCATAGCCATATCCTTTACTTGCTCACCGACCATAGCTCCACTAGCTGCTACTTGCCCAACAGATTGTAAAGTTCCACCTATTAATGCCCCTGTAGCTAAAGTTTCATCTTTAAATAACGCCTTTGCTATTAATGGTAAAATAAACATTAAAACAATACCCGTTATATTTACTATAGTTATTGAAATTCCTTTATCTTTATCATCAGCATCTATTACAGGTGCTGTTGCTGCTATTGCTGATGAACCACATACAGCATTTCCACTAGCCATTAAAAATCTAAAATTTTCACTAAACCCTAATTTTTTTCCTATATAAATAGTTCCAATAATAGTTATTGCCATTTGTATTATTATAAATGTAAACCCACCTATACCAAGTTCTAATAGCGTTCCTATACTTAATGTTGCGCCTAATAAAACTATAGAATATGATAATATATCAGTCTCTGAAAATTTATATCCCTTTTGGAACACATCTTGATTTAAAAATAAATTTCCTACAAACATACCTAAAAATATAGATATAGTACCTGCACCTAATTTAGGCACAAATTTTGCAATAAACATTCCGACTAATGCTACTGCCAATGCAACTAAAAATCCTGGGAGTATACCTTTAATATACTCTATAAAATTTTTTTTCTTCATTGTTATTACTCCTTATCTTTTGTTATTTAAATTCTCATACTATTATTATACCCATCTTTTATTCATTAGTAAAGTAAATCTTAATCATGATAATCATTATTTTTTTTGATGATTTGTATATAATAATAGTTTATAATAATATTATTACTTTATACTTAAATTATATAAGGAGTGTTTTAAAATGATTGAAGAATTTAAAACTTTTATCGCTGTAGTTGATTATAAAAATTTTACTAAAGCAGCAGAACATTTAAACTTATCCCAACCTAGTGTTAGTGCTCATATTAAAAATTTAGAAAATATGTTTGGAGTTACTTTAATAAACAGATCAATAAAGCAAAAAAATATATCTATTACCGAAAGTGGATACACACTTTATAAAAGGGCTAAAGAAATAATAAGTTTATTAGATGTAACATTTATGGATGTTAAAACCCTATCTTCTTCTATTAAAGGCAGCTTAAAAATTGGTGCTAGCTTAACTATAGGAGAGTACATACTACCTAAATTTTTAGCCATTTTTTCAAAAAAATATCCTGATGTTGATATTGAGGTCATAATAGAAAATACATCTCTTATTTCTGACGAATTAAAAAAATTCAAATTAGATATAGGCCTTATAGAAGGATCTGCTTCATCATCCTTATTTAAACAAGAGTACTTTTTAGACGATAACATGGTATTAGCTATACCTTACAATGATTCATTAAAATATTCTAAATTTAACATTGAAGATCTTCAAAATAAATCTTGGATTACAAGAGAAGAAGGATCTGGAACTCGAGAATATCTAGATTTATTCTTTACAGAAAATAAAATACTCACTAAAAGCATGATGGTATTAGGTAGCAACCTAGCTGTTAAAGAAGCTGTTAAAAATAATTTAGGAATAACTATAATTTCTAAACATGTTATTGCTGAAGATGAAAACAGAAATGAAATATCTAGTATAAAACTTGATAATCACTTTACTCGCTCACTTTCCATTATTTATCCAAAAGAATTAACTCTTTCAAAGGCCGCTAGCATATTTTTAGATGAATTAAAGGAGTATTCTAGTATCATACAACTGCAGAACTCGAAAAAATAAATGCATTCTACATAGGAATTAATATAAGTTCTTTTAAGATTTTATATTAATTCCTTGTAATAATACATTTATTTTTTTATTTATAAGTATCTTAATTAACTTGCATACATTTTAAAATAAAATTAATCTTTATTCTATCTTGGATATAATTTTGTTTTTCTTATTTTATTCATTACCTTATCTCTTTTATAGAACATCTGATAATAATCTTGAAATAGACTCCTTAACCTTAACAAATGTACTTCTTTTATTATACATTTCTATGGTTAACTCTTCACATTTCATCATATCTTTTTCAAATTCATATTTTTGCTCTTTTGCTATTTTTTCTGAATATATCACTGAAATAACTTCAAAGTTTAATTCAAAACTTCTTGTATCCATATTAGCAGTTCCTATTGAACAAATTTCATCATCTATAACTATAGTTTTTGCATGTAAAAAAGCATTTCTATCGTAATGATATACTTTTACCCCTTCCTTTATTAATTCACCTGCATAAACTAAATTTGCCCAATATACAAAAGGATGATCACCTTTACCTGGCAACATTATTCTTACATCAACTCCTGAAGCAGCTGCTAACTTTAAACTATCTGAAATACTATTATCAATGATTAAGTAAGGAGATTGTATATAAAGATATCTTTTTGCTTTTTGTATCATTTTTAAATATGTTAACTTTATTTCATATTTATCACTTAAATTTGGTCCACTTGATACTATCTGCATTCCTATATTAGGTCTTTCTATATATTCTTCTTCAACTTCTAATACATGATTTAATGTAACTTCTTCTTTTGTAGCATATCTCCAATCTGCTAAAAACCTTAAATTTAAATCCTTAACGGCACTGCCTTTAAATTTTATATGAGTATCCCTCCAATATCCAAATTTTTTGTTCTTTCCTAAGTATTCGTCTCCAACATTAAATCCACCAACGAATCCTATCTTATTATCTATTACAACAATCTTTCTGTGATTTCTAAAATTCATATTAATATTAATGAGTTTTAGCCACGAAGGAAAGAATTCACCAACTTTACCTCCAACATCAGTTAATTTTTTAAGCACATTTCTATTTAAAGATCTACTTCCAACTGAATCATATAATAATCTAACTTCTACTCCTTCTTTAGCTTTTTCTTCTAATATATTTAATATCTTAGTTCCTATCTCATCATTTTTAAATATATAAAATTCTATATTTATACTTTTTTTGGCTTTTTTTATACTTGTCAATAATTCTTCGAAAAATAAGGTTCCATCTGAATACATATAAACCTCATTGTCATTTCTATATGGAGAATAATCCATAGCTTCAAGAGCCCTAATCATATCAATATTTTTTTTATCGACACCTTCCTCTTTTAAGTCCCCTCTTTCTTTAATTTGATTTTTGTAATTTTCAAATATTTTTAGCTCTGCATTTTTAAATCCAAACATATTAGTTTTATTCATTTTTCTACCAATAAGTATAAGTATAATAAAACCTATAAACGGTGCTAAATATAAAATCAATGTCCATGCTATGATATTATTTGCTGAACGTTTTTCTTTAAATATCATATACGATATTGTTACTAAATTAATTACATGAATTAAAACTGTCATTATCTTAAACATCTCTTCATCTCCTGTATATTATTTTTTCTATTAAAATATCCACTTTATAAAATTATATTATTAGTATTTAACATTTCTATAAACTTATTTTTCACACATATAAAAAGCTTTATCAATTATATAGATAAAGCCTTTCTCCCATTATAATATACATATTATAAAACAAATTTATATTTTAGAAAACATTTTGCATTAACCTTTTTATAAAAATAAAAACCAATATATATCTATACACCTATTGATTAAAATAGATTCAATATATATTGGTATAATATTAAAAATTATTTTATCTAACTATTAAACTTCTTCCTTGAACTCTCTTTGGCGCAACATTTGCTCTTGCTGAATAGCCTATTGCTGCGCACCCTATTACTGCAAAATTTGATGGTATATGACATCTATCAAGAATCCTTCTCACCCTAAAATCATCACAAGTATCTCCTAATTGATTAATCCAGCAAGTTCCCATTCCTAATGATGTTGCAGCTAAAAACATATTCTCTAACCCTGCTGCTCCATCAGTATAAAAATATTTATAATCCTTTTTAGCTGTAACTATTACAAGGGTTGGTGCATTATAATAAAAATTATAATCCTCACTAAATCCTCTTGAATCTTCTCTTTCCCTAAATACTTCTTTAACAGCTTTATTTAATTCATGTAATACTTCGTTATTTTGAATAGCTGTGTAATAACATCCTTGACTATTCATTCCACTTGGTGCACATAAAGCACATTCTAAAATTTCATTCAAATCTTCTGTTGATATTTGTGTATCAATATATTCCCTACAACTTCTTCTAGCTTTAATATTTTTTATAACCTCATTCATCTCAAAACCCTCCTAAAAAATACTCTGTTTTTCCCTCCATATTAATTTATATAAATAAATCTATTTGATATGCTTACCCCCATATTACTTTATAAACTAATATTTCAATCTCACTTAAAATAATTGTCTTATTTTTTCTTCATTTGCTTTAACCCATTTACATAGTGTTGTTGCTTTTATAATTTGCTCTTTTAAAATTTCCTCTGCAGACATAAAATTATTGCTAATACCTTCTTTATACCTAACAAGGAAGTGTAATATTACATCAAGTCTCCTCAGCATAATCAATGATGGTATTACATTTATCTCCTCAAGAGAAAGCTTTACATATTCTTTATACCCATTAATAAAGCTCCTCATATTTTCAAGCTTTACTTTATCATCATTTTCACTTGAAATTGCCTCTGACAAGCATATTGATAAATCCATAGCTTGTAAATCCTTCGCTGAAAACTCAAAATCTAAAACTGCTGAAATATTGTTATTTTCATCTTCTAATACATTAGATGCATTAATATCACCATGAATAATCTGATGTGGTAAAATTCTTAATTTAGGTATTACGTCTTTAAATTCAATAAAATATTTACTTAATTCCATTAAATTATCTTTTTCCTCATTAAATTCATTCGGTGGATTAATACAAAATTCTATAGCCTTATTTAAAGTGCATTTAGGATAAGATTTTTCAAGCTCATAACATGGTTCATAAATAGGCTTAAATTCAATTTCTATACTACCTAACACTTTTGTTATTTCACCAACAGCTTTGCCTAAACTATAAAATTGTTTAGTATTATGTAATTCTGGATTAGTTCCCTTTATCATTTTTGCTACAGATACTAGTTTCCCATCCATTCCCATACTTACAGTATTACCTTCAAGATTTTCTTTTGGTTTTGGAACATTAAATGATAAACTTCTTTTATTAAGTTCTTCTAAAACTAAATGCTCATAGTTTACCTTTTTATTATCTCTATGACTTTCATATATCCTTAAAATATATTTTTTATCTCCTATAACTAAGAATTTAGTGGTATTATTCATTCCACTACTTCCTTGTTTAACATAATAATTTTCTTCCTTAAAATATTGTTTCACAATATAATCTATATATTCTTGTTCCACTTCATTCCCCCCTGAAAGTTTTATAAACTATATTTCATAATCCATACACATTCTATTACAAGTAACACCTTTAACAATTGTGGCAACCTTAACATGTTCTTCATGAACTTGATAATTATTTAAAGCTTCAACACTTTCAAATGTACTATTTAACATTATATCTGCATTACTTCCTGCTATCGGATTAGTTATAACTTCAATTTCAACAATTCCTGGAATCTTATTTTTTAAGCTCTCTAAACCATTTTTAATCTTTAATTTATCTTCTTCACTCCCCTTACCTTCTTGAAAATTCCATAAAATAATATGCTTAATCATATCTTTCTTCTCCTTTTAATTTATTTATATATTAATTATATCAAAGTAACATCTTATTTAAAATTTTCATTTTCCAATTGTTTACATGTTTACTGTTAACATTTTATTTTATTAGATATTTATTTATTTTTACTTAAACATAATTACAATATTTTTTTAACTTTATTCATTATAATAAATTTAAATACTATGTTATACTAAATAATAATTAATATTAGTTAGATAATTTAGGAGTTGAAAAAATGAATATAATTATTTCACCAGCAAAAAAAATGAAGATAAATAATGATGATATTATTTTTGAATATCATCCTGTTTTTATGGATAAAACTAACATACTATATAATCAATTAAAATCTTTTTCATATGATGAACTAAAAAAGCTATTAGTTTGTAATGATGACTTAGCTAAATTAAATTTTGAAAGATATAAAAATATGGATTTAGATAAAAACTTATCTCCTGCCCTTCTAACTTATGAAGGAATTCAATATAAATATATGTCTCCAGATTCTTTTAGTGAAGATGAATTTAATTATGTTAAATCACATTTAAAAATACTATCTGGATTTTATGGAGTTCTTAATCCTTTTGATGGAGTTGTTCCATATAGATTAGAAATGCAAGCAAAACTCAAAATTGACAATAATAAAAATCTTTATGAGTTTTGGGGCAACAACTTATATAAGGAAGTAACTAAAACTAGTAATGTTATTTTAAATTTAGCCTCAAAAGAATATAGTAAAATAATAGAAAAATATTTAAGCAAAAATGATATCTTTGTTACTTGTATATTTGGTGAATTAAAAGATGATAAAATTAAAGTAAAAGCTACAGAAGCTAAAATGGCTAGAGGACTTATGGTACGATATTTAGCTTCTAATAATATAGAGAATATTGAGGATGTTAAAAACTTCTCTGAACTATCTTTTAAATATTCAGAAGAGCTTTCTACCGACAAAGAATTTGTATTTGTAAAATAAAATATATATTTAAAGTAATATGTAAATTATACCATGAAATAAAGCTAACTAAGACTACCGTAAAAGCTATTACAGTAGTCTTAATTTATTTTTGCTATTCTATAACAGTAACTTCTATTGATTTTGAAGCATAACCACCATCTTCATCAATAACATCTACCCAAATTACATGCTTATCTGCAATTTCCGGTTTCCAAATTGTAACATTGGAATCTTTAAATTCATGTAATGTTGTCCATGTATTTTCAAAGTCATGAACAGCTACTCTGTACTGAAGGCTAGAAGCTCCTGTTGCTATAGTTGTAACGTTTACACTATCTCCTACCTTTATTGTAGCTTTATCCACAATCACATCTGTAATTTCAACAGCTTTTTTACTTACCGTAACTTTTTTTGATATATATTTTAAATTACCTGCTGAATCTCTAACATCTACATAAACATAATACTCTCCTTCTTCTTCTGGAGCCCATTTTACTGATGATTCACTAGAATAATCTTTTATTGTAGTATATTCACTTCCTTTCTTATAGTAAAATTTATAACTTAAACTTCCAAGTCCACCTGTTGCATCTGCTGAAATTGAAATTTCTTCGCCTACATTTACCTCTGTTTTATCTAAATTAATAGAATTTAAAACTATATCTGTATTCCTTGGGTCTATTGTAAACTCAAAGGACTCTTCTTTTGTATTCCCTTGTGAATCCTTTGCTGTTACTGATACTTTATAAGTTCCAGCTGTAATTGGTGTCCATTCAGCTGTACTATTTGTAGAATATCCTCTTATAGTTTTTTCTTCATTGGTTTCAGTATTTCTACAAGTAAATTTATATTCTAATGTTCCATTTCCACCAGTTGCTGTTACTGATAACTTTATGGTAGTATCTGCAACCTGTGGTGACACTTTATCTGCTATAAATGAAGTTATTTTTATTGGTTTAACTGCCTCTATTAAAGTCCACATACCATTTTCATAAGTTCCTATCTTTCCTGTTGGCAATGATAATCCTGGTTGTTGTGCTGCTGGTATTTGAACATTTCCATTATTAAATATTACTTGTGTATTTTCTCCCCATCCATCTGGTAATGTGTAACTATATACTCCATTACCTTCATTAGTCATTGGTACTCCTGGCCATTTTGCAATTTCCTTCGTTGGGCTTACGCTTTCATCATATACATAAATATTTGCACTTGACCAGCCACTTGGTAACTTAATCTTTGCAACTGATGTTGTTATAACAGGCGCTTCAACCTTTTTGTAACTATAAGTTACTGTTGTAGATTTTCCTTCTGAATTTTTACCTGTTAATGTTAACTTAACTATATCACCTATAGCTACAGTTTCTCCTAAAGTAATTGATGTTCCATTAGTATAAGTTTTTGCATCCCCTCCATTAACTGAGTAAGTTGCTTCTATTGTATTTTTTGTATTTAAAGTTACATTTAATGAATTAGTAAATTCAGTTCCATCAGCTATTGAACTTGATACCTCTGGATTTGGAACCACTACATTATTCCATGAACTATTCTCATAAATCTTTACCTCACCTGGCTTTAATAATAAACCTGGTTGTTGTGCTGCTGGTATTTGGTTATTTCCATTGTTAAATATTACTTGAGTATTTTCGCCCCATCCGTCTGGTAATGTGTAGCTATATACTCCATTACCTTCATTAGTCATTGGTACTCCTGGCCATTTTGCAATTTCCTTTGTTGGGCTTACACTTTCATCATACACATATATATTTGCTGATGACCATCCACTAGGTAATTTAATCTTTGCAACTGCTGTAGTTACAACTGGTTTATCAATCTTTTTATAAGTGTAAGTTTTCGTTGTAGTCTTTCCTTCTGAATTTTTACCTATTAATGTTAATTTAACTGTAGATCCTATAGCTGTATCTTTACCTATTGTTATAGCTTTTCCGTCAGTATAAGTAGTTTCTCTCCCTCCATCAATTGAATAAGTTGCTTCTACTGTATTCTTTGCATTTAAAGTTATATTTAATGAATTAGTAAATTGAGTTCCATCAGCTATTGAACTTGATACCTCTGGATTTGGAACCACTACATTATTCCATGAATTATTCTCATAAATCTTTACCTCACCTGGCTTTAATAATAAACCTGGTTGTTGTGCTGCTGGTATTTGGTTATTTCCATTGTTAAATATTACTTGAGTATTTTCGCCCCATCCGTCTGGTAATGTGTAGCTATATACTCCATTACCTTCATTAGTCATTGCTACTCCTGGCCATTTTGCAACTTCCTTTGTTGGGCTTACACTTTCATCATACACATATATATTTGCTGATGACCATCCACTAGGTAATTTAATCTTTGCCGTAGCATTCTCAATTACATCAACTTTCTCATATTTATATTCTTTAGAAACATTTTTCCCATCTTCACCTATTCCTGATAAAGTTAAAGCAATTATATCACCTACCTTTGATTCTGAACCTAATGTTATAGTCTTACCATTAGTATAAATTACAGCATTTCCACCATTTATAGAATATGTTGCACTTTTAGTATACTTTTCACTTAATGTTATATTTAATGAATTTACAAACTTAGTTCCTGATACTATAGAACTACTTACTTGAGGATCATTGCCTACTTGAGTAGCATAAATTGTTGCTATTGTACGTCTTCCAATATTACCAGTTAATTTTCCATTAGAAACAGTAAATGTATTTCCTGATACTGAGTCAATATATTGCCCATTAGCTAATTTCGTGTCACAATTAATGCTAGTCCCATCTCCAACATTAACTATCATTATCCCCTTTGTTCCTCTTTCTGTAATAAATACGTTATTACCTTGAGTTCTTATATATTCACCTTCACCAGCCATATTATTTCTAAAATCATTAGCTGCTACTACTATTGGATCTTTCCACATGTCATCTCCAGCACTTCCCATGTTACCAGCTAAGTATCCACCTGCTGTCCTATTAAAGAATAAAGGAGTAGAACCTGAACGCCCTGCAATTATTGCCCATCCTAATTTAATTTGTTCATTTGTCAAAGCAACTGTTTCTTTGCCATCATTTGCATAAGTGTCATGGGATTCTACCCATGTTACTAAGTTTGAAGCACTACCACTTACAGTATAACTTTTTGCATTGTTTACATTAGCTGTACTATGATATCCAACCGCACTTCTTACTGATCCACCATACCAGTCAGTTGTAGTTCTCATATAAGTGTGATATGCATTAATTCTATCTGCTCCACCTTGTAATACTTCACCATAAATAAACAAATTTTCTTTATTATTTAAAGAATTTAAAACTCTTGGCCAAAAATCACTTCCACCATCATCATCAGGTAATTCTATATGCTTAGCAGCATCAAATCTAAATCCATCAGCTCCACAAGCAATAGCATCATTTAAGAAACTTATAACCATATCTTGCAATTTCCAACTTGATGTATTTAAATCTGGAAGACCAATTCCTAAATGAGTTACTTGCCATCTATTATTCCAATCGCTAACCCCTTTATGTTCATGCCAAAGAGTTGAATCATCTTTTATAGACGAATCAACATTATTTGCTGGATAGTAAGAGTCGTCTCCCCCACCTCTATTACCAGTATGATTAGCAACGACGTCAACTATTATATCAACACCGTACTTATCCGCCTCTTCACACATATTTTTAAATTGTTCTCTAGTTCCTAATTGAGCATTTCCAATTTTAAAATTAGTTGGCTGATATAATATCCACCACTTTGAATTAGCCATTAAATCTTCTTTATTACCTTGAATTGGAGATGTTTGAACTGCTGTATATCCAGCTTCTTTAATTTCAGGTAACTTTGATTTTATTGTATCAAATGACCAGTTCCATGCATGCAAAATCGCACCATCATCTATTGTACTAACTAAAGATTGTGTTGTTTCTGTTGCATTTGCTATAGTTATTAGTCCTGTAAAATTATTAAATAATAAACTTAAAGCAAATACTAAAGCAATAAAAAAACTGGTAAACTTCTTTCTATTATTCATTATCTTCCCTCCATATTATATTTCTACAATGAATTACTTTACTTAATTTACTGTGTAATCCATATGTCCTGATGCTTTATTGTTAGAAGAATCTTTAGCATCAACCCATATTTTATATTTTCCCTTTTTAGTCGGTACCCATGTTGTTGTATTACTATCTGAGAAATCACTTATTTTTCTCCATCCATCTTTTATTTCATGAACAGACATTGAATATACAACATCTTTTCCTCCTTTAGATTCAGCGGTTATTTTAACTTCTGAGCCAACATTTCCACTCTCTTTATCGGTCTTTATATTGGTTATATCTATTTTATTATTTTCACTAATCTCTTTTTTACCTATACGAGCTAAAGATTCAGTAATAACATCATAATCTTCCTTTTCTGCTGAAGTTGATGAGTCTGGTCCATACTCTTCAGTTGCAACATCTAGCATTGATTTATCATGTGGTAAAGAAGCTATTCCTGATTGACCAAACGTTGATATATGCATAACCCCAATACCATTGTTCTGAATATAATCTCTATCAATTCCTAATGACTCTAACGGAATTGTCATAGAGTACATTGTATCTTGCTTTGTATCATGACCTTCATCTAACATATTAACCCAATTAGATGCGCTATCATATAAATCATCCGGAGTATAGCCTGCCCATCCATTATCTTTAATTCCTAACATTGTATTTCCTAAAAATCCATTATCATATTTGAATGATACTCCAGCTTCCTTAAATCCAACAGCTGTATCATAATTAAAGCAAGAATCATCCTCTACTTTAAATATCGCTGGTTGTCCTACCCCTGGCTTACTTGAAAAATACATTAGTGTATCTACTTTTGTTTCATAGTTTACCCTAACTCCCCAAACATTTTCATCATAACTTACTACTCCTGTTTTAGAATCTGTTTTCTTTATAGTACCATCCCCACTTTTATTTGGACCTATACTAAATGCTAATATCTGTGGTATATCACCATTATATGGTTTTCCATTATCACTGATTGGGTAATTTTGAGCTGGATCTACAACATCTGTAACATTTACAAATTGCCACATTAGATATAAATTATTATCATCCCAGGCTCCATATAGTGCATACGTATCATATACAGGTCCTTCATGGGATCCCCTAAATATACGTGCATCATCATTAGCTACACCTTGAGCAATTATCATATCTTCTGTCCAATCACTTATGCTATTAATGGTTTTATACTGACCTACTCCAGTAGCATTTGTTGAATAATTTCCCTCATCGCTACTCCTTAAATTTAATCTTGTTATAAATTTGCTTATTATCTTATTTTCTTGTGCAAAAGTAGTAATTGGTCCACTAATTATACTAGCTCCAACAACTCCGGCTACAACTATTGCTGAATATCTTTTATAAATAGATTTCATATTTACCTCCCACCTAATCTAATTTATAACTTTTATAGTTATATTTTTTGATTCCTTATTTCCATCATCATCCTTGACATCAACCCAAATGTTATATACTCCTGCTTTTTCTGGTGCCCACTCTATTTTATTTTCAGTAGAATACTCTGAAGTTAAACTCTTCCACCCTTCATTAATCTCATGAGTAGAAACTTTATACTTGAGAGTTCCAACTCCTGTAGCCGTAGTGCTTATTTCAACAACTTCTCCGATTTTTATAGTTTCCTTACTAGTAGTAACTTCATTAACAACTAGCTTTCCTTTTTCAATTATGAATTTAATTTCTTTATCACTTAACTTTTCATTTGAATCTTTCACAGTAACTTTTATTGTGTAACTTCCTACTTCAGTCGGATTCCAAATGACACTACTATTAGAAGAATATTCACTTATTATTTCGGTTACTTTATCCTTTTCAACCTCAAATTTATATTTAAGTTCTCCTGTACCACTTGCATCTGCTGAAATTTGAATACTTTCATTTATAAGTTGTGGTGATTTTTTATCAGTGTTAATACTATTTATAGTCGGTCCTGTTGGATTCTGAGTATACCATTTACCTTGGTAATACCACATTTCATCCTTAACATCGAAACCTGATTGTCCTTGTGCTGGGTTTTGGCTTCCACCAGCATTACTAAATATTACTTTGGCATTTTCCCAAAGTGGCTGACTATAGCTATACCACCCATCACTATCTTTTTCTAACTTTACTCCAGGCCATGGTGCTACTTCTTCTGTTACACCATCAATCTCCCTATACATATACACATATGGATTGGCCCAATTATTAGGATTATCATAATTAATTTTAACTTTTAACTTAGTTGCATCTACTTTCGTATAGGTATATGTTGCTTCTGATTCTCCATCTAAATTCTTCGCAGAAACCGTTACCACTGTTGATTCATCAAACTCTACATCCTTACCAATACTTATTGTTTGTCCATTTGTATAAGTGCCTTGTTCTACACCATCAATACTATATTTTCCTACTTCTGAATTACTAACATAAAGTTTCAACTCCAAAGTATCTGTATAATATTTTTTTGATTGTTCACTAATACTAACATCTGGTGATTTATCACCCTTTTCTATTAATATTACCCCATTTGTATCTGCAGTAAATGTTACTTTACCATTTTTAACTGTTGTTATATCTCCTGTATATGCATCTCTTACTTTGCTTCCATTGCTAAACACCTTTGAAACATCCACATCTATTCTTCCTGATGCTCCAACAACACAAACTACTCTATCACTATCTCCATTTTTATTATAAACTCTACCAAAAGTATATGGAGACTCTGATATATCTATATTTTCACCTGCACCTACTGATAAGTGATTATTTCTGAATTGTCCAAGTTTTTGCCAATGAGTTAATGTTTGTGAAGCTTGGCTACTTGAATCTGTTAAGTCACTCCAATTCATAGATGTACGATACATTTGATCTTTATATTCTCCCTTTGTGAAGAAATCTTCCCATCCTAATGGCCTTGCTGTCTCATCACCATAAAAAATTTGTACTGCTCCTGGTGCTAATAGTAATGATGTTCCTCCATCAATTAGCTTATTTCTATCATAGATTGAGTCATCATGAGATGAAATATAACTTAGTACATTGAAATCATCATCCTTATTAACCTTTGCTAATTCATTATACTTTGCTTTTAAATTTGAAATTGTTGCTCCCTTAAATGTGAAATTTATAATAGAACTGAAATTTCCAGATGTAAAGAATGCTGATTTCCCTACTCCATGTCCCCAGGATTCTGCAGTTGTCCAAAACTCTGCCTCTTGGTCTAATACCTTATCTGGATTATTTGATTTGTATTCTTTGAATGCTATATCTGCTTCTTCGTTTAGAGCTGACCAAGATTCCATATCAACTTGATTTGCTGTATCACATCTAAATCCATCGATACCAAAATCTCTAATATAATCTGTTAACCATTTTATTACATAATTTCTTGGAGTTCTAGGTAAATTTCTTTTTGTAAAGAATTCATCCAACTCTTTCATTTCTTCTTCATATCTACCTTCTTCTCTCCATTTTGTCTCTAGTATTGGTGGTAGTCCTATCTCTTGTGTACTCTCTGTTTTTATATCTGGTAATCCACAAAGTGAATCTGTATATCCACCACCTTCATTTACCTTTGGATATCCATCATAACCTGCTGAAACCCTTAAAAAATCTGATCCCCACCACTTAGTTGCCCATGTAGAATCCTCTTTGTTATACCAAGTATTTGCTTCAACTGTTCCTCCACTTAAATCACTTAAATTTCCATAGTAATAATCTTCCCATCCATCTATCATACTACCGAATCCATATTCATTAGCATCCTTCATAGTTGTATATCCAACATGATTTAAAACTATATCCATGACAACTCTAATTCCTTGTGAATGAGCTGTATCAACAAAATTTTTAAAATCCTCTTCATTACCCATATTTTCATCTATATTGGTGTAATCTAATGCCCAATATCCATGGTATGAATAATAAGGAAATCCTTCTCCATTATTTTCTCCATTTCCTCCTGCTGCATTTCCTGAAGTATATCCATGTATCTGTTCATAAGGTGCAGTTAACCATATTGCATTAACACCCAAGTCAGTAAAATATCCTTCATCTAATTTTTGTGTTAAACCCTTTAAATCTCCACCGTGAAAGGCTCCGGGATTATTTTCATACCCATTTTGAACATTTCCATTTTGATCTAACCCTCGTCCATATGAATGATCATTACTGATATCACCATTTTTAAACCGGTCAGTCAAAACAAAATATACAGTTGCATTATCCCATGAAAATTTCACTTCCTCCTGTGTATCAGAGCTTTTTTCAATGTTACTTGTTGTAGAATATGTTACTTGTCCATCTTCATCCATGTCAATTTTTAAAACGTTTTCATTTTGTTGATAATTGTTGAGATAAGTAGTATTAAAACTTCTTGTTCTCATTGTAGCACCGGTTACAAGACTACTTGCAATAACAGTAAAAACTATCGCTCCACTTATTACCCGTTTGATTTTTTTCATTTTCAAACTTCTCCCCCCTATTTATTTTTCTATATAAGTGTTTGTTATATATTTTTACTATATATCAAATATATCCCAGTAGCAATCATTTAGTAGTCTTATTTGTTTTTTTGTAATTTTTTACAAAATACATTTTTAGATTTTCTCACAAAAATTTATAATTTTAGACATAAAAAAACAAATGAAACCATTTGTTTTTTTAGGAAAACCTCTACTATTTAATATTACTTTTGTATAAAATAAATATTTTCACCATCACTCTTAATACTAATATCGCCACTACTAGTATAAAAAGTTTTTATTTTATATTTTTCTAATAAAGATACTAATTTTCTATCTGGATACATAAACTGAGAACAAGTTATAACTGCATATTTAGGTGATACAGATTCTAAAAAGTCTCCCACTTCTTTATTATATATTCCATGATGCGCCATCTTTAAAAAAGTATATTCACCATTATTCTCATTAATAAACTCCCTCATTCTTTCATCTTCAGCATCTGCAGCAAATAAAAATCTATACTTTCCATAATCAATTCCGACAATAATACAGTAATCATTAGATTTTTCATACTTATCTTTTAAAGCAGGGTAAATAGTTATATTAGCACCATTAACATCTCTAGTAATTTCATTATGCAATAAAACTGGTATCAACTTATTTCTTTCAACTGCCTCAACATAATTCTTATATTGAACAGTATCTTTCTCATAATCAGCTTGAATTAAATTTTTAATCTTAAAATTATCTAAAATACTTGGTGCTCCACCTATATGGTCCTTATCATTATGAGTTAAAATCAAATATTCAAGCTCTTCAACACCTTTATAATTTAAATAATCATTTATTACAGTACTATTTTCATAAAATCCTGTATCTATAACAATAAATTTCCCTTCACATTCAATCAAAATAAAATCTGACTTTCCTGTGCTCAATATATCTATCTCAAAAGGTAACTTAACAGTAACATCTGCATCTACCCACTTTTTGCTATTACTTTTTATTTTTAAAAATCCTATTATGCTAAATATAATTACTAAAATTATTATTATTAATCTAGTGCTAACTTTTTTTAAGACAACATTTTTCATTTATCTCCCTTCTTAACTATAAAAAAATACTTTATTTATATTATTATACGCTTTTAACATAGTAACTTATACAAATATAAAATTAATATTTTCTATATTATGTTAAATTCATATAACTGTCATAAATTTGACATATTCATGGACTATACTAAAGAAAATAGCACATAGAAATTAGTGTTATTTGTTAGTTAATATCATTCCCTTCACAAGGATATAGATTAGTTCCCCCTATTTCTAATCTATATCTTTTATTATATTAACCCTTTAATTCTCTCCTGAAATTCCTCATATAAACTGCTTATATATTTAAAAATATTTTCATTATATCTTTTCCCATAAACAATTAATGCTTTATATCCAATTCTTACTACAATCTCATTATTCAAATCAACAAACTGTTCAATCTTTTCATCTCCATATTGCATATTTCTAAGATATAGCTTTTGTGTTAATAAGGTTATGTGTATTACTAAATCCCTTATAGAATTAGCCCCATTAGTTTTATTTAAATAATCACGAGTAGAATTCATTAAATATTCGTCATATCTCAAGATTTTTTTAACCAGTTGCTCTATTCCATCTTTCAATTTATATGGAAATATAAATTTATTAGCTAACAAAACAATTATTACACCTATAATTACGTATAAAACTCTATAAAATAATAATTTATTAATATTTACTGTTAATGATGATACACATATTGATGCCATAGCTGCAAATAATGATATTTTATAATATTCCTTAAATCCATATAATAGATATAAAGATAAAATTAAAATTACTATTACAACCCTCTTAGAATCAAATAAATGTATTACTATTCCTGTAATTAAAATAGCTATAATATTTCCTTTTACCCTTTCTCTACTCTTTGAAATAGTATCTTCATAATAAGGTTGCATAATAGACATAATAGTGATTATAGCCCAAATTACTTTATAGAATCCTAAAAATTCAGCTATAAAAATAGCAAATGACAATGTAATTGACATTCTCATAGCAAATTTAAATCTAATTGATGAAATTACAAAATATTCTTTAAAAATTACTTTTGGCTTATCTAAATAAGTTCTTTCCCAATTCTTATATATTTTATTAATATCCTTATTATCTAATTTTTCTAAATCTCTAATGCATTCTATGATGGAAGAAATAGCAAATAATACTTCTTTATACAAATTTGTTGAATTTCTATTTTTTTCAATTATAAAAGCATTTTTATATACTATATCGCTTATCTTACATGCTTGTTTTGAATAATTAATTATTAAATCAATTAATGACCATAAATCCCCCATCTGTTCCTTTGATATATTATTGTTTTTATATTCTTGAAAAATCTTCTTCAAACATATATTTATATACTCTATATTTAAATATAATTTAAACTGAATAGTCCCAAGATTAGTAGTTAAATATCCTTTATGCCTTGTTGTATATACTTTATAAACCAAATCCATCATTATTTTTGAACAATCCTTTGTTAGCTTATAATCAAAATTATCTTCTAAAATATTATCTACTTGAATCTTTAAACTTTTTAATGCAGAGTTAATACTATTTCCAAAAACAACTTTTGCATTAGATCTTTTAATATACGTTCCTATAATTATTATCATTACACCAAAAACAACTGCTAATAACCTATTTGGAAGTTCATAAATAGAGATCTTAGAATATTGAGTAAACACATATAACATTATAAATGGTTTATAAAAGGTTGCATCATAAGGAGATGATATAATATATATTATTAAAAATATTGCTATTAAATCTATAAATATACCAATCCATGGATTTAATGATGATATAAATGCTACTAAAACAATTAATAAGTCTAATAATAATATTCTTCCTATTCTACTAAATGGCTTAACATAAAAATTCTGTCTTCCTATTACTGTTGAGGTTAATGCAATTGGAAATGCTATCATTATATTTTTAACACCAAATAAAACTCCAACACCAGCCATTGTAATTACTGCAACTGTTCCATTTCTTATCATTGATGTAATATTTAAATTATATTTTTTCACAAAATAATCAAGCATTTTCTCACAACCTTTGTTTAAAAGAATTAAATTTCCACTATTACTTTCTCCTTATAAATACATAACTATTCCATACTAAAAATTATTTATAATAAAATAAAGATGTAATAGCTATTTATTTTTAGCTTTACACCCTTATTTTTTCTTTAAATCTTCAATTTCACTTTGTAATTCCTTGATTTGCTTGCTTAACTCTGATATGGATTTCTTTAATTCATTTATATCATTACTTGATTGCATTTTATTTTCTGAACTGCTGGTTGTTTTTTTCTTTTTACTTGAACTTACATTAGCTTGTCCCTCATCGCTAGAATTTGAACAAAATGGATTAGCTGCATTTCTATAAATTGGATTATATATTCTTCCTGGTCCACCTTGAAAATATTGCTGTTGAGCATTAAATGTTATTATTACTTGACCTAAAAGTTGAAGCCAGTTACCTAAAGCATTTTGTACATTAAATGGCATCTTTTGTGCTGCAATATTACCAAACAAAACAGTTATCAAATTAAGTATTTGTGGATTAAAATCTTGAAATCCACCTGGCACATCACTACATGCCTTCCTTTGCTCTTCTGTAGCCTCTGCATTTTCATTTCCAAACATGCAATTTTCACATCTACCATTACTTGCTTGTGAAGTGTTACTACTGCTATTTTCATCAGTAGTTTCTGAATCAAAAGAGGCCATATATTCATTAAAAAATTTTATAAACTCATCAAAACTATTATTTCCATTTTGATTCATAATTTTCCCCATAAAAAACTACTTACTATCATAATACTCTTTAATTTTTTATTTGCTACAATCTCAAAATATGATCTTTTAAATCAAATCATAATTCTTTAATAAACTATCTAAGTTATTTTGTAACTTCACTTCATCTTGAATTAACTAAGGATATATACTTTTGAAAATATGATATTTTATGAGTGAAAATGATTTATTAAATAAAATAAAAAAATATCAAATGTACAAAGTAATATTAGGTGTTAAATTTATTTGATTTATAATATAAAAAACAGTAGATAAGTTTAAAAATTTATCTACTGTTTGATAGATTCATATATTATTAACTATATATCAAAATAATTATTTTAATAATCTGAGCCGGCTAAATATCCTGTTGAAAAAGCCATTTGAAGGTTATATCCACCTGTTTCTGCATCTATATCAATAACTTCACCTGCAAAGTAAAGATTTTTAATTACCTTAGATTCCATAGTTGAAGCATTAATTTCTTTTACTTTTACTCCTCCTGATGTTACTTGAGCAGCTTTTATAGTTAAAGTTTCTCTTGCAGTAAGCTTCATTTCCTTCATATATTCAATTATTTTATTTTCATCTTCCTTCTTTAAATCACTTGATTTAATTTCAGTTAATCCTAACATTTCAAATATAACTTTTAAAAAGTTCTGTGGAAGAATACCTTTTAAATTATTTAATACAGTTTTATTAGGATTACTTCTCATTATTTGCGAAATTTCATCTTTAGATTTATCTTTTAAGAAATCTAAAGATACCTCTACTTCACCTTCACTTAAGGCCTTAGTTATATATGAAGAAAGTTTTAAAACCGCAGGACCTGAAATACCAAAGTGTGTAAATAACATATCTCCAAACTTTTCTATTTTTTTCTTTTTAAGTTTTGCAGAAACTATTACGTCCTTCATTGCAACCCCTTGTAAGCTTTTAACAAACTCTTCTTTTATAACAAGTGGAATTAAAGCTGCATATATAGGTGTAATTGTATGCCCATGCTTTTCTAATATTGAATACATTGCCCCATCGGAACCTGTATTAGGAAAACTCTTTCCTCCTGTTGTTATTATTACTTTATCACCTAATATTCTTTCACCATAAGATGTTACAACCCCTTTAATAGCTTCATTTTCAACTATTAAGTCACTTACCATTGTATTGTATCTAATTTTTACTTTATTCTTCTCTAAATCATTTTTTAGTAATTCTATAACTTCATCAGCCTTATCGCTTTTTGTATATACCTTTTCATCAAGTTCAACTTTATATTCAAGCCCATTATTACTAAAGTATTCTAAAAGTGAATAATTAGAAAATGTATATAATGCACTATATAAAAACTTTTTATTATTAACTATCTTATCAAAAAATTCTTCTATATCTCTATTATTAGTTATATTACAACGACCTCCACCAGTAAGTCTTAATTTCATACCAATTTCTTTATTTCTTTCTATTAATGTAACTTCATTATTTTTTGCTGCACTAAGAGCTGCCATAATTCCAGCAGGCCCTCCCCCAACAACTATAACTTTAGCCAAATTTGTCACCTCACTAAATTTCCTTTGTTTATTTACTCATTATATCATACTTTATAATTCTAGCTATTTATATAATCCATAATATAATTATAAATTTTTAAGAAAGTGTTCATTTGATTTTAAAATATTAATTAGATATAATTTATTAAAATAGGTAATACATACTGCTTTAACTACGTAATTCCATTTAGGTATTTAACTTACCTTACAATAAAATATTTTAATTTAAAGGAGATAATTATGGGATTAAAGAAGATGATTTCTACACTACTTATATGTGGAATAATGATTTTAGGAAATATTAGCACAGTTTATGCTGATGGTGCTAATGTTGTAACTTTAGGGACAAACCTATCTGCTGAACAAAAACAAATAGTTTTAGATTACTTCGGTGTAAAAGAAAATGAAGTTGTTATATTAGAAGTTAATAACCAAGAAGAAAGAAAATACTTAGAAGGAGTTGCTACTGAAGCTCAACTTGGTACAAGAACCTACTCTTGTGCTTATGTACAACCTACTTCAAAAGGAAATGGTCTTAATGTTAAAACAGTAAATTTAACTTATGTTACTTCTTCAATGATAGCTAGTACTCTTACCACTTGTGGCATTACTGATGCAAATGTAATTGCAATGACTCCGATTTCTGGTGGTGTAAGTGGTACTGGTGCTTTAACTGGAATAATGAAAGCTTTTGAAGATGCAACTGGTGAACCTCTCGATGAAACAAAAAAGGAAATTGCTTCTGAAGAGCTAGTTATAACTGGTGATTTAGGTGAAGATATTGGACAAGATAAGGCAACTGGTGTTATAAATGATATTAAAACTGAAATTATTAAAAATAATACTCAAGATACTGTACAAATAGCCGATACAATAAATAATATAACTAATAATTATAACGTTACATTAACACCTGAACAACAACAACAACTAGAAAACTTAATGGCTAAAGTTTCAGAACAAGATTATGACTATAAAGAAATGAAAGATGCCTTAAATAGTGTTAAGGATGTTGTTAACGAAAAACTTGATGCTATGGGTGAAAAAGTATCAACAGGCATTATTGAGTCTATAAAGGAATGGTTTGTTGGATTAGGAGATTGGTTTACTGGTTTATTTAATAGTAATGAAAAAGACCTAGGTATATTAGAAACAACTAACGATGATCTTTTAGGTGATAATGTTGTTGTAGATGCGACTGATGAAAATGTAATTAAATTACCAAGTGCTGAAGAAACTCAAGGTTTCTTTGAAAAAATATGGAATTGGTTTACAGGTTTATTTAACGATGATTCAAATGATATAAATAATGATAATTCTACGGATCCTGTTGATACTCCTATTATTGGTGGTTCTGAAAACACAGAATCAGATAACACTATTGATGATACAATAGATAATGATACAACTCCAGATGAAGATACCTCAAATTTCCTAGAAGATACTAATACATCACCTTATGATACTACTAATACAGATAACTAATATAATTATTAATTAAATTTTAAAAAGACTACTAACCTTTTATATAGTTAGTAGTCCTTTTACTTTTAATTAACTTTTATTAGTTTAATGCAAAAACTGTTACAGTTGCTGCATGAACTCTAACTGTAGGAATATCTTGAGTAAGGTTAGTTAACTTAACAATTGCCATTTCACCATCATTAACTTCTAATAGAATTCCTAATGAAATATTATTAGCATAAACTTGATTTGAAACTGATGCTACATGCTTACTTGCTGGTATCTCATTTCCATTACCATCAGTAAGAGCAAAAATTATATCATTTCCATTGCAGCCACAGCTAGTAGCTGAATATGATACTGTATATTTTACAAAATAAGGATGTCCTCCTAATAATATTATTGCTGCAGTATTATCATCATGTTTAATATTATTTCCTGTAATTTCATGATTACTAAAAACAACATCTTCAGCATAAGATAATTCTTGAACATCTTGGAATGGCCTATAAATTACCCCATAATCATCAATGTTTCCAGCTTCTCCTGTTGCTCCTGTTGCTCCTGTTGCACCTGTTGCACCTGTTGCTCCTGTTACTCCTCTTAATCCTTGTGGTCCTGTTGCACCTGTTGCTCCTGTTGCTCCCCTTATTCCTTGTGGTCCTTGTTCTCCTTGTACTCCTTGTGGTCCTTGTGGCCCTTGCTCACCTTGTGGTCCTTGTTCTCCTTGTGGCCCTTGCTCACCTTGTGCACCTGTTGCTCCTCTTAATCCTTGTGGTCCTTGTTCTCCTTGTACACCTTGTACACCTTGTGGCCCTTGCTCACCTTGTACACCTTGTGGTCCTTGTTCTCCTTGTGGTCCTTGTTCCCCTTGTACTCCTTGTATTCCTTGCTCTCCTTGTATTCCTTGTGCACCTGTTGCTCCAGTTGCACCTGTTGCTCCTCTTGCTCCTGTTGCTCCTGTTGCTCCTGCTACACCTTGTGCTCCTGTTGCTCCTGTTGCTCCTCTTATTCCTTGTGGTCCTGTCGCACCTGTTGCTCCTGCTACACCTTGTGCTCCTGTTGCTCCTGTTGCTCCTGCTATACCTTGTGCTCCTGTTGCACCTGTTGCTCCTGTTGCTCCTCTTAATCCTTGTGGTCCTGTCGCACCTGTTGCTC
>NZ_JADPBQ010000015.1 GCF_015670405.1 Clostridium sp. 1001271B_151109_B4 | reverse complement strand
AGCTGACTCCTGTAAAATACAGAAATCAGCTTTTAGTGGCTTAGCCCCTTTTTTTTAATGTCCTTGACATAGGGTCCACTTTAAAATGAGCAGTCTTTTTTCCTATTCATCTACTTCCTTATAGTCAACATCAATTACTTCACCATTATCGCTATCATCAATATTATTTTCTTTATAATTATTTTGATTTTCATTATAATAATTATACGATTCATTTTGTCTTTTTTTATTATTAAAAGCTCTTTTCCCTTTAAATACTATGTATCCTACGATTCCAATTACAATAATAAAAGGTAAAAGGAATATAAAAAACTTTATTATAGCAATAAAAATAACTATTCCTAATACTGTCCATAATATCGATTTAAAAGTATTCATCAAACTCAACCTCATTTACACAATAATCTTTAAATTTATGTACCCATTATACTATTAAATTTTATATTTTGCAACATAAGTTATTAAATATTTTTTAAAGTGGTTATTAATACTTTATATATTCTGTGAATAATTTATTAATTAAATGTTAAGAAAGGAAATTAATTAATTTGTCTCTTTTTTATTAGTCTTTTTAGCTATAACAGGTAAAATAAATCCTAAACCTATTAGTACAAAAGGTGTTACCACATTTAAAATCACTTGGAACCACCATTCTCCACTAAAGGTTTCTACTCCACTTGGGAACATCCCCATAATACATGCAAATGCAGTAAATGCAAAACACCATATTCCAATTGCCATTGCAAACTTATCATTTTTCACAAACTTATAATCAGACTTATATTTATCTGCAGCTTTTTTAAGACCAATAAATGCCAAGAATACCCAAAGATATCTCATAGGCATAACTACAGAATTTAATTGTAGTAACCAATCAAATAATGAATTCATATCTCCAATACCTAAAGCTGGTACTATTATTAATATTCCAACTAAAACAGCGGTCATAATATAACCATTTATAGGTGCTCCATACTTATTAGTTTTTGTTAATGCTCTTGGAATAAATCTCTTATCACCATCTGCTAATAAAACTTTAAGTGGAGCATCTATAGAAAATACTAGTGCTGAAATTTGTGCTAATAAATTAGATAATGCATAAATAACAATAAATAATTTTCCTACTCCATAGTATTCCCCTAACATTTGGAATGCATAATATTGACCATTCATTTTTAAGTCTGCTGGAATATTATTTGCATCAAACATCATAGACATTGCTATTGATCCAAGTAATGCAGAAACAGCAACCATAATAGCTAATGCTATCATTCCCTTCGGAAAATCCTTACTTGGTTTTTTCATATTATTAACATATGGGGATATTTTTTCAGCTCCTCCAACTGCAAATACTAACATCGATAGAGTAGTAAAATATGAAAAATTGAAATTAGGTATAATATTTTTGAAACTAAAATCAACAGTAGCTGGTTGTACACCTCTTATAGCTGGTGCTGCAAGCATTAATGCAACATATAATAATGACATAATAAACACTGATGTTCCTGCAATTGTCCCTATTAGCTTTAAAGAAGTAATACCTCTTGATGCTATCCACAAGAATAATAAAAATACAGCTAAAGTTAGTAACTGAGCTACCATAGGACTCATATCTTTTATAAAGTTACCATCTTGTTTTACTGTCCATCCTAATGCTATTAAAGCAGCTTGTGGCTTTTGAGCTAAATATGGTATATGCACAACCCAATAAGTCCATCCTGCAAAATAAGCTAGAGTTGTTCCAAAAGTTCCTCTTATCCATGAACTTACTCCACCTTTACTTTCTTTAAAAACTGATCCTAATTCACCTACCATTAATGCATACGGTACAAAATATAATCCTATTATTAATACCCATGATACAATAACAGTTAATCCTTGATTGGCAAAATTATTTACAACATTACCAAATCCCCACACTGCTACAAAAGCCATCATTGCTAAATTGTACCAACGCAAATTCTTCTCCTGTTCACTCATTAAATCTCCTCCTCAGTATATGAATTACATTACTATAATACCCATTTTAATCCTATTTGTCTATTCTTTAATAAAGATTATTTTTTATATAAATTCATTAACTCATTTAATAATTTAACGGTCTTTATTGGATACCTCCCAATAGATGTTTCTCCTGCCAATAAAAATCCTGTTGCTCCACTATTTATAAATGTATATATACTTTCTAATTCATTAATTCTAGGTAATGTATCTTTTTTCATATTATCTAAAATATGTGTAGCTATTATTATTTCCTTACTTTTTCTATACTTTTTTAATTTCTTTAATAACTCAAATTCTGCTTCAACTGAACTTACCATTCCATATTCTGGTATTAAGTCTCCTCTAGCTATAATTATCCCATTACAGCACTCTATTATTTCTTCATAATTCTCTAATCCTGTACTTGTTTCAATTTTAGATAATATCTTTATTTCATTTATATCCTTATTATTTTCTTGTATATATTTCTTTATATCCTCTATCTCTCTTTTGCTTTCTACAAATGACTGACATATTATTTTTATATTATTATTAATTGCCCAATTTAAACTTTCTTTATCTTTTTTGCTTAATTTGGTATATTTATAGTCTATACCTGGAATATTACATCCCTTGCCAGCCCTTATTACTCCATCATCTTTTACTCTTACTTTTATAACTCCTCTATCCTTATCTATCACTTCAAAATTCATAGTTCCGTCTTTCATTGAAATTTTATTAACTTCATTACCCTCTATGATTTCTGAATTAATATTTAAAGGAATAATTTTAATTTTATCATTCCCCTTACTAAATAAGTCATAAGCATCATTTCCACAAAAATATACTATTTCATTAGTATATATTTTAAATGTATCTTTTAATTTTTCATCAACTCTAATTTTTTTCCCTTGTAAATCAGCGATTATTTTTATATCTTTATCTATATTTCGTGCTATTGATAACATCTCTAGAAATTGCTTTCCATAGAAATGAGAAAAATTTAACCTTAAAGTATCAGCCCCTGAACTTATTAAATCTTCAATAACCTTTTTATTAGATGTGCTTGGACCTAATGTTGCAATTATTTTCATTAACTTTCCTACCTAATTTATTGCTTACAAATTATACTATTTTCAAATTTTACACATTATTACTTTCCCACTTAATATTATTTAAAAAGCTATTTACATATTATTATGTTCTAAAAATATTATTTATAGAATAATTATTTATATAGTTATTTTTAGGAGGATAAAATGAAAAACATTAAATTATTAATTATATTATTACTTGTAACTCTTTTATCTGGATGTGTTTTTAATGACCCTAAGTACATAAACTTTAAAAGCAAACCTAATCCTTATTATTATTCAAATGAAGTATATAAAAAGATTAAAAATAATGAAGGTTATTCACTTAAGGTTTTTGATGTAAACTTTTATGAATATCATGATGTATCAGAAGAAGATTTAGATGTTTTACCTGCATTCCTAGAATCCTTAAATAATGATAACTATGTAAATGAATTAGATTTGGATGACGCTATGGTGAAATATAAGTTAATAATTCAATTTGATGATAACAGTAATGATAAATATGTAATAAATGTATATGATAAAAATACTGTAACACTTTTCCCTTGGGATGGTAATCTTCAAGAAGATATGATAACTATGGATAATGTTCCAGCTAGAAACAATATATATTCTTTTTGTGTATATATTATTAATAAAACAAACTCAAATAATTAAAAGTTCATAAAAATTCTCTTTAAATAAAGCTACCGAAAATAAATCTATTATAGAAATATTTTCGGTAGCAATTTTATTTTAATTCTCTAAAAGTTCAAATACTCTTTTATTTTTCAACGGATGTAATGCATATGGTGCAATTTCATTTAACGGTGCTAAAACAAAATCTCTTAAATGCATTAATGGATGAGGAATAATAACAAATTCATCATTACTTACAATATCATCAAATAATATAATATCTAAATCTATTACCCTTGGCCCCCACTTAACTTCTCTTACTCTACCAAGTTCACTTTCAATTCTCAAAAGTTCAGTCATAAGCTCTTTAGGTGTTAAATAAGTTTCTACTTTCAATGCTCCATTTAAAAACTCATCTTGATTTTCATTTCCCCATGGCTCTGTTGTGATATAAGATGAAACTTTTGATACCTTAACACCATTAATCTCTTTAATCTTTTTAACTGCATTATTTAAATTTTCTTCTTTATTTCCCATATTACTTCCCATTGATATATAAGCAAAATGTCTTTCTCTATTTATTTCAACTGCAGCATAATCTAAATGCCTTCCTATAGGTGCCCATGGCTTTTTTAATAGAACCTTAACTCCATTTACCATTGAATAGTTATCTAATATAAAGTTAGCAACTTTATTTACTACACTTTCAATTAAATCTAAGCTTTCTTCTTGAAAAACTTCTATAACCTTATGGCATAACTCACCATAATGTACTGATTTAGTTAAATCATATGTTTTAGCAGCTTCTTTAATATCTAATGATAGTTCTAATGATAAAATAAACTTTTGTCCAAGAGTCTTTTCTTCTTGAAAAACTCCATGATTAGCAAAAATCTCTATATCCTTTAAATATATTTTATCCATATTAATACCTACTTTTCTTTAATTATTTTATCAGTCATAACTGCTACTCTCTTATTTTCTAATACATCATGAACTCTTATAAAATCCATACCCTTCATTATTCCAATAACCGTAGTAGCTAATGTACCTTCTACTCTTTCATTTACAGGCAAATTTAAAGTTAATCCTATCATTGACTTTCTTGATGTGCCTAATAGAACTGGATATCCCATTTTTTTCACAATCTCACAATTATTCATTACTATTAAATTTTCTTCATAAGTTTTTGCAAAACCTATTCCTGGATCTAATATTATATTTTCCTTTTTAACACCTGCATTTAATGCAATATCAATACTTTCTTGTAAGTCTTTCTTTACATCTTCCATTAAATTTTCATAAGGCTTATTTTCTCTATTGTGCATTAATATTATAGGAACATCATACTTTGCTGCAACACTTGCAATATTTTTATCATATTTAGCTCCCCAAATATCATTAATTATATCTGCACCAGCCTTAATTGCTGCTTCTGCAGTTTTAGCTTTATACGTATCAATTGAAATAGTAATATCTAATTCCTTTTTTATAGCTTCAATTATAGGAACTACTCTTTTTATTTCTTCCTCTTCTGAAACATATTCCGCACCTGGTCTTGTTGATTCTCCACCAACATCAATTATATCAGCACCATCTTGTACTAATTTCTTTGCTTGCATTACTGCTGCTTCTACTTCATTAAATTTTCCACCATCTGAAAATGAATCTGGTGTTACATTTAATATTCCCATAATATATGTTCTATCATCTAATTTATATTCTTTATTTCCTATTCTCAAATACGTATCCTCCTCATTAATATGATACTTTAAAGTTTTTCTTTTCTTTACTCCAGTAACAATCTTTCTCAGCTTTACAATTAAAACATTGTCTCGATAATTTATCTGCTTTATAAATTATTTCTTCTAGCTTATTATTGCTTTTAATTCTATGATTTGCTATTCCATTAATAATAATATTAACTTCTTCTTTATCAAATTTAGTTTCGCTTAGTATTTCTTTACTCATTTCAACACTTGCTAAATCATGATTTGTTCCATCTTCATATTGCTTTACTCTTCCTATATCATGCAATAATCCTATAGCATAAATAACTTCCTTAGAAATCTCTATCTTTTCTTCTAACACCATAATATAAGCAATTCTAGCAACATCTATAAAGTGTTCTATAGTATGATTACAAAATTCTCTATCTTTTTCATAAAGCTTTAACTTTTCTAAAGATTCTTTATATAGCTTATTATTAAGTATCTTATCTATATTCTCCATTACTATACCTCTCTACCAAGTCAATAATTACTAGTTAAAATTAACTAACCTCTATTTAACTCTTAACTATAATAACCTATCTTATGAAATTCATAACTTCTCTTCTTAAATCTATATTTTCTCTAAATACACCTCTATATGTAGTAGTTACAGTCTTTGCTCCTGGCTTTTTAACACCTCTCATAGTCATACAAGTATGTTCTGCTTCAATTACAACCATAGCTCCTTCAGCATCTAAATATTCCATTATTGCATCTGCAATTTCAGTAGTAAGCTTTTCTTGTAATTGTGGTTTTTTTGCATAAACTTCAACAGTTCTTGCAAGCTTAGATAATCCTGCAACCTTTCCTTTTGGTATATATGCAATATGAGCCTTACCGAAGAAAGGTACTAAATGATGTTCACACATTGAAAAGAATGTTATATCCTTCTCTAATACTAAATCATTATTTTCTACACTGAATGTTTTAGATAGTACTTCTTTTGCATCTTTACCAATTCCATCAAATATCTCCATATACATACGAGCTATTCTATCTGGTGTTTCAATTAATCCTTCTCTATTAACATCTTCTCCAATTCCTTCTAAGATTAGTTTAACACCTTCCATTATCATTTCTTTATTCATCATTCTACGCCTCCATTTATTGCTTCATCATATTGCTCTTTAATTTCTTGTGTTATTTTACAATGAAATTTTTTATTTTCTATCTTTGTACATTTTATAACCCCAACTAATGAATTTGTAAAAAACAGCTCATCACTATTTAATACCTCTTCTTTTGTTATATTTTTTTCAATAACTTTAAAATTATCAATAATCCATTTTCTAATTATTCCTGGCAATAATCCATTTTTAATATTAGGTGTATATATTGTTTTATCCTTTATTATAAAGATATTGCTTGTACATCCTTCACATATATAACCTTTTTCATTTATAAAAATAGCTTCATTAAATCCATTCTTTTGGCATATTTCATATTCTATAATATTTTCTAAATAATTTAAAGTTTTAAAATTCACTATTCTTGACGTAGAATTTCTTAAAACATTTGTAAAGCAAGCTATAAAGCCCTTTTCATAATGTTCCTTTTTATATTTTATTTCTCTTTCAGAAAATATTAAATTTTCCTCTGTAACTACTATTTTTAGTGCTTTATTTTTTATATTCTTACTTCTTATAAAATTACTAACATAATCAAATTCAATTTCTTCACCAATATTAAGTTCATTAATCGAATCATTTAATCTCTTAATATGTTCTTCTAAAAAAATAGGTTCTTCTTTCACTAATATTGTTTCAAATACACCTTTACCAAAAAATAATCCATTATCAATTCTTATACTTTCATTTCCATATATTATTTTTCTCATATCAAACTACCTTTTATAATACTCTCATTAATGCTTTTGCTTTATCTAATGTTTCATTATACTCATCTTCTTCTATAGAATCATAAGTAATTCCTCCACCAACACCAAAATAAGCTTTATTTCCCTTTTTTAATATTGATCTAATAACTATATTAAAATCACAATTACCTCTAAAATCAAAATATCCTATGGCACCTGTATAAATATTTCTCTTTAACCCCTCAAGCTCTTCTATTATTTCCATTGCTCTTATTTTAGGTGTACCTGTAATTGACCCACCTGGAAAACATTCCTTAATACATCTTACTGCAGACACGTTATCCTTTAATTCACCTTCTACAGTTGATACAAGATGAAATACAGTTGCGTATTCTTCAAGCTTAAAGTTTTCTGTTACCTTAACACTATGTGGTTTACATACCTTACTAAAATCATTTCGTTCTAAATCAACAACCATAAGTAATTCTGCTTTATCTTTTTCACTATTTATAAGTTCTAATTTATTTTTTTCATCCTCATCTAAAGAATTTCCCCTAGGTCTTGTACCCTTTATCGGTCTCGTATGGGCCTTATTATCCTTTACTTGTATAAATCTCTCGGGAGATGAACTTATTATTTGAAAATCTTTAAAATTTAAGAATGCTGAAAATGGTGCTTTATTTATACTTCTAAGCTTTTTATAAATAGAAAAAGCCTCTTCATTATTTTCACACCAAAATCTTTGAGTCATATTTGCTATATATACATCACCAGATTTTATATAATCTTTTAATTTTGAAATCGCTTTTTTATAGTCCTCTTTTATGAAATTAGAGTAAAATGTATTAACACTTTCTGTAACTACAATTTTCTCTTTCATTTTGTTACCATCATTTATTACTCTTAATATTTTATCTATTCTTTCATTATCTCCATCTATGTCTGTTATGTATTTTTTATTATTTTCTAAATCAAATACTATTAAATTCTTATAAAAAACAAATCTAATATCAGGAATAACAAAATCTTCTTGAGACGTATCTGGTAAATTTTCTAACATTCTTCCTGAATCATAAGAAATGTATCCAATTGTTCCAGCTAAAAATGGAATCTCATTATGTATATCGTACTTGTATTGATCTACTAATCTTTCTAAAACTTCAAATGGTTCCCCTTGAACTTCCTGTCCATCAATATATGATTTTGAATTTATCGCTTCGAAAACCATAAATTCATTTAACCCTATAAATGAATATTTTGATAAATTTTTATCCTCTTTTGAACTATCTAATAATATTGAATTTTTATATTTTTCAAAAAAGCTATAAACTTCAAAAGCATTTAGTTCACTACCAAATTCCATTATTTTCAACATACTTAACACTCCCCTAACTGCATTTTTTTATTCATATTTTTCTCTTTATATTTTTTAGTTATATTTATAAAATTTTGCAGTATCTTGTGTCCTTCTTCTGTCATTTCTGCTTCTGGATGAAATTGAACTCCATAAATATCATAATCTTTATGTTTTATTCCCATTATAACTTCATCTTCAGTTTCACTTGTAATTTCTAAACATTCTGGCAAATCTACTTTATCAACTATTAAGGAATGATATCTTGTAACTCTTAATGGATTTTTCACATTTGTAAATAAATCCTCTTCATTATGATTTATGTAAAATATTTTACCATGAACAGGCTCTTTTCCTTTTTTAATAGTTGCATTAAAGTATTTCCCTATACATTGATGTCCTAAACATATACCTAATATAGGCAATTTACCTTTAAAATTATCTATTATTTCTAAACTTAATCCAGCTTCATTTGGAGATTTAGGACCTGGTGAAATTACTATTCCTTCAATATTCATCCTTTTTATATCTTCAATTTTAATTTTATCATTTCTAACCACTTCTATTTCTTCACCTAATTCTTCAAAATATCTAACTAAGTTATACACAAATGAATCATAATTATCTATCATTAATAACATACTTTTCTCCTACTGTTTTTAATCTAATACTTATTATATATATTTTTCTTATAAATCCATAAATTAATAATAGTTTATTTTTCTTTAAAGTTTAATTTGTAACTAATATACTCCTTAATTATTGCATTATTAATGAATAAATTATATCATAGCTTTATATACTACAAAACATTTACTTGAAAGGAGTCTTAATTTTATTATGATTAAATGCGATTTACATACACATTCTACTGCTTCTGATGGGAGATATTCACCTAGTGAGGTTGTTAAAAAAGCCTTTGAACGAGGGGTTAAATACTTAGCATTAACAGATCACGACACAGTATCTGGAATCGAAGAAGCTAACGCTGAAGCTGAAAAATTAGATATCAACTTCATTCCTGGAGTAGAGTTATCTACTACATATAAAGGCGAAACAGTACATATATTAGGATACTTTAAAGGTGATGATTATAAAAATCCAGACTTAAATCATTTCTTAGAAGATTTAAAAACTAAAAGAATTGCACGTGCACATGAAATTGTAAGAAGGCTAAAAAAGTTTAATAATATTGAAATAGATGTTAATGATGTTTTAAAAAATGGAAAAGATACTATTGCCAGACCACATATAGCTAAAGCAATCATGGATGCAGGCTATAATTACACAAAAGAATACATTTTCGATAATTTCATAGGCGATCATTGTCCTGCTTATGTACCAGCAAACAAATTAGATGCAGAAGAAGGTATTAAGCTATTAAGAAACTATAATGCTCTTGTAGTGTTAGCTCATCCTGTTTTATTAAAAAAGCTTCACGTTTTAGATGTTCTTTATTTAGACTTTGATGGTATTGAAGGTATTTACGGACTTAATACGCCTGAAGATACTAAAAACTTCTTAAAGATAGTAGATCAAAAAAACATCATAACTTCTTGTGGTTCAGATTCCCATGGTTATGAAGAAGATGATAAAAAACATGGCATATTAGGTTCTATGTCTATTGAAGAAGAACGTTTAAAAAAATTCCTTGATAAACTTAATTATAATTAATTCACAATAATTACTTGTATGGATTGACAATATTGTATATCAAATAGCATTTAACCTTAAAACTTAACTGAGGTATGAAGAATTTGCTTAAAACAAAACCTTCATACCCCATTAACCTATATATACTGTAATATTATTACTTTCAAATTCCCTCATAAATATAATATATTTTTAAACTGTATATACTCTATAATGTTATAAATAATTATTGCATAAAAAAGGTGCCGATTATATCGACACCTTTTAATTATTTCTCCACTAAAAATGCTTTATATCCATTCTTAGTTTCAAAAATATCTACTTTACTCGAAACTTCCCATGGTGCATGCATATTTTGTAATGCCACACCACAATCTATTACTTCCATATTATATTGCGCTAAAATATAGGCAATTGTACCTCCACCGCCTTGATCAACTTTACCAAGTTCAGCTGTTTGATAAGATACATTATTTTTATCCATTATTTTTCTTAACCATGCAATAAATTCAGGATTTGCATCATTACAACCGCTCTTACCTCTTGCACCAGTATATTTACTAAATACTAATCCCTTTGCAAAATAAGCAGTATTCTTCTTTTCGCATGCTGCTGGATAGTTAGGATCATATGCAGCTGTAACATCTGCTGATAACATTAAGGAATTTTGAAGTGCTCTCTTAAGCTTTAATTCATTATATTGTCCCATTCTATCCATAACTTCTGCTACAGAATTTTCAAAGAATCTAGATTGCATTCCTGTTGCACCAATACTTCCAACTTCTTCTTTATCTACTAATAAAATTACAGATGTTTTTTCTACAGAATCAACTTCTAATAATGCCATTAAAGATGTATATGCACAAATTCTATCATCTTGCCCATATCCCATTACCATACTCTTGTCTAATCCTAAATCTCTAGCTTTTCCAGCAGGTACAACTTCAAATTCAGCAGAAATAAAATCTTCTTCTTCAAAATCATATTTATCTTTTAAAAGAGCTAAAATATTTTCCTTTACAGCATCTTTTTCTTTTCCTTCTAATGGAATATTTCCAACTAAAACATTTAAATCTTCACCTGCAATTACTTCATTTGCTTTCTTTTGTAGTTGTTCTCCTGATAAGTGAACTAAAAGATCTGAAATCCCTAATACTGGATCACTATCATCTTCTCCAACAACTACATTTATTTTTGTTCCATCTTTTTTTACTACAACACCGTGTAATGCTAGTGGTAGTGTAACCCATTGATATTTCTTAACTCCACCATAGTAATGAGTATCCATTAATGCTAAATTTCCATCCTCATATAATGGATTTTGCTTTAAATCAATTCTTGGAGAATCTACGTGAGATCCTATTATTCTCATCCCATTTTCTATACTATCATTTCCAATTAAGTATAAAGCTAAAGTTTTATCCTTATTATTAGCATAAACTTTATCCCCAGCCTTTATTTCTTCATTGTTTTTAATTATATCAGCTAAATTCTTATATCCTTTTTCTTCAGCAAGTCTAATAGCTTCATGTATACATTCTCTTTCAGTTTTTCCAACTGATAAATAATTTTTATAACCTTCACAGAAATCAAAAATTTCCTTTCTTTCTGTACTATCATACTTTAACCATGCATTATTTTTTATTTCTTTACTCATACAACTAGCCCTCCTTATTCTTCCTCGTTAATTTCACACATTCTTTGTTCTATAATATCTACTGGAGTAACATCTGACATTAAGGAATGCCTATAATTACCTGCTGCTGCTTCAATAATAACAGCAATATTTCTTCCTGGTCTTACAGGTACTCTTAACCTTCTAACCTTTACTCCTAATATTTCTTGTGTTTCTTTATCGATTCCTAATCTATCATAGTCACCATCATCTTTCCAATGCTCAAAATGCATTAAAAGATTTATATCCTTTGAAGGCAAAATAGAACTTAATCCATATAATGATGAAATATCTATTATCCCTATTCCTCTAACCTCTAACATACCTATTGTTATTTTGGGAGATGTACCGATTAAACTCCCATCTATTTCCTTTATATCAACTGCATCGTCTGATACTAATCTATGTCCTCTTTTAATTAATTCAAGTGCAGTTTCACTCTTTCCAATTCCACTTTCTCCAGTAATTAAAATACCTATACCATATACATCAACTAAAACACCATGCAATCTTGTTTCTGGCGCAAGCTTTCCTGCTAGATACATAGTTAATTTACTTATAAACTTTGTTGTAACAACGTTTGTCCTTAAAAGCCATGTTTTACTTTTTTTGGCTGCTTTTAAGAATTCACTATGTGGCTCTAAGTCTCTAGTCATAATGACACATTTTGAATTGAAACTAAAATATTTATTAACTCTTTTTCTCATTAGTTCAATTCCCATATCATCTAAAAAGCTCCATTCAGCTTTACCAATAACCTGGATTCTTTCCGGTGCAAAGTAATTATAAAAACCAGCTAACTGTAAACCAGGTCTATTTATATCGTTAACAGATATTTTTACATCCTTTTCGCCCTCAACTAAAACTTCTAAATCAAAATCTGATATTAATTTCTCTACAGTAACTGACAATATTAATCACCCTCTATTTTTTCTTATTCTTAAGTTCAACACCCTCTAATTGAGCTCTAAGATTTGCCTTATAGCTATCTATATATCTTCTTCTTAGAATTTGTTGTTCTTCTTTTTCTAATTCAGTCAAACCTTCTTCTTTACTCTTCTTATATAACTCATTAATTCTAACTACTACGTCGTCCATTTTTGCTTTTGTATAATCCATTTTTTAACTTCCCTTCTTTTATAAGCATTTTAGAATCTTTCTAATACTTATTTTACATTTATTTCTTTTTAATATCAACTCAAAGATTTAATATTTGAATTTTAACTGTTTTTCGCCAAATTAATTACATATATCTTTTTTAATTACACAATTTAGTCTTTACAATTTTAAAATTAAGATACATAGAAGTATATGCAATCACTTTTTGTATATTTTAAACAATTTACTTTCCGCTTCAATATATTATAACAATTTATACACTGTTAAAAAAATATAATAGAGGGCTTTTATGAATAAAAAACAGCTAAAACAGACAATTATTATAGAGAAAATAACTTTAAATTTTCTTTTGAAATTTTTATCCCCATCAAACTCTTTTATTGTATACATATCTCAAGTATTGGACAGGCATGTATGGAGATATCAACACCTTATATATAGAACTTATAAAAGGAAACATTCAAAAAAATATGTTGTCAAAACTTCAAAAGCTGCATAAACAAAAAAACACCTCATAAATGAGGTGTTTATTTTAAAACTATCTCCCAACATGCCGGTGGCTTAAATATTCACACCTGCAGCTCGCAGGTGGGTTCTGCTCAACTTGCTTCAGCCATCTTCTACTAAATCGGAAGCCCGACATCCACAAATATGTTGCAAATCCCGTAAATATAATGTAGGTTGAACATCATAAGCTAAACGCACATCTCAGGATTTCATGATTTAATTATATCAAATTTTACTCAAAATGCAATGTAAATATTAACCTATTTTTCATTTTATTTAGACAAGTATTCTCTTACAACTTCTTCAATAGCTATATTACTTTCTTCTTCTGTAAATAACGCCATAAACTGAACATAATCACTTGTTTTTTCAGTCATTTGGAAGGCCATCATTTCGCCTTCAATATCAAGTGATTCTATTATTTCCTCAATTATTTCTAAAACCTCGTCATTAGCAAAGTCGTAAAGATATGGGAAGTAGTATTCGCTATACCATTTAGAACTAAATTCTTCTTCCTTACTTTCTTCATTTGCATATGCTTTGGCTGCATCTTGTAAATCTTTATCAAAATCAAAATAGAAATTTACTAAAACATATTCTTCTGTATTTTTTAATACTTCTATATCTGATAAATCATTTTCTTTTAAAATCTTAATAATTTCTAATTCTTGCACAGTTATTTCTCCTTATAACACTAGTATAATAACTTATTATATTCTTTTTTAACAGCTATAAATTCTTTATCATCTTCAACTAAATTTAGCTCTTGCTTACCATCTACTTCATCAATTCTAAATACGTAAATATCTTCACTATCTTTCTCTTCTACTGGTGCTAATAGTAAATATTCTTGTTCACCTAAAAAAATTCTTGCAATTGCTTCAAACTCAACCTTATTCCCATTTTCATCTAAAAAAGTCATTATTTTAACTTCTTCATTTTCGTTTTTCTTTATATCTTCACTCATTTATTTATTCTCCTTTATTTATAAGCTATTCTATTTTATAACTCTTTTAATATACTACATAAGATTATCACAGTAAAGCCTACCATTACAACACTTAGATATATAAGAGTTAACCTTTCTCTTTGCAGCATCTTTCCTTGCATGTACACAAACCATTTTTTTGCACTTGCTACAATATATCTTATATTTATATTTTGTATCATTATTATTTTCTTCATTAAAATATTTAAATGTAGTACTATCTGAGATACCACTCGCTATACAGCACTCCTTAAAAAACTTATTGTGCCCATTACTTTTATTTGTACTTAAATCACAGTAATAATGTAAATATTCATGAATTATTACTTCCCTAACTACTTGTTCTGAATAAGTACCATTTATTAATGTATAAGCAAAAACAAATTTAATTGGGATAATATTTTTCCCATTGCGTTTATAAAAAAATGCTCCCATTCTTTTTGTAGCTCTTTTTGATATTTCAATTTTTATATTGCATGGATAATTCCATCTATTAGCTATTTTATCAACAACTAATTTTATATCATCTATTGTCCATATTTTATACATTTATTACTCCTAGACATAACATACTATTTTTTAGTATAATTTCATTTTAGTAATTAAATTATAATTTTATTTGAATATAATATATATTTTTTTAATAAAAATAATTAGGTGATTTTTATGAGTAATACTATAAACAACATTTTTTCAAATTACAAGCCTTATATTAATGGTTGGGAAAATTTCAAACGTGCTTCAATTACAATTCCAATTGTTAATTATAATGACGAACCACATATCTTGTTTGAGATTAGAGCTAAAACTCTTCGAAGTCAACCAAGTGAAATTTGCTTTCCTGGTGGTAAAATAGAAAAAGATGAACATCCATTGGATGCTGCAATAAGAGAAACATGTGAAGAGATTGGTATCTGCGAAAACGATATAAGTATTATATCCCCTTTAGATTTATTTATTTCTCCCTTTGATATACTAATTCATCCATATTTAATAACAATAAATAATCTAAGCAATTTATCCATTAATTTTAGTGAAGTAGAAAAGGTTTTTTTAGTTCCTTTACAGTACTTATTAAATCATGAGCCTACTAAATACCTTAATAAAGTTAATATAGCACCTCATGATAATTTCCCTTATGATTTAATCCCCAGTAAACAAAATTATAAATTTAAAACTGGTTCCTATGAGGTTTTATTTTATACTTATAATGATTATGTTATTTGGGGACTTACAGCAAAAATTTTATTTAACTTTTTATCAATTTTAAAGCAAAGGAACTATCAAGTATAAACTTGGTAGTTCCTTAAAATTTATATTTTCTTTATTGTATATCAGTTGCTGCTTCAGTATTATCCTCTTGTACATTTAAATCATTATTATCATTTGCTTTACCTGCTTCTTCTAAAGATGGTTCACTATTATTATCTATCTTACCTCTTAAAGATAAATTCTCAAAAGAATTAGTAATAATATATTGTCCATCTCCAACTTGGATAAATTTAAGAGCTACAACATCTCCAACCTGTGTTAATGCAACTTCTCTTGATGTTTCAGTAGATACTGTAAAGAAATTATCTTGTCCCTTTAATTTAATATCATAAATACTTGATCCTTCTTTAACAACTAATCCGATTCTTTCAACTTCTCCTGTTAAAGCTTCCTCACTATTGCTTCCTTCTAATGAAATATTTGTATTAGTTAATGCTTCTAAATATCTGTTTAAAGTTGCTTGCAATGTATCTCCAACAGCCACTGTATTATAATTCTTTACATTTACCATAGCATATTGTTTAACTAGTCCATTTGAATCTTTTAGAGTCATGAAATATGTTGGTTCAGATTGTATATTAATTAAATATGGAAATGTAGCTGTATAACCATATTGTTGTACTTTCCCTTCTGCTGACTTCATACTAGCACTTTCTGTGGCCCCAGCAGTCTTGTACATTGTAGTTTCACCAGTTCTAGTATTAGTTAACATAAATCCAACTAACCCTTCATCATTACCTACCGAAGTAATCCCCGTATAATAGTAACAAGTATCATCATTAAATATAATATTCATATCTGGAGTAGTTTTCAATTTATCTTTATCACTAAAGTTAAATATTCCATGAACCAACTCTCCCCATTTATTTAAATAATTATTTATATAACTCGTAGGCTGTATTCTATCTACCCAGCTTGGTGTATTTTCAATGTCATAAATATTAGTTTCACCTGTTTGAGCATCTATTATTTCTGTTCCTATAGCTTTTTGCTCTGTTAATCCTACAGCATTATCATACCTTGTTATTACCCAGTAAGGTCTTCCTTCATCATCAAGCTCAAAAGTATAATCAGTATGACCTGCTGTCATATCTTTTAAATAAGCATGTCTATCTAAATCACTAAACAAATATGCTGATGGAATATATTTTAAATGTATTTCTTCTCCATTCAACTCAGTTATTAATTGTACATCATTTTGATTTGTAGCACTAACTTTTATATATCCTTTAGTTCCCTCATGATTAGTTAACCATTTAAAAAATGATGAATGCTCTAATGGCCCAACATAATAAAGTTCACCATTAACACTTTGTAGTGATAAATCCCCTATTGTAACTTGACTTCCCAAACTAGGTATTTCCCCTAACTTTTTATCTGCAAGCTTGTAAGCTAACTGCTTATCTATAATTGGTAATTGATTTAAATCCATATGTTCTATCTTGCTTGTAAACTCGATTTCTTCAACATCTCCAATTAAATTTCTATGAGCACTTGGCATTATAATTGGACTAAATACTACCATTGCTATAACATATAGAATCCCTACTATAATACCGCTAGTTATGTATTTTCTATTTAGTGACATTACACCATATCCAATTGTACATAATACAAAAGGTATTATTAATACTGCACAACTTAATGAAAAATCAAAAATTAATTTACTATTAAATAGCAATAATATTCCAATTACTATATAACTTCCTATTAGCCATTTTAAATATTGCTTTAAACTTCCTTGTACTTTCATTTTCATCCCTCCATATGAATATTATATTATATTATCTTATTTAATGGAATACAATTCTTTTTTAAAAGCTTTTTCCTTCCTCTTTAAGAGTTATATATTAACCCTTTTCTTGCACCATGCTTTTATTTTATCCTTTATTACACTCAATTTATATTCTATGAATATACTATAATAAGAAATCAAACTAGGGGGAGATAAAATGATTGAAAAACCAGTATATATAATAACCTTTGACTCTGCAAACTATAGTATGTATTTATATAAGTTACTAAAAGAACAATCCCTGAAAATTTATATGATTCAAACCCCTTGTTGCCTTTCAGCAGGCTGTGCACGTTCTATTGAGGTATCTGAAGATAAGATAGATAAGGTTATAGAAATTATAAAAGATAAAAATGCACATATACGTGCAATTCATAAAAAATATGTCAATACAAAAACCAAACGATATGTTTACGAAAAAATTAACATTTAATTACCAATAATATATTTTAGGAGGATTTATGATATATTTAGATAATGCTGCAACAACCTTTCCAAAGCCAGTAGAAGTATATAATTCTGTAGATGATTGCTTACGGAATTATTGTGCCAATCCTGGCAGAGGATCTCATAATTTATCAATTCAATGCGAGGTCAAAATATTTGATTGTAGAGAAAGGCTTTCTAAATTATTAAATATAGAAAATCCTCTAAACATAGTATTTACCTCAAATACTACTGAGTCTTTAAATTTAGCTATTAAAGGTATATTAAAGCCTGGGGATCATGCTATAACAACAATGATTGAGCATAATTCAGTACTACGTCCTTTATATTCCTTAAGAAAAAACAATATCGAAACAAGTATTATCCCTGTAAATCCACTAGGATATTTAGATATAAATGATATAAAAAAAGCTGTCAAAAAAAATACAAAAGCTATTATAATCAATCATGGCTCTAATGTTTTAGGGACAGTTCAAAATATCGAGAATATTGGAAATTTAGCTAAATCATTAGGTATTTTCTTAATAGTTGATGCAGCTCAAACAATTGGCTATATTGATATAGATGTAAAAAAAATGAATATAGATTTATTAGCTTTTCCTGGTCATAAATCACTATTTGGTTTACAAGGAACAGGTGGTTTATACATTTCTGATAACATCGATATTCCTTCTTTAAAAGAAGGTGGTACCGGCAGTAATTCTGACTCATTCATTCAACCTAACTTTTTACCAGATAAATTTGAAAGCGGTACTTTAAACACTCCCGGAATAATAGGTTTAAATGAAGGTGTAAAGTTTATTTTATCTAAAGGCCTTAATAATATTAGACAACACGAAATTGCCCTTATGGAATATTTAACGAATGAATTACAAAAATTATCCTTCGTGAAACTCTATGGCGAAACAAATCCCTTATTAAAAACTCCTGTATTATCATTTAATATTGATAACCATGATAGCTCTGAAATTGGCCAATATTTAAACTCACTAAACATTTATTTACGCACTAGCTATCATTGTGCTCCTCTTATCCATAAGATTATTGGAACAGAAGGTATTGGAACTGTTAGAGTTAGTCCAGGATATTTTAATAGCTTTAATGATATAGAAAGTTTTATTATTGCAATTAGAAACTTATATAATAAATAATTAAACTCTTATTATTTCTAGCAATATACTTAAAAATTTTGTGTAATATAGTTTCTTATAAAGTAAATATTACTGGAAATTTTGATTTCCAGTAATATTTTTTTGCATAATAAAATAAGAGGAAATACACTCCCCTTATATATATTACATTACCAACTACATAAATCCATTTCTAAGGATTCTATTTAGTTCTCTCACTTTGTTATTTAGCACTTTTATTTCATTTATATATAATGTTTTTTCTTCTTTTCCATTTTGAATAATATCATTTAACTCATTTAATTTGAGCTTTAATTCATCAATTTCATCAACATATTCTTTATTTTCTATTTTTATTTTATTAAGAAGCTTATTTAATTTGCTAACCTCTTGACTATTTTTCTCCTTTAATTCTTTATTAATTTCATTTACTCTATTTATTTCTTCTTCATTTTCTGATATTGTGTTGTTTAACTCTTCTATTTTATTATTTAATTCATTTATTTTGTTATTATAATTGCAAAGATTACTTTCATATTTATTTATAGATTCTTTTAATATCTCTATTTCTTCTAAGTTTTTATCTATAGATTCTTTATCAATTTTCTTATTATTTTCTAACTCCTGTATTCTATTATAGTAATCTTTATGTTCATTTTCGTAATTTCTTATAGATTCCATTAAAAGTCCAATTTTTTCTAAGTTTTTTTCTATTAGTTTTTTATCAGTTTGCATGTCTCTTTCTAATTTTTGTATCGTATAATTATAATATTTATTTTCATTCTTATACTTGCTTATACTTTGATTCAAGCTTTCTATTTCATTTATTTTACCTTCAATTGCTACATTAACTATGTCTTTTTCCCTTTCTAATCCTTGAATTTTAGTTTCATATGTATATAGCAAGTCTTGTCTTTCAATTAATAATGATTCAAATTCGCTTATTTTAGTATTCTTCTCTTCTAATTGATCATTTAAATCATCTATATTATTTAAAAGCTCTTCTCTATCATCATCAAATTGCGTAAACCTATCCATAAACTTATTTATTATCTCTTCATAACCTGTTATTTTCCCCATAAGCTTATCAACATACTCTTTATCTATTGTTTTTTCTTTCATTTCATTTTTTAACTCTTCTTCTGTCATTATTACTGCACTTTCTATAGCCTTGCTTTCTATAGAGTCTAATTCTTCTTGATCTAATTCAACATTTTTTTTCAACTTAATTTTTTCTGCATTATTTTCAATCAAATCTATATCAGTATATAATTCTCCATCCATTGTTTTAATAATAATTATTGTATTCTTTAAAGTTTTCTTATTAGTTTCAAAATAATATTTTTCTATACTCTTTATACCATGTAAATTTATTTCTAAACTGGATTTTACTTCACCTTTACTATCAACTTGTCTTATCTTAGCACTTTTTTCATCTATAGTTACTATATTAAGCCTATCATCATTAATTATAGATATATCTGCATATTTCACATTTTTAGTTATTTCATCTACAATTCTTTTTCTTATTTCTTTTTCTCCAACTCCAAATAATAAATTTCTATTATTACCATTTTTAAAAGTATAAGTATATGCTATATACTTATTATTTTTTATAAAATTAATATCTTCTATTAAATTTGGATATGCATCTAATACTATAAAATCAGACCAATTATTTCTTTTTGCATCAAATATTCTATAACCAATGCAATTAGGTCTTCCTAATTTTATATATGCTACTAATAATTTATTATCTTCAATATTTAAAATATATGGTATTTCTGGATTAATATCTAAAACATCCATACAAATATCACATGATAGTAATAATTTATTATTTAATCTTCTAAAACATAATACACTTATATTGTTTACCTCTTTGATATAAAATATATTCAACATATTATCTAGTGATGCTATTTGAATTGATTTATATTTAGATATTGCCTTAGTCAATAATACTGACCCTTGAAGCTCATCATTAATTAATTTAGATAAAATTAATTCTCCCTTTAAGTTAATATAAAGGATTGTTATACTATTATCTAAATTTAAAATCACATTATTTAAAATTTTACAATCATTTATTAATGATTTTTCATTAATTAATTGATGCTCCTTATATTCAGAAATAAATACCTCTCTATCATTTGTATAGAAACATTTTATTTTATCCTCTTGTTCAATACAAAACTTCTCCAAATCATATACTTTCATTTTATTCCCCCATAATATTTCTATTATAAGCTATGCTTTATTAAAAATATTTAATACTTATTATCTTTTATTTAATAATTCAAAGATTAACTTATCTTTTTCATCAATTACTCTATTTAATTCATTAATTTTTTTTAAATATTCATTATATCTCTTATTATACTTTCTAGTTAACTCACTAATTTTATTTATATAATTAACTTTATTTTCAATTATATTTTCACTATTTAAGTTTATTAGCTTATTTTCCTTTTGAATATTATGATTATTTTCGTTATAAATATAATCTGTAATAATTCTTGCATTAAAATAGGTATTTATTTTTTCTGCCTTATTATTTATTACCTTTATAATTGAAGCACTAATTGGCTTGTTTTTATATAAGTTTAAACTCCACTCTTTTAAGTTTGTTGATTTTGCAGTATTAATTCCATTTTCATCTTTCCAAATAACATATACATTATCCATAAATGTTGATATCTTTGGATTCCTTATATTTTTAGGAAAATCTAAACTCTTTTCATCTTTTAATACATCATCAACTTTATCTAAATTTATCTGTCTAAATTTCATTTCCATATTACCACTTATTTTTTTGCTATAAAACAATATAGTCTGTTCTTCATATGTTATTAATGAAATATTTTTTGCATTAGTCAATTCAAAGCTTGTCGTAATGTTTTCATTTAATAAATCATAAATAACATATTCATTATATTGATTTTCTTCACAAAGTAATATATTAGCCTTATCTTCATTTGAATAAAAAACTATATACGGTCTACTACTTCCACTTGAAGTTCCATCAGATATTATTCTTAAGCTATTTAGCTTTGTTATTTTATTATTATAAATTAATGCTTTAGTTTTAGTTTTATTCCATCCCCTAAAAATTAAATTAATTTGCTCTTCATTTTTAATGATAATTGTTAATAAATCAATACTATTACAGTACTTATTTACTTCCATAGAAAAATGTTTTATTGGCTTCATTTCATCATTTACTTCTAAACATACTTCTATCACTGAAATTCTATATACTTTATCATAAAATGCTATCCATATGGAATTATTAAAATATTCTAAGCAATAATCTTCTACTTCCTTGCCTAGTTCTAATATTTTATTTGATACTGAACAATATAAATTGTTTTGATCTATAAAAACTTTATAAATCTCTTTTTCATAATCAATAAGTTTTATTTTCTTAACCATAATATCACCTTAAATTATTCTATAATAAAAATATGTATTTATTTTTATGAATATGTATTAAATTTATTGATATTTCGAGTATAAAAATACTTTTCACAATTTATTATTCCCCTCATATTATAGTTATTAGATTAATCGTAATCCAGAATTTAAGGAGGATATCTATATGTCACAAGACAATTTTAATGTTGTTCAATCTGATACACTCTATGATGAATGTTTAATTTCTAAAAAAATATATGGAAGATGTAAACAACAAGACTGTTTAAAACCAATATGCGGCCCTATGATGCCACCTTCAATGCCATGTAGCATTGATTGTTCTGAGTCATCTGACAGTCCAGGACCAGTAATGCCAGATGCTTGTCAAATCATTCCTATACCTTCAAGTATGCTACATGCAACAAGTTTATCAAGCCCTAACGGAAGCCCAATTATTGGTACAATTACTAATGGAAATACTATTATTTTTGATGATACAGTAAAAAGCCTTCATTTAAGCAACTTTGCAACTAGTATTACTGCAAAAGTAAATCCTCAAGGACAATTTAATATCCCTGGATTTTATGATGTTGTAATCACTTATACTTTCACTTACAACTTACAGTTATTAGATCATTCAGGTAGCGTTCTACCTGTAACAGTAGTTGGTGGAGCTCCTGGCTTACCTGATAATACTATTCCAGCTTATACAACTTATACTAAAAAGATTTCATTAGAAGGTGGTTGTGTAGACGATAATACTACAGTAATAACATTTGACTCTATGAATGGTGAACATTCACAATCAAATGCTCATAATTTACCAGAAGTTTATGTACAAGCAATTGCAAACTCATTATCAACTACTATTTGTAGATATCCTGTTGCAACAGATCATGCACCTATGGTATGTGGTCGTGCTGATATAATAATAGGTTTATTTACAATCATTGAATTATATAGGATTACAAATATGACAGTTGTTACAAGTGATACTGGTGAAATACCTAAATGTCAACCATCAATCGTTAATGATCCTTGTGCAACATTTAATCAACTTTCATTCCCATATGATGATTTTAATCCACCATATAGGAACTGCTAATTCACATAGAAAACTTACGATATCTATACAACAGGATAAAAAAATCTCTACATGAAGGAATTAATTTCTTCATGTAGAGATTTTTATACTTATTAATCTTTATATTTATATATTCTAGAAGAACAATAAGATAAATATTTTCACTATATATCTTATTGTTCTAATTCTTTAAACTAACCCATAAATATATTCTTTGATAATTCCTCTTCTGCAATTATATATTCGTTATGAAGAGCTCTAGTCAAAGCTACATATAATAATCTTTGATTTAATGTATTGTCTGGATAATTCTTTTCTGTTGGATTATAGATAATAGTACCATCAAATTCCAACCCCTTTGTTAAATAAGTAGGGATAATTACTATATCTGTATCTGCTGCCTCTTTTTCATTTCCCTTTATTAAAGTATATTCTAAATCAGTATATTTCTTTAATTCCTTATCTAAAATCTTAGCCTCATTATAAGTTTTAGTTATAACTGCAATACTATGTTTTCCTTGTGAATTTAATCTCTTTACTATTTCATCAATTAATTTTACAGATTCTCTTCTTGATACTGATTTTATAATTTGAGGCTTATCACCATGCCTTAATACTGGTTTTGCACTCTTTATATTTAATTCTTGTGCTTTTAAAGCTGAATTAGCAAATTCTATTATTTCAACAGTAGAACGATAACTTTGACTTAAAGAAATAAAAGTTGCTTTCCCATCGAATACGCCTTCAATAATATCTTCCCAGCGCCTAATTCCTTTATAATGATATATCCCTTGAGCTAAATCACCAACTAAAGTTAATGAATTTCCTTTAGACATATTATTAATTAAATATATTTGAAGAGGACTATAGTCTTGTGCTTCATCAACAACAATATGCTTAAATTTATTTTTCTCATCTATCCCTTCTAGCATCATATGAATATAAAACAATGCTGGTAAGTCATCTTCATCTATTATCCCATTTTCACGATTTCTAAGAATATCTTTTTTGATGTATTCTGCTAATTCTACAGGAATTCTATTTGCAGTAGCTATTTCAAATATTTGATCATCTTCAAATAACTTGTAATAAATATCACTACAAGTTATCCCTCTCCAATGCTTAAAATAATCATTCATTACCTTTTTAGAATCATGATTAACATATTCCTTTAAACTATCTCTTTCATTATATACTTCTATTAATTTATGTCTTCTTTCCTCACTATCATTCATTATCTTTTTTATTTCTCTGATTTTCAAATCCCACTCTCTATCAATTTGAATAAGAAGACTAGTTATTCTTTCTTTTAATTTTAAGCTTAGATATCTTTTTATTTCATCTTTTCTTTTATTTATAGGATAATTTGAAAGATCCTTTAAATAAAGTCTCATTATTTCTCTCTTTGAGAATAAGACATAACCTGAAATTAATATGTCCTCAATCTCTAATGAGCTCCCTTCTAATAGAGCTATGTATCTATCTATTATTGTTTTAAATGTTAAATTTCCCTTTACTCTTGATGAATCAATTATAAATTGTTTTTCTTTTATATCCTCAATTTCAATAAGATCCTTTAATTTATCATCTTTAGTTTTAATTTTTCCTCTTAACTTTAATTGTTTCATAACTAGCTCTTGGAAGGTTGTTTGCTTAACATCACTTGATCCTAATGTTGGAAGAATATCTGAAATATAATCTAAAAATAATTTATTAGGTGCTAAAACTAAAATATCCTTCCCATCCATAGATTCTCTATACCTATATAACAAGTAAGCCAATCTATGTAAGGCAACTGTAGTCTTACCAGATCCCGCTGATCCCTGAACTATTATGGGTAAGTTCTTAGGCCATCTAATTATATCATTTTGCTCTTTTTGAATAGTTGCCACGACTTCTTTCAGCTTTTTACCACGGCTTTCTTCTAAATTAATCTTTAAAAATTCATCAACAAGCCCTGAACCTTCTTCACTATTTATAATGATCTCATTAGTAGCTTCATCAAAAACCCTATCGAGATTTTGATCTTTATATAAAAACTTTCTTTTTAAATTCAAATCTCCTTCAATAACGCCCATTGGTGCTCTATAATATGCCTCTCCACCGGTACCACTATAATAAAGATCTGCTATAGGTGCTCGCCAATCTACGACTATTTCTTCACCATCATAGGTAGATGTTATTCCTTTTTTCCCTATATATATTTTCTCTTGATTTCCAAACTTTTCATCAAAATCAACTCTACCAAAGTAAGGGTTTTTTATTGCTTCTTCATAATTTTCTATTTCCTTTTTTAAAAGATTATATATTTTTTCTGTATTTTCTTTTTCTTGACTATAACTTCCTTTAGCTTCTTTAGTCACTGCCCTTAACTTTTGTTCTATTTCTTCTTGATATTTTTTCTTTTGTTCTACTTCTCTTAATATATCTTTACGCTTTTGTTCAAGAATATCTTTCTCTAAAGCTAAATTTTCATTCATTTGTTTTCCTCACGACCAATCTATTTTTTTCTAATATTTTATGCAACATTTAATAATAATCCACTATCTTTAATTTGTATAGTGATAATTATTTATAGTATTGCCTATTTTACACAATTTTATTTTGAACTTTCCAAATTTTATTATATACAAATTATTAATTGCTGTCTAAAACTCTTATTATAACATAAAAATAGAGATATCATATATGAGATATTAATTTTATAGTTAATATCTCATATATGATATCTCTATTTAATATAAAAAACTAATTCTTAAATGAATGTATTGGTGCGGGTATTCTACCACCTCTTTGAATAAAATCAAATGAAGAATATTTATTTACTTGCATAACTGGTGCCCTGCCTAATAATCCACCAAACTCAACCATATCTCCTACTTCACATCCTGGAGCTGGAATTATTCTAACAGCTGTAGTTTTGTTATTAATAACTCCTATTGCACTTTCATCTGCAATCATAGCTGATAACGTCTCTGCAGATGTATCTCCAGGAACTGCAATCATATCTAAGCCAACTGAACATATTGCAGTCATAGCTTCAAGCTTTTCCAAGTTCAATGATCCATTTAAAACAGCATCTATCATTCCTGCATCTTCTGATACTGGAATAAAAGCACCACTTAATCCTCCTACATGACTACATGCCATTACTCCACCCTTTTTAACCTGATCATTTAATAATGCAAGTGCTGCCGTAGTTCCATGTGTTCCTACTACTTCTAATCCCATTGCTTCTAATATATGCGCAACAGAATCTCCAATTGCAGGTGTTGGTGCTAATGATAAATCCACTATCCCAAATGGTGTATCTAACCTTTTTGAAGCTTCGTGAGCAACTAATTGTCCAATTCTTGTTATTTTAAAAGCCGTCTTCTTAATAGTTTCAGCAACTACATCAAAACTTTCTCCCTTTACTTTCTCAATAGCTCTTTGAACCACTCCTGGTCCACTTACTCCTACATTAATAACTCTATCAGCTTCTCCTACACCATGAAAAGCACCTGCCATAAAAGGATTATCTTCTACTGCATTTGCAAATACTACAAGCTTTGCACATCCAAATCCCTTCTTATCTGCAGTCAAATCAGCAGTTTTTTTAATAACTTGTCCCATTTCTTTCACTGCATCCATATTAATACCGCATCTTGTTGATCCTACATTTACAGATGCACATACTTTACTTGTTTTTGCTAAAGCTTCTGGAATTGAATTGATTAAAATTCTATCACCTTTAGTATAGCCTTTATGTACTAATGCCGAAAATCCCCCTATAAAATCAATTCCTAATTCATGAGCAGCTTTATCTAATGTTTCTGCAAATTTTACATAATCTTTTTCGTCAGTTGCACCTGCTATTATAGAAATTGGTGTAACAGAAACCCTTTTATTAACTATAGGTACACCAAATTCATTTGCTATTTCATTTCCTACCTTAACCAAATCTTTAGCGCATGTAGTAATTTTATTATATATTTTTTCTCTTGCCTTATCTCCATCACTATCTATACAATCTAAAAGAGAAATTCCCATTGTTATCGTTCTTATATCTAATTTTTCTTCTTCAATCATTTTAATTGTTTCTAATATATTATTTGCATTCATAATTTTCCTCCATTAAAGACTTTATTTTATACTGTGTACATTGAGTTAAATATTTCTTCTCTTTGTATTTTTACTTCAACACCAAGCTCTTTACCTTTTAACTCTAAAGCCGTCTTAATTTCTTCAAAATTATTGCTGCTTAATTTTAAATCTAGCATCATTATCATAGTAAAAAACTCACCCATGATTGTTTGGTTAACATCTAATATATTTATATTTAGCTTTTGTAATTCAGTGCTAACCCCAGCTATAATCCCTACTTTATCTTTGCCTATTACTGTTAGTATCGCCTTCATTTAAATCTCTCCTTCATATATTTATAATTTAAGGAATTTTGCCCCATAAACTATCTTAATTCTACACTTATAACACATTATTGTCAATTTAATCCATATATATGGATAATAGATTTTTTATCATTTGGAATACTATTATTAAAGGAAGGTGTTTTTTATGAGTAAAAATATTAATTCATCGCATCTAGCATCTATCGGAAATTTTACAAAACACGCTGTAGAATCTTTTGAAGAAGGCATTGTAAATGAACATAATTATCTAGAAAAAGTTGATAAAAATCTTAAAAGTAAAACTAAATAAAAAAATGATATGAAAAATATTAAGTATTTTTCATATCATTTTTTATTATATTTCAATTAAAACATTAAATATGTCTTCTTCTAATGACATATTAACTTTACCTTTATATTTTTTAACTATATTTTTGACATTATATAAACCATATCCTCGGCCTGTCCCTTTAGTAGAAAATCTTATTTTTGAAATATCAGCTACCATACTTTTTGTAAGATTATCTACACTATTAGATACTTCAATTATGTGTTTTCCTTCATAATACTCAGTTGAAATTTCAATTACTTTTTTCTCACTCTTACTTGCAGCTTCAATTGCATTATTTAATAAGTTGCTTAAAACTACTGTAAGCTCACTATCATCTAAAGGTAATCCTTCAAGTTGGCTATCAATAAAATAATAGCAATCTATTTCACTTTTTTCTGCTTGATTTATTTTGCTTAATAAGACAGCTTTTAAAATTGTATTTTCTACTTTGGATAAATTATTTAATAAATTTTTATTTTCAAAAACATTACCTATGTACTTTTTAGCTTTATCTTTTAATTCATCTTCTTTGCATACCTGTATCATACAATATAGTATATTTAAATGGTTCTTATACTCATGTTCATTAGCTCTCATTTCATCTATTAGCTCTTGTATAAGAGGATTCATACTTTCTTTTATTTCTGAACTTTTTTTCTTTTTATCTTTTTTATAAACATCATAAAAATAAAATACATTTATTAAGATCATAGCAACAAAAAGCACTGAAGTTTCTAAAATAATTTCCTGCCCATAACAACTATCTCTAAGTAATGTTCTATAAAGAAATAAAAATATTCCTATATTAATAATAACTAAAATAAAATTATTATAATTGCTAATAAACTCACTAAATTTATCAAGATTATATTTTTTATTCTTCATTAATCTAAAAATTAAATAAATAACACAAATAAAATAAATAATAACAACAAATAAGTACATTCCTGTTATATATAAATCACCTAAGAATCTAATGCTCAATATCATATATATTGATTCTAAAATCGCTACAAAAACATATGTAAAAATAAATTGTATAATGCATATAATAATATTTTTGTTATAAATTTTACTCATTATCAAAGAAATTGTTATAAGCGTTATTAGCAAACTTACAATATTCCATGTTTCAATTTTATTAAGTATAAAAAATACCCCTGTAGAAATCACTGAAATTATAAAACTTTTCAATAAATATTTAGCTAAATTATCTTTTTCCCCTAAAAAAACTATGCAATAAATCATTATCATAGTTATAGCTTCAATAAAAGTAAATATCACACTCATTACAGCCCTCCTTTTTCGATAAAATTTTACCATATTTTCATTTTTATTTAAAGATACTTTTTACTGTTATACTTTATAATGTATGAGTATGTTCATTTTCGGAAAATTTTACGTATATTTTTTCTTTTTTTCTTTTTTTCTTTCATTTTATACTAATTTTAATGAAAGTTATGGTTTTAATGGAATTTCATTTATTTTTATATTATAATTATTTATGTAGTACTTAAGGAGGTATATTTTTGAGTAATAAGTTTATAAAAAAACAATTAGATTTTATTGTTACTAATGTAGGAATAACTGATATTTATGAAATTGATAAAATTAGATATGGTTTAGAAGTATTTTATGGTGAGTTTTCTAAATTAATTGTTATGATTTTAATTTCATTAATTTTGGACAAGTTTTTAGCATTTTTATTGATGATTACCTTATTAATGTTAATAAGGCCTTATATCGGTGGAAGTCATGCTAAGAGCTACATGAGTTGCATGGTTCAAAGTAATTTATCATTTATTTTAATATATTACTCAGCCTATTTGATGCCTTCACTAAATATAATTTTACAATTTACATTTATATTATTATGCATTGTGGTAATAAGGAAATTTAAACCTATTAATCCATTAAGAAAAACCGTTCATACTCAATATAATAAATTGAAATTTAAAGACTTTGTAACAGTTATACTATTAATGTGGTTTATTATTTCTAATATATTTTTACCACAGTATTACATCAATTGTGGTTTACTAATAATTTTTTATATAATAATAGATTTTTTATGGGAGGTTTATAAACATGAAAAAAAAATTTATAGTTAAATTAGCTGCCTTAATGTGTTTAATTACTGCAACAACTTCAGATATTATGACATTATCAGCTCCAAATAGTCTTTTCTTATGGGGAGAGCCAACTCCACCAATGGAGAAAAAATAATTAATTTATCTAATAAAACAAAGTAGCTATTACAAAAGTAATTAGGCGATTAAATGGAAAAAGGTAGATTCAATAGAATCCACCTTTTTTTGTATTAACTTAAATTATAAACCTAGTTAGTTTATACAGCGTTACCAATATATTTAGAAATTATAATACCAAAAGAAGCTTCAGTAACATTATTAAGTACAGTAGAATATTCAGAATTATAAACTAATAGTGCTCCTAGGAAATCTTCTATTATTATATTAGTTTACGCAAATTTGAGTAATATCTAAAGTTCCAAAGAAATAGAGAAAGCATGTAAGAGATATAAATTTTATATGGCTATTACAGGGTAACCACTTCTAAGCCATTCTACTATTTGTAAAGTTATAACTTAAAATTCAAATAATTGTTTCAAAAATTTATTTTTCTCTATTTGTAGTAAAACTAAGTAAATCAGATAAAATACTCTCTAAAAATATATTTATAAAGCTAAGATTAAAGCAAATACTAATAAATAAAACATTAGGAGAATTCTACACCACCAATAATAGTATCTTAATAGAATTGGATTTTAGAATTATTAAAAAATATTAACTTTAGGATATTAAATATGCAAATAGGTTTCTTCCTTAAATGATTAGCATATAATATAGCTAAATTGAATAATAGAACTAGTTGTATTTTTTATCACATATATTTAATCATAAATTTTACTATATAAACACTTATTACCACGAAACATTTTAATATAAAATTCATTTATCACTTTAAAAATAAAATAGTGATATTAACAATATTTTCTTCTAATGCAACTTGTATTTTACCTTTATACTTATCTACAATAGCTTTTACATTAGCCAATCCATATCCTCTACCTTCTCCTTTTGTCGTATAACCTACTTTAAAAATCTGAGTTAAATCTTCTGACCTTAAATTTTTAGTATAATTTTTCACTTCTATTTTATAATATTTCTCATCTTCAAATATATTTATTTCAACGTTCTTTTTATCAACAAATGAAGTTGCCTCAATAGCATTATTTAGCAAATTACTCAATATTACAGTTAATTCAGAATTATCTAATTGTATATCCTTAAAATCGCTCAAAACATTGTAAGTATATTTTACCCCTAATTTTTCAGCTCTTTGAGCTTTATTATACAAAACAGCTTTGATTATGGTATTTTCAATATTTAATAACATAGAAAACTCTTCTGTATCATCAACAATATTTCCTATATATTCTTTCAACTTATCCTTAATTTCTTCAGGATGAGTAACTTGTGCTATACTCCAAATAGTATTTAAATGATTTTTATATTCATGTTCATTTGCTTTTAACTTATTTATTAAGTCATTAATAAGTGGATTAAATGACTTCTTAATTTCCTTTTTTTTCTTTTCACTTAACATTTTATATAGGTATATATAAAAATAACAATTTACCCCTATAAGTATTAACCCTAAAATTGTAATTGGTATTATAATTTTCGTATTCATTATTTTATTGCTCATTAAAACTTTTATAAATAGGAAAAATACAAATAAGTTCAAAATTATAATATTTATACTTTTATACTTTGAAAAGAATTTAGAGAATTGTATTTGTTTAATAGCTTTACTAGTGCTAAGTATGTATACTACTATAGACATTGCAAATACTAATATAATAAAATACATAAACGGACTTAAATCATCACTTCCCATACTTATATATACAATTAAACTAACTACTAATTCAACTCCTAATAATATTATTGAACTGACAATAAACTCAATGTAAGTTACTATTGTATCTTTATTTTCTTGTTTACCTATTATCATAGAATTTAAAAATAATATTCCTATAAGAACTATTAAAGAATCTGCATCATATATATTAGTAAATACAAAATATATCAAAGAAATCACTACAGAAAACAATATTTTTTTACATATATTTTTTTTAATATCTTCATTTATTAAAACGTTATATATTAAAAATATAGCAGTCATCTCAATAAACGAAATTGCTAAAGCCATTATTTCCATTATTCAATCCCCCTTAAGAATGCTTGTCTATATGTGTAACTTAACAAAGCAATATCCTCACATGACCTTAACTTAATGTTCCACACCTTTTCATAGGTCTTCTCTATTTCTTTTACATACTTAAGATTAACTGCAAAAGATCTATGAGTTTGAATAATATTATCATCATTTATATTTTTTAGTACCTTAGCTAAAGAAGTTCTTTTGACCCTATATACGCCTGAAATAGTATGTATATCACAAGTCTTATCACTATACTCAATATAAATAATATCATTATGATATAATTTAACTGATATATTGGAATCTATATCAATAAATGTATAAGCTCCTTCTTTAATACTCTTTAAAGGTGATGAATTTAAAAATACATCAATAATTTTGATGATATCCTTTTCCTTATAAGGCTTTACAATAAAATCATAACAATGAATACTCTTAAATGCTTCTATAATATGTATAAGCTCTCCTGTTACAAATACTATTCCAGTCAAAGCATGCTGTTCGTACTGCCTTATTTTTTTTGCTAATTCTAATCCCGAAGAATCTTTTAATTGAATATCAATGAAAAATAGATGTATATCTTTTTCATTCACTATCTTTATTGCTTCAGCTTGTGATGCAGCTTCATATATTCGAACATCGATGAAATTTGACTTAATAATAGACGCAAGTGCCACACGCTGAATTCTTTCATCTTCAACTAATAATATATTCATGTTCGCCCCTCCCAAAAACGCATATAATATTATTATAATACAATATTAGACGTTTTTCCACATTATCTATAAATTATTACTTTATCCAACTTATAGCACCATATATGAATTATATAAAATAATAACCATATTACGCTAAAAAAATATAGATATTTAATAAGTAGAAAAATTTTTTCTCATTCAAACTCAAGCTAAAAATAACAATAAAAAAAGCCAGTAAAAACTGGCCTTTTGTTCATAATATTTAAAAAATTTATTACTATACTTAATATTTTATAAAAATAAGTGAATCTATTCTTACTCTTAAATTAATTGTTTTACTTGATAAATTATTATAATTATTTTTTAAAACTAACTATTTTAATTTCTTTACTCACCATATATATTTAAAGAAAAGCCTTTATTTAATACTTCTTTAGCATACTCCTTTGCACCAAACAATGATAAATCTCTATAGTTGCCACATTGAATTTCATTTGCTGCTGGAATTTCATTTGCATTTAAAATACTTTTCAATGCTTTTTCAAGTGCTACTTTAACTTCACTTGCATTCCTATCACCAAATATACTTAAATAAAACCCTGTTCTACATCCCATCGGAGATAAATCTATTATTCCATTTAAATTATTTCTTAACTCATGTGCTAACAAATGTTCTAATCCATGCATAGCTGCAGTACCAAATGCTTCCTTATTAGGTTGTAAAAATCTAATATCAAACTTTGTTACAAAATCACCTTGTGGTCCATTTAGTGTACAACATTTTCTAATATAAGGTGCTTTAACCTTTCTATGATCTAATTCAAAACTTTCTACTTTCTCCATTCTAAAACCTCCTAAACTACCCTTTCTTTATTTATAGAATTAATTATCGAACTTATACTTTCTGTTATTTTTCTAGCTACATATGGATTATTCATTGTATATAAATGAATTCCATCCACACCACTTGAAACTAAGTCAACTATTTGTTCAACAGCATATGCGATCCCAGCATCTCTTAATGCTTCTCTATCATACTCATACTTATTAACTATCTTTATAAACTTTTCTGGTAAATTAACACCACATAATGAAGTTAATCTTTCTATTTGTGCCTTATTAGTTACAGGCATAATTCCTGCCTCAATAGAAGACTTTATATTTAATTTATCCTTTTCTTCTAGAAAATTATAAAAATAGTTATTATCAAAAAATAACTGTGATATAAAATGAGTTGCCCCACTTTCCTCTTTTAACTTTAAATGTACTAAATCTTCTTTTAGATTCTTACCCTTAACATGTCCCTCAGGATAGCATGCTGCTGCTATATTAAAATCTCCTCTTTTCTTTATATGTGAAATAAGTTCATATGCATATTTAAAATCTCCCTTTAAAATTCCACCATTAGGAATATCTCCCCTTAAAGCTAAAATATTTTCTATTCCATGCCCTTTTAAATCATTTAAAATATAGTCTATTTCACCCTTAGTAGAATTTATACAAGTTAAATGTGCTACTGCCTCAACTCCATATTTTTCTTTTACTAAAGAGGATAGCTCGATTGTTTTATTATTTACTAAGCTTCCTCCTGCCCCATATGTTACACTAATAAAATCTGGTTTTAAATCCTTTAATTCTTCTAAGGTTTTATAAATAGTCTCTACTGAAGATGTTGTTTTGGGTGGAAAAATTTCAAAAGAAAACACCAAATCCTTCTTTTTAAATATTTCATCAATTTTCATTTAAATAGCCCCCTTAAAATTTATAAAAAGTCCTTGTCTTAATTAATATACACACAATAAACTTCTTTATTATTATTTTTTTAATAAAATAAAAAAACCTAAAGGATATTTCCTTTAGGTATTATAAACATGTTTCCCAATAAAATATCCTTATCTCTCAGCTGTTGCTGTTGGATTTAGCACCACATTAATATAGTTAATAATTAATAGTTTTTAGTTAATAGTTTACTAAAGAAATTTTAAATAATTTCTTTCAATGTAACTACTAATTTTAACTAGTAACTGTTAATAGGTTGCTGGGTTTCAACGGGCCAGTCCCTCCACCACTCTTGATAAGTTTAATTAAATTATATAAAATTTTTCTCATTTTGTAAATACTTATTTTTTTACTATTAAATTCCATTATATTAATAGCATTAAAATTGAAATAACACTAAATGCTAAACTTATTCCACTTATAAAAGTAACTACTTGTTTTGTATTTAATCCTTTGGCCTCTAATCTATAATGTAATTGACTTCTATCTGCCTGATATACAGGCTTTCCTTCCGAAAATCTCTTAAAAATTACAAATATATTATCAAAAATCGGTACAGCTAATGCCAAAATAGGAATTAATAAACTTAATATTGTTGCTGCTTTAAATGCACCATCTAAAGCTATTATACTTAATATAAACCCTAAAAAATTAGCCCCTGAATCTCCCATGAATATTTTTGCTGGATACTTATTATAAAACAAAAATGCTAATACAACTCCTGCAGTCATTAATGAAAATAATAATGATGGTGGTTGTGCTAATATTACTGCAGATGCTGCAAAAGTCATCGCTGATATAAAGGATAATCCTCCTGCTAAGCCATCCATACCATCAGACCAGTTAATTACTGTAGTAACACCAAAAATCCAAGTTATAGTTAATATAAATTGAATAATACCCGGTAATACAACATATGTATTAGTAAAAGGATTAGTAAAGCCATGAAAAGCTACTCCTGACTTATAAACAATTATTGCTGCTAATACTTGCACAATTAACCTTGGCGCAATAGCGAACTCTTTACCAATACTCTTATAATAATCATCTACTACTCCTATTATTAATATCAATAGTGCCCCTATAAAAATACCATACTTCTCTTTAAATGGATGATCATAAAAGACTATAAAATAAGGTATAAAGAAGCCGATGAACATTGAAATACCACCACAAAGTGGAATTGGTCCTCTATGTTTTTTTCTCTTAGTTGGTTTATCTGTAAAATTATATTTAATTGCCAATTTCATTAATATTGGTGTCAAAATAAATACTATTGAAAAAGACAAAACTGTCGCTATTAAATACTTCATTGAATTTCTCCTTAAATTTCCACATAATATGTACAATTATGTATTCTATTAGCATTATACTATTATTTCTTTCTATTATCAAATACATAATATAATCTTAATAAAATGAAAAAATTTAATTTTACCCCTATAGAATAGTTTAATGTAAAAAGCAAGGAGCTGTTATTTTAAAACAGCTCCTTTTTTGTGATAATGTTAAATCATTATGCTCTTGAATTAATCATATCTTTAACCTTCATTAATCTAGTTAAAGCTCCTCTTTCATTTTCATCAAGCTTCATTCTTATAAACTTAATAGTCTCTTCTAATTGAGGTATAGTCATATATTCAAGTGCATTAACTCTTCTTCTTGTCTTTTCAATTTCATCAGCCATTAACTGAGTTGATTTTTCAACTTCAGCTAATTCAAGTAGCTTAGGAAGTATAGATTCAAGCTTTCCTATAGCATCATCTAATTCAGAAGATGTATTGGCAAAACCATATGGATAAATGCTTCCTTCACTATCTTGTAATTGTCTGTGGAATTTCATTTGTGGAACATTAACACTCATTATGTTTTTTGTTCCTACTTCAACAGATACACTATCTTTTGGATAAGCAACTGCTTCTTCTAAAAATTCTGAACTCATTACAGCACTTGCCATAACGAAATCTTTAAATGAACCCTCTAATTCAGCTTCTACTGACTTTCTTAATTCATTATTATATTTAACAAGATTAATGAATTGCCTCATTAATTCATCTTGTTTATCTTTAAGAAGCTTATGTCCTCTCGCTGCAGTAGATAATCTCTTCTTCAGCTTAGATAGCTCCATTCTAGTAGGATTGACATTTAACTTTGCCATATTCTACTCTTCATCTCCCTTTGGCATATACTTTTCAAGATATTCATCTCTGATTCTCTTAAGTTCTGTCTTAGGAAGAATCTTAAGTAATTTCCAACCTAAATTTAAAGTTTCTTCTATTGATCTGTTAGCTTCAAATCCTTGAGAAACATATTGTTCTTCAAAAGCTTCAGCAAATTTAGCAAATTTCTTATCAGTATCTGATAATGCAGATTCACCTAAGATTGCTGATAATTCTTTAGCTTGCTTACCTTGAGCATAAGCCGAGAATAATTGATTCATTGTATCAGCATGGTCTTCTCTAGTCTTTCCTTTACCGATACCCTTATCTTTAAGTCTTGAAAGTGATGGTAATACATCTATTGGAGGCATAATTCCCTTCTTATATAAATCTCTTGAAAGAATTATTTGTCCTTCTGTGATATATCCAGTTAAGTCTGGAATTGGGTGAGTTTTATCCTCTTCAGGCATTGTTAATATTGGAATTTGAGTGATTGATCCACCTCTTCCATTAATTCTACCTGCTCTTTCATATAATGTAGAAAGGTCAGTATATAGGTAACCTGGGTAACCTCTTCTACCTGGAACTTCCTTTCTAGCAGCAGAAACTTCTCTTAAAGCTTCAGCATAGTTAGTGATATCTGTCATAATAACAAGAACGTGCATATCTTTTTCGTATGCTAAAAATTCAGCAGCAGTTAATGCCATTCTTGGTGTAGCTATTCTTTCGATAGCTGGGTCAGAAGCAAGGTTCATAAATAATACAGCATTATCTATAGCACCAGTCTTCTTAAATTCATCAACGAAGAATTGAGACTCTTCGAAAGTAATACCTATAGCTGCAAATACAACAGCAAAGTTAGCATCTGAATTTAAAACAGTCGCTTGTCTTGCAATTTGTGCTGCTAATTGTGCATGTGGAAGACCTGAAGCTGAGAAAACTGGTAGCTTTTGTCCTCTAACAAGCGTATTTAATCCATCAATTGCAGATATTCCTGTTTGAATGAACTCTGATGGGAAGTTTCTTGATACTGGGTTAATTGCTTCCCCGTTAATATCTAATTGCTTTTCTGGTATTATCTTTGGTCCGTTGTCAATTGGGTGACCCATTCCATCAAATACTCTTCCTAGCATATCTTCTGATACACCTAATTGAAGTGGCTTTCCTAAAAATTTAGCCTTAGTTCCTTTTAAGTTAATACCTGAAGAACCTTCAAATAATTGGACCATTGCTTTTGTTCCATTAACTTCTAGAACCTTACCTCTTCTTAATTCACCAGTTTGTATTTCAACTTCAACTAGTTCATCATACTTAACACCACTAACTCCTTCAACAACCATTAAAGGACCAACAACTTCTGTAACTGTTCTGTATTCCTTAAGCATTAAGAACCCCTCCTTCGTTGATTAAAGTATCAATGTCAGCTCTTAATTCAGCAGCAATATCATCCATCTTAGCTAAATCGTCTTCGTGGATATATTTACTTCTTGCAATCTTATCTCTTACTTCTAAGCCTAATATCTTATCTAAGTAAACTCCTGCATCTAAAGCTCTATCAGCTTCTTTTCTGAATAATAATACAAGCTTTAACATTTTGTATTGTTTATCTAATGAAGTATAAGTATCTATTTCGTGGAAACCATTTTGTTGTAAATAGTCTTCTCTTATAGACTTAGAAACTTCTAATTTTAATCTATCTTTTTCTGATAATGCATCTATACCAACTAAGCTTACGATTTCTTGTAAAGCTGATTCTTCTTGTAATAAAGTCATTGCTTCTTGTCTTAATGTAGACCAATCTTCAGCAACTGTCTTATTTAAGTATCCATCTACAGTATCAGCATATAATGAATATGAGTTAATCCAGTTTATTGCTGGGAAGTGTCTCTTATATGCAAGTTGAGCATCTAATCCCCAGAAAACTTTAACTATTCTTAAAGTTGATTGAGTAACTGGTTCTGAAAGGTCTCCCCCTGGAGGTGATACCGCACCGATTGCAGTAACTGCTCCTTCTCTTCCATCTTTACCTAAGCATACAACTTTACCAGCTCTTTCATAGTAGTCAGCAAGTCTTGATCCTAAGTATGCTGGGTAACCTTCATCCCCTGGCATTTCTTCAAGTCTACCAGACATTTCTCTTAATGCTTCTGCCCATCTTGAAGTAGAGTCTGCCATGATTGATACTGAATATCCCATGTCTCTATAGTATTCAGCTATTGTTATACCTGTATATATACAAGCTTCTCTGGCAGCAACTGGCATGTTTGAAGTATTTGCAATAAGTACTGTTCTCTTCATTAATGATTCACCAGTTTTAGGGTCTTTTAATTCTGGGAATTCATTAAGAACGTCTGTCATTTCGTTACCACGCTCACCGCATCCAACGTAAACAACTATTTCAGCATCTCCCCATTTTGCTATTTGGTGTTGTACAACTGTTTTACCTGCTCCGAAAGGACCTGGTACTGCAGCAGCTCCACCCTTAGCTACTGGGAAGAATGTATCTATAACTCTTTGTCCTGTAGTCATTGGTGCTTCTGGTTTTAATTTTTGTGCAAATGGTCTACCTTTTCTTGCTGGCCATTTTTGCATAAGTTGAACTTCTCTATCTCCCTTAGCAGTTTCAACAATACAAACTGTATCTACAACTGTAAAGTCTCCAGCTTTAATTTCTTTAATAGTTCCTTCTATTCCATATGGAACCATTATTTTGTGTAATACAACAGCTGTTTCTTGAACTGTTCCGATTACATCACCTGCTTCAACCTTATCCCCAACTTTAGCTATAGGATTAAAAGTCCAAACTCTTTCTCTATTTAATGAAGTAACTGATACACCTTTTGTTAAGAATGGTGATTGAGCTACTTTTTCAAATGCATCTAGTGGTCTTTGTATTCCATCGAACATTGACTCTATAAGTCCTGGTCCTAATTCAATACTTAATGGTTCTCCTGTTGTAACAACTGGGTCCCCTGGCCCTATTCCTGTAGTTTCCTCGTAAACTTGGATAGATGCCTTATCGCCTCTCATTTCAATGATTTCTCCGATAAGACCCTTTTCTCCAACCTTAACCATATCATAAATATTTGCTTCGTCCATTCCTTCAGCAACAACTAAAGGACCTGCAACCTTGATTATCTTTCCGGTCTTCAAATTTCTAACCTGCCTTCCTATAAAATATTCACACCAACAGCTTTTTCTACGCTATCGCTGATTCTCTTTGAACCTATATTTAAAGTTCCTTGATTACTTGGAATTAATATTACAGCAGGAAGCATTTGCTTATTGTAACGTTCAATTGTTTCTTCAATTGTTACTGCAACTTGCTCTGTTATAAAAATAACTGCGTATCCATTCATAGCCATTCTATCAACAGCAATTCTAGCTTCATCAGCTTCTACAACTGGAAATACATCTATCCCAATAGCTTTGAATGCTAAAACTGAGTCTTTATCTCCAACTACACCGATTTTCTTATACATAAATATCACGCAGCCTTTCTCTTATTACTTCCTCAGCAATATTATTAAGCTTACCAACCATTATAATTCTAATGATTTTTATTTCTGTTTCTTTAGCATAAATATATGATAAAATTCTTTCTGGTCCAAATGTTACAAGCTTACCGCTTTTCATTAAATCCATAATATAATTATCACTTAATTTTTCTAAAAGATTTGCTGAATTAGTAGCTATGTAGCCTTCAACACCTTCTTTTATTAAATCTGAATAAGTACTAGTGCTTAATTTAGAAATAATATTTTCTGGTGTTTCATTAATGATTGCTACTAATGTATCTTTACTTATAGATCCACCACTAACCAAAACTTCTGATGCAAATTCTCTTCCCTTACCTTGCTTTTTAATTCTTAGTAAAGTTCTAACATTTGTAGCATCAATAATTGCATTTACAAGTTTATCTGTAAACTTATAATTTAAAGATTTCTTTATTTCAACTAACTCTTTAAACATATATCTATCTACAATTATATCAATATTTTGAGGATCTTTATTTGCTTCAAAATCAGCAATAACTTCTAAAACTGCTTTTTCAACATTTCCTTTTAAATCTCTAAAATTATCTGTATCTATTTTTCTTTTTAATTCATTTAAGTCTTCCTTACCTAAATCAATTAACATATTTGAAAAATCTTTATCTAAGAACTTTCCTTTTAATAACACCTTAATATTATGGTATTTATATTTAATGCTCATTAGATCTACTATTTCTTTTACTGGGCAAAGTTCGTAAACTAATTTATAAACTCTTTTAAGTTCTGTACTTAAAATTTCTTCATAATCAGCAGCTCTTTTAACATTACCCATTATATTAGCATACTCAGTCTCACCAAGTATTTTTAAAACTTCATCAGCAGAATTAGCTTCTAACATTCTCTCTACTTTAGATTTATCAAGGAGTCTTGTTTCCAATACCCAAATTCTTGAAAGAGCTTGAGTAAATTGCATTACATCCATACTACCCCTCCTTAATTAAATAACACCTTCGCCACTTCGAACTCTAACTCATCTCTTAATGAGCTTACTAGAGCTTCAAAAGTGCTATTTATTTCTATACCTTCATTTTCTAAGATGAAACCACCTTTAAAGTTACCAGCCTTTTCACTTAAAGTGATTTGTGCTTTTACTTTTGAATTTAATTCTTTAACAAAATCTGCATCTACAAACTTTAATCCTGTTTCATTTAAAATTAATGTTTGCTTTCCAGTTAAATTCATTGTTGAAATTGTATTTTTAACAAAGTTTAAGAATTCCTCTTTAGATAATTCTGTTAATTTATCTACGCTTTTTTCGAAAACTTCATCTATAATTTCTTGCTTAGCTGCTAATTTGTTATTTCTAACTTTTAATTTAGCACTAGAAATTACTCTTTCTTTTTTAGATTTTGCTTCAACTTCAGCTTTTTCTAAAATTTCTTGTGCAATTTCATTTGCACTGCTTACTTTTTTAGAAAGAATTTTATTCTTTTCTTCTTCAGCAGTTGCTAAGATATTTTCCTTTCCAGCTTCTGCATCCTTAAGGATTTTAGAAGTTATATTCTTTACATTTGACATAATCTATATCTCCAATCTTTATGATGCTAATAATATTGCATGTATTAATTACATTGCCATGCTTACTAACATGAATGATATAACGAATCCTAATAATGCGTAAGTTTCAACCATTGCTGAAAGAATTATACCTTTTGTGTTGTGTTCTGGTCTTTTAGCTAATATTTGGATACCTGAAGCAGCAACTCTACCTTGAGCTATACCTGAGAATAAACCAGCTAAAGCGATTGGTAAACAAGCACCTATTAAGTATAAACCTTGCTCTAAAGACATTCCTGAAGACATCTTAGTGTAAGCAACGAAACCAACAACGAAACCGTATAAACCTTGAGTACCTGGTAATAATTCTAATACTAACGCTTTACCAAACTTTTCTGGTTCTTCTGTAACTAATCCTGAAGCTGCTTCCCCAACTAGTCCAACACCTTTAGCTGAACCTATACCTGATAAACCAACTGCTAATGCAACACCTAAAGCTGCAAATATTAACCCACCGTTATTTTCCATAAAAAATTGTATCCATGTATTCATTTTTCAAATCCTCCTAATTTTCCTTTAAATTCATATATTTTTCTGATGCTTTAAATGGAGTAAAGGCTTTTCCCCCACCTTCGTAGAATTTTGAGAAATATTCTACGTATTGTAATCTTGCTGTGTGAACATATGCTCCTAATAAACCTAATAATAAGTTAAATACGTGAGCTGCGATGAACACAAATGGTAATAATATTATTGCTGGCCCAGTTAATGATTGCATTAATAAATTTAATGCTCCTGCAATACATCCACCTGATAAACCTAATGCCATAAGTCTTGTATATGAAACTAAATCACCAATATAACTTGTAATTCCATATAATGCATATAAACCTTGACCTATTTGAGCACCTTTTGTCTTTTCTTCTCTACCACCAGTTAATACTATTACAAGCATACCAAATATCATAGCTGCTATTGCAATATATTTAACAATTGATGGCCATCCTAGCATTATAGTTCCTGCTAATACTCCAATAGAAATTAAAGTAATTAACCATGAACCTACATCATAAAATGCATCCTTTGGCTTTCCTGCCTTAATAAGTGTATATGCTTTTATACATAATCCAAAGAATATTTGTATAACCCCAAATACTATAGAAGCCACTAAAAGAGTGTTTACATCTTCTGTTGGATTTATTAATCCTGGTATTTTAACTGCATCTCCAAAGAATGATCCATATATTAATCCAATAACTATTGTTGGTATACTTAAGAATAAGAAGAATCTAGCGAAATCTTCATTTTTCTTATTTAATTTTAAGAACTTCATTGCACAGAATGCAGCTATTAACATTACTAATCCGTAACCAACGTCAGCAACCATCATACCAAAGAATATTAAGTAAAATGGTACTAATAATGGAGTTGGATCAACTTCATTATATTTTGGTAAACTATACATTTCAGTAACAGATTCAAATGTTTTGTTAAGCAATCCATTTTTCAATTTAACTGGAACTGCTTCAATTTCATCTTCTTTTACTTCTTCAAATGATATATAATAGTCATCATTTAATGTTTCTTTACATATATTTTGTAATTCTTCATTCTTTTCTACTTCACACCATCCTTGAATAGCAACAGTGTTTGTAGTTCTTAAGAAGTTATTTGAAGCTTTATATCTTAAAACTATGTTTGTAAGATAATCATAAACTAACTTCATTTTCTTATAGTCCTCTTCAAAGGAAGCTATTTCTTCTTTTACAAAGAATATTTTTGATTTTAATTCTTCTATCTCATGAGCATGATTTGTTATAACAACTTGTGGTATTTCATCATACTCTGATTTAAATGAACTAAATCCAAATCCTCTTAAAAGATTTAATACTTCATCATGTCTTTCTTTTAAAGACACAACTAATATATTTATGTCGTTATTCCCTCTTGAAATAATTTCAACATACTCAGCATCTAGACTTTCATTAAGTTGTCCCTCATATTGCTTTGAAATACTTCCAACAAAAGTTGATACCATATCTAGCTCATTTAGAGCTTCAAAAGAAATATCTAAGGCTTGCCATGGAGTTAAAACTTCAATTTCGCCTTCTAGCTTAGTAATCTTGCTTTCTATGCTGTGAAGCTCATCTTCCTTTTCCTTAACTTTGCTATAAATTTCATTCCAGTTAATATTTTTAACTGCATTTTCTAATTCATCAATAGTTAAGTTTTCCTTGTCATCCTCTAATGCTTTTAATCCTGACTTTTTAGGCATATAGTGAGTTAAAAAGTCTAGAGTAGTTTTAGCCTTTGATAAATCTTCTTCATACTTTGCAATATTTGAATCTACTTCATCTTTATTTAAAGATTTTAACTCTTCATTAGCTTCTAATAAATTTTCATCTTGTAGATTTATAAATTCTACATTTGAAAAACCTTGTAGCTTACGAAGAAGTTCTTCTTTTTTAGATTCAAAAGTAAGCAAAGTGAATTTGTTCATCTTAACTATTGCCATGAATCTTCACTATCCTCTCAACAACTATATTAATAGCATTATCTTTTAAATCTTGAGACATATTACGTATAGCCTCTATTTCTTTTTCTCCCATCTTTAAGATCGGTTCTGCATTGCTATTTCCTTCTTCTAAAGCAGCATTTAATAGGTTATTAGCTTTTGTTTTTGCTTCGCTTATTATTTCATCATATTTGATGTCTGCTTCTTTAGTAGCACCGCTAACAATTTCTTTTGCACTTTGTTTAGCTTCTGAAATTATCATTTCAGCCTTTTTCTCAGCTTCCTTTATCTCATTAATTGCTTCTAATGCCAAAGTCTCACCACCTTTACTATATACAAGTCGGATAATATAAATATTAATACTTTATGTAGTATTAATTACTTTTTACCTCCTTTTTAATTATACACGTTTTTTACAATTTTTCAACTTTTTTTTGTTAATATTTCCTAAACAACGCTCTAATTTTATAATAATTATTTATTTGTTATGTTTTTTTACCACTATTTTTTATAATTTACTTATTTTGTTTTATGTTAACTAAATCATCAATTTCTATAATTTCTCCATCATATCCAAATAAGAAGTATGATTGCTTTTCTTCTATTTCGCCATGCTTTATAAATTTATTTATATCTATGCAAAAAACTTCTATATAATAGTCTTTAAAGGAGTATTTTTCTCTTAATATATCTTTAAATGCATTTTCCTTTTCTTTTCCAACTCCTTTTCCTAAAAATTCTGGCATTCCTCTTCTTTTATTGAACATTAAGTAATCATACTTTACTATATCGCGTAATATTTTATTATCTAATTTTGTTATTTCCATATTAAAATCTAAAAATACTTTATAATATTCACTATTACCTATATTTCTATCAAAATATCCCTTCTTATCAAAGTAATTCCCTAATTCTAAGTAAAAATCATAAGGTGTATCAAAGCATTTAACTAATATTTTTATTATGTTATTAAACTTCTGTGAGTTGTAATATTTATCCACCATACTTTCTACCTTTTTTAATATTAAAAGCTCATTATAAGAAATATCTTTTGTTGAGATTATTTCATATGGTGGATAAGGTGAATATTTCATTCCATATTCTTCTGCTTCTTCTCTCATAGAGGATCCTCTAAGAAGTTTTAAGAATCCTAGCTGTATCTCTTCTGGTTCAATACTGTATACATCATTAAATGATTTTTTAAATGATACTATGTCCTCACCTGGCAATCCCGCTATTAAATCTAAATGCTGCTTTATATTTTTAATTTCTAATAATTCAACAACCTTTTCTTTAATATCACTAAAATTAACGAATCTATTAATTCTATTTAGCACATCATCATTAGTAGTTTGAACTCCTACTTCAAATTGGAATCTATCTTTAGGAGCTTTTCTTAACAACTCTAATTCTTCTGGCTTTAAAATATCTGCTGATATCTCAAAATGGAATTGAGTTTTTGTTTCAGCATTAATTAAAAATTCCCATATAGCTGTTGAAAATTTGAAATTACAATTAAAAGTTCTATCTACAAACTTAACAAGTCTTACTTTTTTATCTATGAAAAATTGCAATTCTTTTTTTACCCTTTCAATATCTAAAAATCTTACTCCATGAGTTGTTGATGAAAGGCAATATTTACAGTTAAATGGACATCCTCTTGATGCCTCATAATATACTATCTTATTATCTAAATCTTCATCCATCTTATAAGGGAAAACTATTTCATTCATGCTCATAAGTGGTCTATTACCATTTCCTATTACTTCATTGCCCTCTTTAAAATATAATCCTCTTATATTTCTAACATCTCTTTCTCCAAGACAATACTCAATAAATTCCTTATATGTCTTTTCTCCTTCTCCTTCAATTAAATAATCACCATTAAGCTCCTTTAATATATTTAAGCTGTCATAAGATACCTCTGGTCCACCATATAAAATTTTTATATCTTTATTTACTATCTTTATAAGATTAGATAATCTCTTTACCATCTCAACATTCCAAATATATGTTGAGAAAGCAACTACATCAGGTTTTTCCTTTATAATTTCTTCAAGTACTTTCTCATCCCTATCATTAATTGAAAACTCCCTAATTTTGCATGTATAATCCATATCTTCAGTAAATGCCTTTAGATACCTCACTGCTAAATTACTATGAATGAATTTTGAGTTAATTGCTGTTAATAAAACTTTCACTTTCTTCTTCCTTTCGTTACTTTATTTTTTCTCCCCTAATAAAAAATATATCCTCCCAAAGCTTCTCTTCCTTAATACTATACATATTTCCTAACATTTTTTTAGTGTTATCTATATTTGATGTAGAAATAGGATTTAAATTTTTAAACTCAAACTCTTTTATTTTACCAGATGGCAATACTGCCATTACCTTATTATTTGATACTTCTCCCATCTCTTTATTTATATCCCAAATATATATTTCTCCACCGACTTTTATTAATTTACTTACTTCATTTATCAATTGAATACGCGCTGATTCTCTCCATAAATTGCTTAAGTAAAAAAATATAGTGCATACATCATACTCACCTTGTATACTTTTTTCATCTATACTTCCTTCTAATAGATCCACACAAACTTCGTCAATCGTATCTTTAGAAATGTTATAAATTACTCCATAGCTTTCACCAACATCTAGTACATCACCTAATAACTTAATACCACTTAAATTTAATATAATTGTTTTACCCATATTTACTCTCCTTTTTATAAATTATTTTTTTCTTTTAATAAATTTTATTATTATTTTTTTCAACTTATGTAAATCATTTTTGAACAATTATTTTTCTTTTGGTATTTAAGCTTTTATCTTTCCTTCTTTATATATAATAATACAAAAAAATATCTTATGGAATTACCATAAGATATTTTTAGAATTTTATTTATTTTTTCCTCTTATTTTTAACCTTATATATAATAGTCATTGCAATAGCAATTACTAATATAGCAATAAAAATCCAAACAATGTTGGGCAAATTAAACGAACTATCATTTCTCTGACCTTGAATCTTATATATGCATCCAGCTTTACTATCTAATAAATATATACTTGAATCATTATATCTTATTTTTTCTATATAGCTATTTTTATCTAAACTTACGATAGCTTTTGAAGTCCCTAATTCAGTTAATACATATACATAATTTTCTTTATTATCAGCAAAAATCACAGTATCTTTTGGGAAACACTTCCCTTCATAATCAATAGCTAGTCCTCTTAGTGATTGTAGACTGTTATGTTGATATCTAGGCGGCAATGGTATTTCTGTTGGATGATTCTCAATAATATATGATAATTTATTAGTTCCATCAGAAAATCTTGGGGAAGTGATTGGATCTCCACCACTAAAATCAGGCCATCCATACCACGCCCTCTCTTTTATATCATATATATAATCAACATCATCCTTTACTTCTCTTCCCCCCTCTTCATCCATTCCACCTACAATTGCAGTCAATTCACCCATACTATTTGTAGCTATTCCTTCAACATTTCTAATTCCTGTTGCATAAGTGGAAAACTTACCAGTATTTAAATTATATTTTAATATTGAAGCATTACTTAATACTCCCTCTTTTATTTTATCTCCTGAACTTACTACTTGTCCGAATTTAGCAAACCCATAATTGCCATTATATCCAATACCAGTTGATATCCATTCAAAAGAAGCTATGTCCTCATTTTTATTTCCTTCATCTACAATCCCTGCATTTGTATTTGATCCTATAGTTATATATAAATACTCATCTTTCAAAGTAAGATTAGTCTTATTGTTTATTCCTAAATTGGGCAACCCAGTTATTATATCTCTAAATTCCTCACTTGATAAATCATAAGCTATCACTCTATTATCTGTAGCTATAATTATAGAATCTCCGCTGCAAGCAATATCATATATATTTAATGACTTATCATATATTAATACCTCTTCATTATTACTTTCATTAACTACTTTTATTGTATCTTTAAAAGCTATGTATAAGTTATTATCTCTGTCAAATGCAAATGATACTGCTCCTTCTACTGATTTATTTGTAATTGACCAATCAATATTTTTGTAAATTAAATTAAGATCATATCCTTTGCTAAACTTATAAATTCCAAAAGAAATACTAACTATCGCAACTGATAAAATTATAAACTGCAAAAATTTCTTCATACGCCTCACCCCTTCATAATAAATTTATTTTTTTACATAACAAAATATTACTTATATTTAAATAATGCTCTTTAATATCATATTGTTTTATTTTACTGAATAAGTATTAATGTAATTCAACTTTACTGAATATTACTATATTACTTAATTCGTATTCGTATATTTTATGTTTAATAAATAATTTACAACAGGAGGAAAATAATTTGGAAAAAGATAATTTCTTTAAAAATTCATTTTTTTTAACTGCATCTAACATTACAACCGGAATACTAGGATTTATTTTCTCTATGTATCTAGGAAATATTGCAGGTCCTGAAGGTCTTGCTATTTATGGTTTAGTTATGCCAGTATACAACTTATTTATTTGCTTAATGACCGCTGGAATAATTGCAGCTATTTCTCAACGCTCTGCTATTTATGAGGCCACTGGAGAGTATAATAATTTATTTAAAACTATTAATTGTGTTGCTTTTTTTAACATAATATGGGCAGTAATTATTGGAATTATAGTATTTTTCCTTGCACCTTACATAAGTAAATATGGAATTAAGGATCCTAGAACTTTAAACGCCTTAAGAGTTACTTGTCCTGCCATGGTTTTTATTGCGCTTTCAAATATATTAAAAGGTTTTTTCTACGGAACATCTAAAATCACTGTTCCTGCTGTAATTGACATCTCTGAAAAAGCAATGAGAATCATAACTATAACTTTACTTATATATATGTTTAAAGCTCAAACATTAACTTCAATAGTAACATTAGCCTTTGTGTCTCTAGCCATAGGAGAATTGCAAAGTCTTTTATTACTTTATGTTTATTTTAGATATACAAAAAAACGAATGCCTATCGGGCATGATAAACCAGAAAGAAAAGCTCAACTATTATTTAATGTTCTTATAATTTCATTACCTTTATGCTTAAATGGATTTTTAGGAAATGCTTTTTCAACAATTTCAACATTAGTTGTTCCAAGACAACTTGTTGCTTCTGGTTTAGATTATAGTTCCGCGTTAAACTTAATAGGTAAGTTTAATGGAATGGCCTTAACCATAGTCACTTTCCCATTAATTGTTGTAAATTCAATAAATACTCTTCTCGTACCAGACTTATCACAAACTATAAGTAACGGCGAGTATTACAATGCCTCTGTAAGAATAAGAATGGTATTAAAGATTGCTTTTTTACTTGGAATGGCAACCACTATAATTTGTCAACTAATCCCAGATTCTCTTGGAGAAATGTTCTATCACAGAGATGACTTAGGTCTATACATTAAGCTATCTTCACTTTCAGCTCCTATATTTTTTGTCTCAAACACAATGGTTGGAATATTAAATGGACTTAATAGACAAAGTATTATATTAAGAAATTCAATAATAGTTTCTGTTACAGAAATATTATGCTTATACTTTTTCACAGCTATACCAAGTATAAATATTTTTTCTTACGTAATTACTATATTCGTTACTTCAACTTTAAATTTAATAATTAATTTGCATGAAGTAAAGAAGCATATTGAATTAAATTTATCTCTATTTAATATAATTATATTTTCTTTAATAGGAATTTTACTTTTCCTAATTTTAAATTTAGCCAATAAGTATCTACTAACAAATTTATTTTATTTTAAAAATATATTAATAATATTATTTACATTCGGAATATTTGCTTACTTAAGTAGGTTCGGAATAGATGAATATTAAAAATAAGGTGAAAAAGCTGAATGAAATTAAGCTTTTTCACCTTATTTTTTATGAAATCTTCACATTTTTAATCCTTTCCTTATACAATCTCCAAAATCCTTATCTACTTTTGTAAAATTATTTATGCTTAACTAACTCTTCTGGAGAAATGATTAATAATGAAATTACACTTAATATATAATAACAATGAATATGACAAGTTGTAGTACTATGGCTGACTTCTTAATTGAAAGTGCTAACCACGCAATGTGTGGAGCAAAAAGACGAGGAAAACACCAATTTATAGTTGTTAATAATATATAAAAACTAAAAGGTCTGTTACTTAGATGTAACAGACCTTTTAGCTTTTATAATATTTACATATTCTTTCGTAAAAATCTTGGTAATAAAGTAAATATCTTAGGTGAAATCATATCTAAATCTTTTTTCTTTATATCACCAAGAAAAATCATAGTTACAAAGTATACAGCACCACCTATAGCTATCAATATTAAAGCTACTATTGATGTTATTATTCTCCCACCTTGAACTATATTCATAAATCTATTTATTGGTATTTTACATAATGAAATACTTAATGCCATAATACCTGAAGCTATTAATGGAACTAAAGCCATTTTAAATATAGGTATTCTCATTTTAAATATTCTTCTTAATCTATTGTGATTTATTATTACAGGAACTAAAAAAGCAAAGAAACTTGCAAATACAGCTCCTAATATATTAATGTCTTTTATTCCAACTAAGAAATAGTTAATACCGAACTTTATTACAATACTTAAAAAAGCAGTACTTAATACTAAATATAACTTATTTATTCCTTGAAGAATAGTATTTTGTATAGCTGAAATTGACATAAAAATCAATACAACAGACCCATACATTAATAATTCATACCCCTCTGTGCTACCATAAATCATAATATAAACTTCTTTGCTTAACATTGATAATCCAACTGCTGCTGGTATTGTTATTAAATAAGTTAATCTAAAGCTATATGCTATATGTGATTTTAACTCTTTCTTTTTCTTTGTTGTAAATGCATTTATTATTCTTGGAAAAATAGCCGAGCTTAATGCTGTTACCATTGATAATGGTACATAAAGCAACGTATTATAGCATCCTAGTATTCCATATAATTCAGTTGCTCTATTATCATTAAAGCCAGCTGCAAGAAGCCTACCTTTTACATTTATAGTATCAATCATACCACTTGAATTTTGTAATGCAGCTACCATTATTATAGGTACCCCATACTTAACAAGTTTTTTAAGTATCATTTTGTCACTAATATGTTTTTCTGCTTTATTTTCCTCTTCTGCTCTCTCTTCAAATCTATCTCTATCATATATTATTAAAATAAATATAAGCGCTACAATTGCACCTATAGTAGTACCTACAGTACCTCCAGCACTTCCCCATTCAATGCTTATCCCAACAAGAACAAAAGCAAATATTAAACTTAAAACTACGTTAACAAGTTGTTCTATAACTTGTGAAATAGCAAGAGTCTTCATTTCTTCTATACCTTGAAGATATCCCCTATATGTAGCTAATAAACAGCTAAAAAACACTGTTGGAGCTAAAAACATTAAAGAAAGTGTTGCTGTTTCCCATTTAGTAACTTTAGCAATAGGTCCTATAAGGAACATAAATGCTATTGTAATAATAGCACCGATAATAGCTAAATACCTTCTTGCTAATTTCATTGCCCTTAATGCATCTTCTTCATGCCCTAATGCCCTTAACTCTGATACAACCTTAGCAACCGCTGGTTGTGCTCCTAAGCTTGTAATAGCTAATATAAAAACAAAATAACTGTAACTTGCGTTATATATTCCTATTCCTGTTGTTCCAATTATGGCCCTTAATAATGGAATATATGCAGCTGACATTATTTTTACAAGTATCCCTGCTACAGATAAGATAAGAAAACTACGACCCACTGATTTCTCTTCCATAACTATCCCCTTTTATGATCTTATATAGTAAATTTAAATACTTCCTTCTTAATCTTTTTAAACATTGGTGGAAGCGCTTCTGCTATTGTTTTATTCTTTAAATATTCAAGTTTTCCGTTAGCGCCCTTAAAAATAAGCTTATAAGCATAAAGGAATTGATAATTTAATCCAAATTTATTATCAAAGAATGAATTTAATTTTTTATCTCCATACTTAAAGTCACCTATAATAGGAGTTCCTAAATGGCTTAAATGTGCTCTAATTTGATGACTTCTACCTGTAATAAGGTCAATTTCTAATAATGAGTACGCTCCATTAGTTTGCATTGTCTTTACTTCCATAGCAATTTCCTTAGTATTAGGTCTTTTTTCATCATATACCTTAGATATATTTTCATTTTCATCCTTTGAAATATATCCCTTATATACTCCATCTTTAATTTTACCTTTTACCAATGCATTATAATACTTCTTAACGTTACCTTCTCTAATCATTTCGTTCATATTTCTTAATGCTTCAAAATTCTTTCCAAAAATAACTACTCCTGAAGTATTTCTATCTAACCTATTACATGGAGCAGGTGTAAATGTTTTTTCTTTTTCTGGCAAGTAATCACCTTTTGCATTTAAATAAGATAATACATAATCTGTAAGTGAAGGCTCTGCACCTTTTTGGTCTGGATGTACTAAAACACCTGGCCATTTTTCAACAATTAAAATATTTTCATCTTCATATGTAATCATAAGTCCACTTGAATTAACTTTAATAAATGTGTCTTCTTTTTTCTCTTGCTTACTTTGTAAATATCTAATTTCAATTACATCCCCAAATTCTAATGGATAATTTTCTTTTTTCTTTACTCCATTAACTCTAATGTCGCCCTTTCTTAAAGCTTTAAAAATAGCACTTAATGGAACATCCTTTAAATACTTTCTTAAAAACTTATCTAATCTTTGTCCTGCTTCATTTGTTCCTATTTCAATTTTCAAAAAACCAACTCCTATATTGTATGACCTGTTTACAATTATTTAATATAATCGTAAATAGTCTATTTTTTTGTCATTTTACCCATTTTAATAGATTAATATTATTTTCTTATCTTGTCAAATAATTTAATGCAATTTCACATTGAATTGCTACGCCAATTGGCAATGCATCCTCATCAATATCAAATAAACTATTATGTGCTGGATAAATTATTCCTTTTGCCTCATTTCTTATTCCTAAGAAATAAAATACAGAAGGTACTTTATTTGCAAAATATGCAAAGCTTTCAACACCTAATTTAGGGTTCTTTTGTAATTTAACATTTTCTTGCCCTATTATTTCCTTAGCGCTTTTTTCTAATAATTCCACCATCTCATCATCATTATATAAACATGGATAAGATTCTTCAATCTCAATTTCTGCACTTCCTCTGAAGGTTGTACAAACTCCATTTACTATTTCTTTTAATCTTCTTTTCGCAAACTCTCTATCTTCCATAGTCATAGTTCTAATAATACCTGACAACTTTACTTCGCTTGGAATAATATTCTGAGCGGTTCCACCATGAATACTCCCAATTGTAACCACCGCCGGATTAACTGGTTTTATTTCTCTGCTTACTATACTTTGAAGTGAAGTTACAACATGACTTGCTATAACTATTGGATCAACTGCAGTATCTGGATATGCTCCATGTCCTCCAGCACCCTTAATAATAATAGTAAATGGATTTGATGCTGCATTTACTGTGCCTTTTTTAACCATAATATTTCCACAATCAATAGTTTCTTCAACATGTAATCCACACATTACATCAACTTTAGGGTTTTCAAGTACGCCTTCCTCTATCATTACCTTTGCTCCACCAGTAGTTTCTTCTGCTGGTTCAAAAATAAGCTTTATAGTTCCACTAAACTCTTCCCTATATTTATTTAATATCTTAGCAGCTCCTAAAAGAATTGTTGTATGTCCATCATGACCACAAGCATGCATCTTTCCTTTTACCTTAGACGCATATGTACAACTCTTTTTATCTTGCATTGGTAGTCCGTCAATGTCTGCTCTTAAAGCTATAACTTTTTTGTCTCCAGCTTTAGTGCCAGTGATAATTCCACAAACTCCAGTTTTTGCAAATTCTTTAAACTCAATTCCTTCTTTACTTAAAAAATCTTTTATATATCTTGAAGTATTTGTTTCCTCAAACCCCAGCTCTGGATATTGATGAAGCGTTCTTCTTATTTCTTTTAACTCATCTTTAATATTAAGTGCTTCTAAATTAAAATTTTTCATTATAAACTTCTCCCCCAAAAAATTTACAGGCTTATATTTGAAATATAAGCCTATTGAATTAATTATATATTATGTATTTCCTTTATTCAATTAGTTTAATTATTTATAGATTTTTTGTATCATCTTAACATTTTTTCCAATTCATATAATCTAAATCTTTCCGGTTGCTGGAACTCTGCACCTGATGCTCTTTTTTCAATTAACTTCTTATACTCCTCAAACTGTGCATCTCCTAACTTTTTTCTTATTACATTTAATTCACATTCCCTAATATATTCTCTTTCCTCCTGTGATAATACAACATATTTATTTAATTTATTTACTATTTCGCTTAAATTATCTTTCTCTTCACCACTAAGCAAATCTCCATTTTTATCTATAAATGCCTCTATTTTTTGTCCTTCTTCTGGCGAATATGCTTTAGGATATAACTGCGATAAGTTTATCCCTATAAACAAAGCACATGTAAATATTAATACTTTAATAATTTTTATATATCTTTTCATATCTACTCCTACCTTCTAGTAAAAGATTTTCCGTATCATTTAATATTATTACCAGAATGATAAATATTAATTAAATAAAACTACTTAATTAATATTATTAAATTATTCTCCATTAATACTCTTAAAGAAAAACTTCTATTTATATCATCCTTAAAATCTAAAGTTATTTTATCTCCTTCTATAGCCTTAACCTTACCGTCTCCATACTGTCTGTGATAAACAACATCTCCTCTTTTAATACCATAATCTATAACTCTACTTTCCTCTTCTAATCCACTCTCTAAAATAAATCTAGACATATCACTAAACTTACCTCTTATAGTCTTAGGTGAAAAGACATATAAATTTTTAATAGCTCTAGTAATTGCAACATAAAAAAGTCTTCTTTCTTCTTCTAAGTTATCTTCCATTGATGACTTATGTGGAATAGTTTCTTCATTACAATCTATAATAAATACATTTTTAAATTCCATACCCTTTACGCCATGAATTGTACTCAATATAACTCCATCTTGAACTACCTTACTTTTTTCTATCTCTTCCTTAACATTTTCTACATGAGTTAAAAATTCAAGAATTGTCTTAAAACCTTCTGCTGCACCTTTTAATTCTTCTAATACATCTTCTAAATCGCTAAAATTTTGATTAAACTTATTTGCATACTCTCTTAAATAATCAATATATCCAAGCGAAGAAATTATATATTGAATTGCGCTACCTAGCGAAATTTTATTAAGATATATAATTTCCTTTTTTAAATCATCTAGCTTTTTTGCTTGAAATGGAGGAGTATCATTTTTATCAATTAAAATATCAAAAACATTTTTATATTCTTTATATGAAGAAACATAACTTAAATTACTTTTACTTATATATCTAAAGGGCTTATTAATAATTGTATTGAAAGCTTCTCTATTAAATGGATCTATAGATAAAGTTAAATAATTTATTATATCCTTGCAAATAAAATGCTCAAAGAAATTATATCCCTTATCTAATAAAACAAAAGGTATTTTTCTTCTAGTAAAAGTATCAATTAAACTTCTTGCTTCCATATTTGTTCTATAGAGTACTGCATTATTGCTGTAATTTTCTCCAACAAAACTTTTTATAATATTTGCTATCTCTTCTCCCTGGGCAAATTCATTGTAAGGCTTAAAGAACTTAACAATTCCCTTATCACTTTCATAAGAGTTTATCTCTTTATTATTTCTACCTAAATTATTTGCTATTAATTTTTTAGATATATCCACAATATTCTTTTTACTTCTATAATTTGTTGATAGATAGACCTTCTTTCCATTATTAAATGACTTTGAGAAATTAACCATATATTCTGGTTTTGAACCTCTAAATGAATAAATACACTGATCTTCATCACCTACAGCAAATAATTCATTTTGTGGATTTATCATCTTAATAAATTCTATTTGAAGCTCATCACAATCTTGAAATTCATCAACTAATACATATTTAAATATCGCTCTATATTTATTTAAAATATTTTTGTTATTTTTAAATAAATATAATACTCTTATGGATAAGTCATCAAAATCCCATAACTTTTCTTTAGTCTTATATTCTTCATAATGTTCATAACATTCTTTAAAAATTTCCATTGAAATTGACGGCTTAAAGTTTTCTATTTTTCCTAAAGAAGTTTTAAAAAGAGAAATATTATTTAGAACTTCTCGTATCTTATCATCATTAACATCATCAAAATACTTTCCTAATATCCTCTTTACAATTCCATGCCCCTTTCCACTGTCAATTATATTTATTTCATAACCTTCCCTTAATAAAATTTTATAAAACAATCCATGAAATGTCCCAAAAAACGGCGCTATAGTTTTTTTAAAATTATTCTTATATCTTGTTTTCATATTTTCTGCAGCAGCACGTGTAAAGGTAATAACAATTATATTACCTATCTTTATTTTTCGCTCTTCAATCAAATAATTAACTCTATTAATTATCACTGTAGTCTTACCACTTCCAGGAGCTGCTACTACCAAAGTATTCTTATCTTTTATATTAATAGCATTTACCTGATAATTATCTAATAATATTTTCATATGTTCTCCTTTAAGCTATTTATTTTAATTATCTCCATAATTATTATATAAATAACTATATTGTAATAATTTATATATAGTTGTACAATAACTTTAGGTATTTTTCAATAAAGGAGATAAATATGGAAAATTTAATGAGATTTGATGTTACTAATGAAAGAAATCTTACTATGTTAGTAGATTTTTATGAATTAACAATGGCTAATGGCTACTTTAGTAAAGGTGTTCAAGATAGAATAGCTTATTTTGATATGTATTTCAGAAGAGTTCCTGACGGCGGCGGATATTGTATAATGGCTGGTGTTGATCAGCTTATTGAATATTTAAATAACCTTTCATTTACTGAAAGTGATATCAAATATTTAGCTGACAAAAATCTTTTCTCTGAGGAATTTTTAGATTACTTAAGAAATTTTAAGTTTACTTGTGATGTGTGGGCTATACCTGAAGGATATCCTGTATTCCCTAATCAACCTTTAGTAACTGTTAGAGGACCTGTTGTTCAAGCTCAATTTGTTGAAACTATGATTCTATTAACAATTAATCATCAAACTTTAATTGCTACTAAAGCTAATAGAATTTGTAGAGCTGCTAAAGGTAGAACTGTTATGGAATTTGGTTCTAGACGAGCTCAAGGATATGATGGTGCTATTTATGGTGCAAGAGCTTCTATAATAGGTGGATGTGATTCTACAGCCTGTACAATTGCTGATAAATATTTTAATATCCCTGCAGTTGGCACAATGGCACATAGCTGGGTTCAATTATTTGATACCGAATATGAAGCATTTAAATCATGGGCGGAAGCCTACCCTGATAATTGCTCTTTACTTATTGATACTTATAATGTTTTAAAATCTGGTTTACCAAATGCTATTAAAGTATTTGATGAAGTATTAGCACCTCTTGGCAAAAGACCTACAGGAATAAGAATAGACTCTGGAGATATAACTTACTTGACTAAAAAGTGTAGAAAAACTTTAGATGCTGCTGGTTATTCTGATTGTAAGATAATAGTTTCTAACTCACTTGATGAGCACATAATAAGAGATGTATTAGCTCAAGGCGCATGTATTGATTCTTTCGGCGTTGGCGAAAGGTTAATCACAGCTAAATCAGAACCTGTATTTGGAGGCGTATATAAGCTAGTTGCAGTAGAAAAAGATTCTACAGTAATTCCTAAAATAAAAATTAGTGAAAACAGCGAAAAAATAACCAACCCTGGTTTCAAAAAAGTATTTAGATTATTTGATAAAACTACAGATATAGCTATTGCTGATGTCATTTCATTAAATGATGAAGTAATCGATGAAAATTCTGAATTAGAAATTTTCGATCCTATCCATACTTGGAAAAGAAAGAGAATTACTAATTTCTATGCAAAAGATTTATTAGTAAAAATATTTGATAACGGTAAGCAAGTATATAATTCGCCTTCTGTTCTTGATATTAAAAAGTTTTCTAAAAAAGAAACAGCAAAGTTATGGCCTGAAATTTTAAGATTCGAAAATCCTCATACTTATTACGTGGATCTTTCACCTAAACTTTGGAATCTAAAGCAAGAGTTATTAATTGAAAAATCAAAATAAATCAAAGAGTCACCGAGAAAAATACTCAGTGACTCTTATTTATTCATCCTTATACCCTCTATAAGAAGGTATCATATATTCTAGTTTAGTATCTTGAGAATATGCAAAATCCTCATCAAGTATATCTTTAAAAATAATCTTCTCCCCTGCTAAATGTTCAATAAAAGGGCAAATTTCATTGTTATTTAGAGTTGGACTCATTGGACACTCATTACTACAACTAACTTTTTCCTTTCTGCTTGACCAAAATGGACATTTACTCATAACCCATACCCCCACTTACCTGTAAACGAAATCACACACTTATTATATATGATTTCCATTAATAAATAAATACTTCTACATATTTTCATAATAAATTACAAAAACTTTACATTCTATAAATATTCATCTGATATCTCACCATTTTATACTATTTATATATAATATAACATAATTTCTCATTAAATCAATATTTTTATATTATTTCAATAAAAAAAGAACTAATTTCTTATTGAAACTAGTTCTTTTTACTATTTCTTTTTACTATTTCTTTAATGCTGCATTTTTTACTACAGAAATTTTAATTATTTCATTTTGGAACGCTTTTAATAAAGCCTTCTCTAAAACTTTTTGTTGATCAAAGTTTTCAATATCTCTACATTCTGCAAAAACCTTATTTAACTCACCATCAACATTAGTATAAGTTAATGTAACATATGGCTTTTCATATTCAACATTAACTATTTTTAACCCCCATGATATTTGTGCATAATCACCGTCAAGAGTTAATTTAGTTAAAGATTCTAATTTTTTATTTTCTTCGCTAGGATCATTAATTATTAATAATTCGTCACCAACCTTATATTTTGCCATAAAAATTCTCCTCCTTAATTTAAACATAATACTAAACTTTATATTATGCAATTTGCATCTTTTATATGTGCAAATTAATTCTTATTCTTCTTATAAAATATCACAATATGCATATATTTACAATAATATTTTCTTTAGAATGCTTTATTATTTAATAAATATTATTGACAAATAATTATATTTGCTTATATAATTATATTAAATAAATATAGGAAGGTGTCATTAATGGATGATATAATTTTAACATTTAAGGAAAAGAAATTAAAATTAACACCTCAAAGGTTAGCTGTTTATCAATATTTAAAAAGCACAAGCGAACACCCTTCAGCCGAAACAATTTATAAAGCATTACAACCTAACTATCCAACTATGAGTCTTGCTACCGTTTATAAAACTCTAAAAACTTTAGTTGAAATAGGTTTGGTTCAAGAATTAAATGTTGGTGAAGGAAACTTTAGATATGATGGAAATTGTAGTGAACATGGTCACATACAATGTATTCACTGTGGTAAAGTTGATGATTTATGCGACGTAGATTTTTCACCATTAAATAAAATGGTTGAAGAAAACACTCATTACAAGGTAAAATGGAATAAACTTTTCTTCTATGGATTATGTAAAGACTGTCAGTAGTATTCTGCTGGCTTTTTTTCTTTTATAAAAGTTATTTATTACATAGTAATCACATATACTTTACTGAGGTGATACTATGCTTAATTTCAATTTACAAAAAAATAATTCTTTAAAATTAATACTATTAATTTTTTTTGTAATCATTTTAGGGTTATACTTAAATACATACATGAAAAATGTACAAACACTCTCTAATTCGTATAATAACAATAAAAATAACGAAGAATATGATTTTGATGGAGATGGCGAAAATGATGAATTATCCATTATATCAACAAATTCAACTTATTCAATAAAAATTAAAAATTCATTCGGAGAAACACTATTAAAAAGCAACGAATTTGATTATTCTTTACTTGATATTTCTCCATCTTGTGCTATAAAAATCTTATACATAGATTTAAACAGAAATAAGATTCCTGAAATTATAATAAGCGGATTAAAAAACAATAAATCAACCTTTTATATTTTTAAATGGGAAAATAACAGCTTTCAAGAAGTATTTTTTACCCAAAACAATATATTATCAATTTTAGATTTTAATAATTCTAAAACGCCTAAACTTTATACAACCTCTTCTTCTAAGGGTGACGAATCTACAGAAGGATATATTTTAAATTCTAGCACACTAAAGGATATTACTTTTAGTGCACCAAAAATACCATCTCTTAGTTCTATTCAATTATTAATAGATTGTATCGAAGCTGATTATGAACTTGATGATGTTCCTGATATATTTACATCTACAATAGAAAGTGATCAATTAGGATTATTATGGAATTTAGATAAAGATAATTATAGGTATTCTTTTCAAAAAGCTTATTGTTATGATACTACTTGGAATGAATCTGGTAATACATCTTCATTATGCTGGATACTATCTTTCGAGAAAATAAATTTTACTAACTCTAATTCAAAGCCAAAAGAGCTTCTCTTATATGTTACTGCAGAAATAGACGAAGCAAATCAATTTAAAATTTCTTCATTATTAAAAAAGTAATATAAAAGGCCGCTAAAAAAGCGGCCTAAAAGGGGGATGGGGGGGTTTAGCTTTAATGAAGATCTCTCTTCATTTGCTATAGGAGAATACTCTCCGGTACATTAATAGTATTAACCTTTTACTAAATTTTATACACCTTTAAAATTTTATTACTCATCAAATATACCATCATTGTACATAGTAATTACCCTATCGATAAATTCTCCTCTCTCTCCACCTACAATACTTCTAATAGCTCTAAGCATTTGAATATTATCATCATTCCTTTCGCCTCTAGCAACAACTTTTTCATTGGTGCCAAAATCTAAATCATCTTTAATAGTATTACTACTCTCATTATTCGAAGAAGACTGATTGTTAGCGCTTGTATTGTTTTTTATATTTGATACACTTCCCATATTGTTCATATTTCCCATTAAATTTCCTAAGTTCAAATTATTAAAATCAAATCCTTGTGTATTCATTGATTGTAATAAACTATTTATTTGATTCATATCAATATTTCCGAACATACTACTCAATAATTGATTAGGGTTTATACCAAATGGTCCACTATTATATGTTGGTCTACTATTAGTATTTGTATTTACGTTAGCATTATTTCTATTATCACTTGTACCTTCACGTCTAGTATCGCTTCTATTTTTATGCTTACGCTTGGACATATAAGTACCTCCAAATTATTTCTTTACTCCATTATATGTAATTAACTTATATATGTTTATAAAAAAGGATATTTTTTTGGAGGGTCATAAAGGCCCTCCATCCTCTTAACTAGCAGCAGCAGTCACTTTCACAGCAGCAATTGCTTCCTACGGTATTTCCTCCAAATAGATTTCCATAAGATCCACCACATAGTAAGAATAATAAGATTATTAAATATGAGCAGTTATTATTAAGAAGTCCTGATCCACAAGCAATTAATAAAAATATAATTGGTGCTACACAATTATTTAATCCACCAAAAACATTTCCACAGCATGATCCATAATTGTTAGCTACTGCATTATTGCAGCAACAAGGTTCACAACACTCTTGGCAACAACATTTCTTATTTCTCTTCTTTGACATAATTATTCCTCCTTCCTACTAAGCTATAGTAGAGCTCCACTGCAGTTTGAATTAAATCCATTATTTCCACAACCAAAAGTACCATTACATAAGAATAATATTACAAGTAAGAATAAATATCCTCCGCCGCAAAATGATCCATTATTATTATTATAAGAATTATTACAACAGCAATTATTTGAAGCTGTATTTCCACAGCAGCATCCTGTATTAGCACTTCCACCTTGTCCAGCATAGAATAAAATTAATAATATCCAAATCCAGCTACCAAACCCACAACCACAACCAGTATTACAAAAATTGTTTCCAATAGGTTCTGCTGAAGAAAAACTAGGACAATCCATGTCATTCAATTCATCAATCATATCATGCATACTAGGCATCTTTACATTCCTCCTAAGGATTTATTTTTTTTTGTTTTTATACTATATACTATTCTCTTTATTTTTATTTGACACTATTTTCCTTTCCACATCAAAAATTTTTTATCTTTTCTTAAATAAAAAAGCTACCCTTATACAGGTAGCTTTTTTATTAAATTAACTTAGCCTCTTCTGATAAATCTTCAAAAATATTGTTTATCAGCTCATCTTTTCCTTTTTTATTTAATGAAGAAAAGAAATAAAACTTATCAGTACTTCCAAGACCAAGCGTTTCTTTTATTATCTTTTTACTCTTACCTAACTCATTATTAGATAATTTATCACTTTTTGTTGCAATTACGATACAATCATAATCAAAGTGTTTTATCCACTCATACATCATAATATCATCCGCTGTTGGTTTATGTCTTGAATCAACAAGTAAAATTACTCTTTTTAATTCTTCTCTATCAGTTAAATACATTTCAATAGTTTTACCCCAACTTTCTTTTTCCTTTTTAGATACTTTAGCGTATCCATAACCAGGTAAATCTACTAAATAAAAATCACTATTTATTAAGAAAAAATTAATTAATCTTGTCTTTCCAGGTGTTTGTGAAACTTTAGCAAGTTTCCTTCTATTTGTTAAGGCATTTATTATTGAACTTTTACCTACATTAGATCTTCCAACAAAGGCAATTTCATTTCTGCCATCTATAGGATATTGATTCCTTTTAACAGCAGATATAATAAATTCTGAATTTTTAATTATCATTATTATCAACTCCGATTAATGCATTTTGTAATACATCCTCAACTTTATCAGCAAAAATTAAATTTAATTTCCCTTTAATTGACGATGGTATTTCTTTTACATGCTTTTTATTATCTTTTGGTAAAATAACAGTATCTATTCCTATTCTATGTGCTGCTAAACACTTTTCTTTAACTCCACCGATAGGTAATACTCTCCCTGTTAATGTCACTTCTCCAGTCATAGCTACACCACTTTTTACTTTTTTATTAGATAGTGCAGATACTAAAGCAGTAACCATCGTCACGCCTGCAGACGGACCATCTTTCGGTACGGCCCCTTCTGGAACATGAATATGAATATCATTTTTTCTATAAAATTCTGCTGGAATATCATACTTATCAAAATTAGCTCTAACATAGCTATATGCTGCCTTTGCAGATTCTTGCATAACAGAACCTAATTGCCCTGTTAACTCTAATCTACCGCTTCCCTTCATAACAGCAACTTCAACCGGTAAAGTATCTCCACCATATGCAGTCCATGCTAATCCAGTAACAACTCCAACTTTATCTTCTCTTTCTTCTTTCTCATACTTAAAAATTACTGGTCCTAAATACTTTTCTAGCTTACTTGAAGAAACAATAATATTCTTTTTATTTGTCTTTATTAATTCAGTAATACTCTTTCTAACTACCTTATTAATTTGTCTTTCTAAATCTCTAACTCCAGATTCTCTAGTATATCCATTAATAATTTCTTTTATGGCGTTATCAGATATCTTTATTGCATTATTTTCAACTTTACATTCATCCATTACCCTTTTTAGCAAGTATTTTTTTGCAATATTAAACTTTTCATCATAAGTGTATCCAGAAACCTGTATTATTTCCATTCTATCTAAAAGCGCTGGCGGAATAGTATCTAATGAATTTGCTGTTGTTATAAACATTACATTAGATAAATCAGTTTCAACTTCCATATAACTATCCCTAAATGTTTTATTTTGTTTAGGATCTAATACTTCCAATAAAGCATCAGCAGGATTTCCTTTATAATCATTACTTAACTTATCTATTTCATCTAATAATATTAATGGATTATTAACCTTAGATTCCTTTAAAGCAAAAATAATTCTTCCTGGCATAGCTCCAATATAAGTTCTTCTATGACCACGAATTTCAGCTTCGTCACGAATACCACCTAATGAAATCCTAACAAACTTTCTACTTAATGATTTAGCAACAGATTCAGCTATTGAACTTTTTCCAACTCCAGGTGGTCCAACTAAACAAAGTATAGGACCCTTTAAAGATTTTGTATATTGTTTTACAGCTAAATATTCTAAAATTCTTTCTTTAACTTCACTTAATCCATAATGCTCATTATCTAAAATTTCTTGAGCTTTTTTGATATTAAAGGAATCCTTTGTAGCCTTATTCCAAGGAATTGCCACTAGCCAATCTAGATAATTTCTTATATTGTTAGCTTCACTTGAATTTGATGTTCTTAATCTTGATAATTCATATTCAGCCTTTTCTTTTACTTCTTTAGAAAGCCTAAATTTCCTTAGCTGTTGTACATATTTATTTGCTTCTCTTGATTCTTCATCTTCTCCAAGTTCTTCTTGAATAGCTTTAATTTGTTCTCTTAAGAAATATTCCTTATTACTCTTATCAAGCTTAGTCTTAACTTTACTTCCTATTTCTTTCTCTATTTCAACTATTTGAATTTCTTCATCAATAAATACAAGTAACTTTTCTATTCTTTCATAGACATCTATAGTTTCTAATATTGATTGCCTCTTTTTATCATCTAATTGAATATATGCAGCTATTAAATCAGTAATCTTACTTAAATTTTTCTCTTGTTCCATCATTTTAAGTACTTTACTATCATCACCTTCTGTTGAGTAAATATACTCTGCAAAAGCTTTACCTAACTGATTTCTGAAAGCTATATCTTCATTACTTTCAACCTCAGTTACTTCTTCCAGTATTCTTTCAATTTTAGCTTGTAAGAATTTTTCTTTTTCCTCAAATTCTAATAGTGTAGCTCTTTCAATTCCTTCAACTAAAACCCTTGTCGTTCCTTTTGGTAATTTAAGTATTTGTTTAACTTTACATATAGTTCCTATACTATACATATCTTCTTTACTTTTTGGAACTTCTACCTCAGGATCCTTTTGTGTAACTAAGAAAATTTTTCCTTCGTTTACCATCGCTTCTTCAAGCGCTGCAATAGACCTTTCTCTTCCAATATCAAAATGTATAATCATATTGGGAAAAATAGTAATACCCCTTAGAGGTATTAATGGTAATAAAATAGAATCAGTATTCATTTTCCCCCTCCATTCAAATCGTCATAAATAAACTATCTAACTTTTAAATTATACACGTAAAACTATTTTTTTTCAACTTTATACTAATTCCTATATTAATTTATCTATATTGAAGCTTCTATAAAAAAATAAATGACAAATACCTATAATCAGCATTTGTCATTTAACATTTTTATAACTCTTTTGCTTTTGCTGAAAGAATATCAATTTTTGTTTTATCATTATTTAATATACACAATTCTAATACTTCTTTTATATTAGAAACTTTAATTATATCAATTCCTTCATAGTCTAAAAATGATTCATTCCAATTACCAGATGGTATTATAACTCTATTTGCACCTGCTTTTTGAGCTGCTAGTATTTTTGCATTAACACCACCTATAGGATTAACCATACCCAAAAGACCAATTTCACCTGTCATTGCAACTCTGTTATCTACCGGTAATTCTAATATAGCACTATATACCGCCGTTGCAATGGCTATACCTGCTGACGGTCCATCTACCGGTATACCACCAGGAATATTAATATGTATATCATATTTATCACAGTTTAAATTATATATATTATTCAAAGCAGTTAATACATTTTGTATGGAAGAAAATGCTGTGCTTTTTCTCTTAACTTTCCTATTACTCATAGTAATTTCTTCTTCTTCAATAATACCAGAAATCTTTAATTCCCCTTCTCTACCTTCTACCTTTTTTGCTGTTGCTTCTATTTCCATAAGCATTCCAATATTAGCTCCATGTACAGCTAATCCATTCACCACCCCAACTTCTGGCCTATCTAAAATTTTCTTTTCTTGTATTTCTGTATATTGACCATTTTCTATTACCCATTTAATATCATCCTCAGTAATATTATCTCTTTCTTCATTAATAGCAATTCCAGAACATAATTGAATTAAATTAACTACTTCTCTTCCATTATTACAAAATCTGCTTATAAGATCTAACCCCTTCTCTGAAGTACTCAATCCTACTTTCATAATTGCTTTTTTAGCTATTTCCCTTATTTCCTCTGGTTGCAAACCTCTAAAAAACACCTCAACACATCTCGATCTAATAGCTGGAATTATTTCATCAGGACTACGTGTTGTTGCTCCAATTAATCTAAAATCAGCTGGCAATCCATTATCAAATATTTCTTTAATATAAGTTGGCATATTTGGATCTTCAGAGCTATAATAAGAACTATCCAAAAATACCTTTCTATCCTCTAAAACTTTAAGCAATTTGTTCATTTCGATAGGCTGCAATTCACCAATTTCATCAATAAATAATATTCCTCCATGAGCTTTTGTAACTGCACCAGGTTTAGGCTGTGGTATACCTGCTACTCCTAAAGCGCCTGCCCCTTGATAAATAGGGTCATGCACCGATCCTATTAGTGGATCTGCGATTCCACGTTCATCAAATCTAATTGTAGTAGCATCAATCTCCACAAATTTAGCATTTTCTTTAAATGGTGAAGCTTTCTTTTTCTTAGCCTCTTCCAATACTAATCTTGCAGCTGCAGTCTTGCCTATCCCAGGTGGTCCATAAATTATAACATGTTGAGGATTAGGTCCACATATAGCTGCCTTCAGTGCCTTAATACCATCCTCCTGACCAATAATATCATCAAATGAAGTGGGTCTACTTTTTTCAGTCAAAGGTTCTGAAAGCTTTATCCTTTTCATCTTCAAAAGTTTTTCCATTTCCTTTTTATTTTCCTTATCAACCACAACATTTCTAGAACGATTAGCTTTATTACTATTAAATAAATAAATAATAAATAGAACCATCATTATAGTTTGTAAAACAATCATTATTTCACTCATGAACTCATATCCTCCCTTTTCATAAACTCTATTTCTATTATTAACCTATAATAGTTCTATTATTCCATAGTATATAGTAATAAGTATTATTTTTTCTATATTTAGGATAAATCTCAAAATAAAAATCACCTCTAGAAATCTAGAGGTGATTTTTTTAGGCTGTTTCCATACCTTTTCTTTTTTTAGTTTTTTTAGATTTTAAAATAGGCCTAACTTCGTTTTCACCTAATCTAATTAATTCTGGTAATTTTTTAGATTTTATTGAATCTTCAGTTATAATAACCTTACTTATATTTTCGTCTGATGGCACATCAAACATTACATCAATCATTATATCTTCAACAATAGCTCTTAATCCTCTAGCACCTGTTTTTCTCGCTATAGCTTCATCTGCAATAGCTTTAAGTGCATCTTCAGTGAACTCTAACTCTACATTATCCAACTCAAATAATTTATTATATTGTTTTACTAATGCATTTTTAGGTTGACTTAAAATATTAATTAATGCATTTTGATCTAATGATTCTAGAGAAACTACCATTGGTAATCTTCCTACAAATTCAGGAATTAAACCAAACTTCAATAAATCCTCCGGAAGAACATTTTTTAATAATTCTCCAACATCTTTTGCTTCTTTTGATTGAATTTCAGCTCCAAATCCCATAGTGCTAACTCTTGTTCTCTTTTGAATAATCTTATCAATTCCATCAAAAGCTCCACCACAAATAAATAAAATATTTGATGTGTTAATTTGGATAAATTCTTGATGCGGATGCTTTCTTCCACCTTGAGGTGGTACAGAAGCTGTTGTCCCCTCTAATATTTTTAATAATGCTTGTTGAACCCCTTCACCAGATACATCTCTAGTTATGGATGGGTTTTCAGATTTTCTAGCAATCTTATCAATTTCATCAATATATACTATACCCTTTTCAGCTTTTTCAACATCATAATCAGCATTTTGTATTAGCTTTAATAAAATGTTCTCTACATCTTCTCCTACATACCCTGCCTCAGTTAATGTAGTAGCATCTGCTATTGCAAATGGAACATTTAAGAACTTAGCTAATGTTTGAGCTAAAAGTGTTTTACCAGAACCAGTAGGTCCTAATAATAATATATTACTTTTTTGAAGTTCTATATCATCATCATACGTATTTGCTTTCACTCTTTTATAATGGTTATAAACTGCTACAGATAGTGCTTTTTTTGCTCTATCTTGCCCAATAACATATTGATCTAAATATTCTTTTATTTCATTTGGTTTAGGAAGAGCTGTAGTATCTAACTCTACATTATCTTCAAATTCATCTTGAATTATATCTGAGCATAAATCTATACATTCATCACAAATATATACTCCTGGCCCAGCAATTAATCTTTTTACTTGATCTTGATTTTTACCACAAAATGAACACTTTAATTGCTTTTTATCTTCAAATTTAGCCATAACCTCACCTCACTTTGGCATGAAATTGCCAAAAATAATTATTTTTTATTTTTTACTATTACTTCATCAATTAATCCAATTTTTAACGCTTCATCAGCACTCATGAAGTTATCTCTTTCACACATTTGAACCATAGTTTCATAATCAACTTTCCCATTAGTAGATTCAGCCATAGTTCTTGTTAATGTTTCTTTTATCTTTAATATTCTCTTTGCATGAATATCAATATCAGTTGCTTGGCCTTGGAATCCCCCTAAAGGCTGATGTATCATAATTTCACTATTAGGAAGAGCGTATCTCTTACCTTGAGTACCACTAGATAATAAGAATGCTCCCATTGACGCTGCCATACCAATACAAATAGTGCTTACGTCACATTTAATATATTGCATAGTATCATAAATAGCCATTCCTGAAGTAATTGACCCTCCTGGACTATTTATGTAAAGATATATATCTTTATCTGGGTCCTCACTTTCTAAGAATAATAATTGAGCTACTATAAGATTAGCAGTTACATCATTTACCTCACCGCTAAGCATTATGATTCTATCCTTTAAAAGTCTTGAAAAAATATCATAAGACCTTTCTCCTCTTCCTGTTTGTTCAACAACGTATGGAATATAATTGCTCATACTTCATTCCCTCCTTTTCTCTTTAAAACCCTTCTTACTTTTAATATATCCAACTAATCAAAAGTAATTATATTAAAATTATATAAAATTTACTTTATTTTGTTAAAGAAATATTTGAATAATTGCCAGAATTTCTTCTGGCAATTAAATTAGGACTATTTATTATTTTCTAATAAGAACTTTATTGCTTTATTTGTGATTACATCAGATCTTAATGCTGCTTGTTGGCTTTGCATTAATAATTCCACCATTTTATCATCTTCTGATGCAGAATACATTTTAGCAACTTCTATAGCTTTTTCTTTTATTTCTTCTTCAGTAGCTTCTATATTTTCAGCCTTTTCTACAGCTTCTAAAACTAAATCAACTTTTACTTTAGTAGCTGCATTTTCTCTCATATATTCTCTCATTTTTTCTTCATCAGTTCCAGTGAATTGGAAGTATTGTTCTAAATTTAAACCTTGATATTGTAATCTTTGTTCTAAGTTTTGAACCATTTTATCTACTTCTTTTTCTATCATAACAGCTGGAATTTCAACTTTTGCATTTTCTGCAACAGCATTAATTACCGCTTCTTCGAACTCTCTATCAGCTCTTTCAGTGTTTGTTGCTTCTAATTTAGTAGTAATATCAGCCTTTAAATCAGCTATTGTATCAAATTCAGAAGTTTCTTTAGCAAATTCGTCATCTAATTCTGGTAATTCTTTTACTTTTATTTCTTTAATAGTAACTTCGAATTTAGCTGGCTTACCATTTAATTCTTCCTTACCATAGTTTTCTGGGAAAGTAACATTTACCTCAACTGTATCATTTACTTTAGCTCCAACTAATTGTTCTTCGAATGTATCTATGAAAGTTTTAGAACCAATTTCTAAAGAGTAATCATGACCTTCTCCACCTTGGAATGCTTCACCATCAACAAATCCTTTGAAATCAATAACAGCTATATTTCCATTTTCAACTGTTCCTTCTTCTTTAGATTCAACTCTTGCATTCTTTTCTTGCATTTCTTTAAGCTTCTTAGCAACTTCTTCTTCAGTTACTTCGTAAGTTTTCTTTTCTACTGATAATCCTTTATATTCACCTAATTCAACTTCTGGATAAACAGTTACTTCTGCAGTATATATGAAGTCTTTCCCTTCTCCAACTTCTACTACATCTACTTTTGGATAATCAACTGGTATTATGTTATTTTCTTTTAATACTTCACTATAAGATCCATCGATTGCAAAATTAACTGCATCTTCTAAAAGAACTCCAACTCCATAATATTGCTTAACTACGTTCATTGGAACTTTACCTTTTCTAAATCCTGGCACATTAAAATTCTTAACATTTTTCTTATAAGCTCTTGTTAAAGCTTCATTGAATTTATTAGCCTCAACCTTTACTTCAAATTTAACGACATTTACGTCGATTCTTTCCATTTTAGCTTCCATTGTATATTCCTCCTAAAAAAGTATCTCTTGTTTGATTAATACAACTAGCTCATTATAACATATTAAAGCTAATTTTTTCAAATGTTTGTTCATAAAAAGCAAAAAACATCTAATATTTTACTCATTACATACAATATACTAAAATTTTTCTCTGTATATATTCATAATCAGCGCTTCTTTTCCTATCTAAGCAATCTATTATTCTTAACCAAAAAATCAATTAATTACGATATATTTTACCAATTATAATATGTTCTTTCAAGACATTCTTAAATAAATTATTCTCACTAATATATATTTATACTTTTATATATTTATACTTTTCTGTAAAACTACACTGTATTTATTCCTACGCAATTTCATTAATAAATACTATCCCTTTCTTTAAATATATATTCAAAGAATTAATATTATTTTTTTGCATTAATAGTATTCAACTTTTAAAATTCTATTATAATCATTTTTTTCCAAACTTTTCTTCCTTAGAATTCGACATTCTAGTTTACTTTTCTATTTTTATTATAACATTTTTTATTACAGCTTTTCACATTACCGCATCCTCCTTGCCCATTATTACAGCAACCACCGCATTTAATAAGCCCCATCTCCCTCATCTCCTTAATACTCAATCTAACTTCATTTTCTGAATAAGGTTCATAATCCGGAGTATTCTTAAGCACATTTTCTCTTTTTTTCATTTTTATTCCTCCTTATAACTGCTATTTTATTTAATTTTATCATCTATTTTCTTCTAGATTTATACACATTAAAAAAAAATTCAACTTTTTTTGTAAATATTATTTGATTTTATTAAATTATATTGTATAATATAACTATAGTATTTGATAGAATATTTATTAAATAAAGCCCATACCGCTCTATAATTTAACAAATTATAGAGTTTTAATAAAACCCCACACAATCACTTATTCCCTTTCTTAAGTGATTGTAATCCCTTAACCTGTGCATTTTGCACAGGTTTTTTTATTTTAATTTTTATAAACTAAAAACTACCTAAGTATTATTTTCTTTATTATATTTAATTATTCAAAAAGCTGTATCATTAAAGATACAGCTTTTTAATATGGTATGTAATTTAATGGATCAACTGCTTCTCCATTGATTCTTATTTCGAAATGCAAATGGGGGCCTGTACTATTTCCAGTTGAACCTACAGTAGCAATAACATCACCTTGCTTAACTGTATCACCATAATCAACCTCTAAAGTTTGTGCATGGGGATATAATGTTTGTACCCCATTCCCATGTCCTAAAATAATTGTATTTCCATAGCCAGTAATCCATCCTGAATATTCAACTACTCCACTTTTAGATGCTTTAATAGGATCTCCATAATTCCCAGCATAATCTATACCTTTATGCAATTTATATTCTCCAGTAACTGGATTTATCCTATAACCATAATAACTAGTAATTCTACCAGAGATAGGTCTTAAAAAACCACTTTCCGTTTGTAGGTTATTATCTACGTCATTACTCCCATTACTACCGCTAACATTATTTATTATCCTATCAAGTTCTGCTTCTAATTCTTCATTATGTGACTCTAACTCTGCTATTTCACTATTAATCTTTTCACTATCATTTTCTAAAGCAACAATATTATTTTGCTTTTCTCGTTGAATTGCTAAAAGTTCATTTTTCTTACTTTCCTCTTCCTTTTGAATTGCAACAACTTTATTTTTGACTTCTATTATACCACTTTGCTTGTCTTCTATTACTGCTTGAGCTTCTTCTTGCTCTGTAATTTTAAGTTCTATTTGTGCAATTTCATCTGAAATAATTTGTTGATTTTCCTTATAGCTCTTAATTAGTTTTTTATCAAAATTTATTATTTGATTTATGTTGTCTAAATTTTGAAAAATTTCAAATATATTCTTACTTCTAATTAACATGTAAATATATTGTTTTGATAAATCAACTTTATAAACACTTCTAACTCGCGCGTCTAATAATTCTTTAATTCTACTCTCTTCCTCTTTCAGTTCTATAATATAGTTTTCTTTATTTTCAACCTCTAATTTGCTTTCATTTATAGAATTAATCAGCTCAGAAATTTCACTTTGCATATTATCTATTTGTTTTTGATATTCACTTATTTCAAGTTGAAGTGCATATAATTCATTTTCCTTTTCAGTAATATTATCCTCTAAGTCGTTAATTTCATCTTTTTTATCTTGAATTTCATTATTTAAATTGTATTTTTCATCTTTTAAACTTTCAATTTTACTTTTATTATCTTCTATCTCATTTTTAATTGAATCACTTTTTTCAGCAAAAACATAATTTGTATTAACTAACAATATAATTAATACTGCATAAATAATTTTGTTTTTAAACTTCATATCTCCCCCATATTATAATCATTCGATTTAAAACTTCACTCTATTTCAATCTTCTGTATTCCAGTTATTCTAAAATTATCATTAATATATTCTAATGCTAATATAAATGAACTTTCATTAGGTGTTTTTAAAAATGGTAATAATTTCTTGTAAATATTATAATTCACCTTTGTTACAACACTTGCCTTATAAGTACTATCTTCATATTTAAAATCACTTTTTTCAATTTCTACATTCATATCTGTAATTTCATAGTTATTAGAAAATAGTAATGTTTTTTCGTTTATATAATTATATACTAAATCTTTAACCCCATCGGTACAATTAAGTATATTTTCCTTATTTCTTTTATTTAAACTTTCAAATGCAGATTCATAAAACTTATTAATATCTTTACTTATGATATTCATCAACTCATCATTTACCATGTTTATATCTAGCTTAATATATTCCTGATTACTTATATTTTCTTCATCACTCTCTATAATTCCCCAAGGAAATTCTCTCTGTAATTTAATTACTATATCTTTCCCCTTAGGTATAGGCCCAAAGTTTTTAATATCATTTGATAACAAACCTGTATCTTGATTATTTATTAATACTTTTGCATCCTCAAAATTAGAATATAAAGTAACATAATTCCCATCAATATTAAGTTCGAACTTTTTATCTTCAAATATGCTTATATTAATTTCATTAGAAATATCACCATATTCTGTTTCATAAGTGTATTTAACCTCATAAATACCAGGAATAACATCAAACTCAGCAAAATCCTGCAAGTTAAACTTTTTATCCTCAAATTCAACTTTTACATTATTAATATCTGTAGCAAATTCAATTTCAACAGTATCTAAATCAATATAATACTTTTTATAAAATAATCCTTGTTTACTTTTTATTTTAAAATTTGCATACTCGCCACTTTTTCGCAATTCATTTATCAATTTTTTAATTTTATCTTCATTTCCACTATAATACCTAATGAGAGGATTAAAATCATTTTTAGCTACTTTTTCATCTTTTACTCTTATAATTTTAGCAATCTTAGAGCTATTTTCTGTTAGTAATGATTTTTTTAAATTATTTAACATTTCCTCTTTACTTATATTTATTGCATTGAATAATATAAATCCCAAAATTATTATAAAAGAAATTAATGAAATACTAATGAGCTTAGTTCTATTTACCACTTCTATTATTCCTAATTCTTTTATATTTTTTACATCACTTATTTTATTTTCTATATAAACTTTACATTTCTTGACTATATCCTTAAATATAATATTTATTTTAGTCATTTAATACTACTCCAAAATATCTATAATCCATTTTCCACAATCAACGCACTTATATAATCTTATTACGAATAAGTCCATTATTCCCTCTTGTACCATTATAGCATTACTCTCAAGCTCTTCCTTAGTTATAAATTCATCATTTTCATTTATGAATCCCTGAATTTCTACTATATAATTTTTATTAGTTTTATTACAACATTCATTTTCACCAACACATTCAATTTCATCATAATTTAAAGAATTTTGTAGTTCTTCAATTATAGGAATTATATCTTCATATTCATTTATATTATCTAAAAAGTCCTCTTCATTAAAATTTAAATCTTTAATACTAAATAATCTCATTTTCTTCATCTCCTTGTATAATTACTTTACACTTTCATAATATACTACATTTCCTATGCTATTCAACATTTTATTTCATTATTCAGCATTTTATTTATTTATATTACTAATAATACTTGAATAATTTATTACTTTATATTAAATTAATGTTTGGATATAGTTATAAAATTTCAATAATAAATTAGGAGAGAGATAGATGAAAAATAAAAAAAATTCTAGCTCTAAGACTAGAAGACTTGTTCTCATAGGAGCTCTAGGTGGAATTTCAATATTCCTTGGTGTAAGCGGATTAGGATTAATACGTTTACCAATATTCAGTCTTACTATTATGCATATTCCAGTAATTATAGGGGCATTATTAGAAGGCCCAGTTGTTGGAATATCAGTAGGTTTGATTTTTGGATTATTTTCAATGTATCAAAATATTACTGCTCCCGGCTTAACTTCTTTTATATTCTGGAATCCCATTGTAGCCTTAATTCCAAGAATGTTAATTGGTATTGTAGCTTATTATTCATTTAAACTATTTAAAAACAAAATCAAAAATACAGGAGTTTGTGTTGGGATAGCTGCGGTTTTAGGTACATTAACTAATACAATTGGTGTGTTAGGATTAACTTATATTCTATATCTTGATAAATATGCACAAGCTAGAGAGATTTCAAGAGAAGCTGTTGCTGGTACTTTACTTACCACTGGATTGACAAATGGAATTCCTGAAGCTATCGCTTCAGCACTAATAACAATTCCAATAGTCGTTACAATGCTTAAATTAAAAAGAAACTAACTATTTTTAAATGCACATTTTGATAAAATATTTATCGAAGTGTGCATTTAATTTTCTTTGTAAAATCCATTTTCCATATATCGGTTAATATATTATTTTATCCCTCTAATTCCTTTACTTTTATAGATTATATAAATTACTTCTACACATAATACTAGTGTAAGTAAAAGTGATTACTTACAAAGGAAAATAAATATTAATTTATTTAAAGGAGGGTCTTTTATGGCTCAAAAGTTAGTACCAGAAGCAAAAAACGGATTATCAAAATTTAAGAATGAAGTAGCAAGCGAAATGGGTGTTCCTTTCACAGACTACAACGGAAGCTTAACTTCTAAACAATGCGGAAGTGTTGGTGGAGAAATGGTTAAGAGAATGGTTGAACAATACGAACAAGGAATGAAATAACTAACTCCACAAAAAAATAAGTTAATAAAATTAGATAGTGTAAATATTGTATAATATTTACACTATCTTCCTTTTTCTTTATATTGATAATAACTTTTATTTACAACTATAAAAGAATATCATACTCACATTTATACTAAAACTTCTACCCCATAGTGATCTGAAATAATATCTTTATTCACTCCATTAAATATAACTTTAGACTCTAAAACCTTTATCTCTCTATTTGTAAGTATTAAATCTAATCTTTTGTCTTCTTCTTGCATTTCCCACCCTGCAATTTTACCTCTTACTGTAACACCATTATCTTTCTCATTAGCCATTACATAAGTATCTTTTAATCCTAATTCTATTAAATAATCATAACCCTCATTTCTTACATATGCATTATTGTTAAAATCACCCATAACAAAGGCCATTCTATCATTATTTATATTTTCAATAAGCATATCAGCATGATATTTGAAAGGTTCTATATCATCATTCCACCATCCTGTATGACAACTATAAAAATCAACATCATTACCTTCAACATTAACTGTAATACTTAAAATTTTTCTACTTCGATAATTTTTTTTATTATCACTTTTAGAAATATAAAAGGCTTTAGTATCTTTTATTTCATGTTTAGTTAATATTGCTACTCCTTCTTCATATATATCATAACCTATATGAGAGTAATCCCATATAAAGTTATATTTATTTTCATCAATTTTATTTAACTCTTGAATTAATAACTGTACAAAATTATCCTCTTTTATCATAGCATGTAATAATTTCGAATTTATACTTTGACTAACCTCTTGAAGAGCTATAACATCATATTGTTTTTCTTTTATTACTTTAGCTAAATATCTAATTTTTTCAATTTGATCATCTTCTTGCCATGAATGACAATTTAAAGTTAAAAGTTTCATATTATACTCCTATTATATCTTGAATATCAGACTTTAACACATCTGCCTTTGGACCATATATTGCTTGCACTCCACTATCTTTTAATATTAATCCTAAAGCACCATTTTTCTTCCACTCTTTTTCTTCTGCTACTTTTGCAATATCTTTTACAGTAACTCTTAATCTTGTCATACAAGCATCTACATCCTCAATATTTTCCTTTTCTCCTAATAAAGAAATTATTTTTATAGCTAATGTATCATTAGATATTATTTTATCTACAGCTACTTCTTTAACTTCTTCACTACCTTTTTCTTCATCATAGTTTCCTAAACGTCCTGGAGTAGGTATTTTAAACTTTTTAATACAGAAATTAAATACTCCAAAATTAAGTCCAAAGAATGCTAAACATGCAATTATAAAGTTTATAACATCTCCAACTAATCCTGCATTAACAAGCATTGGTATACGCGTTATAAGTTCAATTGCTCCAAATGCATGAACTCTTAAATTTATTATATCTGCTAATGCAAATGCTAAACCTGCAAGTATTGCATAAACTACATAAAGTATTGGTGATATAAACATAAATAAGAATTCTATTGGTTCACTTACACCTGTTAAAAATACTGCTAATCCTATAGATATAAACATAGACTTATATTTTTTCTTTTTATCTGCATCAACATTTCTATACATTGCAAACGCAACCCCTAATAATGATGCTGTTGATAAAATTACTTGACCTGCTTTAAATCTTGCTGGCACTACTGTAGCTAACAAATTATTGTACTCTGTCATATTTCCTGCTGATTTAAAGTTAATTAAATCTGTTATCCACGCAAACCATAAAGGGTCTTGCCCAGCAATTACTGTTCCAGCAGCTGCTCCAGTTAATGAAGTATATACCCCACCTAATTCAGTATAGTTAACTGGAATAGTAAGCATATGATGCAACCCAAATGGAAGTAATAAACGTTCTAGTGTTCCATATATAAATGGCGCTAAAACTGGTGCTGTATCTTTTGAATTTGCAAGCCAAATACCAAAGTTATTTAATGCGCCTTGTGCAAAAGGCCAAACTACTGATAAAACTAATGCTGCAACTGTTGACCATAAAATAACAACAAAAGGAACAAATCTCTTACCATTAAAAAAGCTTAAGGCTTGTGGCAATTTATTGTAATTATAGTATTTATTAAATAACGTTGCCCCTAAGAAACCTGAAATAATACCTATAAATACACCCATATTAAGTGCTGGTGATCCTAAAATACTTGTAAAGTAATCTGGAACTGTTAATGTTGCACCTAGTAAAGACTTAACTGTTGCTGTACTATCAGATAACATTTCTGTACTTACACCAAAAATTGCCCCTGTAATACGATTAATTAACACAAATGATAATAACCCTGCAAAAGCTCCCCCCGCTCTTTCTTTAGCCCATGATCCACCTATTGCAACTGCAAATAATATATGGAGATTTCCAATAATCCCCCATCCTATATTATCCATAATCCTAGATATAGCTTGTATTATATCAGCTTCAAAATACATTCCTAGAAGCTTACCAAAAGTAATCATTAATCCTGCTGCCGGCATAACAGCTATAACTACTAATAAAGCCTTTCCAAACTTTTGCCAAAAATCAAATGATAATAATTTACCCTTTTTCTTTGTTTTACCCATTTTAATTCCCCTTTTTTCCATTTGCAATTCACTTTACTGCAAATATTTTAATTATTAAATATATTTTTTTATTTTATAACCTTATAAATTCTTGCTTCATATGGTCTTAAATCAAATTCAGTTTCTAAACCATGTTTTTCAACAATATAATTGCTTAATAATAATCCATCACTACTAAGGTCAATATTATAAGAATACGTAACATTATCATGAGATAAATTAACTATTATTACAAACCTCTCTTCTCCCATTATTCTCGTATAAGCATATATTTTTTCATGATCTTCTAATATTAACTCATAGCTTCCATATATAAGAGTTTTATTTTCTTTTCTTATGTTAATCATTTTTTTATAGAAATTTAAAATTGAATTTTCATCTTTTAATTGATCTTCTACATTTATATATTTATAATTCTTATTTATATTGATCCATGGCTTTCCACTAGTAAAGCCTGAATTTTCACTACTATCCCACTGCATTGGCGTACGAGAATTATCTCTTGATACTGCCCATACATATTTTAATGCTTCTTCATTACTTAATCCTTGTTCTACCTTTTCCTTATAGATATTTATTCCCTTAACATCGTTATAATCATAAATAGAATCAAATTTTACATTTGTCATTCCTATTTCTTGTCCTTGGTAAATAAAAGGCGTTCCTTGTTGCATAAAATACATAAGCGCAAAAGCAGTTGCACATTCTTTTAAATACTCTTGATCATTCCCCCAAGTCGATGTAACTCTTGGAATATCATGATTTTCTATGTATAATGCATTCCACCCTTTTCCATATAAAGCTTTTTGCCATTTCGTTAATACTTTCTTGTAATTTCTAACACTAAAATTATTTTCACTTTCAGCTCCCCATAAATGTAAGTGCTCGAATTGGAATATCATATTGAATTTTCCCTCTCTTTCTCCCACCCACAAATCTGCTTCTTCTGCTTCTACTCCATTAGCTTCTCCTACAGTCATAATGTCATAATTATCGAAAGTTCTTTCCTTAAGCTCTTTTAAATATTTATGAATTCCAGAAACATTCATGTGTTTATCAAATGATTCTACATATTTTAATCCTTTAGGATTTGGCATATCCCCTAAACCGTCTTCTTTTTTAATATGACTTATTGCATCTACTCTGAATCCATCAATCCCTTTATCTAACCACCAATTTATCATTGAATAAATAGCTTCTCTTACTTCTTTATTATCCCAATTTAAATCAGGTTGTTTCTTAGTAAACAAATGCAAGAAATACTCTTCTGTATTTTTATCAAACTCCCATGCAGATCCTTTAAAAATACTTTCCCAATTATTAGGCTCTTTATTATCTTTTCCAGCTCTCCAAATATACCAATCTCTTTTTGGATTATCTTTTGATGACTTTGATTCTATAAACCATTTATGTTCATCACTTGTATGGTTTACAACTAAATCAATTATCACTTTCATCTCTCTATCATGTGCTTCTTTAAGCAATTCATCAAAATCGTTCATATCACCAAAATCGTCCATAATATCTTGATAATCACTAATATCATATCCATTATCATCATTTGGAGACTTATACATAGGACATATCCAAATAACATCAATCCCCAAATTCTTTAAATAATCTAACTTCGATGTTATTCCCTTTAAATCCCCAATTCCATCACCATTAGAATCTTTAAAACTTCTTGGATATATTTGATACCCAACTGCTTCTTTCCACCAAACTCTTTCCATATTTCCACCCCTAATTTATGCAATCGGTTGCACAATCATTTAAATAATATGTACAGTTTCATAACTGTACATGCTTTATAGAAAAGCCTTTTAGCTTATCTTTATTTGTTTGTTTTATATTTCCTGAATTTAATATAACATTTTCAGAAATTGTTTACAACACTAATTACAGCCAAATTTTTTCAAATTTTACGATTACATTCAATTATCTCTTTTTTTCTTCCATTAATGCAATCGGTTGCACAATTTATATATTTACTTCAAAGATTCTCTCTCTATTAAATTTGTTTCTATAACATGATAACCTTTATTTTCTCTGTTCTCCAACTTATCTATAATTAACTTTATTGCATATCTCCCCAATTTTTCAGAATTTATATCTACTGAAGCTAAGGGTGGATTTTTATATTGAGCTAAAGGAATATTATTAAATCCAACAACAGATATATCATTATAACCTAATTCTTCTATTGCTCGTTGTACCCCAAAACCTAATAAATCATCTGCGGCAATAATAGCATTAACTTTATTTTTCTCTAGAATCCTATGCGTTGCAATATACCCTTCTTCTTCAGTAAAACTTTTCATTTCAAGTATTAAATCATTATTAATTTCCATATTTCTGCTATACATGGCTTGTTTGTATCCATTTAATCTATCTTTTGAAACATTTATATCCGGTTTAGCACCAATAAATGCAATTGTTTTATTTCCTCTTTCAATTAACTTTTGAGTTAAATTATATACAGCTGCAAAATTATCATTATCAACCCACAAAACACCTTCTATTTGTTCCGGTCTACCTATTACAACAAAAGGAAATTGTTTTTCCTTTAAATAATTAATAGTAATATCATTCTCTTTTACATTAAAAAGACATAACCCATCTACAAGGTTGCCTTCTGTTACTTTCCTTACCCATTCCTCTTCATCAGCTTTTTTATCTTTAAATGCATACATAATATAATAATCCTCTTTTTCTGCATACATACTAATTCCCTTCATTGCTTGTACAAAAAATGGGTTTTCAAATGAAACCTCTGCTCCACCCGTCAATAGAACAGCTAATATTTTAGTTCTATTATTAGCTAATCCTCTTGCCACTATACTAGGCGTATAATTTAATTTTTTTATAGCTTCATTTACCTTTTCCTTAGTTTCTTCGCTTATTTTTGCGCTATTTGCCAAGACCCTAGAAACTGTAGACGTTGCCACTTGTGCTTCTCTTGCCACATCCTTTATTGTTACCTTCATACTTAATACCTCTCATTTATAATATTAAAATCATTATATTATAAATTTTTAGTAAAATAAATAGTAGCACTTTATAATATTTAATAGTTGTAAATTAAATATTTTATCATGCTACTATTTTTATCTATTTTTATATTTAATTATCTTTAATAGGTCTAGTTGTACTTATTGATTTATGCTTGCTTATAGCTTTAACGTTTATATTAGATCTATACTCTGTTTCTGCCCAATATATATTTTCTGCAACTAACGCTTCTTTATTAAGCTCAACACCATCTAAAATAATTTCTTTAAACTTATTATATCCAGCTCTATCTATTAAATGTCCACCATGTAAATATTCCGGTTTATAATCTAACGCCCAAGCTGAGAACTTTTGCCAATTTGCAAATATTCCAAGAACCGTTTCTTCACTTGCAAAGTTAACAAATGTTTTACCCATTCTAGGATTTTGTTTACCAGTTCTACCACCTATAACTATTCTATAGAACTTTTTAGGACTACGTGTCCATGCACTTGTTGGACATGCTAATACACATTCACCACATCCTACGCAACAACATGGGTCTTTATCTACTAATCCATTTTCATTTAAACTTAATACTCTTGTTGCATGATGATCACATGCTTTTACACAAGCTCCACATCCAATACATCTTTCCTTATGGTATTCCATTCTAGCTTGACCAATTACCCCAAAATCTTGGAAGTGAGCCTTACCACAGTCATTAGGACAACCTGCAATTGATACCTTAATATGATAATGTGATGGGAATATTAAGTTTTCTACCTTTGTTGCTAATTCCTTAGTATTTATATTTCCTTTTATACAATGTGTATTCCCTATACATGCCATTATATTTCTAGCACCTATTGTAGGATATCCCTTATCATCTATAGGCATATTACAATTACATTCATCAACTTCTACTTCTTTAATATATTCTTTAATATATTCATTAACTGATTCTATATTTTCATATTTTATTCCTGGAACATTAAAAGTTTGTCTCATTCCCATGTGGAAAGTTCCATTCCCCCAAGTTAATGCTATATGTTCTACATCACTTAAGTATTTTGCATTTATTGTTCCCCCTGGAATACGCATTTGTAACATAAATTCTCCAGGAACTTTTGATTGACGGAAACAATTTATTCTAGTCTTCTTTATATCTATATCGTGATTCATAATATAATTCCTCCTAATCTAATAAATTCTTTGCTTTAGTATAATTAAATACAGGACCTTCTAGACAAACATAAGTTTCATCTACTCTACAATGTCCACATTTTCCTACTGCACAAGACATTTTTCTTTCAAAAGAAACATATATTTTATCTTCTGGAACTCCTAACTTTACAAATTCTAAAGATGTAAATTTCATCATCATTGGTGGCCCTACTATTATTACTTCATAATTATCTCCAAATTTTTCGAATGGTAACTTAGATAAATGTGTTGTAACTAATCCACTTTCAAATCCTTCTTTTTCACCTTTATCTAATGTATATATAGTATCAAATTTTTCTTTCCATAATGCTAGTTCATCTTTAAAAAGAACTGAGTTTTCATCTTTAAAACCACATATTAAATTAACACTTTTTGTATATGTTTCATCATTAAAAAACATATTTATCATACTTCTTACTGGAGCAACCCCTGTTCCTCCTGCTACTATAATTACATTTTTATCTTTTAATTTTTCAACTGGCCATCCCTTACCATAAGAACCTCTTAAAAATAATGTATCTCCTGGTTGTAAAGTGAAAATTTTCTCTGTTACTTTTCCTACTGAACGAATAGTAAACTCTAAATATCCATCACCAAACCCACTAACTGATATCGGAGCTTCTCCAACTTTAGGAATTGATAATTGTAAAAACTGTCCATGTTCAACTTTAATATCAGTTTCAACTTTAAATGTATATTCTAAATTACTTTCTTTTCTTATATCAATAATTTTATATGCTTTTGGTGTTAATATATTGCTCATTAATTTTTACCTCCAACAATTTCTTTAACTGCCTTATCTACTTTGTTTATAGTTGCTGTAATAGAAATATGTTCTGGACATCTATCTGTACATCTTCCACAACCTACACACATGTGATTATCTCCAAATTGTTCTTTATAATCATGTATTTTATGTAATACCTTATATCTCATTTTATCGCCAGCAGTAGTTCTAAATTTGTGTCCTCCTGCCATTTCATCAAACCCATCAATATGGCAAGATGCCTGTACTCTTTTTCTTTCTCCAACATTAGCATTTTCATTGTAAATTATATCTCTAGTTGTATAGCAAGAACATGTTGGACAAGCTACAGTACAGCTTCCACATTGAATACATCTTTTATCATACTCTTTCCATACTGAATGTTCTTTTAATTTATTTAATACTTCCTTACTTTCTATTTCTGGAAGATTAACCTCTGCCATATTCTTCTCTATAAATTTAAGTTCAAATTCTTCTTTAGCACAATCTGTGAAATACTTATCAAACTCGTTATCATTAATGTTAAATAATGCTGAATTTTCATCAAATCTCACAGCTAAGCTATAATCATCTGTTTTGTTACTTCCCATTGTTGTACAAAAACAAGTATCAAATCCTTCAACACACTCTATACAGACAAACTTAACCTTTTCTCTAATTCTTTTATAAAAGACGTCTTCAAATCCACCATTTTCTAAGTAAATTTTATCTTGTCTTTTTTGTGCATTTATATCACAAGGTCTTGCAAATATTAATATTTTTTTATCACCATATGGATTTTTACTTTCTCTAAATTCATCTTCAGTAAAAAAGTATAACGTTTGATTAATTGGTGTAATTAATTCTTTTGCTGGATATGTCGATTTTTCTTTATAAACAATTTCTTGAAAAGAATTAACTTCACCATACTTAATTATATCTGTATCTGAATATCTGCCTTGTTTTAAGAATCTTTTTGGTGCATATATCATATACTCCTTTTTTAATTCTTCAAATAAATTATTTACTTCATTTGATAACAATTTATATCCCATATCTATTCCTCCGACACTATATTTTAAGATTATAAAAATTTTTATCTACAATCTCACTATACTACTTTCGTTATTAAATTAACAATCGAAGTTTATCATAATTACCATTTAAAATTTTTATAACCACCTTTTTCCAATCGGTTCTTTAGAGAATTTATCTATATCATATCGATTTCAAATTCATTAATCAGTAACACTGTAGAAATATTTGTTAACGTATACACTCGAACTGTGAAACTCTTAATTTACATGATATACTAAAAATTATATGCATATAATTTTTTCATGTATTTGCTTCTATTATTTTTACGCCAATCTAAAAACTTTCTAAAACCACAAGTAAAAGTTATGGTATTTTAAATACAAAAAAAGATTATATTAAATAAATATTAATATAACCTTTTTGTATATTTCTTATATTTTAGCTTCCACTACTTTCATATCTACTAATACCTATCAACCATATTCTATAAGCTACTAACAAACTAACAATACCTATAATACAAGTCATCAAAACTCCTGAAACGAAACTTTCTTTTCCTAGTAAATATGCACTAGGAAAATATCCTGTAAATGCAAAAGGAATTATAAATGTTAATATCCTCCTAATCCATGCTGGATAAATAGTTATTGGATATTTAACAAATCCACTTAATTGATACACCATAAAAAGATAACTTTGTGCAAATTTAACCCAAAATGCTATAGATGCAACAGCAAGTTTTATAGCTGTATAAATAAAACTCGCAAATATAATAACAATGACTAATGATATTATCTTTATAGCAGTAACCTCAACACCTAATTTAATCCATGAAAATATCAAAAGAATACTTCCTATAATTATCTCACCAAATCCATCTGGTTGAAATTTCTCCACTATAACTTGAAATAAGGGATTTAATGGCCTTACTAAATACTTATCAAATTTACCTTCAACTATTGTTTGCCAACTAAATATCCAAAGCTGATCCGTAAATACATGATCTATTCCTCTAGGAATTTGAGCAAAACCATATATAAATAATATTTCATAAAAACTCCATCCCTTTAATGATGGTATATTATTAAATATTAACCCTATAAAAATAACACCTATAGATTGTACAAATAAAAAACCTATAAGTCCTAAAATAAAATCCGCTCTATACTCTATCAAGGTCTTGATATATTGTTGTAAAAACTTTTTATATAATTTGCAATACTTCCTCATACATCTTAACCTCCTAAAATAGTTAAATTTTTAATCAAAGCCTTCCACATTTTCTTAGAAATTATCATAAGTACTATTACCCAAAATATCTGTAATCCTAATGCAATTAAAATATCTACTCCCCTAATCTTTCCTAAATAAATCATTGTCGGAGTATAAATCGATGAACTAAATGGTAATAAATTAATTATTCCCTGCGCCCATTTAGGGAAAAATGCTATTGGAATTAACATACCTGACAATAAATTGACTACGGCTTGCATTATTTGTGACAACCCCCACATATTTGTTATTTTAAAAGCAATAAGTCCAAATATATAACTAAAGTAAAAGTTAATAAATATCCCTATAATAACACTTAAAAAATATAATAATATTCTTACAACACTTAAATAGCCAAAAAATTTATAATATAAAATTGTAGTTATAGAAAATGTAATTATAAAAATTATAATAAAATTATATAGTACATTCCCTAATCCTTGAAATAACATTCTTTTTTCATAATTCAGCGGTCTAACTAAATTTATTGCAATAGATCCATCCTTAACTTCACTTGAAATATCATGACTAATATCAACACTTATCATAACTGAAGTAATAAATGATATAAAAATATAAATTATCATTTCATTAAATCCAAATCCATTTAATATACTTTCACTACTACTTTCATAAATAGCTTTCCATAAATAGTATGTTACAGCTAACATAAGCAAATCGCCAAACATAAAGAAAAGTACATTAGCTTTATAGGATATTAATCTTTGAAAAACATTCCTAGTAAAGGGGATATAAGTCCTATATTTCTTCAATTCAAACATCGATTACACCTCATTTTTATACATTTTCTTTACAATGTCCTCTATACTTGTTTCTTTAATAGCAAAGTCTACTACAGTTAAATTTTTAATTACTCTACTTATTATCTCTGAAGAAGATATCTTATTTATATTAAATGTAATATATAATTTACTTTCTTTAAAATCTATTTTAAAATCTTTATCTTCACATATATCATCAAAAATATTTAAGTTTTCTAAAGAAATTTCCTCTTTTACTTGTATTTCTACTGTTGCTAAATATCCATACTCCTCCTTAACCCCTTTAATCTCTCCATCATATATTTTCTTACCTTTATCAATAATAATAATCCTATTACAAAGTTCCTCAATATCATCTAAATCATGAGTAGTCAATATAATAGTTGTACCATATTTAAAATTGATTTCTTTTATTGCTTTACGAACATTTTCTTTTACAACTACATCTAATCCTATTGTAGGTTCATCAAGATATATTACCTTTGGATTATGTATAAGTGCAGCTGCCAAATCTGCCCTCATTCTCTGACCTAAAGATAAAGTTCTAACTGGACTTAAAAAGAATTCCTCTAATCCTAAAACTCCCTTTAAGAATTTCATTCTCTCTTCAAAATCCTCATCACTTACATCATATATATCCTTTAATAATGAAAAAGTCTCAGATATAGGAAGATCCCACCATAGCTGAGTCTTTTGTCCAAAAACAACTCCAATATTTTTCGCATTTTCCTCTCTATTTTCATAAGGTACTAGGCCATTAACAAAAACCCTTCCATTTGTAGGTGTTAAAATACCAGTCATCATTTTTATAGTTGTTGATTTTCCTGCTCCATTTGCTCCAATATATCCAACTATCTCCCCATCATTTATTTCAAAACTAATGTCATCCACAGCTCTTTTAGTTATATACTCTGTAGAAAAAAATGATTTAATAGCACCTTTAAACCCTGGATATTTTTTATTACTTTTAAATTCTTTGCTTAAATTCTCAACCCGTATCATAAACTCACCTATCCTTATTATTTTCATATAAATTTTATACTAATCTCTTTATGATTTCTGTAGTATTTAATAATTTTGTTTCATCTCACAATATTTTTGTAATATTTAACAATATTTTTTGTAATATTTAACAACAAAAAAAAGCAACTAAGAAAATTCTTAGTTGCTTTGGTGGCTTACCGGGGAATCGAACCCCGGACACCTTGATTAAAAGTCAAGTGCTCTACCGACTGAGCTAGTAAACCAAATATGGCAGGGATAGCAGGATTCGAACCTACGAATACCACAGTCAAAGTGTGGTGCCTTACCGCTTGGCGATATCCCTAAATGGGGTGAACGATGGGACTCGAACCCACGACAACCAGTGCCACAAACTGGCGCTCTACCAACTGAACTACGTTCACC
>NZ_JADPBQ010000014.1 GCF_015670405.1 Clostridium sp. 1001271B_151109_B4 | reverse complement strand
AAAAAGGAGTTGTATTCAGATTGAATTTATTAATTCAATCTGATACAGCCCCTTTTTTATTATTATCCCCTAAATTTTGCTAATTGTGTTTTCTTATTGTTTAAAATTTGTTAAAATTTTCTTAATAACCATTGTAATTATATATTTTGTACATTATAATAAGTTATAAATTACCGTTTTATATTTTAAAATAAATCTTTTATTACGGTAATAAATTCTATTTAAATATTTTGGGGGGATTTTATGAAATTAGAAGTGAAAAATATACGAAAAAGTTTTTCCGGCAATGAAGTGCTTCACGGAATTTCTTTTTCTGTAGAAAGTGGTAAGGCATTAGGTCTATTAGGTAGGAATGGTGCTGGTAAAACAACAACTATTAGAATATTGATGGATGTTTTTAAATGCGATTCCGGTGAAATATTAATTGATGGTAAACCTTTTATACCTAAAAATCATCAAATCGGATATTTACCTGAGGAAAGAGGATTATATCCAAAAAAGAAAGTTACTGAACAAATTGTATACCTTGCTTCATTAAGAGGTATAAGTAAAAAAGAAGCCAAAGAAAACACTTTAAAATGGCTTAAACAACTAGGTATTGAAGACTATGCAAATAGGAAACTAGATACTTTATCGAAAGGTAATCAACAAAAAGTTCAATTAGCTCAAACCTTAGTATGTAATCCTGAAATTATAGTTTTAGACGAACCTTTTAGTGGTCTTGATCCTGTTAATGCTCAAATTCTTAAGGATGTAGTTACTGAATTAATTCAAAACAATAAAATTGTTATTTTCTCTAGCCATCAAATGAGTTATGTAGAAGAATTTTGTGAAGATATTGCTATAATTAATAAAGGTAATGTTGCATTAAGTGGTAACTTAAAAGAAATAAAAAAGGACTTTGGTAAAAATAGACTTATATTAAGTGCAAGTAACTATTCTCTAGAAGAACTAAAAAAAATATGTGAAGAACAACTTGCTAATTTAGTTAGTATTTACGAAGTAAAAAAAGATTTTTTAGTATTAGAACTTTGTGAAAATACTACTAAGAATAACTTATTAAAACATATTTTAACTACTAATATTGATATTGAAAAATTTGCAATATATGAACCTACATTAACTGATATTTTTGTATTAAAGGCTGGTGATGAATAATGAAACAATTTTTTAATGTATTAAGCTTTGAATTAAGTAACTATTTTAAAAACAAGGGATATATGATTACTACAATTCTTTTTTCTATATTATTGATAATAGGATTATCTTTACCTTCATTTTTTAATATGTCTAAACTTATTCCTCAATTAGACCAAAGCTCTACAGAAAGTATTGAGTCTGTAGAAGAAATCTCTGAAGAAAATAAAAAAAACTTTGTAATAATAGATAATAATAATATTTTTGAAAATTTAGATATTTTAGAATCTGCTTTCTTAAATTCTAAATGGACTAAGGTTAACAGTTTAGATGAAGCTGAAAAATTAATTAAATCAGACAATGTAGAAGCCGGTTTTTCAGTTGATAGCTTAACTAAATATTCATATTTAGTTAATAATTCAGGATTTACAGATACAAACCAAATGATTTTTGAAAATCTATTATCAAACTTAAGCCAACAAGCTTATGCAAATGAACATAACTTAAATATAAATGATTTACAATCTGTTATACATCCCTCATTTGATTCTGATGTTACTATCCTTGGAAAAGACAGTGCTAATAACTTCTTTTATGTGTACATCTTTATTTTTGCAATGTATATGATGATTTTATTATATGGACAACTTATTGCAGTTGCTGTAACATCTGAAAAAAGTAATAGAGCCATTGAAGTCTTAGTTACAAGTGCAAATAGTAATAGCCTTATTTTCGGTAAAGTAATAGCTGCAGCTTTAGCTAGTTTTATTCAAGTTGGAGTAATTCTTGCTTCTGGAATGATAACTTATTCTCTAAATAGCAAAGCATGGAATGGCCTTTTAGATGGCATATTTAAAATTCCATCAAATATATTATTAACTTTTATTTTATTTGGTGGTTTAGGATACTTCTTCTATTCATTTATATTTGGAGCTTTAGGAGCATTAGTTTCTAAAACAGAAGATATAAGTTCTAGTATTGGACCTATAACAATGATTTTTGTTATTGTATTCTTTATAAGTATATTTGGATTATCAAATAGTGATAGCTTACTTATCAAAATTGCATCATTTATCCCTTTTAGTTCTTCAATGACTATGCTAATAAGAGTTGCGATGGGAACTGTATCTAATTTTGAAATTGTAATTTCATTTATTATTTTACTTGCTTCAACTATTTTAACAGCTCTTGCATCTGCTAAGATTTATAGATTAGGTACTTTAATGTATGGTAATCCAATTAAGCTTAGAAATGCTTTAAAATGGTTTAAAAAAGAAAAAACTTCTTAAAATATAAGGAGCATGATTAATTTACATGCTCCTTAATAATAAAATTTACTAATTAAATAGACCCTTTATTTTATCAATTAGTGACTTATCACTTTTATCTGATTTATTCTCTGTATTCTTAGTGCTTGAATCATCTGTTGTCTTATCAATATCTGAACTTTCAATAGCATCACTTCTCATTATAAATTTAACAGATCCTTTCATATCACTTGATAATCCTGAATAAACACCATAATCCTTTGCCATTTGCACTAATTCATCCTTTGCTTGACTAAATCCATCGATACTATCTAAAGCTTCACTTCCTAAATCATTAATTTTGTCTAATCCCTCATTCTTTAGCTTATCAACACCTTCATATAATGATTGTGTTCCACTTTTTAATTGTTCTGTTCCATTTAAAATCTTTTCTGAATTACTTTTCAATGTTCCTGTACCTTCTGCTAATGTCTTACCACCAGTTACTAAAGCACTTACCCCTTCATTTAATGTCTTTCCTCCATTAGCTAACTCCTTTGTTCCATCATACAATGTACCTAATGCTGAATCTATCTTCTTTGAATTTGTATTTAATTCATTAGCTCCACTTGATAATTGATTACTTCCTGTTGCTAAAGCACTTACTCCATCAGCTAATGTCTTACCTCCACTTGATAATTGATTTGTTCCATCATATATTGATCCTATTCCAGAATTTATCAACTTTGAATTGGTGCTTAATTCATTAGCTCCATCTAACAATGTATTACTTCCTTCACTTAAAGTTGTTGTACCCTCTAATAAAACTCCTGTACCTTCAGCTAATTTTTGGCTCCCATTAGATAAGTCTCCCATAGCAGAATTTATAAGTTTAGAATTATCATTTAATGAATTAGCCCCATTTAACAATGTATTGCTTCCACTCTTTAAATTACCTACACCACTTTGCAAGCTTGATGTTCCTACTAATAAAGAATTACTACCATCATATGCTGAGCTTATTCCATTACTTATAGCTTGTGCTGCTGCATTTAAAGAATCCCCCTTTGATGATAATTGTGATAATCCAACTTTAACTTCTGCAGATCCACTAGCTAAATTTCTTAAACCATTTTCTAGTTCATTTGCTCCACTTGCTCCTGATTGAAGTGCAGAAGATAAATTTGTTAATCCTTCGCTTTGACCATCTGCAATTGCTTTAATTTTAGCGCTATATTCTCTCAGCATTTCTGCTTGAGTAGGATCTATGTCTTGAATTGATGTAACCATTGTATCAATCGACTCTGCAACTTGCTTTAAGCTACTTGTAATATCTTGAAGCTTTCCAATTCCATCTCCAGCTCCTTGCAATCCATTATTTAATTCTGTCATACCACTTAATGCAGATGATATACCACTATCTATTGAATCATAATTTTCATTTAAACTACTTACGCCTCCTACATACTCATTAACTTTAGAAGTAAATTCTTCTTGTGAAGATTTTAAAGTTCCAAGTCCACTACTCAATTCTGTAGCACCTGCATTTAAACTTTTTGATCCCTCTTCTAAATTAGACACTCCTTCATCTAAATTTTTAGCTCCATCAGCTAAACTTGCTACTCCCGAATCAAATTCTGTGTATTTTCCTTGTAATTCACTTACCCCTGAATTCAATGCAACTGCTCCATTATTCAATGTTGGTACACTATCATTTAATGTATTAACGCCCTCATTTAAAGCACTTGCACCTGTTGCTAATGATGATATCCCAGCATCAAATTCTGTATATTTATCCTTTAGTTCACCTGACCCACTCTTTAATGTATTAACTCCACTTAATAATGTTGGTACACTACCACTTAAAGTATTAACTCCACTATTTAAAGTACTTGCACCTGTTGCTAATGATGATACTCCTTCATCAAATTTATCATAATTCTCTTTAATTTGACCTGCTCCACTATTTAATGAATTTACTCCACTTAGTAATGTTGGAACACTTCCATTTAAAGTATTTAATCCATTTCTAAGTTCAATAGCTCCACTATTTAATGTTCCTACTCCTGCATTAAATATAGAATAATTACTTGCTAATTCTGTTTGTCCATCTAATAATTCCTTAGATCCACTTAATAAATCTTCCCCACCTTTTTGTAAATCATTTAATGATGTCCTTAAATCATCCAAACTATCAATACCTTCAATTTCATCTATATTTTCACTTGATGTAGTAGCTAAAACTATTATTGCTGGTATCTCAAAATTATTAGTTTCACCTGTAATTTCAAATGAATCAGATAAATCAATACTACTGCTACCTAATAAGTCATCTAATACATCTCCCAAATCTAAAGATTCTTTTAATCCTGGTATTGTTACAAATGTTACTAAGGAATTATTCCCATCATTAATAACCTTACCAGAACTAACTTCCACATTACTAAAGTTACTATTAGATAAAGTAAGTTCTGCTGCAGTTAACAATGGTAAATAAATATTTCTCTTTTCATTATTTATAAATACTGTCTTACTTTCATTATTAGTTATATTAACAGAAATCTTAAACTTACCACTTTCCCCCAAAACCTCACTTGGCTCAACCTTTTTACCATTAAACTCATAATTAACTGATATTGTTACTGGTAATTGATTATTACTTTTACCCTGATAATAAAGTTCATTAGAATCAATATTCCAACTTAATTCATCTCCATTTTTAGTTGGTTCTTCATCACCTTTTACATTCTTAACGTCACTTAATGTAGACTTATCTGTAAATTGCCCTAAATTTTCACTTCCTTTAATCCAATCACTAACAATTTGCTCTGTTGGATTTCCATTTTCATCTAATATAACATAAACAGTTTCATCCTTTTTTATATCTTGAGCGAAAACTACTGAATTTGATGTAACTGTTATTAACGCAACTAAACACGCTAATTTTTTTGATAACCCTTTTTTCATATTTCTTTTCCCCCTTCAACACACTCAACAAAAGACTTACTTGTCTTAACTATTAATTTTTCACAAAGCAATAATATTCCTGGCAATATAAATAGAATTACAAACATACTTATAATTGCCCCCCTAGCCATTAATGTACATAATGAACTTATCATTTCCATATCTGATATAATTCCAACCCCTGCTGTTGCCCCAAAGAAAGTTAAAGCACTAGTTAAAATTGATCTTGATGAACTTTGAAGTGCTATTGTCATTGCTTTTTTCTTATCTGAATTTATTGCTAACTCTTCTTTAAATCTAGAAGTTAATAATATTGCATAATCTACAGTTGCTCCTAATTGAATAGTTCCTATAACTATTGATGATATAAATGGAATGCTTGTTCCCATATAGAACGGAATACCCAAATTTATAAAAATAGCTAATTCAATTACTAAAACTAATAATATAGGTATTATTGCTGATTTAAATACAAATAGTATTATTACAAATATAGCTAAAATTGATGCTACACTAACCCTATTAAAATCGCTATCTGCTATTGTAATCAAATCTTCTGTTAATGGCGCCTCTCCACCAACTAATCCACCTTTATCATATTTTTTAACAACATTGTTTATTTTCTTTAATTGAACCCCTACCTCATCAGATGCTGCCTTATACTCAGAATTAAGCATTATTTCTTCATATCCACCATCTTTTATTTTCTCTAATAAATCACTTGGTATGAAACTTTGAGGAATTCTAGGTCCTAGTAAATCTTCTAAACCTACTACTGAAGTAACCCCATCAATAGCTTTTAATTCATCAATCATTGCATCAACCTTATATGCTTCTAAATCATCTCTTACTAAAATTATGTTAGTAGACATCATGTTATATTCTGACTTTAATTTATTATTAGCTACACTAGAAGGTAAATCCTTTGGAAGTGATTCATCTAAGTTATAATAAACCTCTGTATTGTTATTTCCTATAATGGCTGGTATTAAGCTAATTGCACCAATAATTACAATAATCTTGTAATGCTTTATCACAAAGGCTGAACTTTTTTCAAACTTAGGTAATAACGTCTTATGCTTATATTTGTGAATAAGCTTATCAAATGTTAATATCATTGCTGGCAATACTGTTATAGTACATATAACACCAAATACAACCCCTTTAGCCATTACAAATCCAATATCTTTTCCAAAACCTAATTCCATAATGCATAATGCTAAGAATCCGGCAACTGTTGTTAAAGAACTACCAGCAATAGATGATATAGTTTTTTCTATTGCTACTGCCATAGCTTCAGTCTTATCAGGCTGACTTTTACATTCTTCATCATATCTATTTAGTAAGAAAATTGAATAATCCATAGTTACAGCTAATTGTAATACTGCCGACAACGCCTTTGTTATATAAGAAATTTCACCAAATATAATATTTGATCCCATATTATAAACTACTGCAATTCCTATACTTAACATAAATATAATCGGAATAATAAAGGATTCCATAGTTAAACTTAAAATTATTATTGATAAAATTACTGCTATTAAAATATAAATTGGTGTTTCCTTATCAGCTAAATCTTTTGTATCTTTTATTACTCCCCCTATCCCACTTAAAAAAGCTTGTTTACCTGTTATATTTCTTATTTCCTCTATTGCTTTTTCAGTACTTTCACTAGCATCTGTATCTTTTAACTTAACAATCATTAATGTCGAGTCATCTGAAAAAAGCATATTCCTTATGGAATCTGGTAATATCTCCTTAGGAACAGAAATATCAAGTACATCATCAATCCAAATTACCTCTGATACTCCATCTACATTAGATACTTTTTCTTTAAGTTTAGCCACATCCTTATTTTCCATCCCTTCAACTATTAACATAGCTAAAGATCCACAATCAAATTCATCCTTCATAATTTTTTGAGCTTCTCTAGTTTCTAAATCATCAGGTAAATAGCTTAAAATATCATAATTAACTTTTGTATTAAAATAACCTATTGCAGAAGGAATTAATAGAAATATTGCAACTATTAAAATCAAAACTCTACTTTTGGCTATCACTCTTGAAATTTTTTCCACACTGTTCCCCCCTTATCGTTCTTTGCCTTAAACTTTATACCCTTTAAACTATTTTTTCAATTTCAGTTTCATTACTTTTTTATCCAATTTAAAATGTTTTATTGTGTTTACCATATATTGTCACTACTATTTCTTTAAATTCCTTTCTTTTACTGCAATTTTCATTTCCACTTTTTTCAAGCGTTTATTTGCCCCATTTCTTCTCTTTCTATAAAATTCTATTAATCAAAAGTTTACATCTTGTTAAAATTTAAGACAAAAAAAACTAATATTAATATTAGTAATTCATTTATGAACCATTAACATTAGTATTAGTTTTAATACATCTATATTCCTATATCTTTATTTTTTTCACTGCATCTCTTGTTACTAAAAGCTTTTCTTCCACATCTTTTATATTACTTCGTGCTATCCCTAAGAATAGCATATCTATAATAGCTAATTGTGAAATTCTTGAAGTCATAGCACCTTCTCTTAATGATTTTTCAACAAAAGGTACATGCAATGTTACATCAGAATATTCTTCTAAACTATTATTTATACTAGCTTTTGTAATTACAATTAAAGGTATATTATTTTTCTTTGCATTTTCAGCACATAATATTACCTCTTTTGTATCTCCGGAATATGAAATAGCAACTGCAACATCTCCTTCTTCCATCAAAGCTGAAGAAGTAATTTGAAGGTGTGTATCAGAATGAGCAATACATCTTTTATTTATTCTGCTCATCTTATAATATAAATCTAATCCAACCAAATTTGATACCCCTACACTAAAAACATAAATATTTTTAGCTTTACTTAATAAATCAATAGCCTTATCTAATTCACATTCATTTATTAAATTTACAGTTTCATCTATTATTGTATGAATTGATTGCTTAACTCCACTAATTATACTTTTAGTACTCAAATCCCTATCTAAATACTCAAATTCCTCTTTATTTTTATCATTAGTTAAACTAATAGATAGTTTTATCTTCATTTCATTTAAACTATTAAATCCTAATTTTTTAGAAAACCTTACTACTGTTGGTGCTGAAGTATTAGTTACATCTCCTATTTCCTTTGCAGACATCTCAATAATCTCATCATTTTTATTAAGAAGATAATCTGCTATACGTTTTTCTCTCTCTGTAAAACTTTCATAATTTTGTCTTATATACTGCAATAAATTCATATTCTCACGTCCTATTATTGTTAATAATATTAAAGTAAAATTTTTTACCTCCATTTATATATTTTAATAAATAAAAATTATTCTGTAAAACAGATGCTACAACATTGGTTCTGTAATCACTTACTTGATTTACCTTTAAAATTTGCAATTCACCCATATATCTTTTATATTCAACATTATCAATAGTAATATCCCCATATTTTTTATCAATAGTATTTATAGGATTTATAATATCATTATTCAATATTAATCTACTTTCAGCTGCTCTTATAGCATCTCTAGCTTCATCTGTTCTTGATGAAAATATTTCACCTAAAATTCTTTCTACAACCTTATCCCTTACCTTTAATTCAATATCTAGTTCTATGGCGTCTTGATTTAAATCAGCTAAATCCTTAAGCTCTCTTATACTTGGTAAAGAATCACCTATAAATACCGATTCATTATTTAAAGCAAATAAATGATTTGCAGCTTTCCTTACATCTAAACCTCTGTGATCTTCTAATGTTGGTAAGCCATCCATAAGAGGACTTCTTCTCCTGTTGTTTGATTGAACAAATGCGCAAGTTTTAATTCCCCTTTTGTTAAGAATTTTATTCTTTTCTATCATACATTCCTCTGATATACCAGTCCCCTTTCTCGGATAAAAATTATGAAGTGCATCTATATTTTTATAATCTGGATTATATTTATCTAATTCTAAAAGAAAATCTTCAGTTACAGTTGATGCATTAAGCTGTATTTTAATATTACAATTATTCTTACTCATTTTAGCTATCTCTTTTGGAGTATATCCAAAGTCTATTCTAATAGTTTTAACCCCATAATTCCTTAATCCCTCTAAATCCATATTCTCTAATTCTAAAAATTTAAATGTATTTGGAGAAATATCACTTATTATATCCATTTCATAACCTTTGGCTATACCAAAAAATTCATTAACTTCTTTTTTTAATATTTCATAATTTGCTTCTGGTATATGTAAAGATGTAAATATTCTTGTAAAACCTAATTTCTTCGCTTCATTTAACAACTTCACATTTTCTTCCATAGTGTTATCTAATCCAAAATAAACTGAAAAACCCAAACTCATAATAATTCCTCCTAATTTAACTAGATATAATTTAAGGGTGATATGTTTATTAATAGCATACCACCCTTTTAATATAATTCTATTCTACTGGATCTTCAAATCCTAATATACTAGTAAAGAAATATCCTGCTGCGTATGATGCTAAAACCCCTATTAAGAACACTAATATTTTTCCATCAGCAATTAATAAAGCTAATGGCAATCCTGAAACTCCTAATGCAACAGCACCAACTTTGAATAAAGCCATTACTGCTCCACCTACAGCTGCACCAAGACAAGCCCCTAAGAAAGGTTTACCTAAAGGTAATGTTACACCATAAATAAGTGGTTCTCCTATTCCTAAAAATCCTGGTATTAATCCATTTTTTGCAGTTTTCTTTAATCTTTCATTTTTAGTTTTTCTTACAACAGCTAAAGTAGCTCCAACTTGAGCCATACCAGCAGCTGCTAATGCAGGTAATAATACTGTATATCCAACATTTGCAATTAAATCAGCATGAATTGGTGTTAATGCTTGATGCATTCCAGTCATAACAAGAGGTAAGAATAATCCCCCTGATATAGCACCGGATAAAACTGAAACTATTGTATTATTAGAAGCTATTGTATTTGAGACTAATACTCCCATAGCATCTGAAATTGCTCCACCTACTGGTTGTAATATAAATAAAGCTGCTAAAACTGATATTGTTAACGTTACTAATGGAGTAACAAATAAATCTAAAACATCTGGTACAAATTTTCTACATTGCTTTTCTATAAACACAGCTAATGCTACAACAAGAATAACTGAAATAATTCCTCCACGTCCTGGTGTCAATGCTTTACCAAACACAGTTATATTAGCTAATGTTGCTGATGATATCACTCCCCCTAATGCCCCACCTATCATTGGCATTTGAGAACCAAATTCTTTAGCCGCATTTACCCCTACTAAAATTGGTAAAATTGCAAATACTGCATTACCTATTAATCCTATTATCTGAGCTGCATTAGTTGTCTTATATACATCTCCAAAATAAACTCCAGCTATATTATTTACAGCGAGCACTAGTCCACATGCTACAAATAATGGTATTAAAGGAATAAATATATTTCCTAACTTTTTAAGTATATTTTTAAATTTTGTATCATTTTTTTCTTTTAATTTTGCCTTTGTAGCTTTAACAGCTTCTTCTCCTATAGCTGTCTTTACCCCTACTATTTTTTTAACTTCCTCTGTTATCTTATTAACCTTACCTGGTCCATAAATAACTTGTAATTGACCTTTTGCTTCAACAATTCCTAAAGTTCCCTCTGCTTTCTTAATTTCTTCAATCTTAGCCTTCGATAAATCAACTAACTCTAGTCTACAACGAGTCATACAATTTTCAACTGCTTTGATATTTTCTTTTCCTCCAACAAGTTCAACCAACTTCTTAGCTATTTCTTGGTTTGTAATACTTCCTTGCTTTGTCATTTTCTCTCCCCCTATACACTTTAAATAGTTTCCATTGCCTTAGCAATATAGCCTTTATTTTGTGATAATTTTTCTTTTGCCTCATCTATGTCTAATCCTGTCAGTATCATTAATATTGACAGTTTAACATCATAATTTGTTTCTTTTAATACTTTTTCTGATACTTCTCTATCTACTCCTGTAGCTTCACAAACTATTTTTTTTGCCCTTTCAACTAGCTTTTTATTAGTAGCTCTAACATCTACCATTAAATTTCCATATACTTTTCCTAGCTTAATCATAGTTCCTGTTGATAGCATGTTTAATACTAACTTTTGTGCAGTTCCAGCTTTCATTCTCGTTGAACCAGTAACTACCTCTGCACCTACTACTGGAGCTATTGATACTTTTGAAACCTTCGCTACTTCTGAGTTTGCATTACACGTTATTGATACTGTTAATGCTCCTATTTTGTTTGCATATTCTAATCCACCAATAACATAAGGTGTTCTTCCTGATGCAGCTAGTCCAACTATTGTATCATTTTCAGTTATATTCTTTGATTTTAAATCTTCAATTGCTAATTCCTTAGAATCCTCTGCTCCCTCTTTTGCCCTAAATATTGCCTCAGTCCCTCCAGCTATAATTCCTTGAACTAATTCTTCAGATACACCATATGTAGGTGGACATTCTGAAGCATCTAATATACCAAGTCTTCCTGATGTTCCAGCTCCTATATAAATTAATCTTCCGCCTTTTTGCATTCCACTTACTATTCCATCAATAGCCTCTGCAATTTTCACTAATTCCTTCTCAACTGCTAAAGCAACCTTCTTATCTTCATTATTAATAATCTTTACCATATCTAATGTTGATACCTTATCGATATTTAAAGAACTACTATTTCTACTTTCTGTTGTTAAATTTTCTAATTTTATTGTATTCATATCTTAAATCCTCCCCATTAACTTTGTTTACGTTTACACTCTATGGTATTATATTAACACTAACGAAATATTATTTCAAGTATATTTTATTTTTTTATTTTTTTATTTCATAAACATTAAAATATTTTGCTTTCTATAAGAACAAAGTGGCTATCGCCACGCCCACTTCGTGGTATCAATTTTATAGTTTTAAATCTTGAAATACATTGGTATCACCACCTTTACGACTTTAAAAAATTTATACTTTCCTATACAAAAAAAACACCTTAAAAACTTTCAAAGTTTTAAGGTGTCTTTAGCTAGTAAAGATTATAACTTCAATCATATTACGTAATTATATCTAGTGTTAACTCAAAATTAATTTAGCTTATCAATGAATTTTCTTCTTTTATAAGTTAGTAAATAAGCTGAAATAATTGATACTAGTGGAACAAAGAATTATATATTAACTTTTTCATAAAATATTATTTTTTAACATTTATTAACTTTAAACATCTATTATTTACATATCTTAAAATTACTTAACTTTTATTTAACTTTAAAAAAGCAATTTTATTATGAATATACTCTTTTTTAAATTTTAAAAGTATATTCATAATAAAATTGCTTTTGGATTATTTACTTATTCACTTTTTATTCTTATATCCGCAATTAATGGATAATGATCTGATGGATAGTTTCCATTATTATTGTATTTTACTATATCTACATCCATAATTTCTAAATCTTCACTTACAAATATATAATCTATATGAAGTCCATTTTCTTTACCTTTAAATTTACTCATAGTAGACTTTTTATACAATTCTTGCTTTGCTTCTTGAACTGCTACAAATCTATCTGTATTATATTCACCAGCCGCAAACTTTTTAATAATTTTACTATTTGGAGTTGCATTAAAATCTCCCATAACTATTACAGGAAGCTTTTCCTCTTTACGATTTTTATCAATAAACTGAGCTAATTTTTTAAGCCCAAAATCCCTTGCTTGAGGTAAAAAACAATCTAAATGAGTATTATAAACTCTAACCTTATCTCCATTTTCAAGTTCTACTACCGCAGTAGTGCATATTCTAGGATATAATGAATACCAAAGTTGACTTCCTACCTTATCTGGACTTTTTGATAGCCAAAATGTATTATGCTTAATTATCTTATTTTTATTTTTTACAAATAAATTATTTCTTTCAGAAAAATACTTTTTACTTCTTGCACTTCCTACTATTGTATAGTTTTTAAAGTTATCTATTATATCATCAAACATTTTATTTGTTACTTCTTGTACACCTATAATATCACAATCATATTTATCAATAACTTCATATGCTATATGTTTTCTTTTATCCCATCTATTTTTAAAATCTAAAATAAAATCGCTTCTTAAATTAAAGGACATTACTTTCATATCTTAATTACCTTTCTATATTTTTAATAATAATATTATACTCCCTATAATATTTTCTTCAAGATATTAACTTTTTATTAATGCCTTGTGAAATTATTTACATAATGTATAATTATAATAGACTATTATATTAAATCTAACCTAAAATATTATAATATATCTTATTTATACAATGTAATGGAGGGGTTTATATGGGGAAGAATTTAAATAAAAAAGATTTTATATTAATTGCTATTATTGCTGTTTCTTTAATATCTTCAGCATTTTTAGGATTACAATTAGCAATTTTACTATGTTTATCATTATTATTAATTTACTTAATAATAACAAAAAGGTACTTTATTAAAGTTTATAAAGGTATGAAATCTTATAAATTAGAGGATTATGAAACAGCTTTAGAATACTATAGAGATGCTGCTATGTCAAAGTATTGTAATGGTCCTATAATTTCTAATTATTTAATTTGTGAATTAAAATATGGAAAACCTTCTTTAGCTAGAGAATATATTGATGAAAACTTAAATTCCAAAAATATAAAGCCACGTGAATCATTAAATATCGAAGTAACAAAGGCTATAGTTTTATGGAAAACAAATTCTCAAGAAGAAGGAATTACACTATTAAAAAACTTAATAAAAAATAATAAAAACACTTATATTTACGAAACTTTAACCTCACTGCTTCTATGTTCGGGTAGATTCACTGAAGCTGAAAAATATACTATAGAAGCAATGGATTTTAATTCTGACAATAATATTATTAAATCAAATTATGCAGAAATTTGCTTTAAACTTGATAAATTTGATGAAGCTAAAAAGGAATTTGATTATTTAATAGAAGAAAATGTTCACTTTATTGAGCCTTATTATTATTCTGCTTTAATTGAAAGAAAAAATGGCAATTGTGATAGAGCATTTGAGCTTCTAAGAACTGCAGAAGGATTAAATGAGTCTCTTGTTAGTTTAGTTAACCATAAAGATATTAATCAAGCTCTTAATTCAGTATTAATTAAATCATTTAATCAATAAAATAAACTAACTTTTCAAGATAGTTTATTTTAATATTAAAAGAGTCATAGATATAACTCTATGACTCTTAAGAAACAATACGATATAATTATCTTCTATTATTTTGTTGTTTCTTAGCTTTTCTACAAGCAGCACATCTTGTTGGTTCATTTTCGAACCCTTTCTCCTTATAGAATTCTTGTTCTCCTTCTGTGAAAACAAATTCATTTCCGCAATCTCTGCATGTTAAAGTTTTGTCTGACATATAAAATTCCTCCATATATGAAAGGTCTAAAACAAAGATAACAACAAAATAATAAAATTATTGGTTACTGTTTATATACCCTTCTTGTCTTTACATTATAATAGTATAAACATATTTCAAAATTCTATACATTTTTTATTTATATTTATCAGTTTCTACAGGTAACCCCTTTTTACTTAGCTTATCTTCTATTATTTCTTTTATTATGGAATAGAATATTGCAAATAATGGAACCCCTATTATCATTCCTACAAATCCCATGAATTTCGCAGCTACTAATAATGAGAATAATATCCAAAAGGCAGATATCCCAATAGAATCTCCAAGAATCTTAGGCCCTATTATATTACCATCAATTTGTTGAATCACAATGATTATTACAATAAACCATAGTGCTTGTATTGGTGAAACGAAAAGAATTATTATTGCTGCTGGAATCCCACCAATAAACGGACCAAAAAATGGTATTATATTAGTTACTCCAATTATAACTGAAATTAATAATACATATGGCATTTTAAAAATTGTTAATATAATAAATGTTAATACTCCTATAATTGCTGAATCTAAAATTTTACCTCCAATAAATCTACTAAAGGTCATATTACTTTTAGTTGCCAACTTCAAAACAAACTTTGCGCTTTCTTCTGAAAATAATGCATAAGTGATCTTTTTACCTAAAGCCATAAACTTTTCTTTATCTATTAAAATATAAATTGATACAATTATACCGATAATAATATTTAAAATACTTGATGTTGCTCCTACAATAAAGTTACCAACTACCGGAAGTAAATTACTCACTATACTTATAAAATAATTAATTGCTTCTCCTAACTTACTAGTAATTAACTCTACATACTCAGGTTGTAAATTAATATTTCCTACTACTTCATTAGTAAGTTTAGTCACATCATTTAAATACTGTGGTATATTATTTACAAGGCCCACTATACTATCAATTAATTGAGGAAGTACAAATTGAATAAATAAGTAACTTATTATAGTAGCTGTTATATACGTAAATAATATTCCTACTCCCCTTTTACCATTTTTCTTTAATTTTTGAAACCACTTATATGATAAAACATATTCTTCGTAAAACTTTAAAATAAAATTTAATATATAAGCTAATGCTCCTCCTATAATAAATGGTTGTAATGTTCCTATAAAATCACTTATTCCTGCCTTTATATCATTAATTTGCGATATTCCTACATATAGAAGAATACTTCCACAAATAACAAGAAAAGCATATATTGAAATAGTTGCATACTTATTATTCCAGTTAATTTTCATTTCTTATCCTCCCTACTAAATAGTAATATTATTTTACCATACTTTATCATCATTATTTATTAAGATTTTCTAAATATCTTCTAGTAATATAATAATTATATTACTGTAAGATATTTACTTTTAAAAAAATCAGTAACATAAACTGCTACTGATTTTTCTCTTATCTACTTACTTCATTCTTATGGTGATTATACACATATACTGGTATTCCTAAAAGCATAAGTATAAATCCCCACATTACTGTTTCTGCACCTGAACCATATATAGTCCATAGCACATATATAAATGCTAATAATGGTAATATAGATTTTTTAATAAATATTTTGAAACTAAACTCTTTATTTTCTTTAAATGTTAACATCATTTCTGCTGAAATACTTAATATGTATACAGGTAAATATGAAAGTGTTGCTAGTATTGTTATAAATGTAAATGCATCAACCATACCTTTTTGGAAATTCATTACCAATAATATATTAACTAAAACAGCTCCAAATATAAGTGAGTTTACAGGTGTTCCCGTTTTCTCATTTATCTTTCCAAAGAATTTAGGGAATACCCCATCAACCCCAGCAGCATAAGAAACTCTTGCAGTTGCTAATAACCATCCAATAACAGTCCCTAAAATACAAATAACAACCGCAATTGTAAGAATCTTCCCAAATCCATTTCCTAATGCATTAGTTAATATATCAGTAAGTGGTGCAGTACTGTTTGCTAAGGTTTGATTATCCATGGCTCCCATACTTGCTATACTTATTGCTAAATATATTATTGCCGCAATTATTAATCCATAAATAGTACTTTTTCTTATATTTTTTTCTGGATTTTTAATCTCTCCTGCTGCAACCGTAGCACTTTCTAATCCTATAAATGCCCATAATGTTGATGTTGCAGCTAATGGTACCGTACTTAATCCTTTGCCTTCTGAGAATAAAGGCATTATATTAGAATTATCAAAATTTAAAAATGCTACAATTATAAAAAGTGTAAAAAATCCTATTTTAAATACAGTTACAAATGATTGAAGTTTTCCTGCAACTTTTACACTTAAGATATTAACTATTGTAAATATCCACAATATAGCACTAGAAAATAATATTGAAATAATTGGATTATTTAAAGCAGGAATAACTGCTGATGCATAGCTAGTTATTGCCACAATAATAGCTGCATTTCCTATCCATGAACCATTCCAGTATAACCATGCACTTAAAAATCCTGCAAAGTCTCCAAAAGCTTCCTTAGTGTATTGATATGCTCCTCCAGTTGAAGGATACTTAGTTCCAAGATTAGCAAAGGATATTGCAATTAATATAGAACCAATAGTTGTCATTATCCATGCAATTATTGTTGCTCCTGGTCCTGATACTTGTGCTAATGTTGATGGCAACATAAATACTCCTGAACCTATCATATTACCACATACAAGCATTGTAGCCATAAAAAGACTAATCTCTTTTTTCAAATTTCTCTCTTCCATTTTTCCTCCTTAGTTATGGAATACAATTTTACTTATAATTCCATTTATCTATATCAAACTTATTAAATAAAAATTATTTTTTAAATCTCGTTGCATATCCACATCTCTTACACAAATCTTCCACTGCAACTCTTCTAGAAAATCCATTATATATATTAGATGCTCTTTCTCCTTCTAAAATGCTTATAAATGGTTCTTTAAAAACATTTCCCAATTTAATAGTTCCTTCACTATCTAAACAACAAGGAACAACTGTACCATCAACCAATATTCCTATTTGATTTCTAAGCCCATGACAAAATACTTCTTCACCAATAGAATTTATACTAATATCTGGCCAGTTAAATTTTTCAGCCATATTTAAATAAACTTTATCTTTTAGCTTAATCTTATGCGTTTCTTGTAATTTTTCTGCCAATGAAAAGTCCAAATTAAGATTTTTCTCTAATAAATTCAATATTTCTAAATTCAATTTATTAGCACCCTTTAACTCCTCATTATCCATATTCCAAAGTCTTATAGCACATATAATATCACTCTTTTTTCTAGCTTCATTAATAAAATCAGTAACTCTATTAATATATTCATATAGCTCTATATTACTTTCATTTGCTTCAAAACTATGTAGTGAAATATTTACTTGTCTCAATGCTTTTGCATTAATAAGCTTTTCTAAATTTTTATTTAGTAATGTTCCATTAGTTGTCAAATTAACCATTAATCCATTTTTATAGCATTCCTCAAAAAATCCATCTATATTTTCATTTAATAAAGGCTCACCCATTAAATGAAAGTATACGTGATCTGTATATGGCTTTATTTCATTAATTATATAGTTAAATTCTTCCCTATTCATAAATTTATATTTTCTACTTGTCTTTGGGCAAAAATCACAACTTAAATTACATACATTAGTAATTTCTATATATACTTTTTTAAATTTTCTCATTTACTAATCTCCTACTCATTAATAAGGTTATATCTTAATTCAAAACATACTACCTTTTTTTGCTTAACTAGCAATACTATAATAAACTTACTTACTTGTGCTGGTATAACTTTTTACATAAATATCACTATTATGAAGATCAATTATCTTCTTTGTAATAGTTAATCCTAACCCACCTTCCTTTTTAACTGCATATGATGGATCAATAACTTGATTAAATCTATTAAATATTAAATCATGATATTTTTTATTAATTCCAACTCCAGTGTTATATTATTCTTCTTTTATTTTACTTTGTGTAAACTCTAAAACTTAATACTTTTATTATTCTATAATTATAAATAAAACTTATATAATTATAAAGTCTTATTTATTTTTTATTTTTACTTTATTCTTATTTATAAATAAGCATTTTATACTTATTTGCAAAATTGCTACATTATTTGATAAAATAGGATTATAATTAGAGTAAATATACACATAGTTAAATAATCTTGGAGGATTAATGGAAAACTTTTTTAATATTTTAAATGAAAAAATTCTTATAATAGATCATACTGGTAAAATTCTATTTTCAAATAAAGCTCTTCTTATACAACTTGGTTACAAACTTAATGAGATAATTGATAAAAATATTTTATCTTTTATATTAAATAAAAATATTAATACTTTGTTTAATATTAAAGATAAATCATTAAAAAACTTAGATATTATTTCTAAAAATTCTTTACCAATTAAATTTAATACTAAAATTTCTAAAGGTTTGTATAAAAATACTAATAGTATATTTATTAAACTCGAATGTTATAATGAAGATAATATTACCGATGATGATTATAAAAAGAATAATATGAAAAACTTTAAAAGAATATATAACCCTTTAACTTTAACACCTGAAAATAATTATGAAATGGATATAGCTAAAAGTAATATACAATTAAATAGTATTAATAATTTATTAAAACAAAATATAGATTGCACTGATGAATTTGCATCTTTAAATAGACTTAGCAATACTATTTTAGAATCATTGAATTGTGATGAATTTCATGCTTGGATATATGTTAATGAATCTTTAATTCCTTATTGTAGTTCCTCTTACGATGAGCTTGTAAAGAATTTTCATTCAATTCAACTAACACACTACAAATACGAAACCCTTATTAAACCTTTTACAGACTGGGGATTGCACGATATAGATTTTTTATCTCCAAGTAAACTTCACAAATACTATAGAAAAACTATAAAACAAATATGTGTACAACCAATTTACTATAATAATAAATTTTTAGGATTAATTTATATAGGATATAAGGATAAGTTTACTCCTGTAGTTCATAATAATGAATTTATATCTACACTTTGTAATCGCTTTGGGTTGTCAATGCATAACTATCTTTTATCTAACAATCTAAAAATAGAATTACATAAACGTGTTAAAACTGAAATAGAACTTTCCTTTTTATTAAAAACTGCAACAGATTTAACTGCAACTATAGCCGCTAATGGAGATTTCTTAAAGATTAATGAAGGTTGGATCAAACTCTTAGGCTATACTAAAGAAGAACTTTTATCTATGAATTTGTTAAGTCTAACACATAGTGATGACAAATATAAACTTTATGATTTATTTAGTAGCAAATTACATTCTATAACAACTATTACTGATTTATGTATTAGATTAATTACTAAGAATGGTTGTGTAAAATGGCTTAATTGGAATTGTTCTTATATTGATTCTGATAATGTTATTATGGTTACAGGAAAAGATATTACTGATAAAAAAGAATTAGAAATCGAAAAAAAACTTATGGAAGAATCTTTGCATATAGAAAATATAAAAAATGAATTTTTTGCTAATATATCTCATGAATTTAAAACACCGCTAAATATAATTTTAGCAAGCTTACAAGTAATTAATCATAATACTTTTAATGAAAATATTAAATGCTCTAAGGATTTCAATTTAAAAAAATATACAAATTCAATTAAACAGAACTCCTATAGACTTCTACGACTTGCTAATAATTTAATTGATATTACTAAAATAGATAGTGGTTATTACGAAATACACCCGAAAAATTGTAACATAGTTTCTATAATTGAAGATATAACACTATCTGTAGCACAGTATCTAAAAGATAAGGGTATAGATTTAATTTTTGATACCTCTTTTGAAGAGATAATTATCTCATGTGACCCTGATAAAATTGAAAGAATTATGCTAAATCTTCTTTCTAATGCAGTTAAATATACTAAATCACCTGGTGTAATAAATGTCTTTATTGATAAAACTGAAGATAATGTTATTATTTCTGTTAAAGATACTGGTATTGGAATCCCCAAAGAAAATATATCTATTATTTTCGAAAGATTTATACAGGTTGATGATACTTTAACTAGAAAATGTGAAGGAAGTGGAATAGGATTATCACTTGTACAATCTCTTGTTCAAATGCATGGTGGTAAAATTGCCGTTTATAGCATAAAAAATATTGGGTCAGAATTCACTTTCACTTTACCAATTCAAACAATTAAGGACTCAGATATAATCTATAATATAAATGAAGATAGTCATAGTAGATTAGATAAATGCAGTATTGAATTTTCTGATATATATAGTCTTCAGTAAACTTTATAATAAGATGAACTTTAAATTAATATACTTTATCTAATAATAAATAAATGGATTATTGCAATAATAGTCCATTTATTTGTTTATTACTATAGTAAACAATAGCTTTCTTTTCTACTATATTATATATTATAAACAATAAATTTCATGGAGGTTAAAATGATCAAACCAATTATTGGTATTATAGGTTCTTTATATACAGAATCTAATCCTTCATTTGCTGGAAATTATTTCGATTATAATAATAATAACTACTCTAAATGCATCGCAAAGGCTAACGGAATCCCTATTTATCTTCCTATTATTGAAAACAAAGATGTCTTAGAGGAACAATTGTCACTTTGTAATGGAATATTATTACCTGGTGGTGCTGATATCAATCCACTCTTATATAATACTTCTCCACAACTTCACCTTGGAAAATGTAATGATCTTATAGATTGGTATCAAATTTCCATAACTCAAAAAGCTTTATCTCTAAACATGCCCATATTAGGAATATGCAGAGGTATACAAGTATTAAATGTTGCAGCAGGTGGTACTCTTTATCAAGATATATCTCATAATATTCCTAATGCAATACTTCATAATCAAAATAGTCATTTATCAAATATTTGTCATCCAATCTCTATTAAAAAGAATAGTTTAATTCGTAATATATTAGGAGAAGATAAATACATTGTTAATAGCGCTCACCATCAAGCTGTTAAAGAACTTGGTAATAACCTTATTGCTACCTCAACTTCCCCAGATGGAATTATTGAATCTATTGAAATGGAAGGTAAAAATTTTGTAGTAGGTGTCCAATGGCATCCCGAGATGCTTTCATTAAAAGATACTATCATGCTTAAATTATTTGAAAGTTTTATTTCTAGTTGTATATAATATTTTCTTATAAATAAAAATAACAGAGTACTAAATGTATTCTGTTATTTTTATCTATAATATTAATATCCCTGATAAATTGCTACAGCCCTAACTAAACTCGCCTCACTTTGAACCTTTAAAGGTTGGGCAAATAATTGAATATTCTCATTATATAAAAGTTTATTTAAATTAGTTAAGTTCTCCAAAAGAAATATATCATTTTCAAATAATATATTATGGATTTCATAATTATCCCTATCTGGTGAAGGCATATCCATTCCTAACATCTTAATTTTCTTTTTTATTAAAAGCTCTGCTAACTCCATACTTACAATTGGATGATCAGTATAATACTCTTCTTTTCCATAAAAGTTATCCCACCCAGTAAATAATAATACTATATCATTTTCTTTAATATTTATATAGTATTCCTCCTTAACCTCTATAAGCTTCTCCCCTCTAACATCCAATAATACTACATTACCTACAAACTTTTCAATTGGATAGTCAGCTATATAGTTTTTATTTTCTTTCATATGTAGCGGTGCATCTATATGTGTTCCTGCATGCATTTCTGTAACTATAGAAAAACTATTATATCCATTCTCTACATAATCTTTTTCTTTTATTAATTTAACACCTTTATCTCCTGGATAAACAGGCATTTCATTTTTTATTTCATGTGATAAATCAATGTACTTCATGTCTTCCCTACTTCTCCCTTTGATTGTAATAACCCCTCTTTTGTTTATATTAACATAATTTACATATAATTACAATAATTTTTTCATTGTTTCCTTATATTTATATTTTAAACAAAAAGTCAGTTTTTATACTGACTTTCAATAAATGCTTTAGTTTCTTCCTGTAGTTCCAAATCCTCCACGATCACAATTACCGAAAGCTTCAACCTCATCAAATTCAATTTCTGGCATTACTTCCATTATTCTAAACTGCCCTATTTTATCTCCAGTTCTTATCCATGTTCCACTATCATGTTTTGCTTGCAAGCAGTATACAGGCATGTGCCATTGATCATTATCTCCAATATATGTATCATCAACGACTCCAACAGAATTTGTTTGTATTATTCCCCAAGTTTTAAACGTTGAACTTCTTGGTGCTAAATGCCCTTCCCATCCTTGTGGTAATTCTAAAGCAAATCCTAGTGGTATCATCGCTCTTTCATTTAAAGGCACAAATATATCTTTACTAGCATAAACATCTATCCAATTTCCCTTACTAATCTTCTTTAACTTTGTTGCGCCTTCAAAATACTTTATCTTTATTTTCATTTCTCGTATCTTCCTTTCATTTATTATATGTAATTCTAACATAAAAAAGGATTGTAAGAAAAGTATAATATCTTTAAACTAATATTTCACTAATCCTCAATCCTTCTGTATTATCTTTAATGACGTTTTACTTTATTTATTACTATAATACTTTCTTCCCTTAATTCATCATCAATAGTTACTTCATTCCATTGAATATATGTTGGTTTTTCAAAATACTTCCTATTTACAATTTCAATTACTCTATAACTTCCTTCAGCTAAATTATCAAAGATAACAACTCCATTTTTATCCGTAAATTTTGAACTTATCAGCTTTGGAGATAATCCATTTAGAGCATATAAATTTATCTTAGCATCTGAAATACAACTTCCTTTTCTATCTCCTAACTTTGATATAACCGTAATCTTTCCAACTATTTTCCTTTCTTTCTTTTTTATTTTTTTATAATTACTATTATTTATATACTCTTGTTCAAATCCTTCATTTTCTACAAACTTTTCTTTTACATTATCATCTATTTTTATTTTTTTATTAATATAATCACTATTATAACCTGTTGCTATTGTTTCATTATCGTACTCATCTTTATCATCTGCTGTTATCTTTTCATTATTGTACTCACTTTCATTATTGTACTCACTTTCATTATTATATTCATTTTCATCATCCGTTACTACTTTTTGATTAATATAACCCCTATTATCATTTACTTCTTCATTATCATCTATAAAAGTTGCACCTTGAAGTTCTAAACTGAATCCATTATCAAGGTTATAAGTCTTTGCTTCCTTTTTATCCTTTTCTGAAGCTATTGGGCCATCTATATTTTCATTACAACTATCATCATTAGTAGCTTTATCTACTTCAACATCAGTTGCTTCGACATCTATTATTGTTTCACTAGAATTTGATAATTTACCATTTCCTACATTTGAGTCATTATCTATTGACTTATATTCATTTTCTAGTTCACCATCAAAATCATCCTCTATTCTTATACGCATAAAAACCTCCTAAAATCGTATATTTACATAATACGCATTAAGAGGTCATTTTGTGCTTAAAAATTAAAAATTTTATATCATTTCTTTTATAATTTCAAATTTTTCTGGTTTGCTAAAATAATATCCTTGTGCGATATCACACTTCATTTTATCTAAATATCCTAATTGCTCCTTAGTTTCTACTCCTTCAGCAACTACTTTTAAATCTAAACTATGTGAAAGCTTTATTATGCTTTCTGCTATATACTCACTTTTCTCGTCAACTCCAATACCATCTACAAAGCTTTTATCAATCTTTAATACATCTATTGGTAGTCTTTTTAAATAGCTTAATGATGAATACCCTGTTCCAAAATCGTCAAGCGCAATAGATACACCTAAATTTTTTAAATTCAATAAAATCTCTATATTTCTTGATACTGACTGCATAATAACTCCTTCAGTAATTTCAAACTCTATATATTCCGGTGGTACATTATATTTATTAAGTAAATCTGAAATAAATTCTATAAAGCCCTCTTCTCTCAATTGAATATCCGATATGTTAATAGCTATATGAAATTTATGATCACTTGTCTCATATAACTCTCTGCACTTTTTAAAACTTTCTTCAACAATATACTTCCCTAGTTCAACAATAAATCCTGTATTTTCAGCAATTGGAATAAATTCAGCTGGAGAAACAAATCCCAACTCTTGGCTTACCCATCTTACTAAAGCTTCAAATCCATTTACTTTTTCACCTTTTATCGATATTTTTGGTTGAAAAACCATAAATATTTCTTCCTTTTCAATAGCAGTTCTAAAGGCCTTTTCAATATCATATTGTCGCCTTAACAAAGTTAAAATATCAACATCAAAAAATCTAAATCTATTTTTCCCTTCTTCTTTAGCCTTATGCATTGCCATATCTGCTGTTTTCAATAGTATATCTAGATTTTTTGCATCTCTTGGATACATACTTACCCCTAAACTTATGGAACAATATATATTTTTATTATTAACTTCAATAGGTTTTCTCACGCTAACTAACAATCTATTTAATAATTCTCTTATTTCATTTTCATCATTTACTCTAGAAAAAGCAATTACAAATTCATCTCCACCAAATCTAGCAAATGTATGTCTTCCATCTAGTTCTTTATTCACTCTCTCAGAAAGCTTTAAAAGTATCTGATCTCCTACTTCATGACCATAAGTATCATTAATACTTTTAAAATTATCTATATCATAAAAAATTAATCCTAACTTTGTACCACAACTAAGATTATCGTTAATTAACTCTTTAAATTTTTCTGTAAACATTTTCCTGTTAGGGATACCTGTTATATCATCATAATAATTCATAAAATGAATCTTTTGTTCAGCTTTTTTTTCCTTACTAACATCGGTTATTACTCCAGATAAACTATAAATCTTATCTTTTATAGAACCCTTTCCTGTATAATCAACATGAATTAACTGTCCATCTTTTGCCTTTAGTCTATACTTAATATTTGATTCTATACACATTCTATTTAAGCATATATTATTAAAATAAGTCCTTACTTTATCATATTGGGAATCATCTACATATCCATACCAGTCTTCTAACGTAATATTCTCTTTCCTTATCCCAAGTTGATTCTTTATCTTTCCTGAAATAAACAAACTATTTGTATCATCATCCCATTTCCAAATTGCTCCATCCATTGCTTCAATAGATAAAGCATATCCTTCTTTACACTTAATACACTCGTTATTTTTCATTTTAATTCTTATGAAACACTCTTCAAGCATAAGCATTAAAATAGCTATTACTATTATCATTATAACTTGTGATAAATCTATTAATTTATATTGTACTAAAAGAAATATAATTATTCCTACAAATACTATAAAAAATTTATTATATTTATATAACTTTTTATTACTTTTAATATTTAGGTTCATCATAACCTCCAAAATATATATTCATAAACTAATTTTATCATATAGTTATAAAACTATATATATGTTTCTACTAAATTTATTAATACATTCTGTATTTTTTCATTAAAATAAATTAACACTAAATAATATTTCTATTATTTAGTGTTATATTAATTAATATTTTTAATTATTTTGCTTTTTTTAATTTTGTAAATTTTACATTAAGTAAAACCCCTATAATTGCAGCAAAACTTAATCCTGATATACTTACTGTTTCAGTTATTTGTATTCCTATTGCATTTTCTAAGAAGTTTCCTGAAAGCCCTATAATTAATATTGCTAGCATTACAACAATATTGCAAATATTGAATTCAACTTTTTCTCTTTTAATTGTCTTAACTCCAACAATCGCTATCATTGAAAATAACATTAAACTTATTCCACCCATTACCGGTTGTGGTATTGTTCTTATTGCAGCTCCAAACTTCGCAACAAAGCTTAATAATATTGCAAAAACAGCTGTTAATCTTAATATTGCTGGATTATAATTTTTTGTTATTGCTAGCACTCCTGTATTTTCACCATATGTTGTATTTGCTGGTCCACCTAAAAATCCAGCTGCTAACGTTGCAAGTCCATCTCCTAATAACGTTCTATTTAAACCTGGATCTTCTATAAAATTTTTACCTACAACTTCTCCATTTGTAGTAATATCACCTACATGTTCCATTACTACAGCTAATACCACTGGTGCTATTATTGCCATTGCAGCAATATCAAATTTAGGTAATGTAAAACTTGGTATAGCCACTAAACTTGCACTTTGAATTTCTGCTGTAGATACCAATCCAAACATTGAGCTAATTACATATCCTACTACTACAGCTATTAAAATAGATACTTGTGATAAGAATCCTTTACTAAACTTTTTAATTAACAATGCTATTCCTAATGTTATACAAGCTATTATTACACTTACTACAGCATCATTTCCTCCTGAAGCTATAGCTGTTATTCCTGTCATATCTAATGCTGTTGGAATTAAGTTTAAACCAATTACTATTATCATTGGCCCTACTACTTGAGCTGGTAATACTTTTTTAATATTCTTTAATCCTATCCTTTTTATTAAAAAGGATACTGCTACATAAATCAATCCAACTACAATAATACCACCTTGAGCATATCTTAAATCACCATTATATTTTTCTCCTACTGCTACTATTACTGGAATAAATGCAAATGATGATCCTAAAAATACTGGAACCTTCCCTTTTGTACATAAATGGAATATCAATGTTCCAACACCAGCTGAAAATAATGCTACCGATGGATCTAATCCAGTTAATATTGGTACTAGTACTGTTGCCCCAAACATTGCTATTAGATGCTGCATTGCAAGAATAACTTTCATTGCCCCATCTTTAACGCTTCTACTTTCTTTTAATAATTCACCTGTATATTGTGTCATAAAACACCCTCCCTATTTTCTTTTAAGGAGAATTTAAAATTCCCCCTTTTCAGCCTCACTGGACTGTTATTAAAGGTAAAAAAAAAGCTTCTTACATTCAGTAAGAAGCTATAGTAATTCTATTAAAATTATTAATACTACAAACTTTTGAAACTTACCGAACTCTCTGATTCGACTTAAAGCCTTTTTGTTATTATATACTCTTTTATATAAAATATCAAGAAATATATTTTTTCAAATTGTACATACTAAAAATGACTCTAATCTAGAGGAACTTATTAATTTTATAGCGAAAAGAGTGATTTTTATATGATGAAAAAACTATTTAATTTAACTTTATTTATTTTTGCCGTTTTTCTTCTCTTTCCTCAATCAATCACATATTGTGATGATGACAATAGAGAAAACACTAATAAAAAGGTTGTTTATTTAACCTTTGATGATTCTCCTGGTGGAGAGGTAACTACAAAAACCTTAGATGTATTGAAAGAAGAAAATGTTCCTGCTACCTTTTTTATAATAGGCAATCAGATAAAAGGACAGGAGGATATAATTCTTAGAATGAAAGAAGAAGGTCATAGTATCGGCCTACATAGCTTTACTCATGAAAGAAGTAAACTGTATAGTAGCTGTGATGGTTTCATTTCAGAAATGAAACAAGTTCAAAAGTCTCTTTATGATGTTACTGGTGAAAATTACTGTATTTTAAGATTCCCTTATGGAACAAATAATAGTACCTATAGACTATCCAACGAAATGGTAAATGCAGTTCATTCTAATGGATTTAAAATATATGATTGGACTCAAGATACTTTAGACGGAGCAAACCCAAATTCATCTCCGGATACTATTTTAAATAGGTCCATATCTACCAAAGACAATGTTGTAGTTTTAATGCATAATGCATATGCAAACAAAAATACTGCCATAGCAATAAAAAGTATAATTAAATATTATAAGAGTCAAGGATATACATTCGAAAAAATAACTATGGATACTCCTGAAATTTATCATGTACTAAAAAAATAATAAATAAAAAGCTCATGTTACTTCTAATATTTTAACATGAGCCTTTTTTTGATTATTTTAAACTTCTATGCTTATTTGTTTTTTTAGTGGTCTTATTACTATTAATGAAAACAGCACTACAAGTAATATTCCTTTTACTATGCTTGTTCCACTAATACTCCACCATACTCCATTTATCCCTAAAATCTCTGGTCTAAATAAAATTATAGCCAAAGGTACCCTTAAACCAGTAAAAATAATACTTATTATTGATGGAGTAACAGTTTTTCCAACTCCATAAAATGCTCCTGATGTTGTTATTTCCAAACACATAAACAATTGAGAATAGCCTAAAATTTTCAAATAATCAATTCCTTGAGCTATTGCTTCACCTTCATTTATAAATATTGAAAAAATACCCCCACCAAAGAACACTAATAATATTGTGGTAAATACTCCTAATAAACAAGAAATAAATAGTGTAACCTTATATCCATTTAATACCCTATCCCATTTCTTAGCTCCATAGTTTTGTCCAATAAATGCGGTTAATGCACTTGCAAATCCTCCAGCAGTCATCCACGAAATAGATTCTATTTGTGATCCAACTTTTTGAACTGCTATTGAAACTGGTCCTGCACTAGCTACAATTCTTCCAAGGAGCATTGAGAAAAATGTAAATAAACAATTTTGAATTGCTGTTGGCCCTCCAAATATACATATATTTTTTATATACTCTAAAGTAATAAATTTCTTATTACTAAAACTAAAGTTATATCCATTTTTAATAAATGTATATATAAATATAATAGTAACTAGAAGTTGTGATAATACTGTTGCCAAAGCTGCACCTACTACACCCAATGGCTTAATCCCAGCAAATCCAAATATTAAAATTGGATCTAAAACTATATTCATTACTAGTCCTATAGTATTTACTACAAATGGAGTTTTACTATTTCCTGAAGCAGTAAATATCCCTGTTAGCTGTGGATTTAAAAAAGCACATATCATTCCTAATGCAATAATAATTAAATATTCTAAAGACATCTTTATTATATTTGAATCGCCTAAATTAAAGAAACCTATAAGTTCATTCCTAAATAAAATTAAAATAATTCCATATATAATTGACATTACAACACATAATGCTATACTGCTATATACATATGAATTTCTCTCCTTTTCATCATTTTTACCTATAGCTTGTGACACTCCAACTTCGGCACCAGTCTTCGTTATTAAAACTAAGGAATTTCCAAACCATGCAAAAAAACCAGCTGTCCCAACAGCAGCAACAGCGGCACTTCCGGCTTTTCCAATCCATATCATATCTACTAAACTATATGCCATTTGAATAAACGATGTCCCCAATATTGGTAAAGATAACGCTATTAATGTTTTTATTATATTCCCTGAAACTAAATCAACTTTTCTCTTCATGTATCTTTCTCCTTCTATATTTTTTCACAATAAAATAGAAGTAATAAAAATTTTATCACTCCTATTTTATTTACCTAATAATTATCTAATTATTTTTCTAATAAATCTACCACTTTCTCAAATGTCTCAGGTTTGCTATAAAAATATCCTTGAACAATATCACATAAAATTGATTTTAAATAATCAACTTGCTCTTCAAGTTCTACTCCTTCAGCTACAACTTCTATACCTAATTTATGAGATAATTGGATTATATTTTCTACAATCCATCTACTTTTATGATTTTCTACCATATCAATAACAAAACTCCTATCAATCTTCAATGCATCAATTGGAAGCTTAGTTAAATAGTTTAATGATGAATATCCTGTACCAAAGTCATCTAATGCTATGGTTGCACCAAGTTTTTTTAAATCATATAAAGATCTTAATGTATCTTCATAGGATTTGATTAATATCCCTTCAGTTATTTCAAACTCAATATACCTACCATCAATCTTATAAATATCACATAAGTATTTAACATAATTTATTAACTCTCGGTCTCTCAGTTACATATCTGATAAGTTTACTGCAATTTTAAAATTTGAATACCCTGATTTTAATAGTAAATCAATTTTCTTAAAAACTTCCCATAAAACAAAATTTCCTAAAGGTACTATCATTCCATTATTTTCAACAACTGGAATTAACTCACTTGGAGGCACATTTCCAATCTCCTTATTATTCCATCTAATTAGTGCTTCAAATCCATTTACTTTCTCATGAGCTAAAATTACTTTTGGTTGAAATACAACATACATTTCTTCATTTTCAATTGCACTCATTAAATTATTTTGTATTTTATATGCCCTATCCATGGCTTGTGCAATACTATCATTAAAAAATTGATACTGATTGTTCCCCTTTGTTTTTGCTTCATACATTGCTGCATCTGCATTTTTTATTAACTCATCAAAATCATATCCATCATCTGGATAAATTGCTACTCCTATACTAGTTGTAACATGCACTTGCTTTCCTTCTATGTTATACGATTTATTAAAAACATCTATAATAAATTGTGCTTTAGTTTCAATCTCCCTTAACGTTGTAGCATTATGTAAAAATATTAAAAACTCATCACCTTCAAGTTTACAAATATAATCATCACTGATAAGCTTATTTTTAAGCTCTTTAGTAACTGATTTTAGGTATTTATCTCCATATGTAACTCCAAAAGTATCATTTATATATTTAAAATTATCTAATCCTAATATAATTAATGCACCTTTATTATCAGAGTTTTTATTTATTTCTAAATAAACATCTAATTTATCCTTTAAATAAATTCTTTTATGTAATCCTGTAACTTCATCCAAATATGGTATGTTTTCTAAAAATGCTACTTCACTTTCATCTCCATTTAAATCAACTATCTCACTAACGTATCCTTCATATCCTATAACTTCATTTTCAATTACTACTTTATTTAAATGAATTTTAATCCACTTAACTTTTTCAGGGCAATGATTTTTTATCTGTAACTTAAAATTATTTTTAGTTAAATTATCTTCGTTAAATAAACAAAGAAATTTTTCAACATGCTTTTCATGAATATAATCACAAAATTTATTTATTGAAATATCAAGATTATTACATTTCATCTGGAATATACTTTCTAAGTTGCCACATAAACTAACTTTTTCATTTTTTATATCAATAAAAATAATCGCTCCATATTATTTCTCTATAGTTGATGATATATTTCTTTTTGCAACCTCTTTCCCCTTGATTATATTCATATTATTACCCCTATTTTACATATCTTAGTAAATGTATTACTAGTCATTACTTGTACGTTCTTTATTTTTCCTGTCATTAATTAAAGTAGTAACCAATGCTGTTGACGCAGCAATAACCACCGCAATTTTTCCTATTTTTTTTAATTTCATATTCTTCACCTCTTTTTAAATTTTCTATCTACCCATTAATATTATTACTTAATAAATTATTTGAACTGATTAATATCTGAACAATATTTATATCCAATACTTCCAAGTCTCTTTTCAATATATTCTCTTTCAAGCCCAATATCGTCACAATACTGGTCTAAACTTGAATAATAATCTCTTAACTTCATATTAACCATACTTACTAGTATATTAGGATCCATTTTCATTAGTGTTTCTTTATCCATTTTTACCTCCATAATCTAAATATGTTATTTCAATTATACATTATCCAAATTTTCCCCACTCTTATATTTTATATGAAAATAAGCTAAAGTACATACCTTTTTAGTACTTTAGCTTATTTTTTTATTTATCTAATTGCTAACCGTCATAATACTTGTTCTTTTTAGGTGGTAATACTAATAGATACCACTAAACTAAGTGCACTTTTTGTATAACCAATTCTAACCTTAAAGTAGAGTTAAAACTTCACCTTAAGGTTAGAATTAAGTTTATATTTACTTTATATAAAAATTTATGCTATTTTCCATTTCCAACTGGATTTACTTCTGGTACTTTTGCTGCTCTTGGTTTCTTTGCCCCTTTAAAATGATCATTTTCCCAAGTGGCTTCTTGACCTTTCTTAGCCATAACAACACCTCCACTAAATATTATATATTTAGTATTAGCAACCTACCCTGTTTTATTCTGCTTTATTAATTTATTTCTTTGGGTTTTCTGGATCTAAAAATGAATATTTTTCTCCATCTTTTTCCCATCCTAAAATAGAATTCATATTAACATTTGCTGCAGCCTTAAATATAGATTTGTCAACATCATTAAAGTTTTTCTTTAATTCTGCTATCATATCTTTAATTTCGTGTCTCTTATTCCCAATTTTTTCTGCAGCAACCATACAAGCACAATTAAGTGGCCATAATCCTGTATACTTAATAAATCTTATAATTGCTTCCTCTTCTACATAATAAAGTGGTCTTATAAGTTCAATTCCTTCAAAGTTATCAGCCTTTAATTTAGGTAACATTGTTTTAAAGTTTCCTGCATAAAGAACATTTAGCATAGTTGTTTCAATTACATCATTATAGTGATGTCCTAATGCAAGCTTATTACATCCTAATTCTCTAGCCTTATTATATAATGATCCTCTTCTCATTCTTGCACAAAGGTAACATGGATAGTCTTTTGCTTTTTCATCAATTATTTCAAAAATTTTCGATTCATAAATATGTACTGGAATGTTTAAATGCTCACAGTTTTCTATTAGTAAATCTTTTATTTGTGGATGATATCCTGGATCCATTGCTATAAATTCTACATCAAAATTTACTTGACCATGTTTTTTTAATTCTTGAAATAACTTTGCCATTAGTAGTGAGTCTTTGCCACCGGAAATTGCAACCGCTATCTTATCGCCTTCTTCTATTAATTGATAATCCTTAACTGCTTTTATAAATTTCGACCATATTGGCTTTCTATATCTTTTAACAATACTTCTTTCTATTTCTTCAAGAGTCTTTTTAGCTTCTTCTGGTACTATTCTTGCGCACCCATTACCTGCTATACCACTCATATTTATCACCTCATATTTTTAATAACAAAACTTATTTTACTTAAATTATATAATAAAAGCAACTATTTAAAATAGTTTATATCATGTAAAATAAAGGTTGCATCAATTATGATACAACCTTTAAAATTTTAATTTAGAATATTATCTATCTGTAAGTAATTTCTCCTAAGTCTGGAACATGATCAAACTCAATTTTAGAACCTTTGTATGTAAACTCTACACCATCAATCCATTCACCTGTATAATCTCTTTGTAATAAGTTTCTTATTAAAGTATATTGAGTTATATCTCCACCTGTTGATCCTGCAAAGAAATTATTATACCAACTTATACCTTCATAATCTGAAAATTGAACATCACCTGCATTGTTACCTATTTCATCTAAATTAAATACCGCAATCTTCTTTCCATCTACGTCTTTGATTTCAGTAATTGATATTGGTAAGTTGTCAAAAGCTTCTTCACTTAATACAGTTGCAATTTGTGCTAATTTATTTTCTAATGATTCATTTTCATCAATCTCAACTTCACCTAAATAAATTTCTGCTCCCTGCTCTGCATCCTTAGAGTATAATTTAAACAACTCTATCTTAGATTCATCATCATAATTTTCTTCTGTATTGCTTATTTGTTGCTCATTTTCATCATCTTCAACCACAATATCATTATTACCACTATTGTTATTGTTTGAATCTTCAACTACAATATTATCATTTTGGCTACCAGAAGCATTTGTACTTGTACATCCATAAACTGATGACCCCATAACAAATATCATGGCAACTGCAATTATTTTTTTTAACCTTATGCTTCCCATATCTCTTCCTCCAATTATATTATTTGAAGTTAAATCCAACATCCTTAGCTTCATGAGAATCAGATCCATAAACCATTTGTATATTATTTTTTATCGCTAAATCATACAAATCACCACTTGGATATATTTCTCCACAATACTGTTTTCTTAATCCAGCTGTATTATAGTCCAATTCATAATTTCTTAATTTGACTTCCTTAATTATTTCTTCAAATAATTTATCATTTTTATAGTCAATAGGATATAACTTATTAAATATTCTAATTAATGTAGGATGTCCAATCCTTTTAGGCTTGTAATTTCCTAAATTACTTTTTATTCCCTTCAATAAGGTATTATAATATAAATTGTATATTTTTTCTACACCCCCGATTTTATTTAGTAATGCTTCAAATGACTCAATACAATCAAATGCATAATACTTCCCCTCATACATTCCTATATGAATAGATATAAGTGCATCGTCTAAATACCTTCCATATTCATTAAGCATAGCAGTTGTAAATTCTTCATATCCCTCTAAATAATCTACTTCTAACCCAATGTTTATTTTAATTTTATTTTTATATTCTTCTTTATAATTACTTACTTCTTTTAAGTACTTTTTCATCTCTTCTATATTTGGAGCAGAAGAATTTAAATATTCCCTATCTACTCCATCTAAAGTTAAATCCTCTGGCATAGTCATATGCTCTGTAAATGTAATTTCTTCTATTCCTAATTCTATTGCCTTCCTTAAATACGCTTCAAACCTATCATTACTTCCATGTGGACAATAATAACTGTGTACATGTCCATCCCTCTTATTATTCAACTTATTTTCCTCCCCAAATTATTTTATTAATCAACTCATAAGCATTTTATTAAAAACCCCTAAACTAATTGTATTTATATTATCCTTTTTAGCTTTATCTAAAATATTAGCAATTTTAGAGTTTGGCTGATAAACTATTAAATCAACCTTTTCTTTATCAAAATTATCTATAATATTTCCACCATTTAATTTTATATTTCTAATAGTTTTCATTTTAATAGCTTCATTATTTATAAGCAATAATATATTTTTTCTTAAAATATATATACCTTCATTAATATTATCATTACTATTTATATTTAATATATCTTCATCAATATCATTTTCTACTTTACTTATTTTGCCTTCTAAAATATCTTTGAAATCATTTGTAGTAATTATTTCACACCCTAAAATTTTTGCTTTTCTTAGCTTGCTACCTGGTTTTTCCCCAACAATTAAAATATCACACTTTTTTGTTACTATAGTATCTACATTTGCTCCAGCCTGCCTCGCAAGTCTCATAAGTTCTCCTCTTACTAAAAATCCTCTCCCTGTAAAAACAACATTCTTACCACCTAATACATCTCTTGCTGAATTAAAATCTATTTTTTTGTAGTCTATTCTCTCCTGCATGTTTTACCATTCCTTAATCTAAATCCTAACTTCTTTTTCTCTTTTGCACTAATTTCATTTAACTTATATTATATCATTTTATCAAAATAAAGAATACTAACATAATTTTTTTAAATCACTATATATATATTATGAAATTAAATTTTACGTTATTTATTACCAGCTTTTAAAGATATTATTTTTATTGATTGGAGGAAGTTTAATTGGATAAAAATTTAAAAAATGACCTTAACTCTTTAATTGCATTTCTAGAGCAACATAATAATATAAATATTAATGCATTAATGGGATTAGACGGATTTGTTGATCAAATTCTTCATGTAGTCAAAACAAGAACTGATGCAAATAACTATATTAGAATGGAAACATTAAGTGAATTCGGTGATTTTATCAGTAAAGCTGCCGGACTAAGCTCAAATGTTGAATTTATTCCTCTTCAAAGCAAACTTGGTGGTAATGGACCTATTATGAGCAATGCTTTGGCCACCTATGGCTTAAATATAAATTATATAGGTGCTCTTGGTGAAAATTCCATTAATCCAGTCTTCAGTGAAATGTCTAAAAAATGTAATATAATTTCTATTTCAAATCCTGGTCTTACAGATGCAGTTGAATTTTTAGACGGAAAACTTATGATTGGAAAACGTGAATGCTTAAAAGATGTAAATTGGAATAAGATCAAAGAAAAAGTCGGAGTTGAAAAGTTAACCTCTATTATTGATAGTTCAACTTTAGTTGGATTAGAGAACTGGACTATGCTTCCTTATATGACTCAAATATGGAAAGGTTTAATTAATGAAGTACTTCCTAATCTAAATAAAAAAGATAATAAGTATATTTTCTTCGATTTAGCTGATCCCGAAAACAGATTAAAATCTGATGTTTTAGAAGCTTTATCATTATTAAAAGAATTTTCATCTAAATTTAATGTTATTTTAGGATTGAATGAAAAAGAAGCCTATGAAATTGGAGAAATTTTCGGAATAACCTCATCAGAAAATAAAGTTCCTTTAAAAACTCTTACAATAGAACTTTCTAAAAGGTTAAGTATTCATACACTAGTAATTCATCCTGTAAAGGAAGCATGTGCAGTATGTAACGGAAAATACTATTATACTCCTGGGCCTTACGAACCAAATCCCAAATTAACTACAGGTGCTGGAGATAATTTTAATGCTGGCTTCTGCTTTGGACAAGTATTAGGACTTTCTACTCAACTGTCACTAGTTTTAGGAACTGCAACTTCTGGTTATTATGTAAGAAATGCTAAAAGTCCATCTTTAAAAGATATTATCATTTTTTTAAATTACTGGAGAAATTCAATAAATTAATATATTTTCAATAAAAATTTATGTCAACTTTTTTAGGATCGTCATATTATATATTATAACAACAAATGAGGAGGAATAATTTTTATGAGTACTAGATATAATAAATGTAGATATTCTAATTGTGAAAGTGATGATTATTCAGAAAATACTTTAGATGATCATGTTCATGAATTTGAAGGTTCAACAATGTTTGCTGAAGAATGCGATGATAGACACAACCATCGTTTTGCTGGAGTTACTGGTGAAGCTATAAAATATGGTAGATCACATGTTCATAAGCTAGCCACTAATACAGATTTTGTAGATCATCATCATAAAATCTGTAATACTACAGGCCCTGCAATATATGTAGGAAATGGAAAACATGTTCATCTAGTAAAAGGCTATACTACAACTGTAGATGGACATCGTCATGAATATATCTTTGCTACTTTAATAGAAGCACCTACTGTAGATGAAAGCAATTCCGATTGCTAAGTAGTATTTTTATATTAATAATCTAATCTTTATTCTTTTAAAGAAAATAACAAATAACAGTAGAGTAATATACTATCTCTACTGTTATTTTTATTATCTTAATAATAACCTTCTAAATATTATCTAACAAGGAAATCATAAAATAATTTTCTCTCTATTCTAATATCTTGTTCAAAATTAAAGAAATCATCTTTATCATATTTTTCTTTTATTAATTTTAACAACTCTGAATTTTCCCCATAATATTCCTCTTCATAACTTTTTGATTGACTATTTATCTCCTGACATGGGAAATTAACAAATCCACCATCTGTTATAAATTTTATGTACTCTAATTTTTCTACAAACCATTTTCTATTTACTGGTGCAAACCTAGGTTCTTCCCAAACTGATTGGAACCCTAAGATAAACTGTGCATCTCTATGATAGAAAGCTGTACTATCACTTTTAACTTCCTTTATTACTCCACCTAATCCATAAAAAGTTATTGCTGTATAAGTAGCCCCTTCCGCTCTTTCATCAATTAATTCTAAAAGTTTAGTAATTTCTTCCCTAGTATAATCCTTATAAACAAATCTACCTGCACTTTTATATCTTTCAAATTCTGGATGACTATCTTGAATTATTTTATTTGCTTCAAAAATATCTATATAATCAAGTTTATAACTCCCTTGAGATACAATATCTTTAATCGGCTTTAGTATTTCATTTGTCAGCTTTTTATCTCCATATACTAATCCAACTATCTTAACACCTTTACCTCTATCACTTGAATTATAACAAGCTAACTTAAAATTAGCTCTCTTATCCATAACCTTATAAATCTCTTGCCATTTTTCAATCAAATCAATATTTTCTTCAAAATCTATATGTGTAAAATCTATATTAACCAATGTAACCATATCAATTCTAGGTGGTAAATTATAAGTCATAGAAGTAACTACACCAAAATTACCTCCACCACAGCCCCTTAATGCCCAAAACAAATCTTCATTTATTTCCTTATTGCAAATTATAGTTTTCCCATTGCAATCTATTAATTCAACTTCAACTAATCTATCGCATCCAAGTCCTAAAAGCCTTGCAGAGTATCCCCAACCTCCACCTAAAGTGAATCCAACTGCACTTACTGTAGGGCATCCTCCACCAGGAAATGGATATCCTTTTTTCCCAGTAGCTTCATACAATTCCCTATTTCTTACTCCTGCTTGAATCTTTACTTTTTCATTTTCTTCATCTATGTATATTTTATTCATTTTACTTACATCAATAACTACTACATCATTTCCTGTAGAATATCCTTCATAATGATGACGCCCATTTCTTATTCTTATTGAAAGTGAGTTAGCCTTAGCAAATATAATTGCATTTCTGATATCCTCTTCTGTTTTACAATATACAATAATTAGTGGATACTTTTCTATAGCCCTATTCCAAGCTTTTCTTTCTTCTTCATATTCAAAATCTTCCCTAGTAATAACTTCACCAGTTAATCTTCCATAATCATAGTTAATCATTATTTCACCTCAATATTGTTTATTAAATAATGTTATTTTCATCTCTCTTTTTACTTATAATTGTATCAATAATTTTCTTATTATTAAATAGGCATATACATTGTTCTTGCTGAAACTTCATTTTTACCAAACAATTGTAGTTTTGTTTTTTGAATTTCTGCAGGGTAACTTAAACTCAAAAAATTTCAGGTTTTTCCCCCTAGGCGAAAATCTATCACAAACTATATGTAATATATATCCCATTGTAAAGCCTAATGTTAAATAAATATTTCCTATAAAGTAAACACAGCCACAAAATGATAATGTTCCTAACCATTTATGTGTGAACATTCTATGAGGCGATAACTTTCCTAGTATTGTTACTATACAAAACATAATAGCACCAAAATAATTATTAAAATTGCTTTGTAAAAATACAATAATATCATTTACATTTAACATAATCCCCAAAACATATCCAATAAAGATTGCTATTATTAAAAAAGTTAATATTTTATTAAACGCTTGTCTTACTTTTGAATTATGAGAATCTATATCTGGCATATACGATCCTATAAATCCCCCAATTATTAATGGTACTAAGTAAATTACACTATCAAATGTTTTTGTTACTAAGAAACCAATTCCCATTGTTGCTGTTGCAGTAGTCCCTACAATCATATGCTCTTTTCCGCTCATTAATTTTCCATCCTTTGTACAAAATATACTATCGTATCATTTAATTTTACTACAAATTTACCCAAAGTGAAAGTATGTTCTTTCCATTCCTTTTTTTACCAATCAAAAGGTTATATACATAAAAAAGCATCAAGTTAATGATGCTTTTTCGTTATATATATATATTTTTTTATTTATTACCATGATGAGAGCATCCATCATGATTACATGTATGATTACTATCAAATTCTTTTAATACACCATTCTTAAGTGAATTAATATTATCTGATATTGTTCCTTCAATAGCTTCATATACCTTTATTCCCATAGAGTTTAATTTAACAATGGCACCTTTACCTATTCCTCCTACAACTACAGCATCAACTACTTCTCCTGATAATGCTTTAATAGGATTACACTTTCCGTGCTCATGCCCTAAATCACCATTACTAATTGATTTAACTACATTACTTTCCCCATCCCATACAACAAATTCTGGAGCGCTTCCAAAGTGATTATATGGCATACTATTTAAACCTTCATTAGAGTTAACTGGAAAACATACTTTCATTTTTATTCCTCCTTAATTTTGTTTTTACAACAACCCTTCATGGATTTGCATCCATGCTTACACCTATCAGTATTTACCTCTTCAATATTAAAATTGTACTCATTTGAAATTAAATCAGTATTTTTATGAATAAGAAGATTTATGAAACCTATAGCTTCCGCTAATACTTTCTCATTTAATTCATACATAACATAATATCCTTGCTTATATGCAATTATTATATTAGCTTCTTTTAAAATCTTAATATGCTGAGATACTGCGGCTTCAGAAATCTCTAAATGCTTAGCAATTCCCTTTGCGCAAATATTTCTATTTGATAATAAAAGTAGAATTTTTACTCTTGTTTCATCACCTATAGCTTTAAATATCTTAATCTTCTCGTTCATAAGCACCTCTAATTTAATTAAGTAATTACTTAATTAAATATTAATACTCTTAATTAGTTTTCTCAAATATTGAATTTGCTTGTTTTTCCTTAAAACTCATTAAATTTTATTACTTAGTTAAGTTACCTTTTAAATTCTATCTTTTTCTTTTATTAACAGAAATATTTCTATATAATGAATTATTTAGTATTATTAAAACTATTTCTCCATTTTAAAGTTTAAAGAAACACATTCTAAGCAAAATATTTATCCCTCTAAAAACTTCCTTACTTCTTTCTTCCCATTTAAAATTATGATATCTTTTTCCTTATATAAACTTAGCTTTTTAAGTATTTCTGGTCTAATTTTTTTATTATAACTCAATACCCACTTAAAAAACTCTATGTCAATTCCTTCTGGACACCCTTCCGCCATATCTGGTCTGCTTTTTCCCCTATACATAAATCGTCTCTTAAAAATTCTATAAAGACAAATATATGTTGGCATATTAATAAAAATTATTGTATCTGCCTTCTTTGCTCTTATATCAATTGTTCTAATATAATTTCCATCTATTATCCATTTATCTTTGTTTATCACTTTTTCAATTTTTTTATTAAATTCTGCCTTCGGAGTTTCAATCCATCCTTCATTCCAAAATAATTTATCTAAATGATATACTGGTATATCTAATTTATTAGATAGTTCTCTAGAAAATGTTGATTTTCCTGCACCACCACATCCTACCACAATAATTTTCTCCATACTTCCTCACCTCTTCCCCCAAAATAAATACTTTTTTATATTTTAAAGTTTTCATCTTCATTTTTTAATATATATACATAATATTAAAAATAAGCAGAGTCATAATATTCACTCTGCTTATCTAATGTAAGTTTTATATAAAATTATTGTGCATACTTCTTTAATATTTCAATTATTATATTAGTTGCAATTTCCATACCTTCTACAGTAATATGCTCATATTCACCATGGAATGCATATCCACCAGTTCCTAAGTTAGGACAAGGTAATCCCATATAGCTAAGAGTTGCTCCATCTGTTCCACCTCTTATAGGTTCAATTACTGGAGTAACATTTAAACTCTTCATTGCAGCTATTGCATTATCAAGTAAATGCATGCATGGCTTAACATGTTCAGCCATATTCTTATATTGATCAGTAATTGTTAACTTAACAGTACCTTCTCCATATTTTTCGTTTAATAACTTTTCAATTAGCTGTAATGTAGATTTCTTAGATTCAAGTTTGCAAGCATCATGATCTCTTAATATATATCCTAATACAGCATGATCTGTATTTCCTCTAAAGCTTTCTAAATAATAGAATCCTTCATATCCTTCAGTATATTCTGGCTTTTCACCTTGAGGTAACATTCTATCAAACTCGATACCAACATTTGTTGCATTAATCATTGTATTCTTTGCTGATCCTGGATGAACTGAAACACCATGTATCTCAACTGTAGCTGCTGAAGCATTAAAGTTTTCATAAGAAATTTCACCTTCAACTCCACCGTCCATTGTATAAGCAAATTGTGCTCCAAAATTCTTTACATCAAATTTATTAGCTCCTCTTCCTATTTCTTCATCTGGTGTAAATCCAATACATATCTTACCATGAGGAATATTTTCTTTTATTATTCTTTCACAAGCTGTTAATATTTCAGCTATACCCGCTTTATCATCAGCTCCTAAAAGAGTATTACCATCTGTTGTAATTAAAGTTCTCCCTTTTAAGTTCTTCAAATGTGGAAATTTTTCTACTGATAAAACAGTTCCATTTAAAAGAGTTAAATCTTCTCCATTATAATTTTCAACTAATTGTGGATTTACATTTTCTCCTGGTGCTGCAGGTGCAGTATCCATATGAGCTATTAACCCTATACTATATTTATCTTCATAACCTTTGCTTGCAGGAATAACTCCATAAACATAGCAATTTTCATCTACTCTAACTTCTTGAATTCCTATTTCCTTCATTTCTTCAACTAAAATATTAGCTAAATCAAATTGTCTCTTAGTTGACGGTGTAGTTTCTGATTTAGGATCAGACGTTGTATAAATTTTTGCGTATTTTATTAATCTTTCATATGCTTGCATATTTTTATCTCCCTCTATATAAATTATTATATTATTTACATAATTCTATTATTGCTTGTGTAAATATTTTAGCGCTAAGTATAAGCTCATCTATAACTGCAAATTCATCATTTCCATGCATATTATTATCAGTTCCAGGCATTGTACATCCAAATGCAACACCATTTTTTATGTGATGGACATAAGTCCCTCCACCAATTGCTATACATTCACCTTTTTTCCCACTATACATTTCGTAACATCTTAATAATGTTTGAACAAAATCAGAATTTTCATCAACATAATGTCCTTCAAATACATTACATGGTTCCAAAATTACTCCAACATTCCTTAAATTTTCAGAAACTACATCTCTTAAATTTTCATCATTTGCACATAAAGGTGCTCTACAATCAAAAGTTCCTTTTAATTTTGTAGTAGTATACTCAAAAATAGTAAATGATAAAGTTAATTCTCCTGAAACTTCATCAGCCATCTTTACTCCAATAGCTTCACCTTTATAGTCACCATGTGGTAATAATTTATTAATTTCACATAATTTTTTAAATCCTTCACTATCAGCAAATGGCATTGAAGATAATAATGTTAAAATTCCAGTTAATGCATTGTTACCACCTTCTGGATAAGCTGCATGAGCACCTTTTCCTTTAGCTTCAATAATACATTTATTATTTTCTTCATTAACAGTAAATTTTACTCCAATTTTATTTGTTACTGTATCACAATATTTCTCAACTTCACTCTTATCTATTCCTTCAATTACTGCTGTTGCCTTATCTGGAATAACATTTACCTTAACTCCTGAATTTACTGATATAATTCTAGGCATTGTTGTATCTTCCTTGAAATCAGATATAAAGTTAGCCTTTAGTCCACCTTTTTCAACATTAATAACTGGAAAGTCAGCATCTGGTGAAAAAGTCATAGGTGCTTCTTTTTCTATTTTATAATAATACTCAATATCAGCACTTCCGCATTCTTCATCAGTTCCTAATATAAGTCTAACATTCTTATTTAATGGTATATTTAAATCTTTAACTGCCTTTAAAGCATATAATGCTACTATTGCTGGTCCCTTATCATCCGCAGAACCTCTTCCATACAATTTTCCATCCTTTATAATAGGCTCATAAGGCCCTGTAACTGTCCATTCATCTCCAGCTGGAACTACATCAAGATGTGCTAAAATATCTAATGCCTTTTCTTTATCATTAAAATCTACTGTTCCAACATAATTATCATAATTATTAGTTTCAAATCCCATATTGCTAGCAATATCTAATGCCTCATTTAAAACCTTTACTACACCTTCACCAAAAGGCATTCCTTCTTTCGGCTCTTGTCTATCACTTTTTATTCTTATTACCTTGCATATATCTTCTAGCATCTCATCTTTATGCAAGTTAAAATATTCTTCTATTTGTTTTTTATACATTATAGTCACCTACTTTTCAATTATATTATTACTATATTATAACAATACCTGCTACAACTGACAAAGGATAATTTACTGAGAAATTACTAAAAGTATTGCTAACGCTAAAAACACAGCAACCTTAATCCCCCACTTTTTAAAACCTTAAAACTTGCTGTAAAGTCAACACTAGCGAAAAAAGCTATCATAAATAAATTTTGTAATGTTGTGTCTAACATTATAGTTGCTATATTAGTTACTTTTAATATTAACATTACTATTGCAAAAATGAGCCCTCCAACAACAGGAGCTGTTATACAATACTTTGATAAAAACTTTATTTTAGCTCTTAAAAATTTTCCTAAATAATATACTGTTGTTACTAATGTCATAGTTTCAAAAATATTAAACTTACGCTCCATTTTATCTATCATTTCTTATTAAATTTTATCTTATGTTAATATTTATCTATTGCATTTTTATATTTTACTCCTTTTTTATTCTTTTGCAAATAAAGTAATGTTTTGTTGAGTTATATATCTTTCTGTCTACATTTTATTCTTTATTATTGAATATTATAAATAGTTATATAATAATTAAAGGAAACTCATCTTCATATAAAATCAGATGAGTACACTAAAGTGTACTTTCAGCTTAACCAAATTAAAATTTGGAGTTTCAAGCAAGTTCAATTAACAAAATCGAAGATTTTGAATTTCACTTAAAGGAGTAAAATTTATGAAAAAAAATATTTCAAATAAAAATTTAACACTTACTTGCCCTGTTTGTGGTGAATCAATGCATGAATATGAATATGCGTATGATAATAAGGTGCATGGAAAGATTTATTTTAAGTGTGATTATTGTGGTCATAAAGAAAGTAAAATAATTTAATTCGACAATATTTCCTCACATTTTTTTTGCTTATACATAAAGTGTATTGTAGATAATTTTTACGAAGGGATACACTATTATGTACTATCAAAGAATAGATAAATGTATAAACTGCGATGATTGTATTAAAAATACATCTGATGTTGGTTGTAATATTGCCTGTGCTGATACCAAAAAGAACTGTTATGAATCATTTAAAGTTTTTTCTCCTATGACTTATGCTAAAGCATGTATTGTTCTACAACCCTATCAAAACCTGTTTGATTTAAACTCAGCTTTTGATGCTGGAACAATATTTAAGGATCTTTATAGTCCTTATTGTGCAATTATGTATTCCAAGGAGGAGAAAATATGAATAAGCATGAATGTTTAAATGCAATTAGAAAACTTCAATTTTTTGCTTTAGATTTAAATCTATATTTAGATAATTTTCCTAATTGTAAAAATGCAACTGATGATTATAAAGTAATTTCCTCTAAGCTAAGAAAATTAATTTGGGATTATGAGCAAGATTATGGTCCTTTAACTAACTTTGGCTCTTCTTATATTCAAAATCCTGAAGTATGGATTGACAGTCCTTGGCCTTGGGAAAAAGAAAGTAATAAGGAGGAGTAAGTTTATGTGGTACTATGTAAAAACATTAGAATATCCTGTTAATTTGAAATGCTCTGATTTAAATATGGCAAAACTTTTAATAACTCAATATGGTGGTCCCGACGGGGAACTAGGGGCTGCACTTAGATATTTAAATCAAAGATATACAATGCCAACAAACAAATCAAAAGGTCTATTAACTGACATAGGAACAGAAGAAATGGCCCATGTAGAAATACTTGGAACCATGGTATATCAACTAATGAGCAATGCATCAATAGATGAAATTAAAGCTGCTGGTTTAGCTGGTCACTATGCAGACCACGGTAAGGCACTTTTTTATACTGATGCTACAGGTAACCCTTGGACTGCAACTTATATTCAAGCCAAAGGTGATGTAATTGCTGATTTACATGAAGATATGGCTGCTGAACAAAAAGCTAGAGCAACTTATGAATGGTTGCTAAACTTAACAGATGATGCTGAAATTAAAAAGATTTTAGGCTTCTTAAGGGAAAGAGAAGTAGTCCATTATCAAAGATTTGGTGAAGCATTAAGAAACGTACAAGATAACGTTAAACCTGGCAATTTAAATTGTAAATAATAAAATAAAGCAGAGTTATTTTGAATTATCATTAATCAAAATAACTCTGCTTTTACTATATATTAATTTAATATTTCTTTTATAGCATGTACAACTCCACTTTCATCATTACTTTTTGCTCTGAATCTTGCTACCTTTTTTAAATCATCATGAGCATTTTCCATTGCATAACTATGATAAGCACTACTCATCATTTCTAAATCATTTAAGTAGTCACCAAATACCATTGTTTCTTCATGCTTTATATTTAGCAACTCCTGAACTTCCGCTATTGCAACTCCCTTATTAATACCTTTTGCAGTTATATCAAGCCAAATTTCCCCTGATACTGCAATTTGAGCTTTATCTCTAAAATCATCATAATACTTATTACTATTATTTTCTGAACCTGCAAAATCACAAATTGTAACCTTTAATATATCATCTTCAATTTTAGTTAAATCTGATACTATTTCATATCTTTCATAATATTTTTCTGTTTGCTCAATTAATCTCTTATCATTACTTTCAATATAAGCTGATTTTTTACCACAAAGTATTACATATGAATCTTTTATATTTCTTCCTACTTTAATTAGTTCTCTTGCAAGATTTAAATCTAATGCATTAACTACAAGTTCTTTTCCTTTATAAACCACAAATGTACCATTTTCAGCTATAAACATCATTTTATCTTCAATACCCTCAAATCTTTTTAAAAGATTATAGTATTGTCTTCCACTTGCAGCTGCAAATATTATCCCTTTTCCTTCCAACTCGTTAAAAACTTCATAAAATCCATCTTGTATTTCATTTTTAGAATTTAATAATGTCCCATCCATATCTGTTGCTATTAATTTAATCATAACTACTCTCCCCGTATTGCTTATTTAATATATTACTTTTACATCATATTTATCTAATTCTACTTTTACTGCGTCATCTGGAGCTTTATCTGTAATTATAAAGTCTACCTCTTCTAATGTTCCAAATTTATGAGCTCCATCTTTATAAAATTTTTCATCATCCATGACAATATAATTTTTCTTACTATTTTTTAATATTTCCTTTTTAACAATTGATTCATCAAAATTAAAATTACTTAAAAAGTTATCTTCAATATTAACTCCACCAGCACCTACAAAAGCTTTATCTATATTAAAATTCTTTATTTGCTCTACAGTATAAGCCCCTACTGTTCCCCCTAATCTTTTATTAAATGTTCCTCCAACTAAAATAACTTCAATATTAGGTGAATGATCAAACTCCATTAAGATTCTATTCATATTTGTTATTACTGTTATATTTTTAGTTGTATTTCTTATCATTGATGCAATTGTTAAATTAGTACTTGATATATCTAAGAATATTACATCATCTTCTTCTAAAATATCACAAACCACTTTAGCTATATGTTCTTTCCCTTCAATGTTAACAAATACTCTTGATGTAGTATTTTCATTGTAAGCTCTGCCTCTTTCTAAAATTGCTCCACCATAAGTCCTCTTTATTTTACCTTCTTTTTCAAGCCTTTGTAAATCCTTACGAATCATACTTTCTGATACACTAAACTTTTCACTTAAATCTTTTACTAGCACCTTTTTTTTATCTTGAATTATTTCTAATATTTCATCTAACCTTTCTTCCATAAACATAAACAAATACCCCTTTTCCTATATATAACTTTTAATATCATTTATTTTTATTTACTTTTATTTATTATCATTTATTCTTACTTATATGATATATCTTTTAATTTAAAATTTCAATAATTTATTTTTTTCTTTGCTTTTCCTTAATATTCCAAAAAAAAATAATACATAGATATACGATGTATCGAATTACAATGTATGGTGATGAAATTATGAAAATTAACAAAGAACTATTGAAGGGAAGCACAACAGTATTGATCTTAAATAAAAAGGTAACAAAACGAGGAGATAATTTTATAATTGATATAAAAATTATCTCCTCCTTTTTTATGTTTAAGTATTAAGCTTCTTTAAGCTTATCTGTTTTTTCTTTAAGCTTATTTGCCTCTTTTTCATCAACTTTTGAATTATAAAATATACCTAAAACAACTATTATTGCTCCTAAAAGCTTTTGCCATGAAAAATCCCCCATTACAATTGCATCAATAACAATTGCACACAACATTTGTCCAGAAAACATCAATAATGTACTATATACAACAGGAATCTTTGGAATAACTATATTAGAAGTATACACAACCATTACCCCTATGATTCCTCCTAGGAAAATATATAATGGCATTCTGCTCATATCTATGATAGACGGTGCTGAAGCACTACCCATACCTATTAAAATAAAAATTCCTCCAATAAGTCCACCTATATAATGAATTATTGTACTTTGAATTAATCCAATTTTCTTTCCTAGTGTTGAACTTACTACCATTGATAAAGTAGTTAGTACACCACCAAATACAGCTAATAAAATCATTAACATATTATTTTATTCCTCCCCTATGCCATTGTCATAATAACTAATCCACATAAAACTATAAAAAACCCTACAAGTTTTTTAGGATTAAATTCATATTTAGTTAAACCAAATAATCCAAAATGGTCTACTAAGGATGAAAATACTAATTGTCCAAATACTGCAAGTGCTGTAGTTAAAGCAACACCTATACCTCCTATTGTAATTATGTTAACTAATGTAAGCATAACTCCAAAAATTCCACCTAAAAATAAATAAAATGGTATAGCCTCCTTTATTACTATTTTTTCTTTCTTTACAGCTGCAACTATAAGTATTGAAATAAGCCCTACAGCATGAATAATCACTACAGAATATGTACTTCCAACATAACCTTCTAATCCGCTGTTAAATGATATCATAATAGAAATAAGTGCTCCAATTACTAGTGCTAAAATATTATACATTTAAATTCCTCCAGTTAAATTTCTAGAAACATCTTATCAAATAGATATAAAAATAAAATAGGACATTTGTCCTATTTTATTTTTAATAGTATACTCTTTTTATATAAACTTAGTAAACAATATATATTATTTCATTTTATCTATATTTAAAGGAGAATCTATGAAAAAATTAAGCAACAAAGACCAGCTTATTTATTATGTTAATAAATACTCTTTACACTCATACTTAAATAAAAATTTATTAGACTCTTTAGAAATACATACATTTAATAAAAATGAATTTCTTTGTTCATTAAATGATAAATTATTTTATATGTATTTCTTAGTTAAGGGAAAGTATAAAGTAACCACTTTACTTTCAAGTGGTAAATCATTACTTTTATGTTTCAATACTCCTCTTTCTATTATGGGTGATATTGAACTTATTGAAAATCCTTATGCTGACTGTAATGTTCAAGCTTTAGAACCTTGTATTTGTTTAGCATTACCTTTAAATAGTATAAAAGAATACGGCTATACTGATCCAATATTTTTAAGATTTATAATTTCTTCTCTTCAAAAAAAGCTTAGACGAAATTCAAGTTATATGAGTATTAATATACTTTCCCCAATTGAAAGTCGCTTTGCAAGCTATTTAATTTCATCTTTACCATCGAATAATTCTAAAGAAATATTAGTTGATATAGATGGGATTAATAATTTAGCTGAACTTTTAGGATCTAGTTATCGTCATCTAAATAGAGTTATTAAAAATCTTTCTGAATTAAATATTATTGAAAAGAATAAAAATATAATTAAAATTTTAGATTTAGAAAAATTAACACTACTAGCTCAAGATATTTATAAGAATTAACTCAAATCCTAAATATTAACTTAGCAAGACTAACTTATTAAGTGCTTGAAAAAAAGTAAGTTTAGTTATCTTTTTTATTCTATTTGTCTAAAAACTAATGCTTTGTTAAAATATCTAAGTAATAAATTTCGGAGGCAAAAACATATGATGCAAAAATTATTGAGTAAAACTCGTCAAGCTATAAATGATTTTAATATGATAGAAGAAAATGATAAAATCGCAGTAGGGTTGTCTGGAGGAAAAGATAGTGTAACTCTTCTTCATATCTTAAAAAATTATCAAAAATTTTCTCCAGTAAAATTTGACCTTATTGCAATAACATTAAATCCTGGTGGAGTTGATAATAGCCCTCTTCATGAATTGTGTAAGAATTTAGAAGTTCCATTTTATGAAGTTCAAACAGATATTGCAAAAATAGTATTCGATATAAGAAATGAAAAGAACCCTTGCTCCTTATGTGCAAAATTAAGACGTGGTGCATTAAATGGTACTGCACAAGATCTTGGTTGTACTAAAGTTGCCTTAGGGCATCATAAAGATGATGCAGTTGAAACATTTGCAATGACAATGTTTTACGAAGGAAGAATTAATTGTTTCTCCCCAAAATCATATATGGAAAAGTTTGATATTACTATTATTAGACCAATGGTTTATATTGATGAATACATGATTAAAAAAGCTGTTAAAATATATGATTATCCTATTATTAAGAACCCGTGTCCTGCTGATGGTCATACTAAAAGACAGGATATGAAAGAATTAATTAGAGATTTAAATAGTACATTTCCTAATTTCAAAGAAAAGTTATTTTCTGCACTTAACAATTCAGAACAACTTTTCATATGGGATAAAGATAAAATAGCTAAAATTAACTCTAAAGAATAAACTTTTTACTTTTACATAAACTATTTTCGATTACTTATAGATTAAGGAGCGATTATATGTCAAGTTATACTGGTGTAGTAAAATGGTTTAATTCTGAAAAAGGTTATGGATTTATATCTGCTAATAATGGAAATGATATATTTGTTCATCATTCTCAATTAAAAGAAAATGGTCCTGATAGTGGATTACATGAAGGAGAAAACGTATCATTTTCAATTGCAGATGGTGAAAAAGGCCCTATGGCTATAAATGTTCATAAACTATAAAAAATGGTAGAGATTTTATAAAATCTCTACCATTTTTAATTATAACTATAAATAAACTTTTTCTTCTAATCCAGCTGATGTTAATGCAATTGTTAAATTTCCATTCTTACAACGCAATTCATCTATCAACTTCTTTTGGCTTACACCTTCTTTTAAATGAATTTTATAAGATATTTCAAATAATGCACCAAAATCCTTTGTTTTTACGCTTTCAGTAGCCCAATTAGTTGAATAACTATCTAAAATTTTATCAAAAACGCCTTCATAATTTAAATCTTCTGGCACCAATATTTTTAATCTCATATTCTTAGTCTTTGGAACTGCAAATTTTATTTTATCTAAAACAATCATGATGATGCATAAGATCACAGTTACTATAACACCATATCCTATATAACCCATACCACACGCAAGACCTACAGCTAAAGTAAAGAATATATAAGATATATCCTTAGGATCTCCAGGGGCACTTCTAAAACGAATTATTGAAAATGCACCTGCTAAACTAAATGCTCTTGCTACGTTATTACCTACTAAAAGAATTATTATTGCAATTATAACTGGTAACATTATTAATGTTATTGTAAATCCAGGGGCATACCCCTCTTTCTTATGAGTATACATATAAGCTAAACTTATTACTAACCCCAATACTATTGATGAACCTATAACTAATAATGCATTTGCTAATGTAAATGACTCTCCATTCGTCGATGATATTATCGTTTCTAACATATTTTTACTCTCCTCATTTCATTTTCTTTATTTTTATTTAAACAATACCTCATATACTCATTTCCATACTTTGAAAACTTTGTACTATATATAGATAAATCCGAAAAGATTTCTACTAACCATAAAGGAATTGCTCCTAATATTTTTACTTCCATTAAATATTGATTTGGTTCTAAAAGTTCATCACCAAAATTTCCAGCTTCTAATACCAAATTATCTCTTCTTGTAATTATTTTAGAATCAAATGTCAATCTAAAATCTTTATCTGCCTTACAAAAGAAAGCTTTTCTACTATAACTTATATAAACTTTAGGCTTAACATTATTATTTTCCAAATAATTTTCTATTTCATTTAATACTTGATTGCTCATATAATCATCTTTTTGAGGCCTAATTCCTTTATTTAAGAAATCCTGAACTTCACCTAGTGTTAAAACTACCCTTCTTTTATTTACCACACCATTTATTTTTTTCTTTATTTCTAAGAATACTTTATCCTCTTTACTAACTGGCGTTTTATAACTTCTTAATCTAAGCTTTTCTTTATAATAGGGTTTATTTATTGAATGTCTAATGACTTGATTATCAAAAGTATCATAATAAATATTATAAATACTATAGTTATTACCATTTTTACAATGCTCATCTGCATCCATATATTCACTTATTCTTTTTATAAGCTCATCATATTGACTTTGATTTAACAGATATTTTTTTTCGTATCTCTTAAATGATTTTATTGCCATAAAAATACCTCCCAAAACGTATTATTTAAAATCCTTAATGTCATTATAAAATCCTAACCTTAAAAAAATCTTAAAAGAATTTTATATTTAAACTATTTTTTACAATTATGCTCTTGAATTTTACATTTTCCTTTATGTTTATATAGTAAATAATTTTTTTAGTAAAAATAAATAATTTCTATAAACAAAAAATTTTCTATGAAAACTTAATAACAAAAAAGGAAACTCCTCCTCCCTTCACTCGGATGAGTAAGTTCGTCTGACCAAATTGAAAATTTGGAGTCTCACTTACGCCTGGGGTGTAAGTTCGTCTGACCAAATCGAAGATTTGGAGTCTCACTTAAGATTAATTTAAGGTTTTATTGTTAATATGATTTTATAAGTATGATATTAAATTAAAGCTTAAGTAATTTTCTTATGAATAGAAAATTATTACTTAAATGATTTTGGAGGAAATTATGAAGAGAAAGTTTATTATATTATTAACTGTTGTTACCTTATGTAGTAGTACAATAGCTTGCTCAAAGACAACAACTACAACTGATGCTAATAACGATACAAATACTACTGTTCAAGAAACTACAAATACAGTTGCAAATTCCGATTTAGAATTAGACGAGGATATTGGTGAAGTTACTTGTACTATTAATTTAGATAGTTCAATTGCTGTAAGCGGAAATGACGCTACAGTCTCTGATAATAAAGTAACTATTACATCTGGCGGAGTATATGAAATAACTGGTACTTCTTCTGATGCCCAAATAATTGTTAATAGTGTATCTGAAGAAAATGTATATTTAATACTTAACAATGTAAATATTACTTCTAATGACAGTGCACCTATATATGTTCAAGCTGCAAAAAATGCAATCTTAGTCTTACCAGATGATACAACTAACACTGTAACTGATAGTGATTCATATGTGTTTGAAGACTCTACTACAGATGAACCTAATGCTGCAATATTTAGTAAAGATGATTTAACTATTAGAGGAAATGGTACCCTAACAGTTAATGCTAATTATAATAACGGTATTACAAGTAAAGATGATTTAAAAATTACTGGTGGTAATATTACAGTTACTTCTGCTGATGATGGATTAATGGGTAAAGATTCTATTACTATAAAAGATGGAAATATCACTATTAATGCTTCTGGAGATGGATTAAAATCTACAAATGCTGAAGATACAGAAAAAGGATATATTGATATTCAAGGTGGTACTTTAAATATCACTTCAACTAATGATGGAATACAAGCTGAAAGCAACGTAAATATATCTGATGGAACTATAAACATTACTACTGGTGGTGGAAGTGCAAATAGTAGCTCTAAGAGTAGCAATGATCAAAGTGGATGGGGCCGATGGGGCACTGGCACTAGCTCTAGTAGCAGCTCAAGTTCTACTACTGATACTAGCAGTGCCAAAGCAATTAAAGCCGTTAATACAATAACTATAGATGGTGGTACTTTTACAATTGATTCTTCTGACGATTCAATTCATTCTAACAATAGTGTTGTAATTAATGGGGGTACTATTGATATTTCTTCTGGTGATGATGGTGTTCACTCTGATACAACCTTAGATATTAACGGTGGAGATATAAATATAAGTAAATCTTATGAAGGAATAGAAAGTACAACTATAAATATTAATGGAGGTACTATTCATTTAGTTGCTAGTGATGATGGAATAAACGCATCTGGTGGGAATGACTCTTCTTCAACAAGTGGAAGACCTGGTCAAAATAGCTTTTCTTCTGGAAATGGTCAAATAAACTTTAATGGTGGATATGTTTATGTTGATGCTGCTGGTGATGGTATTGATGCTAATGGTTCAATTGAACTAAATGATGGTACAGTCATAGTAAATGGACCACAAGATAATGGAAATGGTGCCTTAGACTATGATTCAACTTTTAATATTAACGGTGGTATTTTAATTGCAGCTGGAGGCTCTGGAATGGCACAAAATCCAAGTACTTCTTCAACACAAAATTCAATTAATGTATATGTTAATGGATCAGCAAATAGCTTATTAACTATTAAATCTGAATCTGGTGAAGACATAATTTCATTTGCACCATCAAAGTCATATCAATCTGTTATTATTTCATCTCCTGAATTAGAAACTGGTAAAACTTATAGTGCTTACTCTGGGGGTACATCTACTGGTACATCTACTGATGGATTATATACTGATGGTACTACTAGTGGCGGTACTGAAATTACTTCCTTTACTCTTTCTAGCACTATAAGTAATGTATCTCAAAGTGGTGTAACAACCGGTGGCAGTAATTCTGGTGTACCTGGTGGTGGTAATATGGGAACCCCTGGCCGTGGAAGACGTTAACCTATTTTTTTACTATATAAAATAAAAGGTGAAGCAAGTTTACCTGCTTCACCTTTTAAAATTTCTACCTTTTCAATATACATTCAGTATTTTTTCTTTTTCACTCTAAATCATTACCATTTGAGTCTTTAAGTTTATTAATATAAATTAAAATACATTCTACAAATCCCCATATTTCCGCAATAATCCAAGTTATTCCACCTGTAAAGTATCCTAAAATCCATAATGATAATTGTACTATTCCTATTTTAACATACCCTAAATAAAATCTATGAATCCCCATTCCTCCTAGAAATAGTGCTAAAAATACTGCTATTAATTTACTTTTTACATTTTCTCTTGCGGCATATCTATTATCATTTAAGTCAGCACCACAAAATTCACAACACTCCAAATCATGCTTCTTTATTATCGATCCGCACTTGTAACAATAATTATCTCCTAACCCTTTTTCAGTTCCACAATTTGTACACTTAGGACTTTCATTACTTATGAGTTGTCCACATTCTCTACAATACACAAGCTTCCTCCTATAAATTATTGTTATTAAAATATATAATAATTCATAGGACAAATATTCTTATTAAGCTACTAAAATTTTCATTTAAATCCCTTTCTAGATTTTATTCAATTCTATACCTATAATTTAGTTTTTTTACATATTTAATACTTTTATTAATAAAACTTATCTTAACTTTCATACTCTGTACTAACCTTTTTTCAAATATAATTAGTATACTTTTAAAGCCTTACCATATTTAATTATTCGTATAAAAAAACTTCTAATAATCACCATAATATTCTTCTAAAGTAATATTTTTTTCATATAACTCTGTAGCTAAATCAACGCCTAAATATCTAAGATGCCACGGTTCATACTTATATCCTGTAATATCTTCTTTACCTTCAAGGTATCTAATTATAAATCCATACTTATGAGCATTTTCTCTAAGCCACTTCCCTTCTTTTGTATCACCAAAATCAACTGACAACGTCCCATTATATTTAGCTAATGTTATGTCCATAGCTAACCCTAACTGATGCTCACTTGCCCCTGGAGGCGCTGAATATCCACTATACGGATTATATATACTTTTTTGATAACTATAAGATCTATATCCTGATACAGCATATAAATAATAATTATCATTTTCAGCAGCTTTGAATAATTCTTCTAATGCACTTGCTGCTTCTTTTCTCATATATATTCTATCACTGCTATTAACTGATCTTACATCTGGTAGCACTAGATCTGTAGGTTTATAATCGGATGATAGTGTACTTTTCCTATTTACACAAACAGTTAAACTACTTGGATCAAAAATTCCCTGTGCTACTACTTTATCTGTAGGCTCCAATATTATCTCCTCATCTGTAATCTGCCTATTAACTTCAGTACCATCTTCATATGTTACTGTATAAGTGATTTTTTTCTCACCTTCAGTCCCTTCTGAAATGATCCTACTTTCCCCAACTTTAGTTTTATAGTCATTAACAACTATTTCATTAAAAGCTATTTCCTCAATTATCTCATCTTGTTTTGTTTCAACCCTATTAATTACTATTACTTGATTGTTTTTAATCTTATCTCCAATATCATAATTTAATTTATCATTAACATTTAATTCAACATTAGCTTCTTCTATTGCTTGTCCAACATTAGCTTCCTTTGTTTTACTTTCAATAACTTTACCATCTACTTCTATTATTATATTCTTAGGTCTACTTGCTATTAATAAACTAGCTCCAGCACCTATCAAAATAACTATTATAATACTACTTATTATTTTTCTCTTCATTGCTATCTCCACTCAACAACGTATATTTTATTAACCTTATCTTTCATTATAATACATTTTTCGACTTTTTATAATATATTTCATAAAAATAGAACTATATTCTATATAATATAGCTCCATTTTACTAAATAATACTTTTTAACCCTCTTACTTATTGCCTTCTCTAAAACATCTCTTTTCATACTCTGCTTGTTCCATTGTCATAACTAATAAAATAATCTTTTCTTCACATATAGAAAAGATTATTTTATTTTTTCTCCACAATATGGGCAATAATCAAAATTCTTTTCTAATTCCCTATTACATTTTGGACATCGCTTTTTTAAATAATTATCATTTATATTATTATCTTTTAAATCCCAATATGAAATTTCTATATCTTCCCCTCTTTCAATAGCTTTCCCTTTTTCTTTAGGAATACTAAAAGAAGAGTTACAATCATTACAAATCACGTAATATTCTTCATTCCATTTAAATATTGGTATAAAGAAAAAATGAAAGAAAGTATAAGATTTTATTAACCTCGCTCCACTTAAAATGTTACAATTTTTACAGCAAAAATTATTTAATGCTTTAATATCCTTAAGCTTATTATCTATGCCAAATATGCCTATAAAAAACATGAAATACTCCTTCTTTAATTTTCTACTTCCAACAATTATTAATTGAAATTTATTATACTTTTCTTTATATTATAAACTATTCTTAACTTATATTAAATATAAATATTTATTATCATTATATAGCAAACTTTATCCCAATATTTGTATTACAGTTTATTTTGTTTTATAATTACTAAATAAGAACTTATTGAAAGGAGCTGCTTTATGCCTAGTTTAATTTTAGAAGGTGGAACTCTTAGACCCATTTTTAGCGCGGGAGTTATGGATGCATTACTTGACAATAATATTACTTTTCCTTATTGCATAGGTGTATCTGCCGGAATAACTAATGGAGTCTCTTATATCTCTCAACAAAAAGGACGTAACCTTGAAGTAGTTACCAAATACAGAAATGATAAACGTTATTTAGGATATAGGAATTTCTTGAAATGCAAAAGTTTATTTGGACTTGATTTTGTTTTTGATGAAATACCAAATAAATTAATTCCCTTTGATATGGATACATATAAGAAATATCCCGGTAAGGTTTTAGTGGGAGTTACTAATGCTAAAACAGGTAAAACAGAATATTTAGATGGTAAAAATTTAGATGATAAAGCCACTATGCTAAGAGCAACATGTGCTTTACCTATATTTTTTCCTGTAATTAAGATTGATGGAAATGAATATTATGATGGAGGGATTTGTGATCCAATTCCAATAAAAAAAGCAATTGAAGATGGTAATGATAAGCATTTAATAATTTTAACTCAACCAAAAGGATATAAAAAAGAATTAAGCAAAAAGAATATTATCGTAGCAAAATTACTTAATAGTAAATATCCTAAGTTAAAAGATGCTCTCTTAAATCGTCATGATAATTATAATGAAATAGTAAGATTTTGTGAAGAACTTGAAAGTCAAGGAAAGGCACTTATTTTAAGACCTGAATTTTCATTAGAAAGCTTTGAAAAAGATGTTAATAAGCTTAAAGCTAACTATAACCATGGTTATGATTTAGCTACTAAAAAAATTAATGATATAAAAAACTTATTTATTTAAAAACTAGGCTATGCTTTATAAAAAAATCAAAGCATAGCCTTTTATAATAAATAAAACTCCTTTATTAGCATAATTCTGTATCAATTTTATGACTTGGCTTTTCTTTTACAGTGGCAATATTATTAGCATGGTCACCTATTCTTTCTAGATTAGATAAAAGATCAAAAAACATTATTCCTGCATCTGCTAAGCATGTTTTCGCACTTAATCTATTTATATTATTTTCTCTAAATTGTTTTTCTAAACTATCTATTTCTTCTTCAATTTTTTCTACTTCATCCCCATTGTTTATTTCATTAGATTTAAAAGATTCAATTGCAATACTTATAGACTTTAAAGTAACTTCAAATAATTGTCGTACCTCTTTATCACCTTCATTAGACAAAGTAATATCTTTTTCATATTTTTGAATAGCAAGTTCAACTATATTTTCTGCATGATCTCCTATTCTCTCAATATCATTAATAGTATGATATGCTTTACTTACTAATTTAGCATTCTCCTCTGGCAAATTATGTTGTGATAATTCTATTAAATACTCAGTTATATCACGTTCTAATGTATTAATAATATTTTCATTATCATATACTCTTTTCATTTTTTCCTCATTCCAATTTAAAAATACCTCCATAGCTAATTCTAAATTATCTTTTGCCTTATTAGCCATTCTTATTATTTCCTTAATAGCTTGTCCGCTAGCTACTATTGGTGTTTCTAAAAGTTTTTTATCTAAATAAACTGCTCCATAACTTTCTTTACTTTCATAATCTGGCAATATACGATTAACTAATCTTACAAAATATTTTGATATTGGTAATATAAAAATTGTTATTACAATATTAAATATAGTATGTGCATTTGCAACTTGCCTTGCTACATTGTCTGGAGTTAAATAATTTACAACTGTAACTACCTTATCTGAAAATGGTAAGAATAAAATTGTCCCAAATATATTAAATGACAAATGCAATAACGCGGCTTTCTTTGCTGTCCTATTTGCTGTCAATCCTGCTAATATTGCAGTAATACAAGTTCCTATATTACACCCTAATATTATTGGAAATGCTACATTAATATCTATATTTCCTGTGTTTGCTAATGCTACTAAAATACCCGTAGTTGCAGATGAACTTTGTAATATTGCAGTCATAATTAATCCAACTAATACACCAAGAAAATGATTTTTTCCTATTACAGAAATAAACTCATTAAATATATGTAAATTTGATACTGGTTTAAGTGAAGAGGACATTAGTCCCATGCCCATAAATAATACTCCAAATCCTAAAGCAATATATGCTAAATCCTTTATTCTTTTCTTCTTTGCAGACATCATAACTATAGAACCTACGCCTATAAATATTGGTGCTATGATTTCTAACTTAAAACTAACCATTTGAGCAGTAATTGTTGTACCTATATTTGAACCTAATATAACTCCTGTAGCTTGAGTTAATGTCATTAATCCAACATTAACAAAACTAACTACCATTACTGTAGTAGCACTAGAACTCTGGATAATAGCTGTTACAATAGTTCCAACAAGTACTCCTATAACTTTACTGCTAGTTATTTTCTCCAATATACCTTTTAACTTTTCTCCAGCAACGTTTTCAAGTCCATCACTCATTAATTTCATACCATATAAAAATAAACCTAGTCCACCAAAAACTCCTGTAACAATCTCAAAGCCACTCATACACTTTATATCCCCTCATATATATATTTTTCTTTATAATTCCCCTTATAAACTATATTCTCTTCGTATTTAAATAAGTACTCTATGTTTTCAATATCATGTTTAAATAGAAAATATACTTTGTTATTAAAAATAAAAAAAAGTTGGAACTATCGGGTTTAGTTCCAACTTTAGAATATTATGGTTTTATTATAGTTTTTACTATTTCTTATTAATTAATTCTTAATTGAGTTTCAGCATCGAAGAAATGTAATGCACTTAGATCAAATCCAAACTTATGCTTTTCTCCAGCTTCATATTGATGATATCCAGGTACTGTTATTACAAGGTCCTTGCCACTCTTTAATTTAACATAAAGAGTTTGTTCTTTACCTAAAACTTCAATAACATCTACTGTACACTCAAATGTATCTTTATCAGAATCTCCAACAAATCTTTCAGAACGAATTCCTAAATATATATCCTTACCTTCATAATTTGATAAAGCTTTTAAATCAGCTTCTGAAGGATTGATAGATATTAATCCATCTTCAGAAATGAATTTCTTTCCTTCTATTTTACCTTTTATCATATTAATTGTAGGTGATCCAATAAATCTAGCAACAAACATATTTTGTGGTTTTTCATAGAATTCATATGGTTTACCAACTTGTTGAATCTTCCCATCATTCATAAGAACAATCTTTGTAGCCATAGTCATAGCTTCTACTTGGTCATGTGTTACATAAATAGATGTTGTTCCAAGAGCTTTGTGAATTCTGACTAATTCAACTCTCATATGCTCTCTTAATTTAGCATCTAAGTTAGAAAGAGGTTCATCCATCAAGAAAACACTTGGTTTTCTTACAATTGCTCTTCCTAATGCAACTCTTTGTCTTTGTCCTCCAGATATATCTGATGGCTTAGAATATAAATATTTTTCTATTTGAAGTAATTTTGCTGCTTCATTAACACGTTCATTAATAACGTTCTTTCTTTCTTTTCTCATTGATAATGAAAATGCCATATTATCATATACAGTCATATGTGGGTATAGAGCATAGCTTTGGAAAACCATCGCTATATCTCTATCCTTTGATGCAAGCTTGTTAACTCTCTTCTCACCAAATATTAAATCTCCTTCTGTTATAGAGTTAAGACCTGCAATCATACGTAATAATGTAGTTTTACCACATCCTGATGGTCCTAAGATTACACAGAAATCCTTATCTTCTATTTCTAAATTTATATGTCTTAAAGTAAAATCTTCTCTGCTTTCATATTTCTTTCCAATATTGTTTAATGTTACCTTCATATCTACTATCTCCTATCCTATCCTTTTGTAGCCCCATTTGAAAGACCTGATACTAATTGTTTTTGTAGTACAACGAATAATATTACTATCGGTATTGCAGTTAAAAGTGCTCCGGCTGTGAACGCTGGTTGATTTATAGTACGTTCATCTGTTATAAGTGTTTGTAACCCTGCTGCTAACGTATAATCAGACGATGAATTTAATAATACTTTTGGTAATAAGTAATCACCAAATGGTCCTATGAATGACCATAAACCTATTATTGCAAGCATTGGTCTTGCAATTGGCATTATAATAAGTCTGTATATTTTCATACTAGAACATCCATCTATCTTAGCTGCATCATCTAGTTCTGTAGATATTGAATCTAAATATCCCTTTAGAATTATCGTATTACCAGCTATACCTCCACCAGCATATATTAATATAAGCATCATTTGTCTTGTAAGACCTGGCATTATATCTGATGCAATAGAATACATTGTAAAGTAAGCTGTAATTCCTGCAAATGTTGGTATTGTTTGAATAAGCATAACTGTCATAAGAGATGCTTTTTTACCTTTAAATCTGTACCTTGAATAAGCATATCCAGTAAATGATACTATTAATATTACTAATATTGCTGTCGTAATACTTACAAATAAGGTATTAGCCATCCATTTTAAATAAAGCGTATCTTCAAATAATGTTTTAAAGTGTTTTAATGAGAAACTAAATTTTCCCCCAATTATTAGTCTATTTACTTGTTCTCCATTAAATGATGATATTATAATTTGTCCGATTGGTACTATTACCATTATTGACCATAATATTAAGAATGCATATGATATACCAAGTGCAATTTTCCCTCCAACAGTAAGAGGTTGTTTATCAGAAAGATATAAATCATTTTTTTTCTTTTTAAATATACTCATCATCACTACCCCCTCTTAAATGCATCTGTATTTTTATATCCTATATATGCAATTATTATTAGTGCTATTGAAATAATAACAGTAATTGTTGCTCCAATAGCTTGATATTGGCTATTCATTGTTAATTTATATATATAAGATATTAAAAGGTCTGATGAACCTGCTAAGTGTCCATATTTACTTGGATCAAATGGTCCTCCATTATTAAATAAAGCTATAATACTGAAGTTATTAAAGTTAAATGTATATTGTCCAACTAAAAGTGGTGCTGTTTGGAATAAAACTAGCGGTACAGTTATTTTAGTTAATTTTTTAAAGCTTGTTGCTCCATCAATATCAGCAGCTTCATACAACTCAGCATTTATAGATTGTAGAACTCCTGTAGATAGTAAGAAGATATATGCACTACCAAGCCAAGCCTGAATACAAATTAATGTAAGTCTTATAGTAAATGTATCATTCTTTATTGAGAAGTTTGGTCCAAAAACATTCCTCAATGAGTTAACTACAGTTCCACCATCAGCAAATAAAATACTAAAGAATAGTATAGAAATAAATGCAGGTACTGCCCATGGTAAAAGGTATATTGATCTAAATAATACTTTTCCTTTAATTCTGTCATTATTAAGAACTATTGCTAAAATAAATCCTAAAGCAATTGCTAAAGTTGTAGCTCCAATAGTCCAAATTATTGTCCATCCTAATATTCTCCAGAATATAGAACCAACCATACCTTGACCTAAGAAGATCATCTTATAGTTCTTTAATGCTTCCCACCCAAATTTAGCTTGAGTGTCTGGCCCCATACCTGTGAATGATAAAAGAATTGTCGTAACAACTGGAATACATACTATAAATATAGTAATTATAGCTGCCGGTGATAAAACTAAATAAGGGAATCCATCTTCAAATAAAGTTTGTTTAGTTTCAACCCAACTTCTAAATCTCGTTCCTTTAATTGTATCTTTTTCAACCTTATTGGCATCCTTAAAGCATACGTACATTAAGAAAATACCGATTAATACTAAGAATATTGCAAGTATACCTTCAATCATGAAAATAATCGATCTATCAAGTCTGCCTCCATCAGCAGCTAAAGTTATAAGGCCTGCAATCCCATCTCCTTTATAGTTTCCATATCCTAAAGCATATGGAATAGCTATAGCATATATATATATTGTTGCAAAGAACATTATAATCGCTTTTACATATTGTTTATTCACTACTTGAGCAAGTCCTGGTATTAAAAAAGTAACCCAAGATACCCAAGGTAATGTTTTTTCAGTTTCAACTGGATAAACTCTTCTTAAATCTGCAACATTAATGTTAACAGTATTTATTTTTTGTTTAATAGTCTTTGAAAGCTCATATTTTTTATTTTTTATAATTTCTTCATTGTATGTTTTTTCACATTCAAATGATTTAACTAATATGGCTTCTTTGTATCTTCTCTTTAATTCTTTTATTGTATTTTCTTTAGCCTGTCTAGAAATTAAACCTTCCTTACACTTAGATTTAATTTCACTAATTCTATCATGTAACTTCTTATTTTCATTATCTTTAAATTCTTTAAATTCAGAATTAAACTTTTCATTATCTATTGAACTTATTTTTGTTAATTTATTTTGAGCTTCTTTCAATTCTTTTGTTGCTTCTTTAGCAAATTCAATTACTGGTGGTATTTGAGCAATTTCTATTTTTGATTGCTCATATATTAATTCAGCATCATAAGTAAGTTTAGTATAATTCTTATAGAAATTAACTAACTCTTTAGCCTTAAATAACCTTAATTCTAACTTTTGTACTTTTGAAGGTAATTCTGTATCAACTTTTGGTTTATACTCCTCCACCTTTTTATTAACTTCTTTTAAAAAATCTTTTTCTTTTTTCTTATATTCATCCAATTGTTTATTATAAGGATGATCTTTCTTATTTTTTACTAACTCATTTAATTGCTTTTCTAAATCTTCTTTTTCTTTACCAGTTGCAGCCTCAATTTTTTCCTGTAAAACTGAAACTTCATATAGGTATAAATTTTTTCTATCATACTCTCGATTAATATTATCATATAAATGCTTATTGAATTTTTTCAACCTTTTTACCTCCTTTTATACCCTCTGAATAACTTCATAATTAAATACTTCTAACATTTCTAATACACTTCCCTAAGTAAATCATTGCAAAAATTAAAGCTAAATAACCAATTGCACTTCCGATAAAGAAAATTGAATAAAATTGTTCTCCTAAAAATGTTAATGCAAATGCACCTATTATAATTACAATCCATATTGCTACAAATAGCTTAGTGACTCTAAGTTTTGTAAAAGTAAAATAACAGTGAATAGCTATAGCCATTGGGGTTATTACTCTAATAAAGAATGTTGATATACATACATTTAAATATGTAGAAAATAATTCTTTTGTTGTTTGACTTAGCGCATCTTCTCCTAAATTACTAGTGGATAACCACATATTAAATAAATTTGTATCTTTAGCTTTAATTAACATCTCCATAGATGTCATCATTATAATTGCTGCACATATTGCTACAATTGTATAAAATGTACCTTTGGGCATTTCTATACTTTCTCTCATGTGGATCCTCCTACTAATATAATAAACAAATTTAAGCTAGTAGCATTTTTCTTTGGTCTTAAAGCTTTATTTACTCATTGATTGAAAGGGAAAATAAGTTATTTTTAATATTTAAGAAACTCCCGAAGGAGTTTCTATTTAAGCTTCAATTAACAACTACCGACTTAAATTAGTCATCTTAATATACTATTAAATTTATATTTAACTTTATTAATTAAAGTTAGACATCATACCATCAAATGAAGCTTTAACTTCTTTATATGCTTCTTCTGCATTTGCAGGATTCTTAGCTGACCATGATAATAAAGAGTTTTGCCATGTATCCCAAACTTGTCCATATTCACTGAATAGAGGTCTGTTTTCAGCTACTTCATAACTTTCGTAAGTTGCTTCTATAACTTTTAATTGTAATTCATCAATTCCTTCATAATCTGCAATTGTAGCATTTTCTAATACTTTACCAGTAGCATCGAATAATTCTTTAGCGTTATCTGGGTTAACTAATTCTTTTATAAATGCTTGTGCAACTTCCATTTTAGCTTCATCATCTTCACATCTTGCATTTATTCCAAGACCCCATCCACCTTTCCAGTGTTTTAATGGTTGTCCATTAAATGTGATTTTACTTAATGGAATGATTTCCATATTTTCAGCGCTTCCTACTAATTCACTAACTGAAGATGTTGCCCAAGGTCCATCGATCTTGATAACATCGCTTCCACCAGTTTTGAATTGTTCTTCTATATATCCACTAGCTGCATCTTTATCCCATAAAGATGTGTTATTTTCTTTGTGACCTTTCCAGTAGTTATATAATCCTTCAAATAATTTTTGTTGCTCTTCAGTTAAATCTGCCCATTCTTTAGTTCCATCACTTGTTAATTCTTTTGTTAATAATTCAAAATCAGCTGAATTTGTAAATGCAACTCCATACCAAGCATCGTGAACTGTAGTTAAAATTTGATTATATTCTAAATCTGTGAATTCTATATTTTGAGTTGTATCGATGTTTGCAGCTTTTGCATTTTCTAAATTAACATAACCAATTAATGTTTCTATGTTGTAAGGGAATGCTAAATATTCTCCATCAATATTAAAGTTTCCACCTAATCCTTCATCGAAATTAGTAAATCCTCCAACTTCCTCTGCCATTTCATCTGCAGGCATTGCAGCTAAAACTTGGTTTTTAGCTAAACCATATAATCTATCTGCAGGTAAAGCAAATACGTCTGCAACATCAGAGTTTGTTGCATCTGTTTGATCTAATACATCTAGGTGATCAAATGATCCTGTTTCAATTAATTCAATTGTTGCATTTGGATACTTTTCTACTATAGTATCTTTAACCTTTTCATAGTAAGACATCCAGTCTTTTTCAGCTTGCACCTTTAAAGTTACTTTTTCATTACTAGATGATGTAGCTGTATTATTTTCTTGTCCTTTTTTGCTATCCCCATTATCACTTGATCCACAAGCTACAAAGTTTAACGAAGTAGCTGCAACAAGTAATGTTACTAATAATTTTTTCATAATAATTCTCCTCCACTTTTACAAAAATCAATTTATTTAAAGTTAATATAACTTAAATACATATTTACAAATAAGTAATTTCAGAAACGATTTCAATTATTGAAAATGTTTTCATGAGTAATTCAAAGATAACTCTCTAGCTTGTTTACTATAAAAACTACTACAATACAAATATATTACAACATGAAACACTTTTAGGTATCGTTTCCAATAAAATTAAAAAATAAATTCCTAAAAAGGAATTGTTAATTTTTTTCATTTTTAAATATTATTTCTTTGTTTATGTTTACATTATATCTAATTCATAAATAATCGTCAATAATTAAAATAAAATATGTTATGTTAAATTTGGTATTATTTATATATATTTAAGCACCTTTTTTTTACAATGATTTCACACATTCCTCTCTTTTCACCTATTTAAGCCACTTCTAAGTCTAAAGCGTTAATCATAAAGTAGTAATTATTTCTTAATACCTTTGCAAGTGATACCCCAATTATAGTAAACTATAGTAAACCCAAATAAAAATACATTATATTATTAATTACTATAAATAAAAATTAATTTTAACTATGGTTGAGAGGATTAATAAATGATTGATAAATATGTAAATAGTAAAAAAATAATTGGATCTATAATTAAATTAAATCGAATCAATAAAAACATTAATCAAAAACAATTATCAAAGGGTATCTGTGTTCCTTCATATTTAAGCCGAATAGAAAATGGTGAATTATTACCAAGTGAAGATGTAATTTCAGTTATTTTTGATAGACTTGGTTTAAAATTTTATGATTCTGATGAATTTTTACAAAGAGGAAAAAAATACTTAAATGATTTTTTTACTAATTTGAATTATAATGAATTTGATTACACTAACAAATTATTCGATAATTTAGAAAAAGATGAAGATAAATATTTAGCCTCGCCTTTGATACTTGATTACTTCTTAGCAAAATTAGCGAGATATTCATCTACCCCAAACAGAGATAAGTTTGAGTATTCTCAAAATATGCTTTTATCATCCTTTGATTTGCTAACTTCTAAACAAAAACATATATATAATTTCTATGCAGGAATAGATATATTAATACTTTCTAATAATAAAATTCGTGGTAAAGAGCTCATTCAAGAAGCTTTATCACTTAAAGAAACTGGACATTGTTATTTTTGGCTATCATATGCATATAGAATTGAAAATAATCCGATTAAAGCTTACGATTCAATTAATAAAGCTTTAGACTTATATGTTGCTGAAGGTAATATTATAAGCATTATGTCTTCTTATGAAAAGATTGCAGAAGTTTATTTTATGTTGGATAATTATAGTGATGCTATTAATTATTTAGAAATTTCTTTGAATATGGCTAAAAAATTCAAAAACATTTATTTTATTGAACACCTTAACTCAATTATTGCTTGGGCTTATTATCGATTAAATGACTTCAATAAAGCACTTGAATATTTATCTTATAATAGCGGCATAATTGATCATAGATTAATAATTCCAGATAGCGTAATTGAATCTTTAATTTATTTTTCATTAGGCAATAAAGAATCTTTAAATAAAGCTATACTCAATTTAAATAATCCAAAAACTATTCAACACATTGGTGAATACAACTCTAAATTAATTTATGATTTATTTAAATTATTTATTGAAGATACTAATTATAATAAAAATCCATTGTGGGAGAATTTATTAAGCGAAATAAATACCAACATAATAAAACTAGTTGAATTGAAAAAAGTATTTACTGAACTATTAAAAAATTATTATATTATTAATAGACGTTATAAGGATGCATTATTTATATAGTTCTATTATTAAAGAAGGGACACCCCTTCTTTTTTTCTTTTTTTATAAATATGTTTTGTACAAAACCTATTTATAAATCATATATTTATATAATATGATATCTTCGTAAAAATCAATCTATGGGGGATATTAAGTTGCAAGATAAAAAAAAAGAAAATAGTTCTGAAGAATTAGATGAGTATTTTAAACAATTAGATATTAAATTTGCATCACTCGAAAAATTTGGTTCTTCTTTATTAGTAATTGGATATTTTTTATTCATTCATGGAGCTAACATAGATATTTTAGATAGTTTAGATATAAATAATACTGGAGAAACAGCTTCATCAGTCACTTTACTTGGAGCTGAGTTAATATTAGTTGGATATGCTATATTATTCATTGTTGCTTCTGACAGATTAGAAGAGAAGAAATTACAAAATGACTTATTATCACAAAATACTAATTTAACACCTTATGAAAACTTATATTATGCTTATTTTTTTTCAGTTATAATTAATATGCTTAGAGTACATGCCTTATCAGAAATTGATAAAGCTAATAAATCAAGTGAAACATTTGTATAAAATATTAAAAAGGATGTATAAATTTGCTTAGGTTAAATAGCAATTATTTATACATCCTTTTTTAAATAACTTTTTATTGTTTCTCCCAGAAATACGGTTCATATATCTTCTTTAAATTTTTAACCATCTCATTTGAATCATTTTTACCTATTATTACACCTGTTGATTCTTGAGTAGTTTCAAATCTAATTATTTTATCAACATCAACCATTTTTTTTATTTCATTTATCATATTTTCTTTATTAGCTTTTTTATTATATATTTTTATATATGAATACCCTTTAAAATCTTCCGATGGATACTTTAAAATCTTAAATCTATTTACATATCCTTTCAATTTTAATTCTTCATATATTTCATCTATTTTTTCACTTTTATCTATAGTCATTAAATAAGCTGCACCATACCTTTCTGGTAGTTCTTCTTTTATATAATTACGATATGGTGAATATCTCAATTCTTTATATATTGTCTCTTCAGCCTCATTTTTGAAATCTCCATAATATATTAATACTGAATCCTCAACCACTACATTAACAAAGCAATGTAAATCTCTATCATTAAATAAATTAATTAACTCTTTACTTTCTAAATAACTCATTTTATATAGTTTTAAACATCTATTGTTCTTTATATCAAATAGCATGGCTCCATCCATAGTTACAACTGGTAATTTTATTCTTATATCTTTTAACGCCTCTAATAAAGCTGCTGGTGTTCTCATTGTTTCTATTGTAAACTTTGCTCCATCATCTAGCATTTTATTTAATTCAATCTTACTATATGGTGTTAACGTTGATTGCATATTTAATAATACCTTGTCTAACTCAGATACAAATAAAACATTTTTATTTTTCTTTCGTGGAATTCTTGCTGTATTTATTATTAATGCTAAAATTATTCCAATCATTGTATCTAAAATTCTGTTTATAACAAATAAATATGGATTGGTATCAGTAAGATGATTTACTACTATACTCAAATATACAACACATGAAAAATATGAAGCATTTTTTTTATTAATTATAACCGTTGTATATATTACAGGTATTATTAGTATTGATATTAAAATATATCTTATTAATTCATTGTCTAATGGCAATAAATAAAACTCTATTAATATCACTATTAGTCCAAAAAACGCTCCTATAAATGTTCCTATTGTTCTTTGAATAGCATTAGCTTTTGCATTACTTGTATATGGCTGCATACACCATAATACCGATAATGCAGTGTAAAAAGGAGCCCCTTGTCTTCCTCTAATTAAATAAATAATAAATCCTAACAGTACTCCAATTGATGATTTAATAATACGCATTCCTATAGGTGGAAGTGCTGTTAACTTTTCCTTCATTATTTCCCTCCATCTTTTTTTATTTAAACTATAACATTTACTATTGCTTTAGACAATAAATAAGCAGATCTTTTAACTTCCATTTGCAATAATGAAAGCAAACTTAAAGAAGCTTGTACTGATATACAAAACTTTACCTCAAATAATTTTAATTGGATTAAACTTTGTGAAAAACTTGATATACTAATAAAATCAAAATATTATTTTAAATAATAAAAAAACCTATAGATTTAAAATTCAATATAAATCCATAGGTTTTTCATCTTTACCACTTATTTTTATTTAAATATTCTAAAAGCTTTTCTCTTAATTCTTCTCTTTTTAATGCAAATTCGATATTAGCTTGTAAAAAAGAAAATTTGTCACCTACATCATACCTTTTACCTTCAAATTCGTAGGCATACATTGCTTCTCTTGAAATTAAAGTTTGTAAAGCATCTGTTAATTGAATTTCATTTCCTTTTCCTGGTTTAGTATCTTCCAATATCTCAAATATTTGCGGAGTAATTATATACCTACCTAAAATTGCAATATTACTTGGCGCCTCTTCTAACGTAGGTTTTTCAATTACTCCCTTTACTTTATATACATTCCCTTCAATATATAATTCTTTTATTATTCCATATTTCATAACTTCATTTGCATCAACTCTTTGAACACCTAGTATTGATGTTTTATATTCATTAAAGCACGTCATCAATTGCTTTAAACATGGTACTTTACTATCTATAATATCATCACCTAACATTATAGCAAATGGTTCATCTCCTACAAAAGATTTAGCACAATGAATTGCATCCCCTAAACCTTTTGGTGCTTTTTGTCTTATATAATGAATATCCACCATATTAGATACATTTCTAACAATCTCTAATTCTTTTACTTTACCAGCCTTCTCTAATTCCATTTCTAATTCTATTGATTTATCAAATTGATCTTCTATTGATTTTTTATTTCTTCCTGTTATTATTAAAATTTCTTCAATTCCTGAATTCACAGCTTCTTCAACTATATATTGAATAGTTGGCTTATCAACTATTGGAAGCATTTCTTTCGGCTGTGCTTTTGTAGCAGGTAATAATCTAGTTCCTAATCCTGCCGCTGGTATTATAGCTTTCCTTACTTTCATCAATATCTCCTAATTTATTAATATTTTAATTATAAATTAATTCAATTTAGATATTTTTAGATAATACTTATCAGCTTTAAATTGATATTCCCTCTCTTTATTTATAAAGCATACTAAATCATTTTGTTTTTTCAACTATTCTACAGTCCCATCTATGGACCCATTGTCAACTACTATAATTTCAATAAAATTATTATCAGTAAATTTTCTAACACTCTCAATACATATTTTTGTACAAGCAATTTCGTTATAAGATAAAATAATTATACTTGTTTTTTCATATAATAATTATTAGGCTTATATTGATATTGTCTAATTTGATCTAAGATAGTACTATCAGCTACTATCATATATTTTACTCCAAAAAAATTAATCATTTATTTATATTATTTTTCATTTAAATATATTCCAAAAATTTATTTATTGATATATTTTTAAATACTTTTACATGTAAATAAAGTATTTGAAAGTTGCTTTAATATATAAAACAACGACTCGCGAAGGCTATAAATAATATAGATATTTTGAAGAAATATGTATGTATTGTCCTCATAAAGATAAGTGTCTTTGAGTTTTATTATTCCTTCTTGGATTAATAGTAGGAATCACTTAATTTATTACTTTCATACTATATACTATATATTTTTTTGGGAGGCATCGTATGGATAATAATTATATTATTAGTTTTATTTTTTGTGTTAATAATGATGTATTATTAGAAAATTCCTTACGTTTTATATCACAATTAACTATTCCTAAGGATTATAGTATTGAAATTATACAAATTAGAAACGCAAATTCTCTAGCAAGTGCATACAACGAAGGTATGAAAAAAGCAACTGGAAAATATAAAATATACCTACATCAAGATGTATATATAATTAATCCTAATTTTTTAAATAATATTATAGATATATTTACAGATAATCAAATAGGATTAATAGGTTTTGCTGGCTCTAAAGAAATTCCATCTTCACTAGTCTGGTGGGAAGCCTCAAACCTTTTTGGAGAATTATATGAAATAAGAAATTCTCATTTAACACTTCTCTCCTTCCAATCCCCTCAAAATAAATATGAAGAAGTTTCTCTATTAGATGGTTTTATTCTAATTACACAATTTGATATACCTTGGAGAGAAGATATTTTAGATGGTTGGCATTTCTATGACATTTCGCAATCACTTGAATTCTTAAAACAAAATAAAAAAATTGTAATACCTCAACAAAATACTCCTTGGATAATTCATGATTGTGGTGATGTTAGTACTGAAAACTATTATTTTTATAGAGACAAGGTCTTAGCTGAATACTTTACTCATTCATCATCAAATATTAATTCCTCTAATGATAACGATACAGGAACAAGTATAATAGTTTTAAGTTATAATAACTTAAATTACACTAAACAATGTATAGAAAGTATTAGAAAATATACCTCTAATGAAAACTATGAAATTATTGTTATAGATAATAATTCTAATGAAGAAACAAAAAATTGGTTAAAAAATCAATATGATATAAAACTTCAATTAAATACTTCTAATAGAGGCTTTCCCGGTGGCTGTAATGATGGTATAAAACTAGCTAATCCTAAAAATGATATTTTACTTTTAAATAATGACATTGTTGTTACTAGTAATTGGCTTACAAACTTAAGAACTGCCTTATATAGTAATGAAAATATAGGTGCTGTTAGTCCTATAACCAATTCCTCTTCATACTGGCAAAGTATACCTATTAATTATAAAACAATAGATGAAATGCAAGACTTTGCTTCTAAAATAAATATAAGTAATAAAGCTAATTGGGAAGAAAGGATTATGCTGGTTGGATATAGTATGCTTATTAAACGATCAGTTTTAAATAAAGTCGGATTACTTGATGAAATTTACTTCCCTGGAAATTTTGAGGATGATGACTATTGTTTAAGAATAATAACTGCAGGATATAAACTTCTCTTATGCAGAGATACATTTGTTCATCACTATGGTAGTGCTTCGTTTAGTGAAGATAGTTCCTATGGTAAAGTGCTAAAAGAAAATCAAGAAAAATTCGAAAAAAAATGGGGAATTGATATTAAAGAAGTTCATTTCAATTTAGCTTATTTAAACTTAGTTCCTGAAATAGAAAACTTAAAGATATTAGATGTATACGGAAATTGTGGTGTTAATGGTTTAATGCTTAAGTTTTATAGAAGAAATCTTGATTTTTATATTGGAGATAGCTCTAATGGTTCATATAAAATAGCCAATAAGCTATTTAAAACTTTTTCTATTGATAGCAATAATATTGATTTTGATTATATTTTAATAAATGATGGAGATAAATTTTTAACAGATGTTATGGCTAAAAACTTAGTTTTTAAAGCTTTAGAAACCGCTAAAAATATTGCTATATTTATTTCCTCAACCTTATATACTGATCCTAATGCAGAAAATGCAAATAATCTATCTTTATTCCATGACTACTTGATTAAATTTAACTTTATAATAAATAGCAAATTTTCTTATGGAGATAGTATAATTAATTTTTATATAAAAAAATAGGAATACAACAAATGTATTCCTATTTTAATATTATTTAGATACTTTAAATAAATTTTAATATACCTTTAAAAATTTTTTCCCTTATTGAGATACTGAATCCGAATAATTAATATAAGATAATAATCGTTGTTTTGCTAAAATATTAATAGAATAAATATAATCATATTTTTTTAAGATAAGAATAATATTTTACAATATACCTATGGTAATCAAATAATACTACAGTTTTTTTAAGTCAATAAATAAAAAATATTATAATATAAACTTTCTTAATCCAATATTATTAAAGAAAGGAGGAAATTAAAATACTTATATTGTATGTTAATTTCCTCCTTCAGCAATTAATTCACTCTTCAAAAAATTACTAGTGATTAAACAAAGCCCAATATAAATCATAATAATCAATTTTATCTTCTATATTAAGCTTATATATCAAATGCTCATCAACCGATTTATATATACCTTTTATATACTCACTAGTTCTTAAAACATTATTTTCTAATACAAATTCTTTCATTTGTTGTGCTTTAAGAACAATGCTATTTTCTTTATCATTTTCATATTCATTTATACAATCTATTATTTGCCCAATATTTTCAAAACTTAATAATTCTAATTCATCAAACATAGTATTTAATTTAGGATATATTTTGTTCTTAAACTTTATTACAGGCAACCCTCTTAACATAGCATCTAACTCTGAAGTAAAACTTCCCATACTAAAAACATCCAAATATAAATCAGACATTTGATAAAATTCTTCAATTTCATTTTGAACTCCTAAAACCAAAACTCGCTCTTCACTAATGTCTGAAAGCATTTTAAATTTCCCTTCATTTCTAGGTCCAATAATTATAAATACAGTATCTTTTGTATTTTTCAAAATACATTTTACAATTTCACAGTAATCTATATCATTTATACTATTAAATTTATGCTCAGTTGCTATTGTTAATATAACTTTCTTATTATCTCTAATATTATATCTTTTTCTTAATTCATATTTATTTAGTTCTCCAGGCTTTTTTAGTGGAATTGGTAAAATAGTACCTTCTCTTCTTCCTCTCCTATACTTAGTTATTTTACTTCCATACTCATTGCAATCAATTATTACATCTGCAATACTAGCTCCTATCCAAAAACAATGGTCAGCATGATTTAATAATAAAACAGGGGGACCTCCTTTAACTCCAAATGCAATTAATGCAATTGGATCATACATATGAATATGAAGTACTACTATATCAGCATTCTTGTATGCATATTCTCTTAGGATAGTAGCTCTCTCCATAAATTTATCATTATTATTTAAACTTTTAACGCTACCTCCACTGTTTAACACAGAGTTTACTAACCAAGCTGGTAATGTTATATCTTGCCACGTTGTTATTACACTATGAATAGAATCTGTATCACTTTCTATCCAATGCTTTACAAGTCTAGTATGTCCTCCAGTAGAATATCCCTCGCTCAATACATGTAGTACTCTTCTCTTGGCAAATTTATTCTCTATCCTATTTAGACTCTTACTATTTATACTATCTGCACATTTTTGTAGTGCTTCCTCAATCTTTTGACTTGCAAAAATACCAGCATGCTTCAAAAAAGTTTCTTTACTTACTTCATATATTAAATTTGCTACAATATCATATCTTTTTATATCTAAATTTTGATTTATCCATTCAATATATTCTTCATATCTATTTCTATTTTCATTTATAATATTCATAGCATTTTCAGTATTAAAATTAAATAAATTATCTTTATTAAGATCTATTAATTCATAACTTTTTAAAAATATCTTTTGATAATAATTAACTTTTTCTTCATCTATTTTTTCTATATCTTTTTTTAGACACCATTTATTTACTTGTTTAGGTATTACAATATCATATCCACCTTTAGCAATTTCTAAGCATTGAGATTCATAAAGAAAGTATTTATCATTAAATAAATCTTCTCTCCACTTAAAATCATATTGAGTTGCCATAATACTCCCGTCTATTACTTGAACATTCTCATATTCAGCTTTGGGTTTTATAAATGAATTTAGTTGTACATTTTCATTAAATACTTCATAAAACTCCCCATATTTAGACTTTGACTCCCACCACTTTCCACTAACAGGTAATTGCTTTGCTCCTGCGATACCTAAAACTCCTATACTTTTATTTAAAAATAAGCTTAACATATCTTCAATAAAGTGTGAATTTAATATTATTGTATTTCCATTTATATATACTTTATATTTTGAATCATTTTCACTAATAACTTGATTATAAAAATTTGCTCTATTTTTTATATTATACTTTTCTATAATTTCTATATCATATCCTATTGGAACATATAAATTTTTAATAAAAAATATACATTCCTTAGCCTTAATTTGATCCTCTCCTATAACTATAAAACATATACTTTTATTATTCATATACCATCCTTTCCTTAAGAATTAATGATGCTCATAATAACAACATCATAAAACTTTCCTTTTATAAATATATCATCTTTCAAGATACCTTCTTGCCTAAAACCAGCCTTATAATAGCTTTTTTTCGCTTGATCATTATGATCAAATACTCTTAAATATATTCTATGCAGCTTTAAGTTTTGAAAAGCATAATTACATATTAATACTGCTGCTTCAGTTCCAAACCCTTTTCCCCTTTCAGAGTCCGCCCCAATAAATATTCCGAATTCTGCTTTACTATTTTTTTTATCAATGTCTTTTAAAAATACTGTTCCAATATCCTTGTTCAGTTTATTACTTACAATAATGAACTGAATAACTTTACCTTTATTCACATTATTTTTTATCCATGAATAATGTGTCTTTTCATTCAAATCTTCTTGTATAAAAAAATTCTTTTTTACATTTAAATTATTTCTCCATTTTATTATATTTTTAGTATCACTAATTTCCATTTTTCTCAAGCTAATGTTATCTCCGATTATATCCATTGTATATTCTCCTAAAAAAAATTAATTTTTATTGATTATAAAACGCTTTTATCTTATCTACTATATATTCTAAAGATTCTTGCTTTAATCCATAATACATTGGTAATCTTAACAACCTTTCACTTTCTTTAGTAGTATAAATATCTTGCCCATTAAACCTTCCAAGCTTAACCCCAGCCTCAGATGAATGTAATGGTACATAATGAAATACAGCTAAAATACCATTTTCTTTTAAATACTTTATTAACCTAGTTCTTTCATCTAAATCCTTAGTTTTAATATAAAACATATGTCCATTATGCTCACATTCTTTAGGAATATAAGGAAGTTCTATATATTTATTTTCCTCTAGCTCTTTCATGCCATTGTAATAAATATTCCATGACTTTAATCTATCATCATTAATTTTCTTTGCTATTTCTAATTGTGCGTATAAATATGCTGCATTTAACTCACTTGGTAAATATGAAGAGCCTATATCTACCCAACTGTATTTAGCTATTTCACCTCTAAAAAATTTACTTCTATTAGTTCCTTTTTCTCTTATTATTTCTGCATTTTCTATATACTTATTATCTCTTATTACAATTGCACCTCCTTCTCCCATAACATAATTTTTAGTTTCATGAAAACTATAACATCCAAAATCACCTATACTTCCTAGCGCTTTTCCTTTATATTTTGCCATTACTCCCTGTGCTGCATCTTCAACAACATATAAATTATACTTTTTGCCAATACTCATTATCTTGTCCATTTCACAAGATACCCCTGCATAGTGAACAGCAATTATCGCCTTTGTCTTATTAGTAATAGCCTTTTCAATTAAATTTTCATCTATATTCATAGTGTCTGGCCTTATATCAACAAAAACTATCTTTGCACCTCTTAAAATAAATGCATTTACAGTTGATACAAATGTATATGATGGTGCAATAATCTCATCTCCATCTTTAATATCACATAATATTGCTGCCATTTCTAATGCATGGGTACATGATGTAGTTAATAGTACTTTATTCAACTTAAAATTATCTTCAAGCCACTTACTGCACCTTTTAGTAAATACCCCATCTCCACTGAGTTTTTTATAACTTTCAATGGATTCCTTTATATATTTCTCTCCTTCCTCGATAATAGGAATTTCATTAAAATTGATCATTTCTTTTCTCCTATACGATTCTTAAAATTCTTATAATAATATATTCAAATACTTATAAGATGTTATATAAACCTCCTAAAAGTTATTTTTATAAAACATTAAGAGAAAAAATATATTCATTTAAGAAATATCCATATATAACTTTTATTTAATTTATTCCTACTTGAATTACCTTAGCCATTGATTTTAAGCATTATTTCATAATTAATTATAAAAAAAATATCTACAGTATATTCAAAAATCAATTTTCAAATATACTATAGATACTTTTTTATTGTCTATTATAATAATTAATTCCTTCACTAGGTCTAAAATAAGTTCTTATATATCCATCAGATGATACAAAAACAATCTCATTCTTACTTTCATCATAATAAATTTCGTCATTATCTTCAGCTTCTAACTTATGTAAAGATGATGCAGAATTAATAACTTTATTTGCTCCGTTTAAGTACTCCTCCTTAGTAGAGTATCCAAACTCACTTCCATGCTTCAAGAAATGATCTTGCCATAGACTTTCATTTCTAAATTCAAGAGATACATTGCTAGTTTGCTCATTTTGAGTTGTATTAAATATTTCACCCCAATTAGGATTTATGTTAAATACCTTACCAACAAGTAAAAGTATAATAACTAATCCTGCGGCTATAACACTTCCAAATGTATATCTCTTTTTATTATTCTTCTTATTATCTCTTCCATTATTACTGTAACTATTAATTTCTTGCTTATTATTTATATTATCTTTATTTATATTATTGTTATTATTTTTATTTTTCTTTCTACACTCACTACATCTTTTGGGAATGTCTAAACCCTTACTCTTATAAAAATTAACTTCTGAATCAGTAAGAGTAAAATCTCTTCCACACTGTTTACATGTTTTCTTTATCACACCATACCTCCATTTAACATTTTACTTTCTTATTCCTACAATATAGACCTTATTATATTATAAGTGTGCTTTCTTAACATAATATATATTCTATTAAACTAATATTATCATAAAATAAAATAATTGCAAAAGAGGTTATTTTCCTTACTACTTTTATAATTATATTTAAATAGAAAATTTTATATATAATATTATAAATTTATCACAAACTAAAGATGTATTTCATAATCAAACATTTAAAGGAGTGATATTTTTGAAAAAATTCTTAGAATATCTATTTATTGTTGAAGGAATCCTATTTGGAATAATAGGTATTTTATTTTTCATTAATCCTTTTAGTACATTTTCAAGTTTCATTAATATTTGTGGAGTATTAATAATAGTAGCTGGGATATTTGCAATTATTAGATCATTTACCTCTCTAAATAATGTTTTTTTAATTGTAAATGGAATAATTTCAATCTTATTTGGATTACTTCTTTGTTTCTCACCTACAGAAACCCTTGATACAATTGCATTATTTTTTGGTTTATGGGCACTTATTAGAGGAATTTATTTATTCATTATGGCAATTAAATATAAAAATTTAGGATTTAACTTTCATACAATATACATAATCCTTTTATTTATTTTAGGATTACTAATATTATTTAATCCATTTATAGCAATATTAGCTACACCTTATATTATAGGGATTTTCTTTATAGTTACAGCTATTTGTGAAATTTATTTGGGATTTAAAATTTAATTATGTACTTTCACTAAAAATTTTTTAATAGTAAAAGAAGCTAGATATTATCTAACTTCTTTTACTATTTTTATTATTTAATTGAACCATTTATCTGGTGATTTATTAAAATGATGTGGTAAAAACTCTGTAACTTTATAATATTGTATCCCATGAATTTTAAATACTTCTTTAATTTTATTATTCACTATTAATTTGTTAATAAATCTAAATAGTCTTATACCATGATATTATGCCCATTACTTAGAACACTCTTTTAAATATATTTCCTCTATCTTACTCCAATCTATCACATTCCATATATTTTTTACGTATTGAGCTCTTAAGTTCTTATATTTTAAATAATATGCATGCTCCCAAACATCTATTGTTAATATAGGTCTCATTTTAAACATCAATGGTGAATCTTGGTTTGATGTTGATATCACATCAAGCTCTCCCTTTTTATCTATAACAAGCCATCCATAACCAGATCCAAATTGATTTATCGCCTTATTTGATACTTCCTCTTTCAATGTACTTAAATCTCCAAATCTTCTATTTATCTCATTTAATAATTCCCCAGTTGGATGTTTTTTAGGTTTATTACCTAAAATAGAAAAATAAAGATTGTGATTTGCTACTCCACCACCTTGTTTTATTACATCTTTTCTTATCTCTATAGGAGTTTCTTCAATATTAAAAAGTATCTCCTCTAATGTTTTTTCATCAGTAAATTTTTCATATCCTTCTAGTACCTTATTTAATTTATCAACATATCCCTGTAAATGCTTTGTATAATGTATACATACTGTTTCTGTATCAATATATGGTTCTAATTGGTCAAATTTATATTGTAATGGTAACTTGTCATATTTCATTCTATATATCCCCCTATTTAATAATCTATCTCACAATAAACTTAACTAATTCCTGATTAAATTTCTGTCTCTCATCATAAAATGTAGCATGTCCACTATTCATGAATTTCACTAATTTACTGTTCTTTATTAATTTTTTTTGCTCCAAAGCCAAAGGAAATAAACAAACTTTATCATGTATACCATGCAAAATTAATGTTTCAATATCTATCTTTTTCATATCATCAAATAATTCTTCTTCATCTAACCAAGTATTAGCAACCTTTGCTGTTGACCAACCAGCAGCTTGTAACCCTAATTGAAAGAACCATTCCATAAGGGGTTTGCTAACTTTTTTATAAAAAAATATCTCTCCAAACTTTTTTAACATCTTAGGCCTGTCACTATATGTTCCTTCTATTATTTCTTCAACAACTTCTCTACTTATTCCATATGGGAAATATGAACGTTTAATAAGGCTTGGAGCTGCTGCTCCACAAAGAATTAGTTTATCTACTCCTTTACCATTATTTCTTGCCATATACCTTATGGCTATAGCACCTCCTGTTGAATGACCTAGTAATATAAAATTATCTAAGCATAATACATCCACCACTGCCTTTACATCATCACTTAATGTATCATAATCATATCCACACACAGGCCTATCAGATTTTCCAAACCCTCTTTGATCTATTCCAATACATCTATAACCTTTCTCAACTAAATAATCATATTGATATTCAAACAATTCATGACTTCCTGGCCATCCATGTAAAAAAACAATAGCCTTATCAGCCTTTTCATTAAGATCTTCTACATATACTTTAACATTTGATTCAACCTTAACATAATAGCCCATTTTTATACTCCATTAAATTTAATACTTATTATAGGGTATTCTTAAAATATTTAATTGTTATTATAAATGTATTATATATTTATATAATCTGAATCAAAATATATGACACTTTCTTAGAAGTCCGAAAAAAATACTAGGTTTTAACCTAGTATTTTTTCTTTTTAGCTATTTTTAATATTTACATGTTTAAAAGCAAACTTTATTCTTAATATCATCTAGTTCTACACAATCTACTAATCTTTTAGCAACTGTACATATATTCTTTAGTGAATCGCTTAATCCACCCTGACCTTTTCTTGGTGTCTTAACAATTACAACTTTATCTTTGTACATTTCTATTATTTCAGCATTATCTATTGAAACTGCCGCTAAAGCTTTCGTATTAGTTGTTGTTATAATATCATAAGCTACCTTCGCGCACATAGAGGCAGATTCTGCATAACTTACTGATGGTCCACATATTACAAAGTCTGGCTTTAACTTATTAATCATAGCACAAAATTTACGACTAACCTCATTGGGATTTTCAAGATAAGTTCCAGCTCCGCAATAAAGTGTTGCAACTATATTAGCACCTATTTCACTTAAATAAGGTTTCATAATTACTGCCGGGCCTATTATTTCCTTAGTGCCTGTGAGTGGAACCATCTTATCATTTTTTGTTCCATACCCAGATTGTACTTGATCTAATATCATTATAACTTTCATAATTAATTTACACCTTTTATTTTTTTCTCAAGATTGTTAATTCTTTTATAACTTTCTATTAGTTCTTCAGCTATAATCTTAAATCCTTCTGCACTCATGAGCTGATCCTCTGCATGCATTAATAAAACTGATGTATTTATAGACATATTACTTCCTTCTTTCTTAAAGAGCTCTAAATGAAGTTCATGTCCTTTTAAAAATTGTTCCTTACCACTTATCATAGATTCTTCTGCCCCTTGAAAATCTTCTTCTCTTGCTTTACTAATTGCTTCAATATAACTTGATCTTGCTAATCCTACATTAGAAATAATCTGTAAACAAAGCATTTCTAAATTTTCCATACTATTCATTCCTCCTATAGATCATCAAATGATAAATCATCAAGTGAAATATCATCATCCGAATTATCATTTTCCTTTAGTTCGTCATTTTGATATTGCTTGTCCATCATTCTTACAAATGGCATATAGATAAATATACCTAATATTACAAGAATTAATTGAAGAACAGCTCCCCTCCAGCCAGTTGTTAAAAATCCTGATATAATAACTGGAGTTGTCCACGGCATACTTATTCCACTAGTAAATGGAACTAAACCACTAACCATTGAAAAATATGATATTAAAATATTTATAAGTGGTGTTAATAAAAACGGAATTAAAATTGTTGGATTTAATACTATAGGTAATCCAAATATAACAGGTTCATTTATTCCAAATAAAGCAGGTATAACTGAAATCTTACTTAAATTTTTAATACGTTTTGATTTACAAACAATAATCATTGCAATTAACATAGATAACGTTGATCCTGCTCCTCCGAATGTAGTAAATAAATCATAAAATTGTTGATTTATTACATTTGGCAGAGTAGCTCCCGCTTGAAAAGCTGCTAAATTTTCAATTGAAAGAGGAGTTAATATTGGCTGCATTATACTACCAACAATAGATCCTCCATTTATTCCAAAGAACCAGAAGAAATGTTGGAATCCCATTGCAACTAATACTGCACCTAATGTATTCCCTAACACTAAAAGTGGTTGTTGTAAAAATCTAAATATAAACTCAAAAGCATTGCCATATGGTGTAAGTGCTAATAAACTATTAATTAAAAAGAATACACCTAACACTACTGCTGAAGGAATTAAGGCTGCAAATGATTGAGTAACTGCTGGTGGAACCCCCTTAGGCATTTTAATTACCCACCCTTTTTTAATTACCCATGCATATATATGAACTGATACAAATGCAGTTATTATTCCTATAAATATTCCTTTAGATCCAATCCAATCTAATGGAATTCCTGATAAAGTTGTACTACCATCTGAAACTTTATATGGCATTAATATAAACCAAGATACTAATGCAACAGCAGCTCCTGATAATTTATCTACCTTTAATTCTCTTGAAAAAGAATATGCAATTCCTACTACTGCTAAAATAGCCATAATATCGAATGTTGCATTTGTTGGCTTTGCCATATAAGCTGTCCAGTTTTCCCCAAAAAATCTCGCCCAGAACTCTGTCCAATTTTTAATTGGAAAATTTGCAATAAGTAAGAAAAATGATCCTATAATTAATAATGGTGTTGTAAGTAAAAAACCATCCCTAATAGAAGTTAAATATTTATTTTTCCCTATTTTTTCGGCAAGAGGTATAAAAATTGCCTCCAGTTTATTCATCATTAATAACTTCCTCACCTTCTATTTATTGTTTTTTATAAGTTTTATCGCATGTTTCAGTATTTTTTCTCCATTCATCATTCCGTAATCATCTGAATTAATTACTTCAATTGGAATCCCCTTATTTTCATAACGACTTACAATTTCTTTGTATCTATATTTCACTTGAGGACCTAGTAAAATTACATCTGGATTTTTTTCTTCAACTATTTCATCTATTTTACTATCAGAAAAAGCCTTAACTTCTAATGGAAGCTTATGTGAATCAGCAACATTTTGCATAATATTAGCTAACATACTTGTTGACATTCCTGCACTACAAAATAAATATATTCTTTTCATATAATTCTCTCACTCTCTTTCATATATCTATTAATATTTATAAACTCTTCTTGAAAGTAAATATTTTTCTTGGTTCCATATAATCAAGTAAAAATAATTCTTCCTTAGGTATATGCCCAATTACATTTTTTCTCCCATCATTAGGCATATCTTTCAATACAATATGAAGCTCACCTTTATATCTTGAATATTCATCATTTAATATAACAACGTCTCCTCTTTTCATATCAACGGCATTTGCTTTTGGAATACTTTCACTAGCAAATGTTACTCTTGGAGCACTAGAACGAGCCATATATTCACTAACATATCCTCTATTAGCGTGATTTTGCTTATAATATAAAATTCCATACTCCACTGAAGTTAATTCTTTATCTAACTCAATTCCGAATGTTAAAATACCTGGATTAATATTTGCACATTCCTTTAATTCTTTTTCTGAAGCATAAGCATTTCCTATCATAACATCATCAATCATCCTAGTAGCAAATAGATGTCTTACTTGTAAATCTATAGGTAAATCACGATGCATTTCTAATGTACATAGACCTTCCTTTACTGGCCAAGGTCCAAAAGTATCAATGTTATTGCTTGATACAAAGGCTGCTGTATGAAGCCCATAATCTTTCATTGCTTTATTACAATTATTAAAGTGTTCTAAACTTAGCCCTGTATATCTTTGTGGGTAAAAATTATGACAAGTTATAATTTTATCCTTGTTTGGAAAATTGCTCATTACATTATCTAAGTAACCACTCCCTGAACTTGCATTTAACTCTATTTTTAATCCACCTTCGTTATATGTCATAAGACTTTCTTTTAACCCATCAAAGCCTTCATCTAAGCGTATTCCATCTGCATTGATCTCGCTAAATAAAGATAAATCATCATAAGATACATTTAAATCTTTAAATACCCTTGGATTAACATCAAGTATTACTTCCATTCCCTCTTCATGCGCAACATCAATTAGCTCCTTAAATTCTGCTATTAATTCTGATTTTGTTTTTTTACCTATACTTAATAAACATGTAAATACTCTCTTAAACCCATATTTACCAGCCAAACGAATGTATTCAATATCCTTTTCCTTTATTGAATGTTCTGGATATATAGAAATTCCAAGTCGTGTCATTTAAAATTCCTCCTTATTTCCATACTTCTTCTTTTTTAAAAAAACATTATTTTAACCTCTATATAACTTTTTTACCTTCATATCATTGTTTTTTAATTAAAATAAGTAATCATAAACATATTGTTGTTTTAAGAAAGCGCTTTCCTAAATACATATAAATTATAGTTTATAACTGTTTACGTTAACATAGAATTATAGCGCTGAAATATGTCATAATGTTTCCAAAAAAAAGAGATAAAGAAGATAAAAATATAAATTTTATAGAAAAACTCATAAAAAAAAGGCTAGCTTTCACTAGCCCTATAACATAAATATTACACTACCTTAATTTTCTACTAATCTTTAAATATTACTATCCTTATACACCTTTGCACTCATTTAATAATCGTATATAATGATTTGCTTCTCTTAATACATGGTCAGCAAGCAATGGCAATATTATAGATTTTATCTTGCAGTCAACTATCCCCTTTGCGCCCGCTTTCTTAAAATCTCTTAATTTAATAGTTTCCATTAATGTATCACTTGTAATGCTATGCATCGTCATCTCAGTAGAATTATCAGCTTTTTGAATTAATTCACTAAACTCATTTGCAAATTTATTTGAAGTACTTATTAATTCATCTTCACTTGGATCAAGTAAGCCTCTAATAAATAAAGAATGCTCCATCATAATTTGATCCCAAAACAACTCAATTTTCTTAGTATTCCCTTTATTTATATTATTATCTAATTCAAGTTCTTTTATATATGAACGATATAATTTTGCTTCTCGTATTATATGTTCTATAAGTAATGGATAGTTTACTGTAAATAGCTTACAACATAACATTCCATCTAAAATTCTCATTTTAAGATCTATTAGCCCATCTACTAATTTTATGGCTCTAGCATTAAGCTGTCTTATATTGTTTGCTATTTTACCGTCAATACTATTTGTAGTTTTACACTCTAACTTTTCTTCCATCAGTGTTATGTTATGATTAATATCTATTCCTGTATAATACTTTGTCTTTTTCTCAGTTTCTAATGTATACTCAGTAAAAATTTCACCCGAATCGATTACCGAATCTCTAATCCTTCCATTACTCAATTTAACTGTGTCTAATAAAAGTTTTTCAAAAGCAATCTTATAATGTTCTGCCTCTTTAGAAAGTTTTGTATTTTTAGGTGTAAATCCAGCCTCTAAAAATAATGAATGTTCTTTCATAATTCGTCCAAAAAAAAGATGCAATTCTAATGATGATGTAATATATTCTTGTCTACTTATCATAGTTATCCCCCATATAAGTTTTTTATATTATACTCTTTTTAAATAAATTATGTTCTTAATTGTATTAATTTATATTCATTACTAGCAATATACATTATATTTTAAGTTTATCTATAAATAAAAAAGAGCTAGCTTTTACACTAACTCTTACTATAAATATACTATACAACTTTAGTAGTCCCTCTTTCACACCTTTAAGAAGTATATGAAGCTAAAAAAATTTAGTCTAATTTATATGCTGCAACTAAATCATTTTTACCACCAACAACAATTTTATCAACCTTATCTAACCATTCAGTTCTAGTTAATTCTTTCCCTGGTATTTGTTGTCCTTCTTTTTTAAGTGCAATTATTTTATTATTTAATTCTCTAATATATTTATCTTTATCATTCTTTTTAACTTCTAAAGATACAATATTATTTTCTATTGTAATTATCTCCGCTTCAATACCTTCTATTTTAGCTTTAATAATATCTTGCATAGTTTTACTTGTTGTACTTACAAAACTGTCTATAAGTGTTTCTAATGATTTTTTACATGTATCTAATTTATCATTTTCAACCTTTATTAAATCATTAACCATATCTACATTTTCAGAATTTACTTTTGATAATTCTTTCTTTAATTTAATCATCTTTAAATTAATCTGCAATTGTATATTTTTATAATATACCCTTCTTTGCTCTTCAATAAAATTATCTAACGTTTCAACATTGATGTTTTCGGATTGACAATATTTTTTAGTATACTTTTTTTTCTTGGAACAAATCAAATAGTGTTTCCCTTGTGGTTTATCAATAATTCTTTTTTCAACTGCTCTTATATAAGTACCACCACAACACTTACATACTACTTTACCCCTAGTATCGTATTTTCTTGAATTAGTTCCTTTATTACCATGTAGACATCTTTCAGCTTGTGCCTTTTGTACTGCTTCCCATAATTCAATACTTATTAAAGGTTCAATTCTTTCATTCTCCATAACAACCCAATTTTCTTTTCTAACATATTTAACTTTGCTTTCTGTAAACAAATTTTCGCTGCTAAATTTATTTCTAACATTAAAACCTTTATATTTAGGATTAGCGACTAATGTTCTTATAGTGCTATCACTCCACAAATTACCTTTCTTAGTTCTATATCCAGCTTCATTTACAATTTGTGCAGTCCTTTTTAATCCATATTCTAAAGAAGTTTCAAAAATAAATTTTACTGCTTTTGCTTCTTCTGGATTTGCTATTAATGAATTTGTTTCCTTATCAAAATCCCAACCAAAAATACTATTATTTCTTATTTTATTTTGCATTATAGTAGTTTTATTACCTCTTTTAGTTCTTTTAGAAGTTTCAGCAACTTCATTTTCTGCCATAGCAAAAAACATTTGTAATAATATCATATCACTTGGATTATTACTATCCTTCTGAACATCTAAAAATTTAACATTAACTTTCTTATAATCCCATAAAACTCTTAATATATCTATAATTGCAATATTTCTAGCAAATCTTGATGTATTTAACACTATTATTTCATTAAATAAAGGTTCCCTATATTCATCTACTTCAAACGTTAATCTGTTATCTTTTAATATTTTTTCATTTAATCCTGCATCATATAAAAGTTCCTTAAAGCCTTTTCTTTTAAAGCTTGTACCAGTTCCAACATCACTATACATTAATATTTCATTTTCCTCATATGTTTTTTGTAATAGTTCCCTTTGTTGATTTAAACTCTTTAACTGGTCTTGCTTATCACTTGAAACCCTTATATAACAAGCTATATTATTATTCATATTAAGCCACCGCCATTTCATTATGTTTTATATACTTTAGAATTTCTTTTAAAACTTCTATTTGATATAAATCATTAATGGTGGTTAATGCTTCTTTTATAGTTAATACTATTTCATTATAACTACTTTCCTCTAATATTAAAACACCGCAATTATAAATTTTGATTAACCCATCATTTTCCACAATATCAATTTTCATTTCAAACTATCTCCTTTTTAATTAAAACACCAATTATTTAATTGGCTCTTTGGGTTTTAGGAGCAAACCCAATCGAATTATTTTGCACCCCCTTAAAAATGCCTTATATTTATATTTTATAATTAAGATTTGAATAAGTTCATTCATGAAAATATGTAATTTATACCTTTTGTATTTATATTAAATAATTAATATTAAATATTTTGATACCGCCAAATTGGCGTTTTCCAAAACTGCTATAATAAAATATCAATTTTATTTTAGGTTTTATTATAATAAATTCTATAGTTTAAAATTTTCACTTTTAATAAAATACTCTACTGAACGAATAGCTTCGTTTAGTAAAGTTGGTATACTAAAAAATATATTTTGTTTATTCGTAGTTAATTTGCATATATAATAATATTTATAAAAATATTTAAGGAGTATTAAGAAATGATTTTTAATATATTTAATAAATTTAAATCTAATAAAATTGGTGGAGATATAGCATATTATAATCTTGAAGAATGGTGGTCAAATGATTTCTCTGAAGAAGAAAGAACTATAATTAGAGAAATTTATAAACCTTTTGGTGCTGGTGATGATTTTGTTATTGATAAAGGTGAAATTTATAAATCATCAGCGAGCAAACTACATTTTCTTTGCTTTTTAATTGGCGCTTTTACATCTTATGAAAATTTTTATATTGGAGAAAAAATATTAAAAAAAGCTGAAAGCATAATAAATGATGAAGACGATATTTTAAATGTTCACTTTACATATCATCATGGAATAAAATTATATTATAGTAATAGAGATAAAATAGATGGGGCATTAGATAAATCTATTGAATACTGCAAAAAACAAATTAATATATCATCTAAAGTTAAAGAAGTTTATATTGCTAAACAAGAATTTTTACCTAATCATGTAGGATATAAGCAATTAGCAATTATATATGAAAAAAAAGGAGAATTATTAAATGCTTTAAAAATAACTCAACAAGCTTTTTCAGAGGGTTGGAATGATGATAGCAAAAAGCGTATTGATAGATTAGAAAAGAAAATATCAAAATTAAATTAAAATAAAAAAAATGCGGTGCTATAAATCTATATTTCTATAAACTTATAACACCGCTATATTATAATAATTTATTTATACTACTTTCTTTATCTTCTAAAGTTCCCCATGCTCCTATAAAAATTTCTTTGTGCTGGGGTAAATTACAAATCATTGTTAACATTAATTTATAAAACTTTAAAACTG
>NZ_JADPBQ010000013.1:19494-90372 GCF_015670405.1 Clostridium sp. 1001271B_151109_B4 | reverse complement strand
AAAATGGAGCGGGTAGTGGGAATCGAACCCACCTTTCCAGCTTGGAAGGCTGGAGTATTACCGATATACGATACCCGCATAATGGTGACCCCTAGGGGAATCGAACCCCTGTTACCACCGTGAAAGGGTGGTGTCTTGACCGCTTGACCAAGGGGCCAAATCAACATGTACTGCTGACTACTTTTTGTATATTACAGTGTTTTTAGACAAAAGTCAACACTATTTTAAAAAGTTTTTATAAAAAACTTAAAATATTTTAATGTAAATATTTTCATAAAGAAATTTTACTATATTCTTCCTTAGTGTCTATATCAAATAGCTCAATTTCATTACTAATATTTACAATTTCAAAATCTTCTAAGTGCCCCTTTATTATTTTTTTACCACCAATATCCCCTTCTAGTGATAATAATTCATTAATATACTTTTTAGAAAAGATAACTGGATTACCTTTATTATTTCCACTTCCTACACAAACTATACCTTTATCACCATTAATAAATGTATCTTTAACTAAATTTAATGTTTTTAAGGATATAAAAGGCTGATCACATACCATAAACATATATCCATCAGCATTTTTATCAAAACTTACCCCTAGCTTTATCGAACTAGAAATTCCTAAGTCACTATTATCATTCATTACAACATTAATCTTAGTGTTTTTTAATTTTTTTCTTATTTCCTCATATTGAGTTACACATATTATTTTATTAACCTCAAGATTAAGGGATTTTTCGACTACATGCATGTAAATAGGTTTATCCTTATATAAAGCAAGCAACTTATTCCCATTAAATCTCCTACTATTACCAGCTGCCAATAAAATTAAATTTATCTTCATAAAACCAACCTTTAATTTAGTTAATAGTTTTGAGTTAATAGTTTTAAGATAAATTCAGCTTAAGCTAAATTCTAAAATGCATATTTTAGAAACTCCAATATGAGTTTCATCCTCAACTATTAACTCTTAACTCCAAACTATTTATTAATCATTCCCATAACTATTTTTTCAGATGTTATTGGTAGTGTTCTTATATTAACTTTTGTTGCATTGTATACGGCATGTGCTAAAGCTGGAGATGGTGTATTAATAACTATCTCTCCAATAGATTTAGCCCCAAATGGCCCTGTTTGTTCATAACTTGATTCAAATTCAACTCTAATGTTTCCAACATCTAGTCTTGTAGGTATTTTATATTGAAGGAATGAATCATTTCTCATCTTACCTTTTTCAGTGTAAGTAATATCCTCATAAAGCGCCATACCTATCCCTTGGGCTATTCCTCCCTCTGCTTGAATCCTAGCTAAATTAGGATTTACAACAGTTCCACAATCAACTACTGCTACATAATCAATTATATCAACTTTTCCTGTTAGCTTATCTACTTCAGTTTCAACTATTCCAACCATGAATGGAGGAGGTGAAACTTCTGAATAATGTGATTCACTTTCACTTATAGTATTAAATCCGCCAACTAAAGTATTATTTGCTATATCAATTAAGCTTATTTCCTTTTCATCTACTAGTGAAAATACTTTTTTCCCATCAAACTCTAAATTATCAATTGAGCATCCAAGCGCCTTTGATGCTTCTTCAATAATCCTCTTTCTCATCTTTTCACAAGTTTTAATAACAGCTCCACCTGTTATATATGTAGTACTAGATGCATAAGACCCAGTATCATATGGACTTTGGTCTGTATCAACACCATGTACAATTATATTATCTATATCACATTCTAAGCAATCAGCTGCCATTTGAGCTAATATTGTATCACATCCTGTTCCCATATCGGCTGCACCAATCATTAATGTATAGAATCCATCATCATTAAGCTTTATTTCAACAGCCGCAGTATCTACTGACGATATCCCTGAACCTTGCATAGCCATAGCGACCCCAACAGATCTAACCTTGCCATTTCCCATATCTCTACAAGGATATTTATTATCCCAATCTATCATTTCTTTAGCTCTTGATAAGCATCTATCTAATGCACAACTATTTGCAGCTTCATTATAATATGCAGGCATTATTTGCCCTTCAGCAACCATATTCATTTCTCTCAGCTTAATAGGATCTATATTAAGCTTATCTGCAAGTTCATTTACAGCTGACTCTAAAGCAAATAATCCTTGAGTAGCACCATACCCTCTATAAGCACCAGCTCCCATAGTATTTGAATAAACAACATCATATTCAAATTTATAAGCCTTTGCTCCATTATAAAGAGGCATTGATTTATGACCTGATAATCCTACAGTAGTTGGTCCATGATCACCATACGCTCCTGCATTAGATAAAGTATACATATAAATGGCCTTTATTATACCATTTTCATCTGCTCCTAATCTAACTTTTATCTCCATTTCATGTCTTGGACTACCATTAGTCATGCTTTCTTCTCTTGTATAAACTATCTTTGCTGGCTTTCCAGTTTTCATTGTAACTATCGCTGGGAATATTTCAGCAACAACACTTTGCTTTGCACCAAATCCTCCACCTATTCTCGGCTTAATTACTCTTATTTTAGACTTTGGAATATCTAATGCATTTGATAATATACGTCTTACATGAAAAGGAACTTGAGTTGCACTTGTTATATTTAATCTTCCATATGTATCAAGTTCTGTAAATGCCCTGAAAGTTTCCATCATAGCTTGGCTATTAGCTTTAGTATGATAAGTTTGTTCTATTATATGAGCACATTTACTTAATTCTTCTTCAACATCACCATGGATAAACTCACCCTTTGAGCATATATTTCTATTTTTATCCACATTAATCCAATCATTTAGAGCAAAAAAGTCTTCTTCTGGATGAACTACAACTTTATTATCTAAAGCTTCTCTAAAATCTAAAACTGCTTCTAAAACTTCATATTTAACCTTAATTAAATTTAATGCCTTATTTACTGCTTTTTCATTTTCCCCAGCGACTATAGCAACTGGATCACCTACACATCTAAGCCTCTTATCTAAAATTAATCTATCATATGGACTTGGCTCTGGATATGATTGTCCTGCTGTCGTAAACCTCTTTTGTGGTACATCCTTATAAGTTAAAATACACTCTATTCCTGGCACTTTACTTGCAATAGTGGTATTAATATCTTCTATCAAGGCATGTGCATGAGGACTTCTAAGAACTTTTACTATTAAGCAATTGCTTGGAGCTATATCATCTGTATAAACAGGTTTACCAGTTAATAATGCCATAGCATCCTTCTTTCTTATACCTTTATTAACGTATTTCATTTTTAGTCCTCCTTTTTAGCTTCTAGGTAATTTTTTATTGCTCTTAATTGACTCATGTAGCCTGTACATCTACAAAGATTTCCTGCTAAATAATGTTTAATCTCTTCTTCTGTAGGATTAACTAATTCTTTTTTCATAGCTAATACGTTCATTACAAAACCTGGACTACAAAATCCACATTGCTCTGCACCTTGATCAGCCATAAAACTACCAAATTCTTCTGCTTCTTCCTTTAAACCTTCAAGTGTAGTTACTTTCTTACCATTAGCTTTCATTACAAGAGTACTACATGATAAAACTGGCTTTCCATCTAAATGCACAGTACATAAACCACAATTTGCAGTTTCACACCCTCTTTTTACACTAAAAAAACCTTTGCTTCTTACATAATCAATTAGTAACATATCTGCTTCTACATTATCTTGAAAAAGTTTATTGTTTATCCATAGTTTAATTTCCATAGCTTCCTCCTGTAATTTCACTTATTGCTCTATTTATAAATACTTTTGCAAGTATTTGTCTATACTCTTTACTACCTCTCATGTTACTATCAAATTTAACATTTTCCATAATATAATTAACTACATCATTAATTTCTTTTTGTGTTGGAACTTCACTTAAAAGCTCTGCTGCATTAACAATCATAGCCTTTTGTGGTCTTGCTCCAATTACAATATTCCATCTATTTTCTAATCTAGAAACTGCTACTGCTAAAGTTGGAATATCTGTTGCACTATTTCTATGAGTTAAATAAGATGTTCTTCTATTATCCTTCTTTATTATTACTCTTACTAAAATATCATTATCATAAGGCATATCTCTATATTCAGCTAATGAAATAATACCTCCATTAAATAACTCAACATATGTTTCTAATGATAATAATGATGTTAAGATATCAGAAAATCCAAAACGCGAGTAAATACTCCCACCTATAGTTGCACAATTCCTAAATTGAACCCCTACTATATGTATTAATGATTTTGCAATGATTCCATCAAAATAAGAATTTAAAGCTTCATTAGTTTCTAACTGCCTTAATGTACACATACATCCTATTTTAAAACTTTCTTCATCTTCTTCTATTTGGTCTAATCCTAATTCTGATAAATCAATGGCAGTTTGGATATTTCTCCCCCCCATTTTAAGCCAACCTATTCCACCTAAAATAACATTGTTTCTTTTTTGATTTAGCTCATAAGCTTCTTCTAAGCTTTTTGCTACTACATAATTCCTAATCGTAAACAATTTTTTTCTCCTCCTATAGACACAATAAATGGGCCATATCAAATTATTCGATATAAGCCCTTTTTTTATATTTTTTATACACTTACTGCTTTATTTTCTACCTTATCTTTTGGTAATACTAAATTTAATATTGTTGCTATAACGAATGTCATTATTATACCATTTTGTGCAAATATGTTACTAACCCAAGTTGGTAATTGTGCTAAAGCTTCTGGAACATTACCTATTCCAACACCTATGCCTATTGCTAATGCAACTATTAAACCATTTCTACCATCTAACTTTTCTCTAAATAGCGATTGTAAACCACTTACAAATATCATAGCAAACATTATAACCGCTGCTCCTCCTAGAACTGATTGTGGCATTACCGAAAGTACTGCACTCAATTTTGGGAAGAATCCAGCTAATATTAAAAATACAGCCCCAGTCATTATAACAAATTTATTTACAACTTTAGTTACCGCAACAAGTCCAACATTCTGACTAAATGAAGTATTTGGTGCAACCCCAAAAATAGCTGCTATAAAACTTGAAACCCCATCAGCAACTACACCACCAGATAATTCTTTATCAGTTGCTTCTCTATCAAGTCCACCTACCGCTATTGCAGAAATATCTCCAATCGTTTCTACCGTAGTTGCAATATACATTATTGCCATTGAAATTATTGCATCTAATCTAAATTCAAATCCCATAGCAAATGGTCTCGGTAAACTTATCCATGCAGCTTCTTTTACAGCTGTAAAATCAACCATTCCCATTACTATTGCTAATATGTATCCAACTATTATCCCTATTAAAATAGCGGATGTTTTTATAAATCCTTTAGTAAAATTTTGTAATATTATTATTACTAAAATTACTACTGTTCCAACTATTAAATGTTTTGGTGAACCAAAGTCAGCTGAACCAGCTCCACCAGCAAAATATTTAATACCTACTGGAAGTAATGAAAGTCCTATTGAAATAACAACTAAACTTGTTACTATAGGTGGAAATAATTTTCTTAATGGTTTAATGAAGAATCCTAAAACTATTTCTAAGATTGCTCCAACTAATGAAGCTCCCATTATTGCCGAATATCCATAAGTTGCACCTATAGCATTTTGAGTTCCTATAAATCCTGAACTTGTTCCCATAACTACAGGTAGTCCACTTCCTACTTTAAAGAATGGATATAATTGAATTAATGTTGCAATCCCAGCAACAAACATTGAATTTTGAATTAACATTGATTTTGTTTCTAAAGGAATATCTAAAAGACCACATACTATAATAAGCGGTGATACATTTCCTAAGAACATTGCTAATACATGTTGAATCCCTAATGGAATAGCTTGTTTTAAAGGTACTTTTCCTTCTAATTGATAAATACTTCCTGTTTTCATCCTAAATCCCCCTATAAGTATTAATATAAATTGCGAATATTTTTCAATTTTAATCTGCTTAATGTACGTTAAACTCACTTCATGATTTTATCATACTTTTTCTAATTTGTGTATAAAATTTTATTTATTTTTATCTTTTTTTGAATTTTTTAGGTGAAAAAAGTATAAACAACTGCCGAAAACACAAAAATTAAAAGACAAACTATTAAATATAGTTTGCCTTTTGTTTTTTAGAAAATATTTTATTTAAATCACTATTTTTCGTTTTTTACTTTATATACTCCAAAAGAACCTTTATTGTTCCTCCACAAGCCATTCCCAACTTTGCTGCTACTGAATTAGATAAATCATAACACTCAATATGTGATTTTTCTTCTTTTATTAACTCTAAAGCTCTTTCATATGCTGCATTTTCTACACTTCCACCACCAATGGTTCCAATAAACTTCTTATCATCTGTAACAAGCATTTTTGCACCCACTCCTCTAGGAGATGAACCTACTTTATCTAAAATACTTACTAAAACCATTTTTCTATTATTTTCATTGATGGCATTTAATATTTTTTCATCTACATTTGATAAGTTACTTTTATTCTTTATTTCTATAATTTGTGCGGCTATGCTTATTGCAATTTCAGCTGGTGTTTGAGCTCCTATATTTAATCCAATAGGTGCATGAATTTCTTCAATATCTTCTGAACTATATCCTTTTTCAACTAATTGTCTTATTGAATTAGCTACCTTTGCCTTACTACCTATCATTCCTAAATATTTATATTCTTTATTTAAAACTGCCTCAATACACATTTGATCTGCGCTATGGCCTCTTGTCACAACTACAAAATAAGAATTATTATCATAACTTATCTCTTTAAGTGCTTCATTAAAATTCTTACATATTACCTTATCTGCTAATGGAAATCTTTCATTATTTGCAAACTCTTCTCTATCATCTATTACAATAACATTAAAATCTAACATTTTTGCAACCTTATATAATTCTAAAGATATATGTCCACCACCACAAATAACTAATTTAGGTTTAGATACAATTTGTTCTAACATTATTTTATAAGAATTATTAATATCAAATATTTTATTAGTCTCTTTTAACTCTAAATTCTCAATGATTTCTTTATATTTCTCTCTATCTCTTTCATCTTCAAATATAAATTCATTATCAACTTTTAATATCTTCTTACCTATATCTAAATCATTAACTGATTCTAAAATTGTAAATATAAATAAGTCCTTTTTACTCAATAAATTTTCTTTTACTAACTTGTAAAATTTCCTCTTCATACCTGTCCCCCGGAAGTTGTTATATTAAAAATATTATTTATCTAAAACGTATCCATATGCTCTTACTTTTCCATCCTCTTTTTCAAGATAAACCCCTTGAATTTCTGGAGCAAACCCTGGGAATCTATTAATTCCTTCTTCTAGAATTGAAAAATATTTTTGAGCAACATTATTCCATCTTTCACCTGGAACTACACAAAATACTCCTGGTGGATAAGGAAGAGCTCCCTCTAACGCTATTTCTCCTACTATATCACTTAATGGAACTAATTTAGCATTATTTCTTTTTAGTTCGATATTTGCCTCATTTGGATTCATTACGTATTCTGGTAAATAATCTCTTCTAAATAATAATTTTTGATAAGTCTTTGCATCATTTTTCTTATAGAAATCATGCATTTCTTGACATAATCTTCTTATTGTATATCCCTTATAACGCTCTTCATATTTAGCATAAAGCTTTGGTAAAACTTCATTTAATGGTGCATCCTCTTTTATAAGATTTTCAAATCTTACCAAGTGATCTACAAGCCCCTTCATTTTTGAAGTACTCTCTGCTGGTGTTAATAAAAATAATATTGAATTTAAATCATTTTTTTCAGGTACAACTCTATGGTCTCTTAAGTAATTAGCAAGTATTGTTGCTGGAATTCCAAACTCTTCATACTGACCAGTTTCTACATCTATTCCTGGAGTTGTTAACATAAATTTATTAGGATCTACAAAATATTGATTTTCTCCATATCCTTCAAAAGAATGCCACTTTTCTCCTGGATGGAATTTAAAGAACTTTATATTATTTGCTATTTCTTCTGTAGGATAATCCTGCCATGGCTTTCCATTAACTACAGGTGGTATAAATGGCTTTAGTAATTCGCATCTTTCTAATACGTCTTTTCTTGCTTCAACGCCAACCTTTATACAGTCTGCCCAAAGCTTCTTACCAGCTTCCCCATCCTGCATTCTTGCATTAACATCTAATGCTGCAAATAATGGGTAAAATGGACTTGTTGATGCATATAACATATAAGCATTATTAAATCTTTTATGATCTACATAACGCTTTTGCCCCCTAAGATGACTATCTTTTTTATGAATTTGAGATGTTTGTGAAAATCCTGCTTGTTGCTTATGAATAGATTGTGTAACTAATATTCCTGGATCCTCTGGCTTTAAATCTAATAATAACGGTGAACAGTCCCTCATCATTGGTATAAATTGTTCATATCCAACCCAAGCAGAATCAAATAATATATAGTCACAAAGATGACCTATTTTATCAACAACTTGTCTTGCATTATATATAGTCCCGTCATAAGTTCCAAGTTGTATAACTGCTAATCTAAATGGCCTTTTTTCCTTAGATTTTTTACTATCAACCTTAGCAGCTTGCTCTCTTAAGTATTTTTCATCAAAACAATGAGCATCTATTCCCCCTATAAATCCAAATGGATTACGTGATGTTTCTAAATATACAGGCTTTCCAGCACTTGAAACTAATGCTGAATTATATATAGATTTATGGTTATTTCTATCAAATAAAACTAAATCTCCTGGAGAAACTATTGCATTTATAACTACTGAGTTAGATGTACTTGTTCCATTCATTACAAAATAAGTCTTATCTGCATTATATACCTTAGCAGCATAAGTTTGAGCTGACATAGCTGGTCCCTCATGTATTAATAGATCACCTAAATCAACATCGGCATTACATATATCTGATTTAAATATATTTTCACCAAAGAATTCATACATAGCTCTTCCAGCAGGATGCTTCATAAAATACTGACCACCTTGATGCCCCGGACATGCAAACTGTAAATTTCCTCTTCTTGAATATTCACTTAAAACATCAAAAAATGGTGGTAACATTTCCTCTTCATATTTATCTGCAGCTTTATTCAATTTTTCACTAAATTCTTCTTCATTTAATTCATTAATATGTATTATTTTATGTACTTTATTTTTAATTTCATCATCAATTTCATCTGTTTCCGCTAATACAAATATTTCTATCCCAAACCTTGTATCATATATATCATTTATACCTTCTATATCACTTTCATTTACTACAGCAGCTGCTACATCTGTATAATCAGTTGTTCCAACTTCTATGGTCTCTCTATCTGTAAAAAAGTAATTTCTAGTTCTTTCGGTACAAGCAATCTTTAATGATTTCATGCCTATTCCCCCAATCTTTTTAGTTTATATAATTATAATTTACCTAATTACTAAAATATATTATAAATATACTTTATTAATTATCATCATAATTATATAGTTAGCATTTTTCAAAGTAAATGCTATAAACTCAATATATAAAAAATAATTTTAAATTTCGTTAAATATTTATAATCATTTGCACTATTTTATAAAAATAGCTAGATGATTAATCATCTAGCTTACTTCTAATTTATTATTTTTTCACATATTGTCTTTTAATTTTTTGAGATGCTGTCTTTTCAAACTCATCTTTTCTTATATATACTTTATTAATTCTTTTATAGCTTGGTAACTCTCTATTATATTTATCAACAATACTTTGAATTTCCTCTTGAACATTTTTCACTTTCTTTTTTTCTAAATAATCATAATCTGGAAATACCTCTGCTTTAATTACGTCTTTATCTTCACTAACTACAATTTCTTTAACCATTCTATTCTCTAAAAGTCCATTTTCTAATTCTTCAGGTGATACATTTTCACCATTAGCTAAAATTATAAGATTTTTTCTCCTTCCAGTTATATAAAGATAATTATCTTCATCTATATAACCTAAATCTCCTGTTTTAAGATATCCATTAACTAATGTTTCTTTTGTCTCTTCAGGCATTTTATAATATCCCATCATAACACTTGAACCTTTTACGTATATTTCTTCATCTACAACTATAGCTTCACAGTTTGCTACAAGTTGTCCTACAGATTCTTTTTTTACCTTTCCAGGTAGATTAGTACTTATTACAGGAGAACATTCGGTCATACCATATCCTTGTATTACCTCTATTCCAAATTCTTTGAAACCTTCAATGTACTTTGGATTTAAATATGCACCACCACTATAAATAGTTTTTAGTTTTCCTCCTAAAGCTGCCTCTGCAATAAGCTTTTTAGGTAACATCACACTAGAATCCATAAGTTTATTATACAAGCCTTCTATTACCATAGGCACAAGACATATTACTTCTGGTTTAAATAAACTTAAATTTTTAGAAAATCTTATCATCGAATCATTTATACATATACAAAGTCCACAATATATCCCCTTTAATATATCCATGGTAAAACAAAAAACATGATTAATAGGTAATACTGTCATTGATACTGTTCCTGGTTTAAGTTGCATATCACAAACTGTTGCATTATCAGAAAGATTTCTATGATTAAGCATTACACCCTTACTTTTTCCTGTAGTACCTGATGTAAATAATATTGTACAAAGTTTTTCACTATCAATTTTTATTGAAAATGGACCCCTATTATCCCCCATTATTTCATTTAATGATAAAGTAAATTCATTATTAAGCCTCTCTGTCATTGAAATTATATGTTTTATTTTAGGACATTTTTCCTTAACTGCTTTAGCTACATCTATTCTATTATTATCATATATTAAAACCTCTGAATCAGACCTTTCTATAAGTTCACATACATCATTTAAAGATAGTTTATCATCTATTGGAACAATCACCCCACCAGAATTCACAACCCCAAAGTAACTTATAATCCATGCATAAGATGTAGGACCTATTATCGCCACATGTTTTCCTAACATATTTAAAGACTTTAATGCATTACTTACAGTTTCACTATCCTCTTTTAAATCCCTATAACTTCTAGTTTCAATCTCTTTTTTACTAATTTTATATTTAAATGCTACACTATCCCCATAATTATTTGCTGCATAATCAATTATATCTTTCATATTTTTAATATTGTTCATTAATACCCTCCCACGCTATAGATATTATATATTCTTTATCCTCTATACTTACCTTTTCTTGTTTAAATTTAAACCCTTTTAAGTTGCAAGTAATATCATCTTTAATATCAAATTCAATGTTTTTAATACCATATGATAATCCATCACCTATATTTTTTAATAATGCTTCCTTCAAAGTCCATATTCTAAAGAAATATTCATCCTTATTGCTCTTTAAAGAATCTAACTGAAGTTTTTCTTTTTGTGTTAATGCTTTATTTACTATAAATTTATTAACTTCTTTAACACCTTCAATATCAATCCCTACATTGCATTTGCTTATAATACAAACAACAATATTATCACAATGACTGATACTAAAAAAAGGAGAACCCTTTTTTAAATATGGCTTTCCTTTTAAACCAATCATATACTTCAGGTCCTCTTTCTTAAAATGAAACTCTTTTATTAAATTTTTTTCTAATAAATTAAATGCAGCTTTATGAAGTTCTTTATTTTTTTGTGCCTTTGAAAAATTTTTATCTAAATTAACTACCTTATACAAGTACATTTTCTTCAGTATAATTACTTATATAATCTAGTAAATCTGCTATTGAAATAAGTTTAGGAATTTCCTTTTCTTCTAGCTCTAAATCAAATTCATCTTCTATTTCTCCTATAACACTCATAAATTCATAAGAATTTAATCCCAAATCTTCAGCTAATCTTGTTTCTAACTTAATTTCATTACTATCTATATCTATATATTCACTTAATATATCTTTAACTTTATTAAATATCATAATAACCTCCACACTTATACACTTTCAATTATTTCACCAATACTCTTATAAGGATTTTTAATTCCTTCAAATAAAATCTTACATATATAATAATACATATACTCTAATTTTTCATGGGTAACTCTTCCGGTTTTATATTCAAAGCTAAAGTTCAATCCATTATCATTTGATCTATGCATTACTGTTAAATAGAGAGTATGTGCACAAGCTCCATTTGAATACCAATTGGTTTTATAATCAATACCACTAAAATCTATAGTTTGTCCATTTCTTTGTTTTACATCTTTCATTGTTAAAGGCTGATATGTTAAACTAAGTGGCTCATAAGTTTGACCTGGTTCATTATTATAAAAGCTTGTTCTATGATTTAAGTACTCAACAGGATCATAATTAGCATGTCTAAACAAGTTGTTTTGTGCTTCTCTTATTTTTTCGATACCTTGCATAAATGTTTCTTCTTTATTAACAATTGTTCTACAAGGAAAACAATGTACTCTTGTTCCACCACTTTTCTTTTCTGATATTGTAGCTCTTCTTGCTACTGTACTCATTATTGAAACATCATCTTGATAGTTAAATTTCTGAAGATAGGTTCTAAGACCCATCATTAATAAACAAACCATCGGTACTTTATTATTCTCACAAAACTCTAATAATCTCTGTGATGGTTCTGCTTCTAAACTAAATACTGTAATATTAGCATCTACATTATCACTTACGTTAGTAACATTTCTTACACTGTCATCACCACGCTTATGTCTTTCTTCTAATAATCTTTCTATTCCATTAATATCATTGTAAATCGGTTCCGACATTTCAATTAACTTTTCAAAAAATACTCTATCTCTTTCCTTAAACTTAGAATCTGCCTCATATTCTAAATCTTTTTCTAATTGTTTTATATATGAGGTCATATTTTTGGGATATTCCATACCTTCATATCTTTTATGGCAATAAATTTCAATTATATCCTTCATAAAAACTATTAGACTCTGAGCATCCATAGTCATGTGATCTACTAATAAATATATTCCCTTATAATTATCTGGAGTAATAATCATTACTATTCTATTTAATGGCTTATCTTCTCTATCAAATGGAGTTTCTGTCCACTCTCGCATTTTAGCTTCAGCATCCTCCATCCTCCATGATGAAAAATCAAAAAATTCAATATCTCGTTCTTCCTTATCTGCTACATATTGAAATACATTTCCTTCTGAATCACTAACAAATCTAAGCCTCATAGATTCACATCTTGAATACGCTTCATATATAGATTCCTTTAAAATATCAAAGTTAATATCTTCTTTTATAGTTAAGCTTGTACCTATATTCAATACTTGTTTCTTAGGACAATATTTCAATGTAAAAAAATGTAGCTTTTGTGCATATGTTAATGGATATAATTTTTTCTCTGTTATTTCGTTAATCATTAATAATCACTTCCTTATTTGATAAGTATCTTTCTATAAAATCTTTAACCTTTTTTTCATAATTTATTGTATCTTTATAGTAAGACTCAGCATGTCCTGCATCTTTAACTATAAGTAATGCCTTTGGCGAAGCACAATTTTTATATATTTCTTTACTCATACTACATGGAACAAAGGTATCACTATCACCATGTATAAATAATATCGGAATCTTTGCTTTCTTTACTTCTTCTGCTGAATTACATTCATTTAATCCATATCCAGCAATACTTTTACTAATACTATTTGCTATATTAATTATTGGATACGGTGGTATATGGTACATATCCTTTAAAACATCAACAAATACTTCCCAAGCTGAAGTAAATGCGCAATCAGATATAATCCCCTTTACATTATTAGGAATATCAAGTCCGCTTGCCATTAATACTGTAGCTCCACCCATTGAAATACCATGTAATAGTATTTCACAGTCATCACCAAATCTTTCTATAATATAGCTTATCCAACATAATAAATCATATCTATCCAAACATCCAAAGCCAATATACTTTCCTTCACTTCTTCCATGAGCCCTAGCATCTATCATTAAAATATTAAAATTCATATCTAAATAAAATTTTGATATAGCAGCATGGTCACTTATTCCCGCATTACTTGAATATCCATGTAAACAAATGACTATTTTTTTCGAATTATTTTTAGGAAATAATATACCATGTAACTTTAAGTCATCATTTGACTTTACATAAACGTCTTTATGTTCTTGATTAATAAGCCAATCCTTCCTCTTTTTAATTTCAGGAATATACTTAACCCAGTTAGTTCCTGACATCTTTTTTGTTCTTTCAACATTAGCTCTTCCTCTTACTAAAGTTCTTTTTAGTAAATATGAAGCTATTGCAACTTCTCCTACTGTAAAACATACTACTCCACCAATTAATAATTTCTTTATCAAATTACACCTCTCAATTAGTGAAACTTTGGCCAAAATTTACTTATATTATTTTTTATTAAACTCAAATAACTCTTTATCATCCAATATATCTGCTACCGCAGAATCATATCGCTTTAATTTTTCCGTTGCCATTTCTAAATTATTTATTGTATTTTCAATTTTCTTTTTTATATATTCTGTATACCTACATATTAAATCTCTACGTTCATCTATAGTTTTATCACCTTGTAGATATAATTGAATATATTCTTTTATATTTGAAATAGGCATATCAATATCTCTAAGATTTATTAACATTCTTATCCATTCTAAATCTTCTTCAGCGTATTTTCTTACCCCATTTTCATCCTTTTTTACAAATGGCGTTAATCCTTCTTTATCATAATATCTAAGAGTATATATTGAAATATTAAGTTTTTTCGATGCATCTTTAATCAAATATTCCATTTTATCCCTCCTATAACTTCATTATAAGTGGTAGAGTGCACTCTATGTCAAATAATATATTTTTACATTACTCATCAAATTAATCATTTTCTTGATAAATTTCCTCTGAAATTTTCATAATATTTTTGTATTTTTTGTCATTTAAACCTTTACTTGTATTGTCTAATATTTTTAAATAAAAAAAGAAGAAATACCTTTTAACCATTCCTTCTTCTAACTCATATGTAATTTTGTTTTATTATTTACCCCGTCTATATTCTGGATGATGTTCATATCAGTAATATAGTTTCTTTATTATACAATTAAAATCTTTTATCTAGACCTTGTACCACATCTGGAGCAAATAGTAATCTTAAGCCCACCTTATTTTTAGGACCTTAATTTTTCTTATAAATAACACCTTCATACTTCAAATTAAAAAAGTTCGATACCTATGAAGAACTTGAACAAGATATTAATGAATATATAGAATTTTACAATATCAAAAGATTACAAAAAAAATTAAAAGGCATGGCTCCATTTGAATATAGGAGCCACACCTTAGTAGCATAATTTTTTATTATTTACCCTGTCTACTTGACAGGGAGCAGTTCATTCCTACTATATTTATTTTATCTATTTTATACTTCTAAATTATACCCTTTAAATTCTTCTCTATTTTTCTTGTTGTTGCTTTTTTTATTATTTTTAATGTATATGAAGTTCCCCAATACGGTACAAATAAATATACTATGAATACAAACCCTGTATACGCCCATTCATTGATTCCATATAAAGTATGAAGAAACCTTAATGGAATATTAGCTGGTGAAGATAACATCATTAAATTGCTTCCACTTATATTATTAATAAAAATAGAAATTACAGCAAAAAATAAATAAATCACAACAAACTTTTTAAATGTATTCCAATTTAGACTTATTTGTTTTTTTCTTAAATATACTACTCCCATATAAATCATTAATGTATGAAATAACATACTATAAATACATAAATAATGTCCTATTGGATATACAGTTAACGAAGTAGATGGAAATAATAAATATGCACCTCCTGCAACTACTGTTACTCCTGTAATAAATGAATCCCCTATCTTCTTTAAATACCCACTAGTAAATCCACTCATCCATAAAGCATAAATAAATATTGAGCAAAATGATATCGGAAACCAATAATTAACCTTTGTATATCCCCAATAAAAATTAAAAAATATCTTTATTCCTTCTAAGCATGTTAAAATAACTGCAAATAATTTTGTTAATATATCAATTTTTTCTACGGTTATTTTTATTGAAACAATCAATAAAAAAGTTACTACACATACACTAATTAATAATAATATCATATGCCCTTCTGTAAACATCCCGCAAGGCTTGTATATTCCTCTTGGTACCCAAAACTGATTAAATATATCCATTATACAAACACTCACTTTCATATTTATTTTGAAATAAACGATTAAAAAATTTACTCCTCCCTTTAAACTCTTCACTTGTTTAAATCATAAAAAATATAAAAACTCACCAATATTATTTTATTCAAACTAATGATAATGGATATAATATATTCAAAAATAACTATTAAAAGAGGTTGCTATAAATTATTTATAGCAACCTCTCTTACTTCTTAACAATATAAAAGCATTCTTATCTATTCATTAGATTTTAATGCATCAATCATATTAACCCTTTTTAACTTAATATGCATTAAAATCATAACAATTACTGAGAATAATATAGTTAATAATGCTGAAAATATATACGTATAAATTGAAATATTAGGATACATCATCATAGTATCTGTTTCTGCCGTATTAATTATAAATGTATGCAAAATCTTTCCTAATGCTGATCCTACAATAACTCCAATTAATGTTAATATTATATTTTCTCTTGATATATACATAGTAACTTCCTTGTTAAAGAAACCTAATACCTTAATAGTTGATAACTCCCTTATACGCTCTGATACATTTATATTATTTAAATTATATAAAACTACAAATGCAAGAGAACCTGCTGCTACTATTATTACTATCATAACCAAGTTCATACTATCATTTGAATCTTCAGTGGTCTTTTGAATTTGTGATTTTAAAGTAACATTACTTACATTTCCACATTCTAAAAGCTTAGAAGAAATTTCATCATCACTTTCCTTATCATCATTAAAATTTATAAGTTGAGCATTATATAATTGTTCTTTATTAAAGATTTTTTGATAATATGATGGTGACATATATAAATAATGTGCAACATAATTTTCAGTTATCTTATCTACTTTAACATCATAACTATTATTATTTTCATCAATTAATGTTATTGTATCATTAACTGATATATCCAAAAGCTTTGATAATTTTTCAGTAATAATAACTCCATTATCACTAATATCATACTTTTCACCTGAAACTCTATCATCTAATAATATAAAATCATCAAATTTATCAATATTCTGTGGCACGTATAAAGTAGCTGTTTGTTTATTCATACCCTCTTTACTAAATGTAAATGACTCTTGATGAATATTTATGCTATCTTTATAACCTTTTAATTGTGTTAAAGTATCATTATATTTCTTATATTCTTCATCACTTGAGTTTTCATCTAATATTACTATGGCTTCGTATTTCCATATCTTATTAAACTCTTTGTCTACCATTCCTGCATTAGAATCTTTTAACCCAAAGCCTGTAACAAGTAAAGCCATACATCCAGCAATCCCTAATACAGTCATTATCATACGTTGCTTATATCTAAATATATTTCTTAAAGTTATCTTATGATTAAAACTTAATCTTTTCCATAATGGTGTAATTCTCTCTAATAATATCTTTTTCCCTATTTTAGGAGCTTTAGCTCTCATTAAGTTAGCTGGCTTACTTTTTAGTTCAATCTTTATAACAAATAAAGCAGCTCCAACAGTGCATAAAATTGATATAGCCATAGACTGAATAATATATACTGGATAATAATATAGTATTATTTTAGGTACATTATATATACTTTCATAAGCATTACTAATTATGCTTGGTAATACTGTGCTTCCTATCAATATACCTAATACACTACCTAAAATACTTGCAATTGAAGCATATATTATATATTTCCATGATATTTCCAAGTCCTTATATCCTAAAGCCTTTAAAGTACCTATTTCTAATCTATTTTCTTCTACCATTCTTGTCATTGTTGTTAAGCAAATTAATATTGCAACTAAAAAGAAAAACATAGGTAATACTGAAGCAATATTTCCTAAACATTCTATAGAATCCTTATATCCTAGGTATCCTTGGTTATCAGTTCTATCAAAGAAATAATATTTACTTTCTCCTATACTTTCAATTGCTTCTTTTTCTTTATTCTCAACTTCTTCTTTTGCTTCTAATAATTTTTGCTTGCTTTCATTAAGCTCTGCGTTGGAATATCCCAGCTGTTCTGCAGCTATAATTTGTTGATATTGATCTTCTATTTCTTTATATGGATTATCGAATTCTTTTTCAACTTCAGATTTTACCTCTTCTGCCCTATCTAATACCCTATTTACAAACAAATCTTCTAGATACTTATTATTTTCTTCCATTAACTTTTCATACTCATCACCATAAGCATCTAAGTCTTGTACATTTTTAAATCTTAGATAAATTTCAGTATAAACCTCCATAGAAATATCTTTACTATTTAATACTGCAAAATAATCAATTGTTCCTTTCCCAACAGAAGTTACCCCTCTTGAGTCTTTTTCAACATACATTGGACTTCTTATAATACCGACTATTTTAAACTTTGTTTCATTAAATGGCTCCATAGTATCTTCATCAGCTTCAATTATATATTCATCACCAATTTTAAAATTTTTATTTAATCTAAACGCTCTCTCATCTAATGCTATTTCTCCAGCATTTTCTGGTAATCTACCTTCTATAACAACAAAATTATTTATATTATTTTCATTATCATATTCCATGAATCTTACTAAATTATTTATATTAGTTAAATTTATATCTATAGTATGACTTCCATAAAAGTCTAATATCTTATCATCATTATTAAGTATCTCTAAGTCCTTATCAGTTAACCCTAATGTTGATACAATTTTACTATCCATTAAATTTTGTTCATCATAAAATTTATTTATTGCTTTTTTCATATCTGGTTCTGCTGACTTAATTCCAGAGTAAAAAGCAACACCTAAAAAGATAATTACTAATATAGAAAAAAACCTTGCCTTTGAAGATATTATTTCTCTTTTTATTGATTTTTTATATGCCCTATTTCTCATACTATCTCACCTCTACCATTCGATAGCATCAACTGAAAGTGGATTATCATTTAATTCTATACTTCTAACTTTTGCATCATTAATTTTTATAATTCTATCAGCCATTTGTGCAATTGCAGAATTGTGAGTTATCACTATTACTGTTGTCTTCATTTTTCTACATGTATCTTGTAAGGTTTTTAAAACTTGTTTTCCTGTATTGTAATCAAGAGCCCCTGTTGGCTCATCACAAAGTAATAATTTAGGGTTTTTAGCAATTGCTCTGGCTATAGAAACCCTTTGCTGTTCTCCACCAGATAATTGTGCTGGGAAGTTATCTTTTCTATGAGAAATCCCAACCAATTCTAAAGTTTTATCTATATCTAATGCATTATTTGAAATTTGCGTAGCAAGTTCTAAATTTTCTCTTGCAGTTAAATTTTGTACTAAATTATAAAATTGAAATACAAATCCAACATCATATCTTCTATATTTAGTTAATTCTCTATCATTAAACTTTGATATATCAATACCATCAATTATTATTTTTCCTTCATCACAATTATCCATTCCGCCTAAAATGTTAAGTATTGTTGATTTACCTGCTCCACTAGGTCCTAAAATTACAACAAACTCTCCCTTTTCAATAGAAAAGTTAACTCCATTGTTTGCTACAACTGTGTTTTCACCAATTTTATATCTTTTGTATACATCTTGTACGTCTATATATGCCATCTTTTACATTTCCTTCACTTTCCTTAAGATTATACTTTTTACTTCATGTCATTAAATAGACATATTGTATGTTTAATAGTACAATAAACAGTATACGGAAGTTAATACTTATAGGCAATAAGCACATATTTTAATAACGTTATTAAATACACATTTTTTTACTAATTTGTTTATTAAATAACATATATATATAAATTATCTAAAAAATAATATAAAGGAGAATATATATGGCAGGAATAAAAGGTAATCGTAGGATTATATATACTAAAAAGGTTATTAGAGATAGCTTAATAGAGTTATTACAAAGCAAAGAGATCCATCAAATTACTGTAACAGATATATGTAAAAAAGCAGATATAAATAGAGGAACTTTTTACACTCATTATAAGGATGCATTTGATCTACTTCAATCTATAGAAGATGAGCTATTTAACATAATAGTTGACTATATAAATCAAACTCCTGTTGAAGAATATTCTAATTCATTATTACTTAAAGTTCTTGAATTAATAGTAGAAAATAAAGATTTGTGTAAAGTACTATTTTGTAAACAAAAAGATAATAGAATCTTAGAACGAATTCTATCTGTTGCTAGTAAAGCAGACTTTGAAAAACTATGTAGTAATTCAAATGAATTTATTAAATCTAATATAGATTACTTTATAAGATATTCAGTAGGTGGATGCACTTCAATTATCGAAGCTTGGCTAGAAAATGACTTACCTCAATCACCTTATGAACTTACTGAAATAATTAATAATATTAATACTTTTAATAGAGAAATAGTCAAATAAATATAAAAACCAGGAATCACCTATAAATTAGGTGATTTTCTTTTTTATTTTAAAATAAATAATATTTTTTAATTTATTACAAATTAGTTTACTTTCAATTTATAAAAGTAGTATAAAATACATAATATTGCCAAAGCAAGTATTGCTATTTCAAATATATAGTAAGGAGTGAACAAAAAAATGCTTCAAATTCAGAAAATAAGTAAAAAGTATATTACTGGCGATTTAGTACAAACTGCACTTAATGAAGTATCTTTGAATCTTAGAGATAGCGAGTTCGTAGCTATCTTAGGTCCTAGTGGTTCAGGAAAAACCACCTTATTAAATATTATTGGAGGCCTTGACCGTTATGATAGTGGTGATTTAATTATTAATGGCATTTCAACAAAAAAATATAAGGATAGAGATTGGGATTCTTATAGAAACCATACCATTGGCTTTGTATTCCAAAGCTATAACTTGATACCCCACCAAACTGTTCTTTCAAATGTTGAATTAGCTTTAACTATTTCTGGCATATCTAAGTCAGAAAGAAAAAAACGCGCGACAGAGGCACTAGAAAAAGTAGGACTTGGAAAGCAACTTCATAAGAAACCTAATCAAATGTCTGGAGGCCAAATGCAACGTGTTGCTATTGCAAGAGCATTAGTAAATGATCCCGAAATATTATTAGCTGATGAACCAACAGGAGCACTTGATAGTGAAACTAGTATCCAAGTTATGGATTTATTAAAAGAGGTTGCTAAAGATAGACTAGTTGTTATGGTAACCCATAATCCAGAATTAGCTGAAGAATATGCTAATCGTATTGTTAAAGTAAAAGATGGACATATTATAAGCGACTCTAACCCATATGAGGTTGATATTAAAAACCTGGCTCCACCTAAACATGAAAATATGGGAAAAGCCTCAATGTCATTGTTAACTGCCTTATCTTTAAGCTTTAATAACTTAAAAACTAAAAAGGGAAGAACACTTTTAACAGCATTTGCAGGCTCTATAGGCATTATTGGAATTGCCTTAATTTTATCATTAAGTAACGGTGTAAATACCTATATTGATGATATTCAAAAAGAGACTATGTCATCATATCCTATATCTATTGAAGCTGAAACCATTGATCTTAACAGTATAATGTCTTCAGGAGGACCTACCCCTGGAAAATCTAGTGATGTCGATCATGATTTAGATGCAATTTATTCAAATAATTCTGGTATTGAAATGGCCTCTACTATGACAAGTAGCTTTACTGAAAATAACTTAACTGAATTTAAAAAGTATCTAGATGATCCTGATAATGAAATAAATCAATATGTAGGTGAAAATGGTATTATATATTCTTATGATACTAAATTTGGTGTATATACAAAGGATTCAGAAGGAACTTTTGTAAATACAGATGGAAGTACACTTACAGATGAAAATACTTCTACAAATACAACTATAGGAATATCTGCTATGCAATCAATGCCTATATCTAAAATCAGTAGATTTTCATCTAGTTCAAATAACTTTGAAGAATTGATTCCTGGTAAAGACGGTATATCAGTAAGTAATGCTATTAAGGATAGTTATGACCTATTATATGGTGATTGGCCTACTGCATATGACGAAGTTATACTTACATTAGATCAAAACAATGAAATTTCTGCTACTACACTTTATCAATTAGGTATTTTACCAAGTTCTGAATATAAAGAATTAATTACAAAAATTGAAAACGGTGAAGAAGTTAAATTAGAAAGTAAAAGTTGGAAATATGAAGATATAATTAATCAAGAATTATATATGATTCCAGACTGTGATACTTATATTGCAAATGATAATGGTACCTTTACATCAATAAAAGATGATGTAAATGAAATGGAAAAATTAATGGACAGTGCTATAAAATTAAAGATCACAGGTGTTGTTCGTCCAAAAGAAGATGATAATAATACGTCTATTACTAGCGCAATTGGATATACAAAAGCACTTACCGATTATATTATTGAATATACAGATAATAGTGAAATTGTTAAGGCTCAAAAAGAAAGCCCAACTATTAATGTGCTAAATGGAATGGAATTCTCACCATCTAGTGATGATGAAAAATTAGCAGATACAAAGAAATACTTAGAAGGACTTGGTGTTTCTGATAAAGCAAATTTATTTAAAACTATTATGTACTATTCTCAATCTACTGGTTCTGTTGAAGGTGAAGAAGGATCGACATCAATGCAATCCGGAACACCAGATATATCAACTATGAGTGAAGCGCAACTTGCTGCTATGTTAGATGAATACTTAAAGTCACCTGATGATGACACACTTCTTAAAATTTATGATGCATATATTTCTACTGGAACTTATGATGATAACATGACTACTTTTGGTGTAGTAAGTTTAGATGCACCATCATCTATTAGTATTTATACAGATAGTTTTGAAAATAAAGAGGCTATTTCTGATTGTATTGAAGATTATAATTCAACTGCAAGTGAAGAAGATCAAATTAGTTATACAGATTATATTGGAATACTATTATCTTCTATTACTACTATAATTGATGTTATATCGTATGTATTAATTGCATTTGTTGCAGTTTCCCTTATTGTTTCTTCAATTATGATTGGAATTATTACATTTATCTCTGTTATGGAGCGTACCAAAGAAATTGGTATTTTACGTGCTATTGGAGCATCAAAGCATAATATCTCTCAAGTATTCAATGCTGAAACATTTATTATTGGACTTTGTTCTGGATTATTAGGCGTAGGAATTTCTGCATTATTATTAATTCCTATTAATGCTATAATTCACTCTATATTAAATTTAGATACTATTAATGCCTCATTACCTATAGTAAGCGCAATAGCATTAATTATACTTAGTATGATTCTTACTATTATTGGTGGATTTGTTCCCGCTAAAAAAGCCGCTAAGAAAGATCCTGTTACAGCTCTTAGAACTGAATAATTTCCATAAACACAAAAAGGCCTTAATAATAAGGCCTTTTTTCCTTGATAACTATTTCTTAATTAATCTTACAACTGTCTCAGCATGAGGAGTATTTGGGAACATATCCTTAACTGTACTCTTATCAACTTTATATCCATGAGCTAATAATACATCTAAGTTTTCAACCATAGTCTTAGGGTTACAAGAAACATATATAATCTCTGGTGCATTAAATCTAATTACATAATCAAGCGCCTTTGGAGATACACCGCTTCTTGGTGGATCTAAGATAATTATATCTGGTTTATCCTTAACTTTCTTAATAGTTTCTGCAACATCACCTGCTATAAATGTACAATTATTTAATCCATTTAGCTTAGCATTTTCTCTTGCAGCTTCAACAGCTTCTTCAATAAGTTCAAGTCCAACAACCTTTTTAGCATTAGGTGCAGCTATTTGACCAATTGTACCTGTTCCACAATAAAGATCAAATACAACTTTATTTTCACCATCTCCCATAAAGTCTCTAACTAAACTATAAAGAGATTCAGCTCCTTTAGAATTAGTTTGGAAGAATGAGAAAGGAGATATCTTAAACTTAAGACCAAGTAAAGTTTCAACTATGTAATCTCTTCCAAATAACACATTTACCTTTTCAGGTATAACAGCATCTGATAAAGAATTATTTTCAGTATGTAATACAGATACTAATTCACCTTTATAATTTTGAGATTTAAGTAATTCAGTATATTCAGTTAAATCAAAATCAATTTGAGTTGTAGTTACTAAATTAACCATAAGCTCACCAGTATTAGTAGCTTTTCTAATAACTAAGTGTCTTAAGTAACCTTCTCTTTTCATTACTCTATAATAAGGTAATCCAGTTTTTCTAAAGTAATCTACAGTTATTTTAAGAATAGTTCTGAAATCTTCATCAACTATCATACAGCTATCAACAGTTAATACACCAAAAGACTTACCTTTCATATGCATTCCTAAAGTAAGCTCTCCACCTTTTTCTAAATCACCAAAAGTGAACTCCATCTTATTTCTATATTCCCAGCAATTTTCGCTCCCCTTTACTCCAAGATACATTCCCATTGGTAAATCCTTAGCTTCAAAAAGTTCACATATTTCATCACTTAAAAACTCTAATTGTTTTTCATAAGTTAAGTTTTGTGAACTACATCCTCCACATACGCCAAAATGAGGACATGGTGCTGGTATTTCATATTCAGCTCTTTCAATAACCTCTACAAGTTTTGCTTCAGCATATTCGTCTCTCTTTTTCTTAACTGTTGCTTTTACTGTTTGCCCTGGAAAAGCTCCTTTTACATAAATTTTCTTTCCTTCACACTCTGATATTCCTGTTGATGGAAATTCTAAGCTATTTATCTTTAATGTTAACTGACTTCCTCTTTTCATCTTGTACTCCAATCCTTATATTTTAATCATCTTTTTTAAGTTCCTATTAAGTCATCCAATAATATTTAAATATAATATTATCTCTTAACTTCTAGCTTTTAATATTATACCTTAAAACTAAAAGAAAAACACCTCTATAATTATATAGAGGTGTAACACATATTATCTGAAGATAAATTTTTTTCCTAAAGTTTTTCCATGTAAAAATTCTTGCATTAATGGATAATAGAATACGTTACTTATAATATACGTAATTAAAAACACTTCTTCTCTCATAGCAATTTTATACCCAAATAATCTTATCACTAAAGCAAATATTCCAAATATAAGCATTGCTAATAACATTGCAAATATTTGATCTAACACTCCACTTAATATAACTTTAGTATAGTGTAATAACTTGCCATCATTTTTGATTTCTTCGTCTCTAATAAATTCTTTAGCTTCTGCTACTTTTTCTTCAGCTAAATAAACTTCAGCCTCTTCTAATTTTTCATTTGATAAATTTATATTTTTATCATCACTTTGGCCTTCACCCTTGTTTAGCTTTTCTTCATTGTTATTCACCATTTCTACCTCCATAGGACTTATATTTATAATTAAAGCTTATTATTTACTTAAAGTTATATACCCTACTTTCCAACTTATACAATAAGAAATCATCTGTTATAGTTATTGTTTCTTTTAAACCATCAAGATTATTTTCAATTGTTTGTATTTCATCTCCAGATTCATTTTTAATTATGTCATATATTTGCTTGTCTAATTCAGTATAATCTCTTTCATAATCCCCTGTAAAAGCTTGTGAAAATGCTGCTAAAGATAAGTTTTCAAATTCAAACTTTTGTCCTTCTAATATAGTTTTTTTATCTAAATTATAACCCATCTTCATTTCTAATTTTCCACTTGCTAAATCAGACCCATATTGTTTAAAGCCAAAATACATACTTTCCAATCTCTCTGCTTCTGGAATATCTAAATATATATATGTATCATTAATTGACTCACTATTTTCTTCTTTTATTTCATTTTCAGTTACTTCATATTCTAATGAATATCCTTTTGCTGTTGACTCAACGCTTGCTAGTGCTTTATCATATAATGCTTTTACTTCATCTCTACTATAATCTTCTGACCATGTTCCTGGTAATACCTCAGTATCTTCAACTACTGTTCTTGAATTATCACTTGATAAACTTTTGCTACCATCATTATTACTTGAGCATCCTACAACACTAATAGCTAAAACTGTACATAATGCTAAAGCTATTACATTTCTCTTCATGTTGTTTTCCCCCTATATCTTTATTAGCATAATATTATGCTTTCCTAAATCCTATTAATTATAACATTAATAACCTTTCATTTAAATGCGTTTATTAACTTATTTATTTAAAATTCACATTAAGAATTATATTTTTATATTGTCTTTTATCTTTTCAAAAGTTTTTTCTCCTATTCCATCAACATTTTTTAATTCTTCTATTGTTTTAAATCCACCATTCTCTTCTCTATACATAATAATAGAATTAGCTTTTACATCTCCTATGCCTGGAATGTCTTTAAGTTTACTTAAGTCAGCCGTATTGATATTAATTTTACTATCATCACTCTCTACTTCTTGCATTACATTAATTTCTATCTCTTCATCACTTACTAAATCATTAATATTTCTAATTATTACAAGCTCATGATTATTTATTTCTTTTGCTCTGTTTATATTCGAAATATCAGCTTGATCAGTTAATCCTCCAGCTACTTCTATTAAATCTTTAATTATACTTCCTTCATTTAACGTATATACATCTGGATTAATAACTTCCCCTTTAATTTCTACAACAATTAAATTCTCTTTCTGTCCATTAATATTTGCATTATTAACTATTAAACTTGAATCTCCTTCAAATATTTCACTTTCATCATCACTATTATTATTTTGGTTATCTCCAGAATTATCATTTTCATCAATAAAAATATTATTCATATATTCATCTTTAAAAACATTACTTTTATTCTTTCCATATGTCATTAAAGAAACTATAAGAGCTAAAATTAATATTACTGTTAAGCCTATTGTTTTTTTCTCTTGAAATATATTTTTTAATTTTTCTTTTACATTATCCATTTATTCACCTACTTATTAACCTCATTATAATTATTAACATAATTTCCATATATAAACTTAATATGTAAATTTATATGTGGAATTATTTCACCTTTTTTGATAAACTAAATAAGTAAACTATGAAATATAGGGAGAGAAAAATGAAGAAAAGAGTATTTAAAACGTTTGCTTTAGTATTTTTCTCAACAATATTGTTGTTAAATATTACTGTAGTAAACTCCTTTGCTTTTCCTAATATATGCTCTGAAGGAGTATATCTTATGGATGCAAAAACAGGTCAAGTACTATACGAGAAAAATTCTGATGTTCAATATATGCCTGCATCAACAACAAAAATAATGACAGCAATATTAGCATTAGAAAAGTGTAATCTTACAGATCAAGTTACTATAGGAGAAAATCCACCCAAAGCCGATGGATCTTCCATAGGAATAGAGCAAGGTGAAGTTTATACAATTGAAGAATTGCTTTACGGGTTACTGCTAGAATCTGGAAATGATTGTGCAGAAGCAATTGCAGAACATATTTCAGGTTCAATTGATGAATTTACCAAGCTTATGAATGAAAAAGCTAAAGAATTAGGGGCAACAAATACTACCTTTAAAAATCCAAGTGGACTAACAGAAGATGGTCATCTAACAACTGCTCATGATTTAGCTTTAATAATGAGATATGCTTCTCAAAATTCAGACTTTGTTAGAATTTCACAAACCCCATCATATTTTTATGCAAATCATCCTTATTCAGATGGAAGTGAAAAATGGGCATCAAATCATAATCCTTTATTAAAAGAAAGTGGAGCTTATACATATCAATATGCTTATGTAGGTAAAACTGGATATACAGTTGCAGCTAATCATTCATATGCTGCTGTTGCAGTTAAAGATGGCCAAGAAATAGTAGGTTCATTTTTAAATGCTACTGATAAAGATGGTTTATATACAGGAGTTGGTCAATTATTTGATTGGGGCTTTGAAAACTTTAAAACTGAAAAAATAGTAACAGCTGGTGATAAATTGGATAATTATGCTTTAGATAGTTCAACTACTATTCCATTACTTGCTGATGAAGATATTTATTATACTTTCAATCTTGCAAATGGAGAAAATAAAGATAATATTAACTTATCTGTTACTTACGAAGATAAAGATTTAAGTAAAACATCTATAAAAAAAGGTGAAACACTATTTAATGCTTCACTTTTACTTAACGGTAATAAAATATCCGATATAAAATTAGATAGTGGTGAATCTAGAGAATATACAACTGAAGTTGCAGTTAAAAATACTGTTAATAAAATTACTAATAATAAATATTTTATTTCTGGAGTAGCATCTGGAATTATTTTAATAATAGTTATTATTATTATCATTTTTACAATACGTAAAAGAAATAGACGAAAAAGCTTTTTAGCAAGACGTTCTTATATAAGAAATAAACATAATTTTTAACGAAAAAGTCTGCCTTAATGGCAGACTTTTTCATTAAAATAATTATTTATAAGACACCTCTATACTAAGTATTATATTAACTCTCTCTTAGCTTTTCTAAAAGTGCTTTTATATCTTCAGGTAAATCAGCTCGTAATTGCAGCTGTTCCTTTGTTCTAGGGGATTTAAAGTTTAATCCATATGCATGAAGTGCCTGTCTTGAAATTAATTGAGCATCTTCTTCAAATCCATATAAAGTATCTCCATAGATAGGATGCCCTAAGTGACTTAAATGAACTCTTATTTGATGTGTTCTCCCTGTTTCTAATAAGCATTCAACTAAATCAGCATCTCTTAATCTTTCTACTACTTTATAATGAGTAATACTTCTTTGCCCTCTTTCATCTACAACTCTTCTCATGTTCCCTTCAATTTCTGGTCTATAAATTGGCTTATCTATAGTTCCTTCTCTTTGTTCCATATGACCATGAACTAATGCTAAATATCTTTTTTCTATTCCATTTTGCTGCATATCCTTTGATAACTCCATATGAGCATACTGATTTTTAGCAATTATTATTAATCCAGAAGTATCCATATCAAGTCTACTAACAAGTCTTACAATACAATCTTGATTAGTTTCCTTAAAATAATACAATAATGCATTCGCTAATGTTCCTGATTGATAACGCTTAGTAGGATGAACTACCATATTAGGTCTTTTATTTACTACAATTATATCGCTATCTTCATATACTATATTTATATCTATTTTTTCCGGCTCTATATTTTGACTTTCCTTTTTCTTAAGGTTAATTAAAATATTATCATTAGCCTTTAATACATAATTCATTTTAACTGGATTATTATTTACTAATATTCTTTTATCTAAAGCAGCACCTCTAATAAGCCTTGATGATAATCCCATCTCTGCTTTTAAGTATTCTCTTATCTTTATTCCATCAAAGGCTTTATCTACACACTTCTCTAAAGTACTCATGTTTTCCTCCCTAAAGTTAAGAGTCAAACTTAAAGTTAATTATGATTCTTGCTAACCTTAAGTTTATCAATTAAATGTTAAATAATCTTCTCCAATAATAATTACAGCATCATAATTTTCATATTCTTCTTCCTTATTTCTTGAAAGATTATTAATTCCTGTATCTTCACTTAATAGCTTTTTAAGTTCTTTATCATTAGATAGTATCTTAGATTCCTTTGATTTATCATAATTACCTACGCTAATATTTGTATATCCTAAGTTTTCTAATTCTATTCTCAAATTACCTGCTAATCCATTTACCCTAGTAGCATTTAAAACCATTATAGAATGACCAGTTCTGTCTGCAGTCTTATCAGCTTCACTTGTTATCTTTAATGATTCTAATAAACTTTGATTATATGATGGATTCATAACCAAGAAATCTTGCCCATAAATTCTTTCATTATCACCTTGTAAAGTATTCATAGAGATTCCTTCATTTTTAATCATCTTCAATCCATAGTAAATCATATCACTTCCAGACATATTAGTTACTATATTTTCTTTTACAGACTTAAGAATACTTGGAATCTGTGTTATAATTTCTGGACTAGTACATTTTTCAATTACTGCAGATATAAATGCCTGTTGATTTTTAATTCTTCCTAAATCACCTTCTGCAAGTCCAGTTCCATCATTATTTTTTCTCCATCTAAAATACTCTTCTGCCTTTTGCCCATCTAATAACACTGTTTCACCAGCATTGAAATGTATATGTAAATCTTGTGCATCATCATCATAATACATATCTCTATCAATATACATTTCAACTCCTCCAATAGCGTCAATTAAATTCCTAAAGGCAGCATAATCTATTTCAACTAAATAATTAATTTGTACATCTAAAAGATTTTGAACTTGTTCTATAACCTCTTCTTCTCCACCTAAAACATAAGCCGCATTTATCTTCCAATAAGGAATTTTATTTCCATTCCCATCTGTTGCATTATCTACTTCTATTAATGTATCTCTAGGTATTGAAACAACGTTTATATTATCTGTACGTGGATTATAGTTAATCAGCATCATAGTATCTGTTCTTCTTGCTGATGAATTAGAAGTATTTTCTGCATCTCCTATATCCATTCCAAGCAATAATATATTTACAGTTTCATTTGAACTTGGTTTGACTGCTGATATGATATCATTATTATTAAGCGATGAAACAAATGAAAATAAATATACTCCAACTAATCCACCAAGTACCACTATTGTTAAAATTAAAGCTGTAATTGCTCTCTTAATAACAGTTGATTTTTTTTCTTTTCTCTTAAGCCTTTGTTTAATTTCAAGTTCTTCCCTTGGACTTAATTGCCTCGATCCCCTTCTGGCATTTTGTTTCTCACTTTTTTTATTTCCTGCCATTGCCCATCCCTCACCTTATAAACTAAATATATAATTGTATTTACTTATCTATTATACAACAAATAATTTCTTGCTTTAACAGAATTTACATCTACTGCACAGTCCTGATTTAATAAATACATAGTTGTATGAGTTAATGCTTTTAACATAGCTTCATCTAAGTTCTTACGAGAAATCGCTCTAATTTCTTCTACACCCTCAAACTTTCTTGAAGGTTCAATTAAATCAGCTAAATATATTATTTTTTCCAATTTATTCATATTTTCTTTTCCAGTAGTATGCCATCTCATTGCACTTAATATTTCTTCATCATCTATCTTAAAAATTTTCTTTCCTAAAATAGGTGCAATTATTGAATGCCATAATTCTTCAGTATTTTTTTCATCTACTGATAATAAAATATTTTCATCTTTAATTATTTTTAGCATTTCCTCACTACTCATATTTTTTGCTACATCATGGCAAAGTGCAGCTATTTCAGCCTTTTTAACATCTTCGTTGTAAATATTCGCAAGATCAATAGCAGTTTTTACTACCCCTAAGGTATGACCATATCTAGATGGTTTTAAATTATCTTTTAAATAATCCTTTATTTCATCTATTCCCCACATTTTACTCTCTCCTATATAAATTATTTTCACTTATATACGTCATTACTCCTTCTGGCAAGAAAAAGTCTACTCTTTTTCCTTCAGCTATTCTTTCTCTAATCATTGATGAAGAAATATCTATATTGGCTACATCAAGTAATATTATTTTAGCATTGTATCTTTCTTCTAATTTAGATTTCTGTAACTCAAGAATATCTTTAGTATATTCTCCTCTATTAAAAGCAACGAAAGTACAATTTTCTAATACTAAATCAGTATTTCTCCACTTTTCTATATCCATTAATGAATCTGCACCTGCAATAAAAAATACTTCACTAACATCATCTAAGTTTTTTAAATACTGTAAAGTTTCATAGGTATAACTATACCCATTTTTCTTTATTTCATAATCACTGATTTCAAAGCCTTTATAACCTTCTATAGCCTTTTTAACCATATCATTCCTATACTTAGAGTCTATTACCGGACTATCCTTTTTATGTGGTGGATTACCAGCTACCATAAATATAACTTTATCTAACTCTAAGACTTCTTTAGCTTCATATGCTATATATAAATGTGCTAAATGTATGGGATTAAATGTTCCCCCCATCATACCATATCGTTTCATAACTAGTTATTTTTTCCTTGTGGCAATTCTATTTTAGGTTTCTTTTCTGACTTCTTATATAATACAATCTTACTACCGATTGCTTGAACTCCTTCACATCCAATAGCTTTACATATTTCATCTGAAACTTCTCTAGCTGCTAAACCACTATTTTCTAAAACCTTTATTTTAATAAGTTCTCTAGCTTCTAATGCTTCCTTTAATTGTCTTAAAAAAGTTTCTTCAACACCATTCTTTCCAATTTGGAATATTGGACTCATAGTATTTGCAAGCCCTCTTAAATAAGCTCTTTGCTTTCCTGTTATCATAAAATTTCCTCCTATAAAATGTACTCGAATTCGAAGTCATTTAATCTAACCATGTCTCCATCTTGTACGCCCATCTCTCTAATTTCTTGTAATACTCCCTTATTATTAAGTACCTTATGGAAGTATCTTAATGAATCTGCATCATGAATATTTACTGATGCAAGTAATCTATCAACGAATGATCCAGTAACAATATAAGTATTGTACTCTTCACCTTCTTCAACGTTAATTTCATATGTGAATCTCTTTTCTTGCTCAACATATCTTTCTTCATCTGGAATTTCTAAATCCATTACTGGAATTTCTGTTAACATTCTACCAGCTTCTTTGATAACTTCTTCAACTCCAGATTTTGTAGCTGCAGACATTTTGTATACTTTATCAAATCCTAATTCTTTTACTTTCTTTTCGAAATCTTCAAATACTGATTCATCATAAAGCATATCAGCCTTATTTGCTACAACTATTTGTGGTCTATCCCAAAGCTTTACAGAATACTTTTTAAGTTCTTCATTAATAGTAACAAAATCTTCAAAGGCATCTCTTCCTTCAACACCTGAAATATCAACTACATGAATTAATAATCTAGTTCTTTCAATATGTCTTAAGAAATCAAGGCCTAATCCAACACCTTCTGCTGCGCCTTCAATTATTCCCGGAATATCAGCCATAACAAATGAATTTATCCCTTCAGCTTTAACAACACCTAAATTTGGCTTTAAAGTTGTAAAGTGATAATTTGCTATCTTTGGCTTAGCTGCTGTAACAGTTGAAAGTAATGTTGATTTACCTACATTAGGGAATCCAACTAACCCAACATCAGCAAGTAATTTTAACTCAAGAGTTAATACTCTTTCTTCTGCTGGCATACCTGGCTCTGCAAAATGTGGTGCCTGTCTTGTTGGTGTACAGAACTTACAGTTTCCTTTACCACCCTTTCCACCTCTAGCAATAACATATGTATCATCTTTATGTGAAAGGTCAGCAATAACCTTGTTGCTTTCAAAATCTCTAACAATAGTTCCCATTGGAACTCTTATGTATAGATCCTCTCCGTCTTTACCATAACATTTTGAACCCATACCATTTCCACCTGATTCAGCTATGAACTTCTTCTTATATTTGAAATCTAAAAGTGTTGTTAATCCTGTATCAACAGTAAATATAACGCTTCCACCTTTTCCTCCATCTCCACCATCTGGTCCTCCAAGTGGAACATACTTTTCTCTTCTAAATGTAACTGCTCCATTTCCACCAGCACCTGATCTAACTAATATCTTGGCTCTATCTATAAACATAGTTACTTTCCTCCTTGTAACTTTTTAATGTTAAACATAATAATCTATTTTTATTATTCCATAACATATATATTTTATAATAGTATATATAAATTATATATCTATTACAAGAATAAAAGCACCCTTACGGGTGCTTTTACCTATATAAATATAATTATTCAGCTATTTCTTCAACGCTTACTGGGTAAACAGAAACTTTCTTCTTGTCTCTTCCCATTCTTTCAAATCTTACGATTCCGTCTTCTTTAGCAAATAAAGTGTCATCTCCACCCTTACCTACGTTTAGACCTGGGTGAATCTTAGTTCCTCTTTGTCTGTAAAGGATGTTTCCAGCTAAAACGAATTCTCCGTCAGCAGCCTTAGCACCTAATCTTTTAGATTCAGAGTCTCTACCATTCTTTGAACTACCTACCCCTTTTTTGTGGGCAAATAATTGAAGGTTCATCATTAACATACTCATTACACCTCCTCGAATTTCATTTTTATATATTTATTCCGTCTATTTTTACCAAAACTAGCGTCAAGGGACATAATTAAACTTTCTAAACTTTTTTCAAAGGTTAAAAGTAATACTTGCCCTACTTCAATATCTTTTTCATTAAGATTACGTAAATTCAGTGATAAAAATCCATCATTTATTTCATACTTTACTGGTAGTTTTAAAACTTCCTCCATACCTATTACAGTACTTTGAGACAAAACTGAAACACTATTACAAATCATGTCATATGCATCACCTGTAGTACTTTCTATTTCTTCTCTAGATAAAGCATGACCTTCAATCTTAAATCCAATAGATATATGTTTTTGTTTAAATATAATAATCTTAATCATAACTTATAACTAAGCTTCGATTTTTTCGATTACTAACTTAGTGTAAGATTGTCTATGACCAGTCTTCTTTCTATAGTCCTTCTTAGGCTTATACTTGAAAACAGTGATCTTCTTAGCCTTACCTTGAGCTGCTACCTTAGCAACAACCTTAGCTCCAGCAACTACTGGTGCACCAACTGTTAAAGTTTCTCCGTTAGAAACAGCTAAAACTTCTGTTAATTCTACTGTAGAGTCAACCTCAGCGTTTAATTTTTCAACGTATACTACGTCTCCCTCTTGAACTCTGTATTGTTTTCCTCCAGTTACTACTACTGCGTACATTAAAACACCTCCTCTTAAACGGTCTCGCCAATTCAGGTACAAAGATTTAACTTTGTTTTTATTAAAACCCGGTATGTGCGGTTTACATATGACATTTTATCATATAAAGTTACATTTTGTAAAGAAATTTATTGTGCTTTTTCAATTGTTTTAATTTTGTAATTTTGGTAATTTTCCTTTTGCGATGCAAATATAAGAGGTTCAACCCTATACCCCTCTATATCATACACAAAATTTAAATAAATTTCTTTATCTAATCCATCAATATTTTTCAAAAATTTAACTATATCATCATTTATGTCATTTTCATAATTTTTATCTATCTCTACGTAAAAATCCTTTATAGAGTTTTCTTTAGAGCATTTTATTATTTCATTTCTAATAAGATTTTCTATATATGATAATTTCAAAATAAAGCCATTTCTCTTACATTTTTTACAAGGCTCTTCTAAATATTCATAAATAGATTTTCCTTTTCTTTTCCTACTAATTTGAATTAAATCAAGCTCAGTAAATGGAAATACTTTAACATTGCCTTTATCAGCTTCTAATGATTTTTTTAATGCCTTTATAACGGGTACTTTTTGATTTTCATCCCTCATATCAATGAAATCAACTACTATAATACCACTTAAATTTCTCAATCTAATTTGTCTTCCAACCTCTTTAGCTGCCTCTAAATTAGTTTGCATTATAGTCTTATTAAAATCTCTTCCCTTGGTATTTTTTCCGCTATTTACATCTATAACATACATTGCTTCAGCTTTATCAATAACAATATATCCACCACATTGCAAATTTACTTTTTTATGCCTTAATTTAAGTATTTCCTTTTCTATTCCACTATAATCAAATAAAGTTCTCTTATCTTCATAAAATTTAAATTCAATCTCTTTATTACTTTTAATTAATTCCTTAATATTTTTAAGAAATTCCTGATCATCAGCTGTTATACTAGTTTTTCTTTGATCTAATTCTTCAAAAAATCTAATTATCATGCTATTCGATTTTATTTTTCCAATAGTTGTTGAGTATCTAAGCTTCTTTTCCATTTCTTCTTTTTTTTCTAGTAATGAATTTAATTCACTTAGCAATTCTTCATTAGTTGCAGCTTTTGCTTCTGTTCTAAATACTATTTCAACACCTTTAATAGGTTTAGTAAGATTTATTAGTCTCTGCCTTTCTTCTAAGTCAGAAATTCTTTTAGATATAGTAATCCCTTCTACTCCCATAGTTAAAACCATATATCTACCAAGTATATTAACTTTATTGCTAACCTTAGCACCTTTATTACCTAAAGGTTCCTTTAAAACTTCCACTAGGATTTCTTGTCCTTTTTTAACTCCAACTCTTTTAAGCTCTTCACTATAATACATATAAGCTTCTTTATCTAATCCAATATCTAAGAATATTGAATTAATACCTGGAATTATATTTTTGACTCTTCCCTTATAAATCTCTCCAATTTGTGGCTCATTAGTTTCCTCTTCAACAAGGCATTCAACTAACTCACCATTTTCCTTTACTGCTATTCTAATTAATTCTTCTCTCTTCTCAACAAAAATTTCTCTCATATTAAAACTACCTTAAATTCCTTTATATAAAGGAACATATTTATTATTTTTTAAAATATACATTTCTTCTCTTTTGATATTAACGAAAGATTCAGCATTAATTTCTGATACTTTTCCTTTTAAGTAAGTAACTAAAAGATCTGCCGAAAGATTTTCTCTACTTCCTGTTGCTATTAAAGCATTTAAAATTAATTCATCATCCTTTACCCAATATTTAAACTCTTTAACTAGTGGTTTTATATCAGTAAGCTTTTCACCTTTTTTAGTTTTCTTTACAATTTCCCATTTAGATTCATTAAGAGTTTTACACATTTCTTCTTCTACTTTAGAAGTTCCATTAAGTTTTACCTTAATTGTATATCTAGCTCCATCTAAAAGTGCCATCGCTTGAGGTAATCTCTTAACATTTTCTATTATTTCAACTGGAGTTGCATGTAAAAATTTAATTGTAGGAGGGGCACTTTCATTTAATTTTTCTATAACTTCTCCTACACCAAGAGCTTCTGTTAAAACTAAATCTAAATATTCACCATCTGAATAAACTCCAACCGAAAGCGGCTGTGCTATAGATAATGCCATATGCGGATTAAATCCTTTTGAATACTCAACAGGTAATCCTGATCTTTTTATTATTCTTTGAATAGTTCTCATTAAATCTAAGTGACCAATAAATTTAATATCAGCCCCCTTAGTAAATTTAATTACGTATCGCACCTTCAAAACACTTCCCTTCTTTAAAGTTTACATCTATTCCACATCCAGTACAGCCTTCTAAACAGTTTCTTGTAAGTTCAGCTCTCTTAGCCTTTTCATTTTCTCTTTCAAGGTATTTTCTATTAACACCAATATCTATGAAATCCCAAGGAAGAACTTCATCATATCCTCTATCTCTATATGCATAGAAATCAGCATCTAAGTTACATTCTTCCATTGCTTCTTTCCATATTTGCATATTGAAGTATTCTGACCATCCATCAAATTTAGCACCTTTTTCAAATGCCTTAATTAAAACATCACAAGTTCTTCTATCTCCTCTTGCAAATACAGCTTCCATAAATGAAGTTTCTTGCTCATGATAGTTATAAACTATACTTCTTGATTTAATAGCTCCTCTAACAGCTTTAATTCTTTCATCAACTATTTCAGGTCTAGCCATTGGAGCCCATTGGAATGGAGTAAATGGCTTTGGAACTAATATAGATGTACTTACAGTAATTTTTAATCCTTTATTTCTAACGTCCTTTGGAATTCCAAAATAAACATCAGCCATTTTTTCTGCTAAATCGCCAATTCCAGCAGCATCTTCTGTAGTTTCATAAGGAAGTCCTAAAATGAAGTATAATTTAATAGTACTCCAACCTGATTCGAAAGCACTTTTAGCAGCTTCTAAAATTCTTTCTTCAGTTAACCCCTTATTTATTATGTCTCTCATTCTTTGTGAACCTGCTTCTGGAGCAAAAGTTAATCCTGTTTTTCTAACTTTTTGAATTTCTTTAATTAAATCAACTGAGAAAGCATCTACTCTAATAGAAGGTAACGCTATACCAACCTTATTAGATTCATGCTCCATAACTAAACTAGATATTAAATTTTGAATATTAGAGTAATCACAAATACTTAATGAAGATAATGATACTTCATCATATCCAGTAGCCTTAAGAGCCTTTCTAGCTTGATCTAATAATGTATTTGTAGTCTTTTCTCTAACTGGTCTGTAAATCATACCTGCTTGACAGAATCTACATCCATTAGTACATCCTCTAGCTGTTTCTAAAACAACTCTGTCATGAACTATATCAGTGTATGGTACTATCATTTCTTCTGGGAATGATACAGCATCAAAATTATTAACCATTCTCTTTTTAACCTTAGCAGGAACATCTTCATACTTAGGCGTAAACTCTTTTATAGTTCCATCTTCATTGTAAGTAACATCATATAATGAAGGTACATAAATACCACCTATCTTTGATATTTCTCTTAAGAACTCTTTCTTATTTACTTTCCCATTAGCTTTATGTCTTGAGTATACCTCTAAGACATCATTCATCATTTCTTCTCCTTCACCAATTTCGAAGAAATCTACAACATCATATAAAGGCTCTGGATTGTAAGCACAAGGACCTCCAGCCATAATTATTGGCTCTTCTTCTCCTCTTTCGCTTGCCCTAATAGTTATTCCTGACATATCAAGCATATTTAATATGTTTGTATAACTCATTTCATATTGAAGCGTAAATCCTAACATATCAAATTTATCTAATGATGTTTTAGTTTCTAAAGTAAATAACTTTATGTCATTTTCTCTCATTAATGCTTCCATATCTGGCCATGGTGCAAAAACTCTTTCACAATATGTATCTTTTCTTTCATTTATAGTATGATATAAAATTCTTGTTCCTAAATGTGACATCCCAACTTCGTATACATCTGGGAAACAAAAAGCAAATCTTACATTAACATTTTCAGGATTTTTTATAACTTGATTTAATTCACCACCAATATATCTTGATGGCTTTTCTACTTTACATAAAATATCATCAGCTATCTTATTCATAAGTACCCTCCTCTAATTTAGTTAATAGTTTTAAGTTAGTAGTTAACTAAAAAATTCAGCTTAAGCCGAATTTTTCACCACTACTAACTACTAACTCTTAACTTCTAACTATCTAAATGTTATTCTAGCATAATCATTATTAAAAAGTAAACTAATACCCACTCTTATTTCTTAAACCAAAGTATTCCTCTAAAGTAATATTTCCATACAATTTTAAAGCTTCTATTAATTCATCTTCATTCATAATAAATACTACTTTCAAATCATCATCTAATACATAAAATATATTAAATCTATTTTTATCTACTATCGACATAATGTTAGCAAGACCTTGCTTATAGTAAACTGATATACTTTTATTTTCAATATACTTATTTCTTAATAATTTATTTCTTTTTACAAATATATTCCCCATCAATATATACATAGCTGATTTTTCTTCACTTCTTGTAATTAAACATATAGCAATTGCAGCGATAAGTATACTTACATTTATTACACCTTTATATGCAAATACAATTATAAAAATAGCTAATAATATAGCTCCTATTGCATAACTTATTTTGGAAATTATATCATTAGCTCGTCTATACACTATCTTTTGAGATAATAATATTTCTAATACCCTTGATCCATCTAACGGATAAGCAGGAAGTAAATTGAAAAATAATAAACTTAGATTAATATTAATCATTTTATCTATCAATGTATTATTACTTACAAAACCAACACACAAAAATATGCATATAATTATAAAATTAGCAAAAGGACCTGATAAATAAATTTGCAGTTTTTCCTTTTTGTTTAATTCATCTATATTAGCAAACTGAGCACTTGTTCCATATATATGAACCTGAATATCATTAAACTTACAACCTTTTCTTTTTGCAACTAATATATGCATCCCTTCATGAGCAAGTATACTTATAAATGCTAAAATAATTGAATTGTTAAAGCTTAAAAGTATAAAAAATACTATAAATTCTGCTAAAACACCTTTTTTCCATCTATCCATTTACCTCTCCTTCTCAGTCAAACCATTAGTAAACCATCAACCTCCTTAATACCATTGTATAAACTTAATTCTTATCTTAAAATGAAGTTTTAACCCTATCTTAATGTTAGAATTCATTATACCAAAAAAGTACCTAGTCTAGAGGCGCATCCATTGTTATCTTCCAGCTAAAAAGATTGGAATGTTACAACGGCTAGCCATCAGATAGACATTAAAAATCAACCTTATCCCCACCTAAACTTGTTTTTATGTAATTACTTATTTTATTAACTATCTTCGATAAATCAAAACTTTCTACTTCTTGCTCAACCTGACTATAAGTTGTATCATTAATTACTGCTTTGACATTTTCATATGCTCCGGTTTGACCTGGTGCATATTTCAAATAAAAACTTGCCATCAACATAAAAATGACTACAACTAACTGATAAATAAAAACATTAGACATACTTGAAAAGAACTCTTTCTTTTTTCTTTTATTATTGTTATATCCATATATCTCTTCAAAGGAATTTCTAGTATATACTGCTGAATTCTTTTTCTTTACATTTTTATTTTGCAACCCTTGATAGTAATTTTTATATTGTGAATTATAATTTCCCATTTCTACCTCCCTAAAAAAATTGATTATTAAATTATATTTTGCAACTAAAAAAAATATGCAATATATTGTATTACAACATATTGCATATCCCGATATTTAAAAATTAAGTTTTGTCTTTCTCACTCCTACATTTATAACTAACCCTAATGATAATATTGTAGTTAATAATGAGCTTCCTCCATAGCTAACTAATGGAAGAGTTATTCCTGTTATAGGCATTAACCCTATTGTCATTCCTATATTTTGCCATATTGCAAATAAGAAGTACGCTACCATCCCTGTTGCTATAATTCTTCCAAAAATATCTTTAGAATCCCGTGCTATATTAATCATTCTCGAAATCAATATTCCATATAGAGTTAATAAGCAAATTGCACCAAAAGTTCCCCATTGTTCACAAAGCTGAGTAAATATAAAGTCTGTTTGAATTTCTGGAACATATTGTGAGGAATAGCCTCCGGTTCCATCATTAGCCAAAGAATTCAATGTCCCAAAAAAACCACCAGATCCAACTGCTATAAGCGATTGTCTTAAGTGATATCCAGAATCTGATGAATCTGCTTCTGGATTCTGAAATGATGTAATTCTTCTCTTTTGGTAATCTTGAATTAATCCTGAATTCCATACTAAAACTATACCTACTATTAGTGCTCCTAAGCCACCTAATATTATCCTACTATCTAGTCCTCCAATAAAGAAAACTCCTAAAACCATAAAGAATAACACCATTGTCATCCCCATGTCTGGCTGAATGACAATAAGCGCTGCAGGTACTATTGCGTAAAAAGCTAATATACAGAAATTTTTAAAATTATTTATTTCACCTTCCATATCATCTAATTTTTTACCCATCATCATTATTGTCCCAATTTTTGCAAGCTCTGCTGGCTGGAATGATAACGGTCCTAATCTTATCCATCCTTGAGCTCCATTAATTGTTGATCCTATTAATAATACTAATACCAATAACGCTATTGATCCCCAATAAAATATTGGTGTAAATGCTTTTATAATTGAATAGTCTATTGCTACAACAAAGTATAATAATACTAATGATGCCACAAAGAAAATACTTTGTTTCACTGGAAATAACATTCCTCCAGTAGATGTTTTCTTTGCTAAATATATATTAACTATGCCAAACATCGTTATTAATATTATCGATATTAGCATCCACTTATCTACCCTTTTCAGTTCCTTCAAACTCATTTTAAACTTTGATAAAGGTATCATAACTTTACCTCCTAGAATTTATACCTACTTATTATATCCTATTTCCTCTTTTTTCTCCATAAAGAATTATACTGTTCCATATAAAATTCATAAACTTTTAAGAATTAATTTACTTTAAATATTAAACACAAAAATAGTATATGTATCCTAAGATTATCTATGAATGCTTCATTTTTTTAAATAAAAAAATGTATCAAAAAAATAATGCTAACACACCAGTAAGATAGCGAGAAATTTCAAGTAGCAAGTTACAATTTAAAAAAACACCTCAAGGTATTTCAACCTCAACTCATGACTAGCTACTTGTACCTAGCTTAGATCTTTATTCACTTTGTGTTGACATTATAATTTTAATACACCTATTTTTTATCTTCCTCTTATACTCTTTATTGGAATATTTGCAATTAATGCAGGTCCTCCTTCACCCTCAACGTCCTCACTTCTATTTAATGAAATCTCAACATCATCAGCATCTATTTCTATATACTTAGAAATAACATCTAATATTTCATATCTAATCTTATCTAAAGTCTCCGGAGCTATATCGCCTCTATCATGAATTAGTATTAATCTCAATCTATCTTTAGCAACTTCTTTTGGTGTAGTCTTATTAGAAAATACCCTTAAAAAATCCATAATGACCAATCCCCCCTAATTTTTCTTAAACATTCTTTTTATTGCTGAAAATATTCCAGTAGATTCAGAACCTAACTTAAGTAATGGAACTTCTTCTCCTGTGATTCTTTTAGCAATATTTCTAAACGCTTGACCAGATTGAGCTTTTTCATCTAAAACTATAGGCTCACCTTTATTAGTTGAAACAGTTATACTTCTATCATCTGGAACTACCCCTAAAAGCTTAATAGATAAAGTTTCTATAATATCTGAAACATCAAGCATATCTCCTCTTTTAGTCATTTCATAATTTAATCTGTTAACTATTACTGCATGATCTTCTAATCCTTTTGCATCTAATTTACCAATTACTCTATCAGCATCTCTTACTGATGTAATTTCTGGGTTTACAACTACAATAGCTTTATCTGCACCTACAACTGAGTTTTCAAAACCTTGTTCAATTCCAGCTGGAGAGTCTATTAATACATAATCGAACTCTTCCTTTAATTTGTTAACTAAATCAAACATATCTTGAGCTCTAATATCATCTTTATCCTTAGTCTGAGCTGTTGGTAAAAGATAAAGATTAGGATACCTTTTATCTTTAATTAATGCTTGCTTTAATCTACATCTGTTTTCAATTACATCAATAATTGTATACACTATTCTATTTTCTAATCCCATTAGTACATCTAGATTTCTAAGTCCCGTATCTCCATCTACAACTACTACCCTTTTCCCTAATGCAGCTAATGCTGTTCCTAAGTTAGCAGTTGTTGTAGTCTTTCCAACACCACCTTTACCTGATGTAACAACTATCGAAATTCCCATGTCAATCCCTCCACTTTAGTAAATATATTTATTTGGTAAGTATGGCTCTACTACTATGTAACCATCTTTTATCTTTGCAACTTCTGGATAAGATGGCTTAATACCATCATCTGGTGGTACGGTAAGTATATCTGATATTTGCATTAATTCTGGTTGCATTGAAAATGCAGCTATTATAGATTTTTTATTTCCACCAGTCCTAGCCTTAACATGCCCCCTTATACTTCCAAGAACTATAATATTTCCACCTGCTGATACCTCTGCACCATTATTTATATCTCCTATTATAATAATATTGCCGGGATAATCAACTAATTGTCCACTCCTTATTGTTTTCTTGATAAATTTAGTTTTTCCTTCATTAATTCCATTAAAAACTTTAATATTATTGCTTTCTTCTTTTTTCTTACTAATATCATCAAAAACACAATCTTTTATATTTATTTTTTGAAATAATTCATTCTTTAATTTGCTTATATCAGAGTTACTAATATGTTCAAAATTAGATATAATTTTTAATATTGAATTTTTGTAAAAGCCTTTATTAACTGATAACCTAGATACTAATACTTCAAGCATATCATCGAAACATATAAATTTTTCTATATCAATAGTAACATTCACACCATCTTTATTCCCTTTTATTTGTATTCTATCATCTTTCATTGGCAATCCTCCACCAATTAATAACTCACTTTAATATTAATTATATCATATAACAACAATTAAAAACATAATCAGCTTCAAAGTGCTGTAATTTTCCTGTAAAATATCACTTATTTTACCAATGATCATTGTTTATTTTAAAATAACTACTCTTTTAAGTAAAGAAAATAAATTGAAACAACAAATTTTTCACAAAAAAGAGAACCTATTTAAAGGCTCTCTTGCTTAATCTGCACCCGCTCCATTTTCAACAGGTATATTTAATTCTTGACCACTTTCCTCAGTCGTACCTAAATCTTCTATATTTTCAATTGTAGATTCTTCCTCAGTTTCTGATCCTTCTTTATTGTCTGCTGGAGCTCCAATAACATATTTTTGGAAAGTTGCTGATATAGATGCATAATTCGGATTAATTTGTAATAATTTATCCTTAAAATAAGCTTCATATATCGCCTTATGAACAAATGCACTATTAGCTCCCCTATTACCATCATAAATAGTAGAGAATATTGCAATTTCAGGATTATCCATAGGTGCAAAACTTATATAGTTTGCATATGCCTTTCTTCCTTGGTAATCATATTGTTCTTGTGTACCAAAGTCAGCTGTACCAGTTTTACCAGCAACTTCTATAGGAAAATTAGAAAATAATGCATAAGCAGTTGCATTTGATGTTGAAGTATTAACTCTTCTCATCCCTTCTTTTATAGCTTGTAGCACATCTGATGGAATATCAATTTGATCTAATACCTCTGGAGTATATTCTTGAATAATTTCTCCATCAGGCGATGTTATTTTATCAACTATTGATACTTTATATCTTGTGCCTCCATTAGCTAAAGTAGCAATATAATTCGCCATTTGTAATGGTGTAAATGCATTCATACTTTGACCAATACCATCTTGAACTATATTTATTGGTGATCTTATTTCAGAACTTTGGTTAACAATAAAATAAGAAATTGCATTTGATACTGTTCTAGCTTGTTCATTAACAACTTTTTCAGAATATTCTAATCCTGCATCAGCTAAATTTTCTTTATATCTATCTGATACATTCATTATTTCCTTAACCATATCAATTATACTATTAGCATATTCTGTCTGCCCACTAACTTGTTCATCAGTTCCAACTTTTAATAAAGTTTCTTTAATATTATTTTTTAAATTAGTTTTTAATGTTTTTAATTCATCTGGATCAGTACTAATATCTTTTATATCAAAAGGAACAAAGAAATAAGTATTTTCATAATTACCAGCCTCAAGAGCTGGTACTATAGTATACTTTGCATTTTCTGATAAACTCTTTCTCCATGATACAAAATTATATGTTTGCCCAAAGTTTTCATAAATTTGAATTCCAGTTGAAGCACTTTTCCCTTGTTCTACTCCTAATCCAAATTTCCATGCATAACGAGCAATAGAATCAAGGGCATCAACATCTCCGCCATTCTTTATATATAATCTAATTGCAGTTTCATAAAAGAAATAATTTGAAGAAACTTCAAGTGCTTTTCTAACATCTGTAATTCCATGACCTGTCTTTTGGAAGTTTTCAAGAGTTTGACTTCCTGTATAATCACTACTCCAAATCCCTACGTCATTAACAGTATCACTTTCACTTATTGCTCCATCCATCAATCCTGCTAAAGCTGTTAACGGCTTAAATGTTGACCCTGGTACTACTAATCCTTGAGTTGCATAATTAAACATAGCTCTTGGATAAATATCATAAGTATCTTCTCTAACACCAGTATCTTCATTTACTTTAAAAAGTTCATCTAAAGTTCCTGTTGCCCCTGTGCTTTGAATATGTTGTGTTCCAAAACTCTCATAGTCTGGATTAAAGTATTCATTATATTTTTCTGTACTTAATTCACTTGGAATTGCAAAATCATTAGGATCGAAATACGGATAACTTGCCATGGCAATTACTCTTCCTGTATTAACTTCTATTGCAACTACAGCACCTCTAGTAGCACTCGTTAATCCCTCTGACTGCAATGTAAGTATTTGGTCCTCTAATGCTGCTTGAGCTGCATATTGAACATCCTTATCTATGGTTAAGTGTACATTATTTCCTTGATAAGATTCTAATTTAAATAATTCTTCTGTTGTTCTACCTTGTGAATTTACCTTAACAGTAGTTCCACCTTTTGTACCTTTTAATTGGTCCTCAAAAGCGGATTCTATTCCTGATACACCAATTAAATCAGTTGATACATCATAACCTCTTAATTCATAGCTTTCACTTTGCGAACTACTAATAGAAGAAACATATCCAACTACAGCTGATGCTAATGTACCATATGGATAGTATCTAACTGGTTTTAAAGTAACATTAATTCCCGGTAAATTATTCAGTTCTTGATATACTATAAATGCAGTTTCTCTAGCGATATTACTTGCTATTGTAATATTAGAATAACCACTATAGCTTCCCATTTTTATAGCATCTTTTATAACAATATATCTTCTAATATCTTGAATTGAGTATTCTTTTAATAAATCATCTAATATTTCCTGGCCAGTTGCATCTTTATACTTTTTAGCCATTGCTGTTGCCTCATCAGAAGTATATCCTTCTGGTAATAATAACTTATATAAACCATAAGATTCTACCATATAATAGAATGTATCCTCTGCCGATATTTCCATAAGCTTATCATTAACTTGATTTATTTGTTCATCTGTATAGTCGCCTTCTTGATTTTCAAAAAGTTCTGTTTCTATATCTTCATTCAATCCTCTATCACGTTTAAATCTTATTTCTAATGTTCTTCTAGCTGATTCACTATCTGCCTTAAACTCAAAATATATATTGCCACTCTCATCAACTTTAAGGGCTAAATCATCTTGAAATTCTTCTCCATTTTCTTCCAAGATTTCAAATATCTTGTCCATAGTTTTGTAAAAGGCTTTAGTTGATTCAATAGTTTCCATATATGTTAATGCATATGTTTGTTTATTAGTCGCTATTATATTTCCATCAGAATCATAAATGTTTCCTCTTGGTGCTTCCTCAGAAATAAACTTAGTTGAACTTACATCAGCTTTTTCTTTATAGTCATCATGCTTATAAACTTGTAAATATAATAATTTTGCTACTATAGTCCCCATAATTATAAACATAATTATATATAAAACAGAGTATCTAGAATTCTTTTTCTTTTTTTTAGGTTTATTTACTACCATTAAAACCTCCATGTATTTCTATCTAAATATTTATCTAACATATTTAAAATAAATCTATAGAAAAGCATCATACAAATAGTATTTAATACTGCCGATAACAAAGCTACTTTCATATCAATACTTACGGCAAATAACTTAAATATTATAACTACCCCTAAAACCTTTAAAGTTGAAACAAATAACGCTATTAATACTGGAACAATTCTATTTTCCTTAAATATACTTTCTCCAACTTTAGCACATAAAAGACATAATAAAGTATTTAGAAATAAATTAACTCCAAACCCTGAAAAGAAAAATAAATCTTGAAGAAACCCACTTACTATTCCAATAAAAACAGCTTCTTTTTTTCCTGTAATAACAGAATATGCCATAGAAAATACAAATAAAAGACTTGGAAAGGCTCCTGCGATAGAATAGCTAGGTAATAAAGTATTATCTATAATCAATAATAGTATTAATATAATTATTAAATATATCCTCTTCATAACTCTATTCTCCAATATCAACCTTTTCTTTTGGAACAACGACAAACAACTCTTCAAGCTTATTAAAGTCTACATATGGCTTAACTACCGCTCTCTTCATAATTCCTACATTATCTACTTCTATTGAAACAACTTCTCCAATTCTAATTTCCTTAGGATACATTTCCCCTAATCCAGAAGTCAATATTATATCTCCTTCTTTAATTGCGGAATCAATTGGAATATTAGATAATTCAGTTAATTTTTTATTTTTACTATCTGTTATACCTTGTAAAATCCCCGTTGTTTCATCAGTACTTTCAACCATAGCTGCTACTGCAATATTTTCATTTAAAATAGTTTGAACAATAGCAAAACTTGAAGATGCCTTTGTTACTTTTCCAACTAATCCGGCAGGTGTCATTACCACCATATCCTTTTCAATTCCATCTTTAGTTCCTTTATCGATTATATATCCATTAGAGATATTTCCTCCACTATAGCCAATGATATTACATCCTAAATAATCATAATTTTCATCAGCTTGTGAATAATCGAACATTTCTCTCAATCTTGTATTTTCATCTTTCATTCTTTCGTATTCTATTAATTTATTTTCAAGTTCAGCATTTTTTGCTATAAGCTCTTCATTTTCCTTTTTTACATTAGAAAAGTTAATAAAAAAATCAAAGGAACCCTTTACTTTTTCATTTATTGTATAAACAATCTTTTGTAATGGACTAATAACACCACCAACACCACTAGATATAATATTTGAATTGCTCTTTATACTAAATACAATTATCCCAAAAAAGGCAACTGACAGTACCACTATAGTTACTGCCAGTTTGTTTTTAAAAGGTTTCATTATTGACCTCTTTGAGTTTTGCTTAATTCATCAAAATTATCTAGTGCTTTACCTGCACCTAAAACAACACAATCTAATGGCGTTTCAGCGATATGAACAGGCATATTTGTTTCGTGGTTTATTAATTTATCCAGTCCCTTTAATAAAGCTCCTCCACCAGCTAGCATTATTCCCTTTTCCATTATATCCGCAGATAATTCAGGCGGAGTCTTTTCTAAAGTAGTTTTAATAGACTCAATAATTGCATAAACTGGTTCTTTTAATGCTTCTCTTATTTGATCTTCAGTTATTGTCACTATCTTTGGAAGTCCTGTTATCATATCTCTTCCCTTAATATCCATTGATGCATTTTCTTCATCAATCTTATAAGCTGACCCTAATTCCATCTTAATTTGTTCAGCAGTTCTTTCACCTATCATTAAGCTAAATTCTTTTTTAACATAAGCTATTATTGCTTGATCTAACTCATCACCAGCAACTCTTAATGATTTGCTAGTTACTATTCCTCCTAAAGAAATAATAGCAACTTCTGTAGTTCCACCACCAATATCAACAATCATGCTACCTGTTGGTTCTCCAACTGGAAGCCCTGCTCCAATTGCTGCTGCCATTGGCTCTTCCATTAAAACTACATCTCTTGCTCCTGCAAATTTAGCCGCCTCTTCTATAGCTCTTCTTTCAACTTCAGTAACACCTGATGGATAACATACTATAATTCTTGGACTTGTAAATGCACTTTTGCTTGTTACTTTTTCAATTAACTTTTTAAGCATAGTTTGTGCAACTTCAAAATCTGCAATTACACCATCTTTAAGTGGTCTTATTGCTACAATGTTCCCTGGTGTTCTACCAATCATAAGCTTTGCTTCTTGCCCAACTGCTAAAGGTCTTCTTGTATTACTATTTATAGCTACAACTGAAGGTTCGCTTAATACTATCCCTTTTCCTTTTACAAAAACAAGTGTATTAGCTGTTCCTAAATCTATTCCCATATCTTTATTACTACTGAAAAATCCCATATGAATTCCCCTTTCGATTATATAATTCCTTTTTCTTTTAAACTAACATATTTATTATTACCAATTATAATATGATCTAACAATCCAATTCCTATAATATTTCCGCATTCTTTTAATCTAATAGTGATATCAATGTCTTCCTTACTAGGATTGGGATCTCCTGATGGATGATTGTGACAAACTATTACATTTGCACTTCCTCTTTGAATTGCTTCCTTAAAAACTTCCCTTGGATGAACTATAGATGAGTTCAATGTTCCTTTAAATATATCTTTAGTTCCTATCACAATATTTTTTGTATTTAATAAAATCAATTTAAATACTTCTTGCTTTAAATTAACCATTTCATTAATTAATAATGTTGCGATATCCTTAGGTGATGAAATTCTAACTATCTCTTTTTGAGATTTAAAAGTTCTAATCCTATTAACTAACTCCATCATGGCAATTATTTGGCAAGATTTCACTTTTTTAATACCTTTAATTTTACTTGCTTCCTCATAACTTACATTTAAAAGTCCGTCTAATCCATCAAGCTCAGCAAGCAATCTCCTGCTTAAAGCTATGACATTTTCTCCCTTTGTACCAGTTCTTAATAATATAGCTAAAAGCTCCTCATTAGATAAAGTATCAACTCCAAATTGAAGTAACTTCTCCATAGGTCTCTCATTTAATGGTATATCATTTACCCTAATATTATTCGTCATAAATACTCCTTATAAGTAATAATATACCCATTCCCCCTAATTATAAAACATTCTTTATCATCTTGTTTAATAAGTTTAGTGGAAGTCCTACTACATTATAGTAACAGCCATTTATTTTTTCAACAAATACTCCACCATAACCTTGAATTCCATAGGCTCCTGCTTTATCTAAACATTCTCCTGTTTCTATGTATCTCCATATTTCCTCATCTGAAAGTTCCGAAAAATAAACTTCTGTATAAAGACATTCACTTTCCATTACTTGCTTTTCATTGTTAATAACTGCAACTCCTGAATAAACCTTATGAACATTATTGCCTAATAATTTAAGCATTCTAAACGCATCATCTTTATCCTTCGGTTTTCCAAGTATATTATCATCTATAACAACAATTGTATCTGCCCCTATTATTATAGAATCATTAGTACAATTTAATGCTACTGATTTAGCTTTTCCTTCTGCGAGTGTTTTAACATATTTCTCAATGTTTTTACTAACCGCTACTGTCTCCTCATCAAAGTCACTAATCCTTACTTCAAAATCACTTATTATTCTTGATAATAATTCTTTTCTACGATCCGAAGCAGATGCTAATATAAACTTCAAACATATCACATCCTACAGTTATTTATTATTTATTATTCCCAATTAAACGTTAGTCTTACACTTGACTTTAAAATTTAATTTAAACATAATAAAAAAAGAGGTAAAACACTTGCCACCTATCTTTTTTCTAATATAGTTTATCACTTAATAGATGTTCAAACAAGCACTTTCCTCTTTTTATATATGAATTTTTTGTAGAATATTATATATATTCCCTTAAGATTTTCTTAATTTTTTTACAATTATTGATATTTAATGTCATTATTTTTTTAATTAACTAAAACTTAATAAAATTTTGTATAAATATTGCATTTCATTTGCTACGTCTTCTTTCTTTATTTCTGATGCCATATCATTAATATGATTCTTAAGCTCAGTTAATACATCACTTTTATCCCCTTCATTTATTACATCAAGTTCTTTGACCCATTTCTTAAAATCTGATGTATCTACTGATTTTACATCATCTTTGAATGCCATATCTAATATATTTAAATACCCATTATAAATTCCAGCAATTTGACTTTGTACTTTATCACTTGAACTTAAATCAAATGATACCTTAGCACATTCTATACCGTTACTAGTTAAAGTGTCCATTATTGTTTGCCCCTCTTCTGATGTATATAATCCAGCTATTACCTTAAACTTATCTGATTCATTATATATAAAAGCACCATACCCATTTGATACTTTGCTATACGCCTCTTTTGCATTATCCTCATTAGCAAAATACCCACATTGAATTGCCATAAAACTTGTATTTATACTTCCTTGTGCACTTTCTTGACCTTGTGTACTATTATCAACTTCACTACTTGTTTGAACATCTTCACTATTATCAACTACATTTTCTGCTTCACCGCTATCAATATTTTCACTTTGATTTACCGTTCCAGAATTCGCTTGCGTTTCACCAGCATCATTTAACGGTAAAAAATGTACAATTATATTAGCAAGCATTATCCCAACGATTACAACAAATACACTCATAGCTAAAAATGATAATATAGTTTTTGCAAGTCCACTATTTTTTTTACTTTTCTTATAGTTATACCTTGTATACCTCACTTTCTCATCCACCCCATCTCTAACTTTCTAAAACTTTTACTTATTACATTACAATATATTCATTATTTATCTTATATATACATAATAAAAACTTTTAATTCCAATACCAGTTTGTAAATTAAATTATTAAAGTTCAATCTTTTACTTATACTGTACTAAAAATATTTTTCATAATAACAAAAATGAAGACCTGGTTAATTGTATTGTGTCAAATAGACACCTTCTAATTAACAAGTCTTCATTAAAATAAATTCTAAAGTTTAAATTTATTAAATCTAAATTTAATTCTTTTTTTTATTACTTTATTTCTTTCAATATTCCTAATAAATATTCATAACAATTTTTAACTGATGAGATACTCATGTGTTCATCTGGAGTATGCACATCATAAAGATTTGGACCAAAACTTATCATATCTAAGTCACCAAGTTTTTCATTAAATAATCCACATTCAACTCCTGCATGTATAGCAACAATCTTTGCTTCTTTTCCATACATATCTTTATGAACCTTTTGACATATATCTCTAACTTTTGAATTAGGATCATATTCCCATCCTGGATAATCAGATGTAGTTTCAAACTTTCCACCTAAAAGTTCTACTATAGTTTTACTTCTTAAAACTATTTCTTCTTTCAATGATGGAATTGAACTTCTAATCGCTGAATCAAATTCTACTACTCCATCTTTTGTAGTTAACACTCCTAAATTAGTTGAACTTTCTACTAATCCTTCAATTTCTGTACTCTTAGTATTAATTCCATTTGGATAAATGTATAGTAAATCTACAACTTTCTTTGTACTTTCATCTGTAAACTCTTTGTATGATTTAATATCAGTTACTGATCCTTCAATTTTTAAGCCTGGATCTTGTGCTCTTAACTCATTTTCAATAATATTATTCCAATTCTTTATTACTTCTATTGCAGTATTCTCGTCATTAGCATTAATAGCTATTATTGCTTCTGCCTCTCTAGGTATAGCATTATTTTTAGATCCTCCATTTAAACTAACAAGATTAAATTTCACTTCTCTTGATAATCCCTTAAGTACTCTACCTAAGATTTTATTAGAATTTCCTCTTTCCTTAATTATATCCATACCAGAGTGACCACCCTTTAACCCCGATATATTAATTTTTATTAACTTTTTACTAACAATCTCTTGCTCATCTATATTTAAAGTAGCTGTACTTCTTATTCCACCTGCACAACTAACTAAAAGATACCCTTCTTCTTCATTATCAAGGTTAATCAAAATCTTTCCTTTTAAATTTTCTTTCTTGATTGCCATTGCCCCTGACATTCCTGTTTCTTCATCAGTAGTTAATAATACTTCTATTGGTGGATGTGGAATATCATTTGAGGCTAATATAGCCATTGCATAAGCCACTGCTATACCATTGTCTGCTCCTAATGTAGTATCTGTTGCATATATATAATCATCAACTATTCTTAATTTTAATGGATCTTTTTCAAAATCATGCTCTACGCCATTATTTTTTTCACATACCATATCCATATGACCTTGAATAATTACTGTAGGTGCATTTTCATATCCTAGCGTACCTGGTTTCTTTATAATAACATTTAATGCTTCATCTTGTATGCTTTCAAGACCTAATCCTTTACCAAAGTTCAACAAATAATCACTTATTCCTTTTTCATTTCCTGATCCTCTTGGAATATTAGAAATCTCTTCAAAATACTCAAAAACCGCTTTTGGTTCTAAATTTTGTAAATTTTTCATTTTTAAGTCTCCTCACTGTTTAATTATGTTAAAATAATTATATATCAATTAGTGCAACATAATCTATATAAAACAAATTTATTTTATTATTTTATAATTTTTATTTTTGATAAAGTGAGGTGTTTTTATGCAAAAAACTAAAATGATTTTTACAATTGGTCCAGCAAGTGATGATGAAGATACTTTGACGCAATTTATTAAAATTGGTATGAATGTAGCTAGATTAAATTTTTCTCATGGAACACAGGAAACTCATAAACAAAAAATAGACTTAATAAAAAAAATACGAACTAACCTTAATACCCCAACTGCAATAATGCTTGATATTAAAGGCCCTAAAATAAGAACTCATAATTTCATAAATGATGGAGTTGAATTAAAAGCAAATCAAACCTTTACCTTTAAATGTGGTACTGAAATATTAGGCAATGCCCAAGAATGTTCTATTTCTTACTCTCAATTATATGAGGATGTAAATGTTGGAGGAACTATATTAGTCGATGACGGATTAATTAACTTTGAAATTATTGATATAAAAGGAAAAGATATAATATGTAAGGTATTAAATGATGGAGTTATCAAAAATCACAAGGGCGTTAACGTCCCTAATGTCAGTATTAATTTACCATCTGTAACTGAAAAGGATAAGGCTGATTTAGTTTTCGGCTGTAAGATGGGTGTAGATTTTGTAGCAGCCTCTTTTATCAGAAAAGCTTCAGATATTAAAGAAATAAGAGAACTTCTCAATAATAATAATGGAAATAATATTCAAATCATAGCTAAAATAGAAAGTCAAGAGGGTGTAAATAATATTGATTCTATTTTGGAACAAGCTGATGGAATAATGGTTGCTAGAGGTGACATGGGTGTTGAAATCCCAATAGAAAAGGTTCCTATTATTCAAAAGAAAATTATAAAAAAATGTAATGAATCTGGGAAAATAGTAATTACAGCAACTCAAATGCTTGATTCAATGATAAGAAATTCTTTACCTACTAGGGCCGAGGCTTGCGATATTTGTAATGCTATTTTTGATGGAACAGATGCAATTATGCTAAGTGGAGAAAGTGCTAGTGGACAATATCCAATAGAAGCAGCTAAAACTATGTCTAAAATAGCCAAAGAAACTGAACTTCATTTAGATTATAATTATTTAAATCAACGTTTAAAAGAACCTGCAATGTATGATTTTGCTGAAGCTATTAGCTACTCTACTTGTAGAACATCTAATGTTCTTAATGCTAAAGCAATCGTTGCTGCAACTAACTCTGGTTCAACAGCAAAACTTGTTTCTAAGTATAAGCCAAAATGTCCTATAATTGCTATTACTCCTCACGAAGAAGTAATGCGTGGATTAAGCTTAAATTTTGGTGTTCATCCTGTTTTATGTGAAGAATTTGCAACTACTGATGATATTTTAAATGAATCAAAAAAGATTGTTACAGAATTGAATTTAGCAGATAAGGGTGACGACATTATTATTGCTGCTGGTATGCCAACAAACTACACTGGTGGAACAAATATGCTTAAAATCGAAAAACTATAGGTTCTTGATTGACTAACGAAAAAATTAAATGTTATCTCTACGTGATTAATGAAATCTCACTTTGAATTTATATAATTCAACGGCTCAATTTCAATATTCCCTTCGATATAACATTTAATTTTTTTCTAGTTCCACAAAGTTAACTAAACTTTAACCTAACACTGACTATTCTAATAACATAAATCAAATTACCTAAGCTTAATAAAAAAGTAATGATTTTATGAAAAGGAGGATATAAATTCTTAACGAAAATTATACTAATTCCTGTAGATAATATCATTACTTTTTTACATTTACCCTTAATTAATTGAATAACCCGCTGAATAGATCTCCTAGTGTAACGTCACCATCATTATCATTGTATTGTAAGTATTCATTTGATCTTTCAACAGCATCTTTAATACTTAAAGAAATTCTCTTATTTTCTTTATTAATATCAAGAACCTTAACTTTAACCATTTGTCCAACTTCAAGAGCATCTGAAGGTTTAGCTATATTTTCATCAGTAATTTCATTGATGTGAACTAACCCTTCAACACCTGGAAATAATTCTACAAATGCACCAAAAGACATAAACTTAACTACTTTACCTTCTAATACATCTCCAGCTTTTATACTATCAGCATGTACCTTCCATGGTTCTTTATCTACATCTTTTAATATTAGTGAGACTCTTTCATTTTCAGCATCTACATCACCTACAAATACCGTAACCTTATCTCCTTCATTAACAACATCTTCAACTCTTTTAACTCTTTCCCAAGCTAAATCATTAATGTGAATTAATCCTGTTATTCCACCAATATCTACAATAGCACCAGCTTTTATTATCTTCTTAACTGTACCTTCCCTTTTTTCACCACTCTTAACACTTTTCCAAAGCTCTTTCTTCTTTATATTGTAAGCTTCTTCTTCTAAAATTCTTCTTGAAGCAATAACCTTTCTGTTTCTTAAATCTAATTCTGTTAATCTTACTTCAATTTCTTTTCCTAGTAAAGTTTTAAGTTCTATTCTTTCTCTTGAAGCTAAAGAAGCTGGTATAAATACTCTAATAGATCCATAGTAAGCAACTAATCCACCCTTAACTTCTTCCTTAACAATAACTTTTATAGTTTCTTCTTTATCAAAAGCTTTCTTTAAATCTTCTTTTTCAGTAATTTGAAGCGCTCTTAATCTAGAAAGCTTAACATATCCTTCACCATCATTCGGCGAAATAACGTATACATCTAATATATCTCCTGGTTTAACAACATCAACAGGTGAAACGTCTCCAATAACTAATTCTTCCTTAGCTATTACACCATCGAATGCATAATTAATATTAACAGTCGCTTCCTTATCATTAACATCTATAATTTGACCTTTTAATATATCTCCTGAATTAATTCTTTTTACATCAAATTCATTTAAAAGATCTCCCATTGAATTCTCATTTAATTCAACTGACATAACTAATCACTCCTTTGTAAAACATATCACTTTCAATTTTAAGTCACCAGTAAATTTTATACAAGTAAAAGAAGAAAAAAAGCTACTTTGTTTATATAATCCCCCTACAATGGCAGATTTCTTATCTTAACTGTCTACCCTATAGGGGAGATATTAAAGGAAACTCGACTCCTTTCAGTCGCTGAGTAAGTTCAATTGACAAAATATTAAATTTTGAATTTCACTTAGGAAACTCGACTCCTTTCAGTCGCTGAGTAAGTTCAATTAACAAAGTATTAAATTTTGAATTTCACTTTATATTATAATAATTCTTTTTCTTTCTTAATAGCGTTATAACAATAATTTATTATGTCACTTCTTTTTATTATTCCAATAAATATTCCTTCATCATCAACCACTGGAACGAAGTTTTGAGTAGTCGCTAATCTAATGATACTTTCTACATCAGCATTAATAGAAACACTCTTATGCTTTGTTCTTATAGCTATTTCACTTACTTTAACATTTTCAGTATTTTTAAAATTAAGATTAGCTGTATTTTTTAACTTCCATAGTAAATCACCTTCAGTTAAAGTTCCTACATACTTTCCTTGCTTGTCTATTAACGGTATTGCCGTATAACCATGATGCTCCATTCTCTCAATTACTTGTCTCATGGTTGCATCTATATATTCATAAATAACCTCACTTTTAGGAGTTAAAAGAAATGCAATATTCATATCTTCTGTCCTTTCCTTTAAATCTTACTTCTCTTTAATTTTATCATATATAAAATGTAAATGTTATATATCATAAAACTTTTAATAATTTATTTATTTTATTCATTATTAATTATAAATTTTATTTTTTAATTTATTTTCATATCTTAGATAATCATATTCATCTATAACAGTAGCAACTTCCTTATAAATCTCCTCACCACATAAACTTTTCTTTACTATAAGTTCATCTAAAACCCTACTATTACACTTAGAACAAGTGCCTAATGATATAAATCTCCATCCAACTACGCTAAACGGATAATCAATTTCTAACTTCTTTTTGCATTTTGGACACACTTGATTTATTTTTTCGTAATTTAATTCAATACCTTCTAATGATCTTACTTCTAAAGCTGGCATTTTAAAAATATCTTCTACTATGTAATTTTTCACAGCTCGTGAATTATACATATTTTTAAACACATGCGCTGTGTAAATACAATCATTTAAAGCGTCATGTAATAAATCTTCATTTACTTTTATTTTTAATGCTTTAAGAGCATTTTTTAAACTTAATGACTTTCTATATCCAAGTATTTTAGTTACATACTCTTGAATATCCAAATAATTATCTATCCAGCTTAAATCATCATATCCATAGTAATTAGCATTTCTTATTATTTCTGCAATATCATCCTTTGCCCATGAGCAAATGATATCTCCCTCATTAACCATTTCTTTCAATTTGTTAATCCCCTCAACAAATCCTACTCCATTTTCTAAATCTTTAATATTAATTTTAGTTATTTCTAAGATTTTAGGATTTATGACTGGAATAACAGATGGTTTTATATATACCTTTAACTCTTCACAAGGCTGCATATGTGCATCTAACTTTACTGCCCCTATTTCTATTATTTCATTATCCAAATCTAAATTTTTTAAATTTGGATTGTCATTATAAACATTTGGTATACATTTATGTATACCACTTAGATTATTAAACTCTAAATCAATTATTATAAAAGCCACCCTTATTCCCCCACTCTCTTTACTCTTCTATATCAATACCTGCTAACTTCATTAAATGTTTTGCATTTTGAGTCTTACTCATACCTCTCCTAAGTACATAGTCAAAGTTTATTTTATTATTTTTATAATATTCTCTGAAATTATAATTAACTAACCAACTTTTTTCATTTTCTAAATCACATAACTCTAAATCATGAGTTGATACCAATCCTACACCTTGAAGTTTTACAAGCTGTTCAATTAAAATTCTCGCACCATCATGTCTATCTTGCGAGTTAGTTCCCTTAAATATTTCATCTAATAAGAAAAATACCTTTTCACCATTTTGTGCTGCTTCTATAACTAATTTTATTCTTAATATTTCAGCATAAAATGATGATATATTTTCATCTAAATTATCCTGTGTTCTCATACAAGTATAAATATTACTTATTCCACACTTAAATCTTTTTGAAAAAGTAGGCAATCCTAAATAAGTAAGTACCATATTAAATCCTATAGTTCTTAAAAAAGTACTCTTTCCTGACATGTTTGATCCAGTAATTAATGCAACCTTCTCACTACCTTTAAGGTTGAAATTATTAGCCTTCGCTCTTTCTCCTAATAAAGGATGTGCTAATTCAACAGCTTCAATTTCATTAGCTCCCGAAATAGTTGGATAAGTCCATTCTTCATGTTCAAACGCTATTGTAGAAAGACTTGCAAGAGCTTCTACTTCTCCCATATCTTCAAGCCATTTCTCTAACTTATATCCATTTTTAATTCTCCACTCCTGTAAGTTACTTAAAATAAAAATATCACTCATAAAAAATACATTTATTAATAAATAATAGGCATTAGAAGTACTATCCCCTAACCAAGAAATAATATTTTTTAACTTTTTCATTTCACTCTTGCAGTTAATATTTGAACTTACTAAATCCTTTTGAATATCTAGTAGCTTTTTAGAATAAAATTTTTCATCTTGTATAATTGAAAGTAATTTACTGTACTTCTCTATATCTTTCTTATTATTTATAAAAATATCAATTACATCACTTAATCTTTTTGTTAACAATTTAATAACTAAGTAATTAATAACTAAATCTAATATTAAATATGAAATGGATAATCGCCCAATAATGGTTAAAAATAATATTATGCATGTAATTACAATAAATATATATGATATATATTTAACTGTAAAATTATTTTTCTCTTCACTTAAAGCCCATTCTAACAATTCTTTAAGTTTTTCTTTTTTCTTATTTTCTATACTTGCCTCAAAATAAATTCTTTCACAGAACTCCCTTTTATCTGCTAATTCTTTAATTGCTTCTTGCTCTTCTTCTATTTCATACCTATTAGGTAATGAATTCATTATCATCTTACTAGCAAGTTTTTTTCTTCCAAACTTAGTCTTAGTTAAATTAATCCATTGAAATAAAGAGTTTTTACCGAATATGTCTAAATCACTTGAAAACTTATGATTTCTATCAATAAATTCTTCACCTATATCACTAAATTCCTTCCAAGTATTATCTAATCTCTTTAGTCCTTTTTCATTATACTCTAATATAACTAGTAACCTTTTTTTGCAATTTATCCGTTCATTATGGAAAAATGCAACTATTATAAATAATATTAAGGAAATTAAAAAACTGCCTCCTATTGCCTCTATACTATTTTGCTTATAGAAATAATACATCATTCCAATACATAAAATAACAATTATAAATCTTAACGTTGAAAAAACTAACAATGTCTTCTCTAATTTTGCTAATTTTTCTTTAACTCTTTTTATATTATCATTGTAATAATTTAATGCCTTTTCCATTCTTGATACCTCTTAAAATAATTCTATAATCAATAGTTTAGACTATTTTTCCCATTTAATCCATAATAATTTATTGATTACCACTTATAACTTAATATATTTATGTTCAATGCTATTTTTTCTAACTACATTTTCTTCTCTTCTTTGACAAGTGAACAAAATATACTGCTCAAAATTTCCCCTTATTAAATACTTAATTGTCTTTTCCATACGTATATCATCATATTGAACAAATGCATCATCTAAATATATAGGAATTTTTTTATTTTTAAATATCATTTCTATAAAAGCTAACCTTAAAGATAAATATAATTGATCATTTGCTCCATTGCTTAGTATATCTGCTGATAATATATTATTAGCATCTTTTACTTTCATCTCATAAGTGTCTGATACCATAACATCCTTGTATTTATTATTAGTTAACTCTTTAAAAGAAGAAATAACATTTTTATTAAGAATCGGCCCAAAACTTCCTCTTATCTCATTATAAACTTCATTTAATATTTCATCGGTAATATTACTAGCCTTAAGATACTTTTCAGACTCTTCTATATAACTTTCAACCGCTTTGATTTCCTCTTCAATAGTTGGAATATCTCTCTTACCATTAAATCTATTTTTTATTTCATTTTCTATATCTTTTATTTTCTTTTCAACTTCAACAAGTCTTATATTTTTTTCTCTAATAGCATCATCTATTTCATCTTCATTTTCGTAAGAATAATTAGTATTTATATTTATTACATCACTTAACTCTTCCTTTATTGCTTCAATATCTTTTCCTCTAGTTAATGCTGAATATGCTTCTTCAACGGATGTGAGGCTTTTATTTATTTCATCTCTTTTTCTTAGCTTATCCTCTAGTTCTTTAATAATTTCATCAACATCAACTAAATTCACATTATTAAATCCTATAGAACTCAAACTTTTATTTAACTTTTCTTCTCTGATTAATAATTGTTCTTTAGTTCTATTTAAATTTCTTTTTAAATTATTTATTTCAATTTCTAAATTAGTAAATCCTTTAGCTAACTCTTTATATTTATAAATCTCAGCAATTAATTTTTCTAAACTACTTAATGATGAAACCTTTAAGTACTCTTCTATCTCATTATTAACTTCCTCATGGTCACGTAAAGCCTTATCTAATGATAATAATTTCCTTTGCGCTAATTTTTCATTCATCTTACTATTAATCTTTTCTTGTAAGCTTAAATAATCATCATAAACTTTTAATTTTTTTAATAATTCTGTATAGTTATTAACATTTAATTTATCACAATATTTATCTAATTCTATTTCAATTTTTCTAATACTTTCATTTAATTGATATGTTGTTTTGTTTTTTCCTAATCCTAATTTACTAGTATATATATTAGCACCTAAAAAAAATAATATAACTATGCCAATTATATAAAATATAAACTTAATAGAATTATTAAGGGATATACCTAAGGTAATGCTTATTAATGATACTATTCCTAATAAAATTAAAAACATTGTATTTTGTACAGTAACTTCACTTTTATTTTCCATTATGAATTTTAAACTTTTCAACTTATCTTCATATCTTACAAATAGTTCCTCTATATCACCCTTAAAATTTTTAATTTCTATTGCTGAACCTATTAGTTTTTGTGCTTCTTTTTCCTTAACCTTTAAAAATTCAATTTCACTTTCTATCGAATTATTTATTTCAACCTTTTCATTTAATAATTCATTTTTTATTTTTAATGCTTCTAAATTACTTAATATATTTTCAGGTAAGTTCTCCATATAATAATAATTACGTAATGGAGTTTTTAAATCCATTAATTTCTCTTCTTTAATAGAAATTCTTTCTTCTTCTTCTTTAGTTATATCTAATAAGTTTAAATACATAGTATATTCTTCTTTAAGATTTTCTATGAAATTATAATTTATTATTTCATCTTTAAATTTTAATGATTTACTTATTGATACTTCTTTATTTTTTAGATCTTCTTTCTTCTTAAAATACTCTGCTATTTCTTGATACTCTTCTTTTATTTTTATCTTTTTTAAGTATTTTTTATATATTTCCAAATTAGCAACTTCTTTATTTAAATTTTTCTTTTCTTCATTTAATTGAATTAATTTTTCTTCATTATCTATATTATGATTTGATAATTTATAAGCTTCATATCTTTCACTAAGCAAATCACTATATTTGTTTCTTAAACAATCAAGCTTTCCATTTTTTCTTACATTTGATATAGATTTTTTATATTTATCTAGCTTATTAAATGCTACATCTACAGATACTTGTCCTTCTTCAGTTCCTATTGAATTTGATAGTTTGTCTAATATCTCTTCTTCTTTATCCCTTTTAACTCCTACACCTAATTGTCCAATAAATAATGTATTTACAAATGTGGCTCTATTTATATTAAAAAAATATCTTCCTGGTTCATCTTTATTAATAAAACTTATTTCTTCACCAGTAATAGCATCTATAATAATTGAAACATCCTCTTTTTTAGTTCTTCCGAATTTTCTTCGTATTATATATTCCTTATTTTCATGTAATATACTAAGTTCCCCACTTATAGCTTCACCACTATTAGGTGTATATTTAATTCTTTCATTTAACTTATAATCTTTACCTTTATAAGAAGAAAAACCATACAACCAAACTTTTATAAATGCTTGAATAGTGCTTTTACCAGCTTCATTTTCTCCATATATTATGTTTAATCCTTTATTAAAATTTATTTTTTTATTTTTAATTCCACCAAAAGCAATTATATTCACATTTCTAATAATCATTTAAATTCACCTCTTCTTCTGAAAGACATTGAATTCCTAATTTTAATGCAAGCCTTAATAACTCTTTTTCATCATCACCACTTGCTTCTTCTATCTTCTTCATTATTTTAGCTACAAACTTACCCTTTACAGAATAATCCTGACTTACCTGATCTAAATCTACTGCAATACTCGTAGTATTAATAATCTTTATATAGTAAAATTCTCTCTTTATTTTTTCACTTAATATTCTTTCATTTAAATAAAAATGCTCTTTTATCTCCCCTTTTAAAATTATCTTATAAAAATTTTGCTTGAAATTATCATCATTTACCTGAGACAATATCTTTGATATTAATTCATCATAAGTATTAATATCACTAATATCTATTTCTTGAGTTATATATTTTCTTTTACAAATAGGTTTAAAATAAAGTGATACTCCTCCACAGTATACATCTCCAATAATTACTCCCTTTTCTCCTTCTTCATCAAATCCCCGTCCTTGAGGGCAACCACTATATGCATAATAAGTGTTTCCTTCTTTAAGAATTCCCGAAAATTTATGTCTATGTCCTATTGCAATATAATCTAAACCTGATTTTCCTATTTCATTTAGATAAATTGGATTATATTCATTTTTCGCATTTCCCTTTTCCACTTCACCATGAATAACCATAATATTTATCTTACTTCTATCTACATTAATTTCTTTTAATAAGCTTTCATGCTCATAATTAGCATTAAATCCAGCGCCCCAAACTACTAGATTCAGCTCACTAACTTCTTTATATTCAAGTTCTCCTTTAAATATATAAACATTATCGGGCCAATTAATCATCTTATAAAATGACTTTTCGTTATAAGGATCATGATTTCCTGGTGAAATAAATACTTTTACATTTTCTATTTTCTTTAATTCATTTGCTATAAAAAATAAGGTATTCTTATTAACTGTTAAATTATCAAAAACATCCCCTGCAATAAGTAATACCTCTACATTTTCTTTTACGGTTAAATCTATTATATTTTTAAATACTTCTAACAGTTCTTCTTTACTATTTTCTGAAACTTCTTTTGTAAGCTCCTTAAAAGGTGTATCAAAATGCAAATCAGCACAATGTAAAATTTTAACTTGTTTCATACTATCACCTACTTTGCGAACTTTTGTTCATATTTTACCATTTTTATGGGCATAAGAAAAGAGCTACATTATTGTAGAACTCCTACTCTAATGTAACTCTTCTCTTTTTTGAATGATAGTTTAATTTTCTGGTGGTATTTCACCCATAACAGTACTCACCCTCTCGAAGTATTGTTTCCTCTAATTCGTTAGTTTTGTACCCGTTAGTGGTTTTCTACTTTAATCCACTTTCGTATTGTTCTACCATTCTCTTAACCATTTCACCACCAACGGAACCACATTGTCTTGAAGTTAAATCACCATTGTAATCAGTGAATGGTACACCCATTTCCGCTGCAACTTCATTTTTGAATGCGCTTAATCCTTGTTTTGCTTCTGGAACTAATGCTTTTGACATAATGAATTCCTCCTTTGGCTTCCGGTATTTTGTAAACATAACTTAAATTTATTTAAGTCATATCTTGTTTACACTATTATATTAACCACTATGAATTTTTATATTACAAGTAAATAATACCTATAATTTATTAATTTGGATTTATCTCAACTGTTTTCCTTATTAGTAATCTTCTTCAGTCTCTTAACTATAAAATCTCTTGCAATTGCTAAGACCATTCCTATTTGAAATGATAAAGACACAGAAATAACTTGAAGATAATTAACTTTACTCGTTTTATATACTATAAATGTTTCAATTACCCATACCAAGCTTGCCATTAACGAAGCTTTCTTTCCACCTATTAGTGAACAAATTATTATACTAAAAAATATTACTCCTTGTATTTGAATAAAGCTCATTGATTCACCTCATATTAAAATAATTTATCTTAAGTTCTATCCAAATTACAATATTTTAATCATTATCATTTTTACATATAAGCCTAAACTTACACTGACTACATTTATAACTTTTTTCTGTTTTTTCAAAAACACTTTTTTCTTTAGGTTTATTTAAACTAATATCATCTAAATAATAATTTATAATTTTTAAATCTTTATCAACTTTTGCTTTTATATATTCAATATCTTCACATTTAAATATGATTTCCTCTACATTACCATCTAATAAATATTCAATTCTCCCCTTAATTTTTGAATAATGAACATCATATTTTTGAATTACATACCATGCATAAACAAGCAATTGTTCCTTATCATCTTTAGAAACTTTTCCTGTTTTCCAATCTACAATTACATAATAACCATCAAAGCTTTTATATAATAAGTCTATTTTAGAATAAACCTTTAAGCCTTCATAATTAAAACTATTAAATATATCTTCATCATTTTCTATAATTATAGTTTCCTCATTCAATATATCTTCAAAGGTTTTGGAAACATAAAAACTATTAACGCATTGAATTAATCTTTCTTTTAATTCTTCTCCTGTTTCATTAGATATTTTCCCACCATAATAATATTCTTGAAGCATATTACCTCTAGGATACTCATCCCATTCCTTTGTATTATATTTATTAATACTCTCTCTAATAATTCCCCTTAGCTCATTTAACGTAATTTCATTAAATCTATTTGCATTCATAAACTTACTTTTATCTTTTTTACATATGTTAATTATTCCTCTAATCTGCTTATGAACAACCTCTCCAAAGCACATCCACAAATTAGTTAACTTTTTCAATCTCCAAGCTATTTTTTGTTCATCTGTACTATTAAAAATCCATCCATTATGACTTCCATAGTACGTATAATAATATTCTCTTTGACAAGAATCTAATGTCTTCATTCTCGAAATTGACCAAGATTTTTCTGGGTATTTACGTTCTTCATATCCTTCACTCATTTTCCATTCTCCTATTTATTACATAATAATATTTTTATTATACTTCCATATAAATATATTTTTAAATTAATAAAATAAAAATTTACTTTCTTAATTATAGTATAAATTATGTTTCCATCAGTTCAGAATAAATTTTGTTGATTTACAAAAAATATTATTAAATTTAATTATTGGAGGTTAATTATGAAAAATTTTTCTTTTAAATTACTAATCTGTATCAGTTTATTTTTTATATGTAGTTCACTAGTTTCTGCTATCCCACTAATTTCTTCTAAAAAGAATGAAGTATTAATTGTTCGTGATGGTAGCTCTAATGTTGGTCTACCTGATAGATTTAGAGATATTCCTACTTTAAACATTTCTGGAAGCGCTCAATTTACTAAAGAACAAGCAAAAAACTTAAAGGATTCTATTGCAAAAGAAAATATATGCATTGTAGATTTAAGACAAGAATCACATGGAATGGTAAACGAATTTGCTATAAGTTTTTTTGATAGATATAAGGACTTAAATAATGGCTTTACAACGGAAGAAACTATTAACACAGAGAACTCTTTATTAAACAAAATTAAAATCGGTAGCACAGTCCCACTCTATAGACGTACCGGTGCTCCTATTCAAAATTTAACTGCTGATTTTGTTAGTAATGAATCTACTGTAGTTACAGATTCAGGAATGCAATATAAAAGATTTGCCGTAAAAGATAATGGTGCACCAACACCTACTATTGTCGACGAATTTGTAGAATTCATAAAGAATAAACCTGATGATTTACACCTTCACTTCCATTGCGATGCTGGCGAAGGAAGAACCACTTCATTCATGGTTATGTATCAAGCACTTAAAAATACTAGTAATTTATCATTAGACCAATTATTAACTTATCAATATAATATTGGTGGAATTAATCTTCATGATAACTCTACTCAATTAGAATTCTTAAAAGACTTCTATAATTATGTTGAAAAAAATAAATCCGAAAATTATTCAACACCTTACTCTGAATGGATTAAACAATCTTAAAATTTTCTTTTTTAAGTAGTAAGTAACAAGTTAAGGATGAATTTCTTATAATTTTTCAAAAATATATCTACCTAAATTAAAATTTAGATTAACTTCTTTCTTAACTTGAAACTTACCGCTATTCAAAATTCTTATTTATTAATATTAAATTTTTGTACTTCTCTTTCTATTTAACATTATTTTCACGTGCTACAGTAATAACTCTTTGAATATGCATAGTTAAGTAAACTATCTCATCGTCATTTACATAATAATTATTATTTTTCAATATATAATCACCTATCTTAACTGCACATTCATATGCTTCTGGATATGTTGTTGAAATCATCTTAATAAAATCGGAATCGGTACTATTATTTTGATTATTATTCACAATACGTTTTGCAAAATACTTTAAGTGAGTTAATAATCTATCATAATTTAACTCATCCTCATCTAATTCTATTGCAAAATTATATTTAATTATATTTAATATATCTTTAATAATTTTAGTTGAAGTTATAGATTTCATTGTTGTCTCTCTATATCCTGCATTTACAAAATGTAGTGCAATAAATCCAGCTTCATCTTCTGGCAATTCGACCCCTAATTTTTCATTTATATAATCAACTGCCCATAACGAAACCTTAAATTCCGCCCTATGCACTCTTCTTATTTCGCTTAACAACTCATTTTTTATTATAATTCCACTTCTAAACCTTTTTACAGCAAATGCAATATGATCTGCTAGCGAAATATAAATTTGCTTATCTAATACTGTATTAAGCTCTACAATAGCATAAGTAATTATTTCATCAGTAAGTTCAAATATTCCATCCGGAATTTGATTGATTAACTTTTTAATTTTATTTCCTAGATTTTCATCATCCACTATAAATGTCTTTTCAATTTTCTTTTCATCTATTTGTTGCCCCGGCTTTTTATTAAATGCTATTCCACTGCCCATAAGTATTACTTCTTTTTTAGTCTTAGGATCAATTGAAACAACAACATTATTATTTAAAACTTTTTCAACTATCATTTATAAAACTCCCCTTATGGTACTAAAAAAATAGCCTAAACTAAGATTGCTCCCAATTTAGGCATATTACATTAGTATTCTAACACTTTAAATATTTACTTGTCAATTAAATGAATTAAGTCTAATACTTGTATAATACGTAAAAAGACTTAGCATTTTATGCTAAGTCTTTTTTAAGTTTGGCAGGGGTACTAGGAATCGAACCTAGCCTAATAGTTTTGGAGACTACTGTACTACCGATATACGATACCCCTTCAACATTGACTATTTTACCATGACCTTATAATTATTGTCAACTGAAAATATTATCCATCCCACACCTAAGGAAGTGGGCTTTTCGCTTAATTTATTGTAACTTCCCTTCCGATACTCCATTTATTTTTTATTTATTACCAGCTGAAAATCACTAAACCTAATCTAATTTAAATTAGTTAATTATCTATGTTGCAAATAGCATCAGCTTTATTTTTGTGCTTTACTATAATGAACAATTTAGTTAGCAACTTCGCTAATTACCTTTTTTAATACTACTGCTCTTATTGCATCATATGTTATTTCTGATGGTACTATTTCTTTTATATCTTTTAATTTATTATATCCTACTTCATCTATTGCATTTAATATTATTTTTTCTTCCTCATTATCGAAAATTTCATCAAAATTTATCTTGAAGTCAACTTCATTTCCTTCGGAAATATATTGCTGTATATGTCCCATTATTGTCACCAATGCTAAACTTCTTTCTTTAGCAATTTCTTTTAATGTTTTTCCTAACTTAATATAGTCAACTGTAATGTCATAAGATTTTCTTTTTTCTCCATCTTCTTTGACTTTACTAGATTTTTTATTGTCATCATTATCTAAAACTTCATCAAACGATATATTAGCGCTCTTAGCCTTTCTAAATCTCCAATTAACTTCTATATTTTTTTCTTCAATATATTCTTTAATCTTAGTAATAAATGTAGCACCATATTTATTTAGCTTCGAATTACCTACTCCACTTATATCTAAGAACTGTTCATCAGTTATTGGCATCCTATTACTCAATTCCTTTAAAGTCGAATCTCCAAATACCATATAAGGAGGTATTTTTTCTTCTCTTGAAATCTCCATTCTTAATTCTTTTAATATCGTAAATAATTCATTTTCTTCAACTTTAATCTTCTTAATTACTTGTTCCTTAACAAATACTTGCTTTTCACCTTTTACTATATCCATAGATAATTGATTTAATTTCAAAACAGGATATTCTCCTTTATAATTTAAATACCCATGTGAAATTAACATATTTATAAATTCCGTTAATGCATCCTTTGTATAATTTTTTACTATTCCATAAGTAGATAATTCATCAAATCCCAATTCATATACCTTCTTATTTTTAGAACCCCTTAGAACATCTACAACCATACCAATACCAAAACGTTGTTCCATTCTATAAACGCAAGATATTACTTTCTGAGCATCTATACTTTTATCAACTAACTCTCCTGGGGTCTCACAATTACTACAGTTATTACACTTTTCATCGTACCCTTCACCAAAATAATTTAATATATATTTTCTATAGCAATCTTGTGTATAAACAAGATTTATCATTGTTTGCAACTTTTCAAGTTCATTTTCTTTTCTTACAGTACTTTCCGTTGCTGTTTCAATAATATATTTTTGAGTTTGAACATCGCCAGGTGAAAATAACATTATACACTCACTATCCTCACCATCTCTTCCTGCTCTACCTATTTCTTGATAATAACCTTCAATATTTTTAGGCATATTATAATGTATTACATATCTAACATTAGGTTTATCAATTCCCATACCAAATGCATTTGTTGCAATTATTACATTTACCTTATCATAAATAAAGCTTTCTTGAGCTTCTTTTCTATATTCATCATTTAATCCAGCATGATACTTTTCCACTTCTAATCCTTTAGAACTTAATAAATCATATAGGCTATCAACTTCTTTTCTAGTAGAGCAATAAATTATACCTGATTCATCTTTATTACTATTTATATAGTCTAAAATGTAATTTTTCTTATTTACACCTTTCTCTATTATTATCTTAAGATTTTTTCTATCAAAACCAGACATAAATACCTTTGGATTATTTAATTCTAATAATTTGATTATGTCATCTCTAACCTCAGCAGTGGCTGTTGCTGTGAATGCTGCAACTATAGGTCTGTTTCTTAAAAGTGAAACTACTCTACTAATTCTCCTATAACTACCTCTAAAATCATGTCCCCATTGTGATACACAATGTGCTTCATCTACAGCTATCATAGAAACATTAATACTAGCTATAAGCTCTAAAAATGACTGTGATTCTAATCTTTCTGGTGCGACATATAGTATTTTTATTTCATTTTTTGCAGCTTCATCTAAAATATTATTTATTTCATTATTGTTTAATGAAGAGTTAATATATGCTGACTTAATCCCTAAATTATTTATATTATCAACTTGATCTTTCATAAGAGATATTAATGGAGAAATCACTATTGTTATACCATCTAACAACATCGCAGGTACTTGATAACAAATAGATTTACCTCCACCTGTTGGCATGATAGTTAAAACATCATTACCATTTAGTATTTCTCTTATTATATTTTCTTGACCTTCCCTAAATGAAGCATACCCATAATATTGTTTTAATATATCTAGTGCTCTATTCATAAATTCTCCTTACTAATCAAAGATATTTTTCCTCTTAATTATTAACATTACTAATAAATTTATTCAAACATTTGTTCACTTTGTGTAGTATCACAAATTTATTTTATCTTTTTTTATAAAAAATAAAAAAAGCTAGCAAGAAAATCTTACTAGCTTCTATGGCAGGGGTACTAGGAATCGAACCTAGCCTAATAGTTTTGGAGACTACTGTACTACCGATATACGATACCCCTT
>NZ_JADPBQ010000013.1:0-19394 GCF_015670405.1 Clostridium sp. 1001271B_151109_B4 | reverse complement strand
GAACCTAGCCTAATAGTTTTGGAGACTACTGTACTACCGATATACGATACCCCTTAGTACAAAGTTATTATACATTATGTTATTAATAAAATCAATATTTTTTCTACTATTTTTCTATAATTCTTTTCTTTTTCGTACTTTTTGGATAAAATATAAAATAGCAAATACTATTAAGAGTTAATAGTTAAAAGTTTAGAGATAAAAATTAATGTTAAAGTTGCTAATTTAGTTTATTAATTATATATAAAAGATTAATTTAACTCCTAACTAATCACTACTAACTCCTAACTAATCAAAAGGGAGGATTTTAACATGGTTTTTTCTGTTAATAGTGTTGAAGAGACTACAAACCTTGGTATATCACTTGGTAAAATATTAAAAGCCGGTGATATAGTTTGTTTAACGGGGGATTTAGGTACTGGTAAGACCCATATAACAAAAGGAATTGCGAAAGGCTTAGAAATAACTGATTACATAACAAGCCCAACATTTACAATTGTAAATGAATATGATTCTGGTCGTTTAAAGTTGAATCATTTTGATGTTTATAGAGTTTCAGATCCTGATGAAATATATGCAATTGGATTTGATGATTACATTTTTTCAGATGCCGTTTCAATTATTGAATGGGCTAATTATATTGAGGAAATACTTCCAAAAGATTTTCTACATATTTATATAGAAAAGGATTTAGAAAAGGGCGAAGATTATAGAACAATTACTATAACTCCATATGGAGAAAGATATGATTATATAAAGGAGCTAAAAATATGATAGTTTTAAGTATAGATTCTTCATCTTTAGTGACTACTGTAGCTTTACTTAAGGATGAGTATATCTTAGGTGAATATACATTAAACTTCAAAAGAGAACATTCTATTATATTAATGGAAAAAATAGAAATGTTATTAAAAGACTGTGAAGTTGATATAAATGAAGTCGATGGATTTGTTGTTTCTAAGGGACCTGGTTCATTTACAGGACTTAGAATTGGAATGGCTACTATTAAAGGTTTAAGTATGGGATCTAATAAACCATACGTTTCTATTTCCAGTTTAGATGCATTAGCTAATTCTTTATTAACTTTTGATGGTATAATTTGTCCAGTAATGGATGCGTTAAGGGATAATGTTTATACTGGACTTTATAAGAATATAGAAGGAAAGCTAACAAAAATATTAGACTGTACAGCTTTAGACTTAAGTGAACTTGCTAATATATTAAATGAAAAAGGTGAAAAAGTTATATTTACTGGCGATGGAGTATTTAAACACAAGGAATTCTTAAGCAATAATATTAACAATTGCGAATTTGCTCCAAATCATTTAAGTATCATAAGGGCTTCATCTTTAGGTGAGCTTGGAATGGAAAAAATTAAAGTTGGAGATATTGACGATATGAATTCTGCTCCACTTTATATTAAGAAACCTCAAGCAGAAAGAGAACTTGAGCAAAGGCTGGCTATGAAAAATGAAAATAGATTATAGTCTTATGAATGAAACTCATATAAATGGTGTATATGAGTTAAGTAAAGAATGCTTTGCTACTCCATGGACTTTAGATTCTATTAATAATGAATTAAATAATTCACTAGCAAAATATGTAATTGCACAAGATTCATCCACAGGTGACGTAATTGGATTTGTCGGTGTATGGATAATTGCTGGCGAAGGCGACATTACAAATATTGCCGTAAGCTCAAAATATAGGAAACAAGGCATTGCATCAAATTTGTTAATAAAATTATTTGAGGTGTGCAAAACTTTTGATTGTAATGATATTACTTTAGAAGTTAGATCTTCAAATGTCCCTGCTCAAAACCTTTATAAGAAATTTGGGTTTAAAGAAGAAGGTTTAAGAAAAGGCTATTATTCCGATAATGGTGAAGATGCCCTTATAATGTGGAAAAGAGGATAGCAATGCTACCCTCTTTTTATTTTATGCAATTTCTTTTTTATTACTTTCAAATTTACTATCAACTTTAAAGATCGCACGAGATACTCTTTTATACAATAAATATGTTGCTATACATACTATTAACGCCTTTAACCCATTAAAAGGTAGTAATCCTAATAATATATAATTTATTAAAGCAGCCCCTTCTAAATTCATACCATATGCAGGTAATAAGAAAAATACATTTGCAACTATTCCTAAAACTTGCATAACTAAGGCACCTATAACCATTCCTACTATGGCACTCTTTTTACTTCTCTTCCTAGTATATAACCAAGCTGCTGGAATAACTAATGCAAGGCCAATTATAATATTGGCTACTTCTCCTACAAAGCCTGTTTCTGTTCCTTTTATCAAAAATCTTAAAAATACCTTTAATATAACTATCACTCCACCAGCTACTGGTCCATAAGCAAATCCACCCATTAATGCAGGTACTTCACTCAAATCGATTTTAAGCCATGGAAATGCAGGTATTATTGGAAAATCGAAATACATTAATACTACAGCAATTGCAGATAATAAAGAAATTTTAACCATTTTGTTTAAATTTTTTGATGAATTCATATATTTTCTCCTCCCAAAAGATATCCTTCGGGGCAATAGCTTATTCAAATAATTGTTATTTCAGTTTGTCCAATATTTAATTATTTAATTCAAAAAGCCCTGATGTAAAATTACACCAGGGCATTAAAAACAAAACAATAATTAAATATAACAAAAAAAATTGTTATTACTCAAATCACTATTTACCTTCTTTCATCCAGACTTTACTGTCGGCTTCGGAGTTACACCGAATCTGCAAAAATTGCTCGCGGGCTATACCGCCGGTAGGGACTTGCACCCTGCCCTGAAGATATTTATTATTTATTTGTTTTTATTATATTACTAATTTTTTCATTTTGCAATAATATTATCGGCTTAAATCCTTCATAGTTAATGAAATTCTCTTTCTCTTCTCATCAACTTCCATAATCTTAACTTTGATTACATCTCCAACCTTAACTATATCAAGTGGATGCTTAACAAATCTATTAGCCATTTGACTCTTATGAACTAATCCATCTTGGTGAACCCCGATATCAACAAAAGCTCCAAAGTCTGATACATTTCTTACTGTACCCATAAGCTCCATTCCCGGTTTAAGATCTTTTAAATCTATAACTCCAGTTTTTAAAATTGGTTTTGGCATATCTTCTCTTGGATCTCTACCTGGCTTTTGTAATTCTTTAATTATGTCTTTTAATGTTAATTCACCAATTTCTAGTTCTATTTCTAAATTTTTTAGACCTTTTTCCTTTACTCTATCTTCAATATCACTTAAATTTTTATTCTTTAAATCAGCTTTAGAATAACCTAAAATATTTATTAACTTTTCAGCAGCTTCATATGATTCCGGATGAACTGCTGTATTGTCTAACGGATTTTTACTTTCCATAACTCTTAAGAATCCTGCACATTGTTCATATGCTTTTTGACCTAATCTCTTTACCTTTAACAATTCTTTTCTCGTTTTAAATCCACCAGTTTCATCTCTATATGCAACTATATTATTAGCTATAGAAGCATTAATTCCTGCAATATAAGTTAAAAGAGATGGTGTTGCAGTATTTAAATCAACGCCTACCTTATTAACACTATCTTCAACTACACCTGTTAATGACTCATCTAATCTCTTAGGTGTAACATCATGTTGATATTGACCAACCCCAATAGCCTTTGGATCAATTTTAACAAGTTCTGCCATAGGATCTTGAAGTCTTCTTCCTATAGAAATAGCTCCTCTTATAGTTACATCTAAATCTGGATATTCCTTAGCTGCAAGCTCAGATGCTGAATAAACTGATGCTCCTGCTTCTGAAACAATAACATAAGCTAACTCTTTTCCACTTTCATTCTTAATTTCAGTTAACATTTCAGATATTACTTCTTCTGATTCTCTTGATGCCGTACCATTTCCTAAAGAAATAACATCAACATTATGCTTATATATAAGTTCCTTTAATAGCTTTTTAGTTCCTTCTATGTCCTTCTTAGGAACGGTTGGATACACAGTAGCCTTTTCTAAAAACTTCCCTGTTGGATCTAATACTGCAACCTTACAACCTGTTCTAAATCCTGGGTCATACCCCATAACTACTTTTCCCTTAATAGGTGCTTGCATAAGTAATGACTTTAAATTTTCCTTAAATATTAATATAGCTCCCTCTTCACCTTTATCAGTTAATTCACTTCTAATTTCTCTTTCTATTGATGGATAAATCAATCTCTTAAATGAATCTTTTATTGCTAATTTTAAATACTTATCAGTTACTTCATTATTTTTTATTAGTCTATTTTGAAGATAAGTTATTATTTTTTCTTCATTTGCTACTATCTTAACAGATAGAACCTTTTCTTTTTCACCTCTATTTATAGCCAATATTCGATGAGCAGGAATCTTGCTTACATCTTCACTATATTCATAGTACATTTCAAAAGGTGTTGGTTCTTCACTTGAACCTTTTGACTCAATTTTTCCTTCTCTCATTACAAGCTCTCTTATCCACTTTCTAAAAGCAGCTTCATCTGAAATTACTTCTGCAACTATATCTAATGCTCCACTTATAGCTTCTTCTGCTGTAAGAACCTTCTTTTCTTCATCTATATATTTACTTGCTTCTTCATTTATATTTCCATTAAAATTGCCTTCTAAAATTAAATCCGCTAATGGCTTTAATCCCTTTTCTAGTGCTATTGTTGCTCTAGTTCTCTTTTTTTGCTTATACGGTCTATAAATATCTTCAACTTCTGTTAATGTATCCGCTTTTTCTAAAGCATTAACTATATCATCATTAAGTTTCCCTTGTTCATCTATTAATCTTAAAACATCTTCTTTTCTTTCTTTTAAATTTCTCAAATATGTCAATCTTTCGAAGAATTTTCTTAATACATCATCACTTAATCCACCAGTTTGTTCTTTTCTATATCTAGAGATAAAAGGAACTGTATTTCCTTCATCTAATAATTTAATTACATTTTCAACTTGTTTTAAAGTTATTCCTAATTCTCTAACTAATCTTTCTTCTATATTTACCATAAGTGCCTCCTATAAATTATATTATTTACACAAATAACTCTATTAATTAGTATAACATAATTTTACACTATTGCTATTATGTTAATAGAATAGTATAATTTAATTTGTAAAATATTACCATTTTCATGCGAGGTGAATTTATTTTGAATAAATTTTTGTACGGCTTTTTAAACATCTGTCTTATAGTTTTTATTACACTTTTAGCATTAAATCAATTTTATGTAATTGACTTTTCAACAAATCTACGAAATGTATTTATTTTTTTAACTCTAATAATTATATTATTCACTGCTACAACACAACTATTAACTGGCAAATCCAATTTTTTAAAATTTATTAGTGGTGTTATACTAGTTTCAGTTATAATAGGTGGTGTTTTTTACGTATTAAAAGATCAGATCAACATATTTGTATATATATGTATTTTGTTTTCTTTATTCCAATGTTTATTTGAACTTATTCAAAATAAAGCTTAAATTAAATATAAATTCTTTATAGATATTTCCCCATAAAATAACTATCTATTAATTTGTATTAAATTATAATAAATTACTGATATAAATGTTTGTAATGTCAAAAAACTGTTCCTCCTTACATTGGATGAGTAACTTCGATTTGCCAAATTAAAATTTGGAATCTCAGTTAATTTTGAAATTTCAGTTATAATGTAAAATCTCTAATAATATTATTAAGTATAGTAATATTTGTGAGGTATCTTTTTATGAAGAAAAAAATTTTATACTTTTTGTTTTTATCAATAATATCTTTTTTTCTCTTAACTACACTCTATCTTAATAATACATATTCGCAATTTGACTCAACTAATGTTCGTAATAATATATATGTCTTATCATCAGATACGTTAGGAGGTAGACTAGCTGGTAGCACTGAAAATACAGTTGCTGCAGAAATAATAAAAAATAGATTTATTGATTATGGATTAAAAACATTAAATGACGATGGTAATTATACTCAAGATTTTAATACCGTTTGTCCTGTAATTACAAATACTTCTCCATACTTGAAAATTGAATCTAATGGAGATACTGAAGAAGAACTGCAATATGGTATTGACTTTAAAGAGGATATGATTAACTTTAAAAACAATACTTTTTCATTTTCAAAGTCTGATAAAATAAACTCTTATTTATCTTATCTTGATATAACATGTAATGACGGAACATTTTTATTATATGTTCCAAAAGATAATAATTTTTCATTTAGAAGCTCATTTTTCAGTGATTTTGCAAAAGATGCTGTCATTATGGTTTCACAAAATGCTTTTGATAAGATAACTGCTAGCTTAAATGAAGGAAAAGAAATTTCAGTTCATATTCCATTTGAAGAAGAAGAAAAAACAATCTCTAATGTTATTGGTGTAATTAAAGGTTCTAATTCCTCCCTTTCACCATTTATAGTTACAGCTCATTATGACCATCTTGGTAAGGATGGATTAGGAACTAGTTACTCTGGTGCCTTAGACAATGCTTCTGGCACTTCATTTATATTAGAATTGAGTAGAAGTCTTTCAACCTATGGAAGACCTGAGAGAGATATTATCTTTGTTGCCTTAAATGCAGAAGAATTTGGTCTTTTAGGTTCTAAAGCCTTTGCTGAAGAAAATTTATTTAATATTCAAGACTCAAAAGTAATAAATTTTGATATGATTGGTAGTGCCGATTATCCTATAAGCTTGATGCAAGGAAGTAAATTTAAAAATACAGATTCTGAATTGCTTGAATCTATAAAATCTATATGTAAAAATAATTCAGTAGATTATGAAGTTCTATATGAAGATTCAAGTGATCATGCAAGCTTTAATAACTTAAATATTGATGCTTTAAGCTTCTGTCATAGTGATAAAACACGAATTCACACCCCCGACGATACTATAGATTATATAGATACAAATTCTATAGATACAGTTTATAAAATAGTTGAAACTGAACTAAAATCCTCTTGTTACAGCAGCTTAACAAGATTTATTTATAGTCAAAATTCCATTATTTTTATATCTATAGTTTTGATATTATTAATTATATGGGGTATCTTTTCTAAGAATAGGTTTTTACTTGATAAAAGCAGCTCAATGCTTTTTACAGTAATAGGCTTAATTGCAGTGATAACTGCTACCGTATTTTATATTAAAGGCTATACCAACGCATTAATTATTGCATTGATATTTGGTTTTTCAATAATATTTATTACCTTAATAAAATTCAACTCAAAATGAAGATAATAAAAATAACAGCTAATTTTATTAGCTGTTATTTTTATTATCTTGATATACTTTTTAAATAAGTAGTAATAAATTGATCAATTTCTCCATTCATAACTGCATTAACATTCGCAGTTTCTTCATTAGTCCTATGATCTTTAACCATATTATATGGATGGAATACATATGATCTTATTTGACTTCCCCATCCCATATCTTTAAGTTCACCTGTTAAATCTTCTATTTTTTCTTTATGTGCTCTTTCTTTAAGCTCTATAAGCTTAGATTTAAGCATAGACATTGCTGTATCCCTATTTGAAAATTGACTTCTTTCATTTTGACATTGAACTACGATACCAGTAGGAATATGAGTAATTCTAATTGCAGATTCCGTCTTATTGACATGTTGCCCACCCGCTCCACTAGCTCTAAATGTATCTACTTTTAAATCTTCTTGTCTTATATCTATATCTTGATCTTTTGTAAGCTCAGGCAATACTTCAATTGATGCAAATGATGTTTGCCTTTTACCATTTGCATTAAACGGTGAAATTCTTACTAGTCTATGAACTCCTTTTTCAGCCTTAAGATATCCATATGCAAATTCACCTTTTACTCTCAATGTTGCGCTCTTTATTCCAGCTTCATCACCTTCAAGTAAATCTAAAGTTTCAACTTTATAGCCTTTTTTCTCACACCATCTTGTATACATTCTAAGAAGCATAAGCGTCCAATCATTAGCATCACTTCCACCAACACCTGCATGTAAATTTAATATAGCATCATTTTTATCATATTCCCCAGATAATAGAAGCTCTATTTTATATTCTTCAACTAGCTTTTCGATATCTCTGATTTCATAAATAACTTCATTAATCGTTTCTTCATCATCCTCTGCTAGCTCCGCTAATATTTCAACATCATCTAATCTGCTTACTAAGCTTTCATACCTATCTATTCTATCCTTAATTCCTTTACTCTCCTTAGTAACCTCTTCTGCCCTCTTAACATCATCCCAAAAACCTTTTTCTTGCATTTGAAGTTCAAGTTCTTGGAATCTTTTTTCTAGACTTTCCTTGTCAAAGTGAAGCCCCCATTTCTTTTAATGTTTCTTTTAAGCCACTAACCTTTGACAGTTCCTGTTCTAACTTTATTAACACAAAAATCACCCCTTTGAATTAGTTATGAGTTTTTAGTTATGAGTTAGTAGTCTATTGAATAAATTCAACCTAGGCCGAATTTATAAAAATATATATTAAAGAAACTCCTTATTGAGTTTTATCCTTAACTAGTAACCACTAACTGATGAAAAAAGTGCCCTTTAGGCACTTTTTCTATTATGCTTCTCTTCCGCAACAATTCTTATATTTTTTTCCACTACCACAAGGGCATAAATCGTTTCTTCCAACCTTATTATCATTTCTTACAGGCTCTTTCTTTAAGCTCTTATCATCTTCTCCATGACTTGCTGAAGTTTCTTCTGCAACCTTTTCTCTTTCAACAGGTCTTTCAACTCTTACATGGAATAAGAATTTAACTGTTTCAAGCTTAATTCCCTCAATCATTTCTTCAAACATTGCACTACCTTCCATTTGGTATGCTTGAATTGGATCTTGTTGCTTATATGCTCTTAATCCCATTCCTTGTTTTAAATGATCCATGTTATCTATATGAGCCATCCATTTTTGATCAACAACTCTTAAAAGAACTACTCTTTCAATTTCTCTTAATTGTTCTTCACCAAATTCAAGTTCTTTCCCCTTATAGATATTCATAACTAATTCGGTTAACTTATCTTTCATTTGTTCATTAGATAAATCTCCCAATTCTTCTACAGTTACAACACCATGTGGTAAACAAATTTCTTCTAAATATTGAACTAATGTTTTGATTTCAGCTTCTATATCTTGAACCTCTCCACTTAAATGTGAATTAACAGCATCAGATATAACTTCTTCAATCATTCCTTCTATTTGCTCTTTTAAGTTTTTACCTTCTAAAACTTCCGTTCTTTGTCTATAAATAACTTCTCTTTGAAGATTCATAACATCATCATATCCAAGAAGGTTCTTTCTTATGTCAAAGTTATTTCCTTCAACTTTCTTTTGAGCATTTTCTATAGCCTTAGTAACCATTTTACTTTCTATAGCTTCAGTTTCTTCAAGACCTAACTTATCAATAATTCCTTGAATCTTTTCTGAACCAAATATTCTCATTAAATCATCTTCTAATGAAATGAAGAATATAGATTCACCTGGATCACCTTGACGTCCTGATCTACCTCTAAGCTGATTATCTATTCTTCTTGATTCATGTCTTTCAGTACCAAGAACCTTTAATCCACCTGCTTCTATAACGCCCTCACCAAGCTTAATATCAGTACCTCTACCAGCCATATTAGTAGCTATAGTAACCATTCCTAATTCCCCTGCATGAGAAATTATTTCAGCTTCTTGAGCATGATATTTAGCATTAAGCACTTGATGCTTGATTCCTCTCTTCTTTAATAAAGAAGAAATATATTCAGATCTATCCACACTTGCTGTACCAACAAGCACCGGTTGACCCTTTTCATGTGATTTTACTATTTCTTCAACTATAGCTTTATACTTACCAGATTGATTTTTATAAACCATATCTGATTGGTCAATTCTTTGAACTGGTTTATTAGTTGGTATTACTATAACATCAAGATTATATATTTCCCTAAATTCATTTTCTTCAGTTAATGCAGTACCAGTCATTCCTGATAATTTAGCATACATTCTGAAATAGTTTTGGAATGTAATTGTTGCTAAAGTCTTTGACTCTCTTTGAATTTTAACATTTTCTTTAGCTTCAATTGCTTGATGAAGACCATCTGAATATCTTCTACCTTCCATAAGTCTTCCTGTAAATTCATCTATTATTACTACTTCATTATCTTTTACCATATAGTCTTTATCGGCCTTCATAGTATAGTTAGCCTTTAAAGCCTGAGTAACATAATGTTGTAATTCTAGGTTTTGAGAATCAGCATAGTTTTCTATTCCAAAATATTTTTCTGCTTTAACTATACCATCATCAGTTAATAAAACAGCATTAGCTTTTTCATCAACATTAAAATCCTTCTCATTTACTAATGTTTTAACAAAATTATCAGCAACATTATAGAACTTAGTAGACTTATCTCCCATTCCTGAAATGATAAGAGGAGTTCTAGCCTCATCTATTAAAATAGAGTCAACTTCATCCACTATACAGAAGTTAAGTTCTCTTTGAACTCTGTCTTCCATATGTATTACCATATTATCTCTTAAGTAATCAAATCCGAATTCATTATTTGTTCCATAAGTAATATCACATGCATAAGCAGCTCTTCTTTGCTCTGGTGTAATTCCGTGAATTATACATCCAGTTGTTAATCCTAAGAAATTATAAAGCACTCCCATTTCTTCCATTTGAGTTTTTGCTAAATAATCATTTACTGTTATAACATGAACACCCTTACCAGTTAAGCCGTTTAAATATGCTGGTAAAGTTGCAACTAATGTTTTACCTTCCCCAGTCTTCATTTCAGCAATTCTTCCTTGATGTAAAACCATACCTCCAAGTAATTGCACTCTAAAATGCTTCATTCCAAGCACTCTACTTGATGCTTCTCTACAAACAGCAAATGCTTCTGGTAATAAACTATCTAAAGATTCACCTTTTTGTATTCTCTCTTTAAACTCAACAGTTTTAGCTTGCAACTCTTCATCAGACAGCTTTTGCATTGCCTCATCTAAAGACTCTATTTTATCTGCAATTGATTGAAGTTTCTTAACTTCTCTCTCACTATATGTTCCAAAAACTTTTTCTAAAAATCCCATAATGTATTTCCTTTCAATATTAATATTCATAAAAAATGAATATAAAATTAAGTAATGGATTTAAAATTTTTTTATATAATTATTAAATTTATATAAAATTACCCTTCTAATATTTTACTTAATAAATTATACCATTTATACTCTTTATAATTCAACATAAATGTATGTAGCTTAAAACTTTCACTTAAATTTAGCATTTATATAATAAATAAGGAGAGCCTTAATATAGCTCTCCTTATTTATTATATATTATATCTTAAACATAATCAGGCTCTAATAAACCATAGTTTCCATCTTTTCTCTTATATATAACATTAATATTTTCTGTATCACAATCTTTAAATACAAAGAAATTATGTTCAACAAGCTCCATTTGTAATATAGCCTCTTCAGTACTCATTGGCTTTATATTAAATCTCTTAACTTTTACTATTTCCCCTTCATTATCATCTTCTTCAGATGCAACCTCATCAAAGTTACTAAATCTTAAAGATTCATTATTTCTTCTTTGTAATTTCGTTCTTTGCTTTCTAATTTGTCTTTCAAGCTTACTTTCCACTAAATCTATAGATTTATACATGTCATCTGTAGATTCTTCACATCTTAAAATTACTCCATTAAAAGGTATTGTTACCTCAAAAATTTGCCTATTCTTTTGAACTGTTAATGTAGCTCTAGCAGTTACTTCTGGTTCAAAGTATCTGTCTAACTTTGAAATCTTCTTTTCTACTATTTCTTTCAATGCAGGTGTTACGTTAATGTTCTTTCCTATTACTGTTACTCTCATAAGGTCAACCCCTCTCTTTAAGTTCTAATTATAATTATTAAGATTTCAATATTTATATTTAGTATATTTATATATTATCATTTTCAAATTTATTCCACAAGTATTATTATCTGAATTTACAGAAAATTTAAACTTGTTAACTCTACATAACTCTCTTTTCCTTTATTTTTCTTAAAATTTAATAAAATAAAAAAACATCAATTCATATGAATTGATGTTTTTTTATAAAGTTAGCTGACCTGGATTTTGCCCCCACACTCGCCTGCTGGAGCTTTTGCTACCCGGAATTAACCTCTCACTACTAACACTCTCAGTATCTCTACTGGCAGGACTTACTTCTATACCGCACCATGCTCATTAAAACTTTGCCTAACTTACGTGGATCGTTTCGCCTGCGACTGGCATCGACTTTCATCCACAGACCTAACTTTATATTACTATTATATATTGCTTTTAGCAATTGTCAATACTGTAATTTCATTTGCTCCATATTTTAATAAAATTTTTTTACATTCATCTAATGTAGCTCCAGTAGTAATAACATCATCTATCAATATTACATGCTTATTTTTTATGTCGTAATTTCTTTTTATATTAAAGGCACCTTGAATATTACTCTTTCTTTCATCTTTACTCAAAGTCTTTTGTTCCTTTGTATTCTTTGATTTTATTATGCAATTACTAATTGGAATTCCTGTTGTGTAACTAATACTCTTTGATATAACTTCACATTGATTAAATCCTCTTTTTTTAATTGCTTTTTTAGTCATAGGAACATAACAGATTACATCAGCCTTAATATTTTGATTATTTATTATCTCTAAAATTAAATTTGATAATATCTCTGCTGCGGTAAAATTCTTATTATATTTTAACTCTAAAATTAACTTTTTTAATACTCCCCCATAAAATCCATACGAAATACTTTTTTTGTCTTCCATATAACATCTCTTAATTTCAGTTTTACAACAATCACATATTCCTATAAATCCTTCTATTTCGCAAATGATACATTTTTCTTCCATCGGATAAACTATATCTAATAATTGCTTATATATTATTTTTAATATTTTAAATATTGTCTTTCCCATAAATTCTTATTAAATAATCTCGCTATATTTTTAGCCTTATCCATTTCTTCAGAAAATTCCCTAGATACCATAATTGCTTCTGATTGAATATCACTTTTAACATTAATTGCTGCACACATATATAATATCTTCTTATAAGAATAAAACATATCATCTGCAAATAGCATTATTATATTTACATCTGGAATATTTCTTATATACTGTCCACAATTATTTGTTACTATAAATAAAGTATCACTATAACCATCTATTATTTCTTTAACAAAACTGAAATTTTGATTTTTACTATACCGAACTACTCTTATATTTAATTCTTTTAAAGTACTATAATAATGATTATAAACTTTATTTAATTTATCTTCGGAAGGAACCATAATTAAAACAATTCTCTTATTTTCTCTAAACCACTTAAAATATTCAAATAAAGAAAGTGGAATATCCTGATCTAATTTTATCCTAGTATTCATTAACCTCGGCTCTATCATAGGTCCTTCTGATTGCATATAATTAATTTCAAACTTTTCCCCAATAGGGAAAATATACTCTGCTGCATACACTATTATTTTATTACAATTCCAATATATATCTTCTATAGCTTCCCTTATATATTGATTACTAGCTTTTGAAAATAAACTTATATCATCAAATACAACTAAATCATATAAACTATCTATTTCATTAATTTCATCTATAAAAATACATTTGATCTTATTTTCAATCTTTTCTGTTTCTATGGTATCACTGATATAACCATATAACTCTCTTTGTTTTTCATATGCACATTTTTCTTTTTGGCTGCAAAATACATATAGTATATTACTATCATTACACACAACTTTATTTAATATATTTGAAAAAATTTCAACTGTATTAAAAGGCCTCGTCTTTATTGATAACACCTTTGTTTTTTTACTATACCATTTATTTATTTTTTTAAAAACATTACTCAATTCCTTATAATTCATAGTATCAGACTCCATTATCTATTCTTCTTTTATTTTATCATCAGATACAATATCTACAATTCTTTCTTTTAATGATGAATATCTCTCCATACTATTTGTATTATCTACCATGTATTTTAGTGATTTTTGATTCCCCACAACTACAACTAATTCTTTTGCTCTAGTTATACCTGTATATAAAATATTTCTGTTCATTAAAAAAGCTGAACCCATAAATGAAGGTGTGATTACAACTTTAAATTCACTACCTTGACTCTTATGGATAGTAATTGCATAAGCTAACTCTAACTCTTCTACATATATATTATCGTATACAATTCTTCTTTCATCATCAAATACAACAGTAACAGTTCTACTTTCTTCACTAATAGATTCAATAAACCCCATATCACCATTAAATACCCCTACACCTTCATTATCGCCATATCCACCTGTTCTATTCCATTTTAAAGAATAATTATTTTTAGTTTGCATTACCTTATCGCCTTCTCTAAAAATTATATCCTTAAGATTTCTCTCTTTTTTATTTTTACTAGGTGGATTTAATATAGCTTGAAGCTCATTGTTTAAGTTATCTACTCCTAATATTCCTTTCCTAGTAGGAGAAAGAACCTGAATATCCCTCGTTTTATCCCACTTAGGATTAAAAAGAGGCAATCTTCTATTTACTAAATCTAAAATAGTAGCTAAAATTTCCTCATTACTTTCTCTATTATCAAAAAAGAAATCCCCGCCCTTTTTGTTTAGGTATGGCAACTCACCATTATTTATTCTATGTGCATTGGTTATAATCATACTTTCCTTGCCTTGCCTAAATATTTCCTTAAGCCTTACAACTTTAATAAATTCACTGTTTATTAAATCCCTTAAAACATTTCCTGGACCTACTGATGGAAGCTGATCAACATCTCCAACTATAATAACTCTTGTTCCAAGTTTAATGGCCTTAAGTAAACTATTCATAAGCATTATGTCAATCATAGATGCTTCATCTATAATTATTACATCGCCTTCTAGCGGCTCTCCTTCACCTTTTCCAAAAAAAGAATTTTCATCGTCACTTACGCCCATTTCTAATAATCTATGTATGGTTTTTGCTTCTCTTCCTGTTGATTCTGTCATTCTTTTAGCTGCTCTTCCTGTTGGCGCTGCTAAAAGAACCTTCATTCCATTATTTTCATATATCTCTATTATACATTTAATTATAGTAGTCTTACCAGTACCTGGCCCACCAGTAATTATTTCTATACCATTTTCAAAAGCCCCTAATATAGCTTCTTTTTGAGAACCTGCAAATTCTATATTATTTTTCTTTTCAAAACTAGATATCTCAAAAGAAATATCAGAATTTATAGTTTGAAAATTTTCAATACTTAAAGTAATAATTTTATTAGTTACTCCTAATTCACAAAAATAATATGGCAAAGCATACACAGCTTCTACATCATTAATTTTTTCTACTTTTATTTTACCCTCTAATACGCTATTATATATATTTGCTTCTATTAACTCTTTATCTACAACCAAGACCTTTTGACACTCTTTTATAAGCTTATCTTTAGGCATATATGTATTTCCTAAACCTGAAAAATTATTTAAAACATGTCTTATTCCACTTTGAATTCTAAAATCTGATACTGGCTCAATTCCTAGACTTTTTGCAATTCTATCTGAAGTTAAAAAACCAATTCCTGAAATTTCATCACTTAAAATATATGGATTTTTAGATACAATATCTTGAGAATCTGTTCCAAATTTTTTATATATTTTTAAGCATTGATTTATTGTTACTCCATGTTTTTGAAAAAACATAATTATATCTTTAAGTTCTTTACTTTCCAAATACGAATCATAAATAATGTTATATTTCTTATCACCAATACCTTCAACTTCTTTGAGTCTTTCAATATTATTATCTAATATATTTAAAGTTTCTTCTCCAAAGGCCTTTACTATTTTCTTTGCTGTTACTGGTCCTATTCCATGTATTATGCCTGTGCTTAAATATTTTTCAATTTCTTTAACTGATGTTGGAAGAAGCTCTTTATATTCTTCTACATTAAATTGTCTTCCAAATTGCTTATGTGTAATCCAATTTCCCTTAACCTCTATTTGTTGCCCTTCCTTTAATAACGGCATTATTCCAACAATTGTAACAACCTCTTTGTTCGCTGTAATTTTAGCTACTACATATCCACTATCTTCACTTCTAAAAATTACCGCTTCAACTAAGCCATCTAATATATCCATATTATCGCTCCAAACATTTTATTTTACTTATTAATATTATATAATTATATCATAAGTGAAATTTTGATTGTTAATTTATACTCTTCTTATTCACTTATAAATTATTTGCTTATGGTAAAAAGCTTAAACATCACAGGGAGGTTATTTATTATGTTATTAAAAAACTGTAATATTATTTTTCTAGATAGAATTGAGGAAGGTTCTATATTAATTGAAAACGCTATAATCAAGGAAATAAATCCAAGTACTACTTCTTATGATTCAGTTATTGATTGTAAAGGTTTGTATGTAGCGCCTGGTTTTATAGATGTTCATATCCACGGTGCTGGAGGATATGATACTATGGATGGCACATTTGAATCAATAAATGAAATTTCTAAAACTATCTGTAAATATGGTACAACTTCATTTACACCAACTACAATGACAATGTCATCAGAAGACATATTAAAATCTATGACTGCAATAAAAAAAGCTAAACTTGAAGGTACAGATGGTGCTCAAGTATTAGGTGCACACTTAGAAGGGCCCTTCATTAGCCCTAATGCTATAGGAGCTCAAAATCCTAACTATTTAATTAAACCAACTTTTGAAAATTTTGAGGCTATGACGGGAGATGCAATAGATTCTGTTGTATCAATTACAATGGCTCCAGAAGTCGATGGCGCTAAGGAACTTGCCAGTATATTAACTGAAAATGGTATTCGTTGCTCTATAGGCCATACTAAAGCCACTTACGAAGAAGCACTCGAAGGTATCAAATGTGGATTCTGTCATTCAACTCATTTATTTAATGCCATGACAGGTTTTACTCATAGAGAACCAGGTGTTGTAGGGGCAACTTTTGATACTGATATCACTACTGAAACAATTTCTGATGGTATCCATATATCGTATCCATCATTAAGAATAGCTTATAAACAAAAAGGAACTGACAAAACTTTACTAGTTACAGATGCAATGTGCGCTTGTGGAATGCCAGATGGAAACTATTCTTTAGGCGGACAACCAGTTGTAGTTAAAGATGGATCAGCAAGACTTGAAAACGGTGCATTAGCAGGGTCAATTTTAACTTTAAATAAGGCAATCAAAAATATATACGAAAATACTGATTATCCTTTATATGAAATAGTTAAAATGGCTTCTTTTAACGGAGCTAAATATTGTAGAATAGATGATAAGAAAGGACAAATCAAAGAAAATTTTGATGCTGATTTAGTTTTATTCGACGATAATATTGATATTAAAATGACTATAGTTAAGGGAAAAATAGTTTATTCTAGTCATTAGTTTTGAGTTATTAGTTATTAGTTTATTAATGAATTCAGCCTAGGTAAATTAAAAAATATATTATTTAGAAACTCTGTAATAGTTTCAGGATAAACTACTAATTTTCTAACTGAGTAAATTTCTTTTCAATTTAATAAAAAGGCGAAGACTGACGTCTTCGCTTTTTTATTATAAGTATTTTTTAATTTCTTCTACTTTATTTAATTGTTCCCAAGGTAAATTTAAATCATTTCTACCAAAGTGACCATAAGCTGCTGTTTGTCTGTATAAAGGTCTTCTTAAATCAAGGTCTCTTATTATAGCTCCTGGTCTTAAATCAAATACTTTTTCTACAATACTTGTTATTTCTTGTTCACTCAATTTACCTGTTCCAAAAGTTTCAACTTCTATAGAAACCGGCTTTGCAACACCTATAGCATAAGCTAATTGAATTTCTAATTTATCTGCAACACCAGCTGCAACCAAATTCTTAGCTACCCATCTTGCTGCATAAGCTGCTGATCTATCAACTTTTGTTGGATCTTTTCCTGAGAAAGCACCACCACCGTGTCTTCCATATCCTCCATAAGTATCAACTATAATCTTTCTTCCTGTTAATCCACTATCACCTTGTGGTCCACCAACAACAAATCTTCCAGTAGGATTAATATAATATTTAGTTGATTCATCTAATAACTCTGATGGAATAACATGTTTAATTACATGTTCCATTAAATCTTCTCTTATTTGTTCTTGACTTACATGATCATCATGTTGAGTCGAAATAACTATTGCATCAATTCTTACAACTTTATTATCATCATATTCAACTGTTACTTGAGTTTTTCCATCTGGCCTTAAATAAGGTAAAGTTCCATTTTTTCTAACTTCAGTTAATCTTCTTGATAATCTATGTGCCATTGCAATTGGTGAAGGCATAAATTCTGGTGTTTCATTAGTAGCATAACCAAACATCATTCCTTGGTCTCCAGCCCCTACTGCTTCAACATCATCCTTTGTTCCAATTCTAGATTCTAAAGCTTCATCAACTCCCATTGCAATATCTCCAGACTGCTCATCAATAGATGTTAATACTGAACAAGTATCACAATCAAATCCATATTTAGCTCTATCATATCCAATTTCTCTAATTGTTTTTCTAACTACCTTAGGAATATCTACATAACAAGATGTTGATATTTCTCCCATTACTAGTACCATTCCTGTTGTTACTGCTGTTTCGCAAGCAACCCTAGCTGTTGGGTCTTTTACTAATATACTGTCTAATACCGCATCCGAAATTTGATCACATATTTTATCTGGATGCCCTTCTGTAACTGATTCTGAAGTAAATAATCTTCTCATTTTGCTTAGCTCCTCTCGTTTTGATATTAATTCTAAGCAATAAAAAAAGCCTCTTGCAAAAAGAAGAGACTATTATTATCTAAGGTCTTTCTTATCTTGCAAACTTAATTGTTCTGCAGGAATTTGCACCACATTAAACTAGTTAATAGTTTTTTTAGTTTTTAGCTATAGATGAAATCTTAATGTTTTTCTTTAATCTTAACTTCTAACTGTTAACTTCTAACTGTTAATAGGTTGCCGGGTTTCACAGGGCCTTTATCCCTCCACCTCTCTGGATAAGAACTAATATCAAATTTTATTTCTAGAATATTTTATCAATATAATTATACTATGTCAACATTTAATATATTCATAAAAAATAATATGATTATTTTTTATTTTTTTATAAAATAAAAAAGCATGGTTTATACCATGCTTATATGGTGGGGGAGGACGGATTCGAACCATCGAAACGAAACGTAACAGATTTACAGTCTGCCCCCTTTGGCCTCTCGGGAACTCCCCCATATTGGAGCTTCATGTCGGAGTCGAACCAACAACCTGCTGATTACAAGTCAGCTGCT
>NZ_JADPBQ010000012.1 GCF_015670405.1 Clostridium sp. 1001271B_151109_B4 | reverse complement strand
TTACTTTGAGTCTTTGTTTTAAGACTCTCAAAAGAATTGCTGGTTACTTAATTTATATTCTGTTCAATTTTCAAAGATCATTTGCAATCAACCTGACTGCTTAATCATAATATCATTTTTCTTTTTGTCTGTCAACACTTTTTTTTAAAAACTTTTTTGAAGTTTTATTTGTTTGTGTTGTTAGACTTTTGTCTCAAGAACTTTTCTTGTTTTGTTCCCGACGACGTGTTTTATATTAACATGTTTAATAATATACAAACTATATCCTTTTGCTTAATTACGATGTTTATATTTATTTTTCTCATTATATCTATATAATACTAATATTTTCTTATATTGATACGCCAGGATTTGTTGTTGCTATTTTGCTTTATATATTTATCATCTTTCATATTTATTAAGCTTATCAACCCTCATATCCTATTATTTTTATAATGAAAATTTTTAAAATATAATATTCTTATAATTAAAATTTCAAAAAAATAACTACATTTAATAAAGTATTCATTTTGTAAAAGCAACAAAAGTGCTTAACTTTCTCAAACTATTGCTTTTACTTCTATACTCTATTCAATGTAGTTATATATATTTCACTTTATATATATCAATAAAAATAAATTATTATTAAATCTTATTTACTATTTCCTTAAACCTATTTCCTCTAACCGCAAAATTAGGGAACATATCAAAAGATGCACAAGCTGGCGATAAAGTTATAATATCCCCACTTATTGCAATTTCCTTAGCTTTAATTACAGCTTCTTCTAAAGAATTAACCATAATACTAGGAACTTCTATCCCCTTCTCTAATTTCAATTTATCAAAGGCTTCTTTTATTAAATATTTAGTATCTCCCATAAGAATTATTTCTTTTATAAAAGGATACCCTTGCTCAGCTAATGGTTCAAAAGGTATATGTTTGTCATATCCACCAGCTATAAGTATTACTTTTCTTTCAAACGCAAATAATCCAGCTAACGTTCTAGTAGGACTTGATGCTATAGAATCATTGTAATATTTTACTCCATCAATTTCTCTCACTAATTCACATCTATGTTCTACACCAGCAAATGTCTCAGCTACCTTTTTCATTGTTTTGATTTCAACATCATCCTTTGTAGCTATAAATGCTGCTAGATAATTTTCTACATTATGCATACCCTTAATTACTATATCATTTTTCTTACAAACTTCTTTCCCTTCCAAATATAATGTACCATCTTTATAATATGAACCATTTGGAATAACTCTTTGTGATGAAAATTCTCTAATATGCCCCTTAGCTTCTTTTTCAAATCCATAAGTTATTTCATTTTCTCTATTTAAAACTAATACATTATCTTCATTCTGATATAAGAATATATTTTTCTTTGCATCAATATATTCCTGCATATCCTTATGCATATCTAAATGATTAGGTGCTAAATTAGTAACAATAGATACATCTATTGGAGAATCCATTGTCATAAGCTGAAAACTTGATAACTCTAAAACAACCATATCCTCAGAGTTTATTTCCTCTATATTAGAAAACAATGGTGTTCCTATATTTCCACCAACCCAAGTTTTATAACCTTGAGCTTCTAACAACTTAGATATTATAGTTGTTGTTGTAGTTTTTCCATCCGATCCTGTTATTCCATATATTTTACCTTTACAGTACTTAACAAACTCTTCCATTTCAGAGGTAATATATGAACCCTCATTCTTTGCTCTAACTAGAGCTTCACAATCAATTCTCATTGATGGCGTTTTAAAAACTACCTCAAATCCAGTTAATTTATCTAAATATCCTTCACCTAACTCTAACTTAATACCTTTTGATTTAAATTCACTTGCGATTTTTCCTAATTCATTTTCTTTCTTCATATCAAAAGCCGTTACTTTAGCTCCTAATTTCATCAAAAAATTTATTAAAGGAATATTACTTACACCAATACCTACAACAGCAACATTTTTACCATTAATAAAATCTTTAAATTCCTTAAACTCTCTCATTACTGCCTCCAACTAAATTATATTACTTTATAATTTATAATTATTAATAATTCTTACCAATATACAAATAATTATATCATTATACTTTCTCACATTCTATAAATATAAAATTAAAAACATTTTTCTAAAAACAAAAACAGCAAGAAATAACTTTCAATAATCATTTCTTGCTGCTTCCTAATTAAAACTCTAAGCTTTTTGCAATAAAGTGTGTTAATTTACTAATTTCAACTCTTTCTTGAGTCATAGAGTCTCTATGTCTTATAGTAACGCATCCATCATTTTCAGTTTCAAAGTCAACTGTAATACAGAAAGGAGTTCCTATCTCATCTTGTCTTCTATATCTCTTACCTATACTTCCAGTTTCATCATATTCAACATTAAATTTCTTTGCTAACATTGAGTATACTTCATCAGCTTTATCTGATAACTTCTTAGATAATGGTAATACAGCTGCCTTGTATGGAGCTAAAGCTGGATGTAAATGCATAACTGTTCTTACATCTCCACCTTCTAACTCTTCTTCATCATAAGCATCTACTAAGAATGCTAATGCAACTCTATCAGCTCCTAGTGATGGTTCTATACAATATGGCACATATTTCTCATTAGTTGTTGGATCTAAATATGACATATCAGTTCCTGAATGTTCTGCATGTTTCTTTAAGTCATAGTCTGTTCTATCAGCTATTCCCCAAAGTTCTCCCCAACCAAACGGGAATAAGTATTCTATATCAGATGTTGCATTTGAATAGAATGATAATTCTTCTTCACCGTGATCTCTCATTCTTAAAGAGTCTGAGTTTACTCCTAAGTTTAATAAGAAGTTCCAGCAGTAATCTTTCCAATATCCAAACCACTCTAAATCAGTACCTGGCTTACAGAAAAATTCTAATTCCATTTGTTCGAATTCTCTTGTTCTAAAAGTAAAGTTTCCTGGAGTAATTTCATTTCTGAAAGATTTACCTATTTGAGCTATACCAAATGGGACCTTCTTTCTTGAAGTTCTTTGAACTGATTTAAAGTTTACAAATATACCTTGTGCAGTTTCTGGTCTTAAGTATACTGTATTTGCAGAATCTTCAGTTATTCCTTGGAAAGTCTTAAACATTAAATTAAACTTTCTTATATCAGTATAATTCATTTTCCCACACTTAGGACAAACTATGTTGTTCTTAGTTATGTAGTCCATTAACTCTTCATTTGTCCATCCATCAGCACAAGCAACTTCTACTCCACTTTCAGTCATATGATCTTCTACTAATTTATCTGCTCTAAATCTTGATTTACATTCTTTACAATCCATTAATGGATCTGAAAATCCTCCAACGTGTCCTGATGCAACCCAAACTTCTGGATTCATTAATATTGCACAATCTACTCCAACATTATATGGACTTTCTTGAACAAATTTTTTCCACCAAGCTTTTTTTACATTGTTTTTGAATTCAACTCCTAATGGACCGTAATCCCATGAGTTTGCAAGCCCTCCGTAAATCTCTGATCCTGGGAATATAAACCCTCTACTTTTACATAAAGCAACTATTTTATCCATAGTCTTTTCTACTGCCATTTTACTACCTCCATTTTTTACGATAACTTTATTTCTATAAGCTATATACAAATAAATTATTCGTATTTATTTTTTTATAATAAAAAAAGCCTTATAACCATAAAGGGACGAAAATAAATTCCGCGGTTCCACCCTTCTTGGCTAAAGCCCAACTTTACAAACTACACTCAAAAGCTCCCTTCATTTTAACTTTTTAATGATTTCCACCAACCATCATCTCTCTAAAAAAAATATTAAAATTACTCTTCTTTTTCATCGTGTTTATTAAATTATATATTAATTTTATCAAACAGCTTATATATGTCAAGATAAATTATATATTATTTTGCTTTATATAACAAAAGAGTTTTGTATCAACAGACTTCATCTGCTCCTACAAAACTCTTTAAAATAAAAATGGCTCCGCGAAGAGGACTCGAACCTCCAACCTGTCGGTTAACAGCCGAATGCTCCACCATTGAGCTATCGCGGAATATTATTGCAGCAATGAAATTTAAAATGGCTCCGCGAAGAGGACTCGAACCTCCAGCCTATCGGTTAACAGCCGAGTGCTCCACCATTGAGCTATCGCGGAATGTCATTGCATAATTTATTATATCAGCTTTTTTATAAAATGCAACACCTTTTTTATATTTTTTTATTTTTTCTTTAAAATTTTATATTTAACTTATTAAACAGTTTTAATAAGTTAAATATAAAAATCCTTTAATACGGTCTAAAAATATACTTTATTAAATTTATGATATACTTAACTCACCCTTAAAATTGTCATTTATAGCTTAAAACTAAAAAACCACCTTTTGGTGGTTTTTTATCATTTTATTAGTTTATTGGTTTCATTGTTGGGAATAATATAACGTCTCTTATTGATGCTGAATCAGTTAAGAACATTATTAATCTATCTATTCCTATTCCAAGTCCACCTGTTGGTGGCATACCTGTTTCTAATGCGCTCATGAATTCTTCGTCGATCATGTAAGCCTCATCATCACCAAGTTCTCTTTCTTTTTCCTGTTGCGCAAATCTTTCTCTTTGAACAATTGGGTCATTTAATTCAGAGTATGCATTACATAACTCTCTACCAAATACAAATCCTTCAAATCTTTCAGTGAACATTTCATTTCCTCTCTTTTTCTTTGTAAGAGGTGAAATCTCTACTGGATAATCTATAATAAACGTAGGTTGTATCATATGCTCTTCACAGAACTCTTCATATAGCATATTTAATACTTCACCCTTAGTTACAGTATTTAATGGTTTTGGGAATTCTAAATGCTTTTCTTTGGCAATAGCTTGAGCTTCTTCATCAGAATTAATTGCAGCAAAATCAACTCCAGCATATTCTTTAACAGCATCAACCATAGTTATTCTTCTCCATGGTGGCATAAAGTCTATTTCAGTTCCTTGATAAGTAACCTTTGTTGTTCCATTAACCTTCTTACATACTTCAGCAACCATATTTTCAGTTAATTCCATCATATCATTATAATCTGCAAAAGCTTGATATAATTCAATCATAGTAAATTCAGGATTATGTCTTATTGACATACCTTCATTTCTAAAAGTTCTTCCTAATTCATAAACTCTTTCAAAACCAGCAACAATACATCTCTTTAAGTATAACTCAGGAGCTATTCTTAAGAACATATCTAAATCTAATGTATTATGATGAGTTATGAAAGGTCTAGCAGATGCTCCACCAGCTATTGTTGCAAGCATTGGTGTTTCAACTTCTAAGAATCCTCTATTATCTAAGAATTCTCTTATTCCTTTTATAATTTGACTTCTCTTCATAAAAGTAGATTTAACTTCTGGATTTGTTATAATATCTACTTCTCTTTGTCTGTATCTTAAATCTGGATCCTTTAAACCATGCCATTTTTCTGGAAGTGGCTTTAATGATTTACATATTAATTCTATTTTTTTAGCTTTAACAGATATTTCACCTGTTTTAGTCTTAAATACTTCTCCAGTGCAAGCAACCCAGTCTCCTAAATCATTAGACTTATATTGCTTTAACGCTTCTTCTCCAACTTCATCAATTTTTATGAATAATTGAATCTTCCCGTCCCTATCATGTATATCTGAGAAAACAACTTTTCCTTGTCCTCTCTTAGACATAATTCTACCAGCAACTGTAACATCTTTACCTTCTAATTCCTCATAGTTATCCTTAACTTGTTGTGAACTATGAGTTCTATATACTTTGTATACATCGAAAGGATCTTTTCCCTCTTCTTGTAATTGAACTAGCTTCTCTCTTCTTAATCTTTCTTGTTCATTGAATTGTGACTCTAGTTCTTGCATGTTCATTTCTTCAGTTGACATTCACTATACCTCCAATTAGTCTCTTCTTATTTCTAAGACTTCAAACTTACTTACTCCACTTGGAACTGTAACTTCTACTACATCTCCAACTTTTTTTCCTAATAATGCACTACCCACTGGTGATTCATTTGATATTTTAAAATTCATTGGATCTGCTTCTGCTGAACCAACAATTGTATATTCAACTTCTTCATCAAATTCGTAATCCATAACCTTTACTATAGATCCTACTGAAACTTTATCCTTTGGTATTTCATTTTCATCAACAACAACTGCATTTTTTAACATGTTTTCTAATTGAATAATTCTACCTTCAGTAAAAGCTTGATCGTTTTTAGCTTCATCATACTCAGAGTTTTCACTTAAATCTCCATATCCTAAAGCTACCTTTATTTTTTCAGTAATTTCTTTTCTTTTAACAGTTTTTAAGTATTCTAATTCTTCTTCAAGTTTTTTAACACCTTCGTAAGTCATTATAAATTTTTTTGCTTGACTCATAATCTTTCTCCCCTTCAAAACTTAACCGTATTCAACTCATAAATAGGTAAGTTTAGTAATCTTAAAATCATTTTAAATATTATAAATCAGGCTATTTCATCTGTCAATAAAATAGCTGACTATTTTCAACGTATTGTTTTCACAAAATTTCACTAGATAATACATATATCTAAATATTCTTTAATTCATTTTTATATTCTTGCAATATATTAAACACTTCTGTACTTGTTGATAACGTATTTACTATATTTCTCAATTCGCTACTTTTGGGTAATCCTTTTAGATACCACGAAGCATGCTTTCTCATTTCTTTTACAGCCTTAAACTCGCCATCATATTTAATAGCTAATTCATAATGCCTTAAACACATATTTATTTTCTCTTCTGCTGTAATAGGTAAAATTTCTTGACCATTTAATACTCGTTCTATTTGATTAAATATCCATGGATTTCCCATACTTCCCCTTGCAATCATTATAGCATCACACTGAGTTATTTCCTTCATTCTTAATGCATCTTCCGGTGTGAACACATCTCCATTACCTATAACCGGTATAGATACAGCACTTTTCACCTTACTTATTATATCCCAGTCTGCTTTTCCTTCATACATTTGTTTTTTAGTTCTTCCATGAACAGCAATTGCATCTGCTCCTGAATATTCCATTACTTTAGCAAACTCAACAGCATTAATATTATGCTCATCATATCCTTTTCTAAATTTAACAGTAACGGGCTTCTTTGAAACTTTTTTAATTTCACTTACTATCTCTCCTGCTAATTTAGGATTTAACATTAATGCCGAACCTTCTCCATTTTTAGTTATCTTAGGTGCAGGACATCCCATATTTATATCCAAAATACATATATCATCTATATTGTTAAAATAGCTTTGTACAACTTCCGCCATTATCTTAGGATCATTTCCAAAAATCTGAGCTGCTACTGGTTTTTCTTCATCTGCAATTCTTAATAAAGTCTTAGTATTTTCACTTCCATAATATAATGCTTTTGCACTTACCATCTCTGTGTATACTAATCCGCATCCCATCTCCTTGCATAATCCTCTAAATGAAATATCCGTTACTCCTGCCATAGGTGCTAAGAAAACACTCTTCCCCAAATTAAGGTTTCCTATTTTCATTTGTTTACTCCTTATTTTTATCGTAAATTATTCTTAACCCCTCTAATGTTAAGCTTGAATCAACCTTATCTATTACATTTGTTGATTTAGCTATTAAATTAGCTAAGCCCCCAGTTGCAATTACATATGGATTTTCATATCCAAGTGCAACCATCTCTTTTTTTGTCTTGCTAACTATATATTCTACTTGCCCTATATATCCATATAATATACCTGCTTGCATACTTGATACAGTATTCTTACATATTATACTCTTTGGTAATTCTAACTCCACTCTAGGTAACTTTGCTGCTCTTTCAAACAAGGCATCTGAAGAAATTCTCACCCCTGGACAAATACATCCACCTAAATAATTTCCTTCTTCAGTGACAGCGCAATACGTAGTTGCAGTTCCAAAATCAATTATAATTACATCTCTTCTATATATTTCATGAGCAGCCACTGCATTTACAATTCTATCCGCTCCAACTTCCTTAGGATTATCATATTTAATATTTATTCCAGTCTTTACACCTGGCCCAACAATTATAGGATCTATATTAAAACTCTTCTTAACCATATTTTCTAAGGAATGCATTATATTAGGTACAACCGAAGAAATTATTATTCCTTTTACTTCTTTTGGATTTAAATCACTTTGATGGAATAATTGTATCATTTGAATACCATATTCATCTGAAGTTTTTTTAGAATCAGTAGAAATTCTCCAACCAGCTATATACTCATTATTTTTGCATACTCCTATAACTATGTTGGTATTCCCTACATCTACCAGTAGAATCATAAACGCACACCACCTTAACATAATTAAAGCAGCCCTAAAGCTGCTTTTATTGTACTATAAACAGTAATTTAAACTAATACTTTAATTTTAACAATTACATGTTATTTGTCAAGTGTTGTAAATTTTTATTTTTTTAGAACAAGCCTACAATTTCGCCATTTTCTAAAATATCCATTCTATTTGCTGCTGGTACCTTTGGTAAACCAGGCATTGTCATAATATCACCAGTTAATGCTACTATAAATCCAGCTCCATTGGAAACTCTAACTTCTTTAACAGTTATATCAAATCCTTCTGGTCTACCTAGTAGTGCTGGATTATCTGATAATGAGTATTGTGTTTTCGCCATACAAATAGGCAATTTATCTAATTCAAATTTTTCTAATTCTGCAATTTGCTTATTTGCTGCCGGAGTATATCTTACATCATTTGCTCCATAAATTTCCTTGGCAATAGTTAATATTTTTTCTTTAATACTACTCTTTTCATCATATAAAACTTTAAAGTTTGATTCTTCATTTTCTAATATATTATTAACTATATTAGCTAATTCTAATCCCCCTTCTCCACCTTTAGCCCAAACATCACTTAAAGCAACCTTAACACCTAATTTATCACAGAAATTCTTTATATATTCAATTTCTTCATCAGAATCTGTTAAGAATTTATTTATAGCAACTACGACTGGAATATTATACTTTTGCATATTTTCTATTTGCTTTTCTAAATTAACTATTCCTTTAGCTACTGCTTCAACATTTGGAGTATTTAAATCTTCCTTTTTTACACCACCATGATGTTTTAAAGCTCTCATAGTAGCAACAATCACTACACAATTTGGTGTTAATCCACCATATCTACATTTAATATCTAAGAATTTTTCTGCCCCTAAGTCAGCCCCAAAGCCACCTTCAGTAACTACTACATCACCTAATTTAAGTGCCATCTTTGTAGCAAGTATTGAATTGCATCCATGTGCAATATTTGCAAATGGTCCTCCGTGAATTATTGCTGGAGTATTTTCTAAGGTTTGAACTAAATTTGGCTTAACAGCATCCTTCATTAGAAGGGCCATTGCTCCTTGAATATCTAATTGTTTTGCATAAACTGGATTTCCATCTAAATCATATGCTATTAATATATTTCCCATTCTTTCTTTAAGATCACTTAAACTAGTAGCTAAACAAAGAATAGCCATTATTTCTGAAGCAACTGTTATCATAAATCCATCTTCTCTTAGAAAACCATTTATTTTTCCACCCATTCCTACTACTATGCTTCTTAACGCTCTATCATTCATATCCATAACTCTCTTAAATATGATTCTTCTTGAATCAATTCTTAATGTATTTCCTTGATGAATATGATTATCTATAGCAGCACACAATAAATTATTTGCTGTAGTAATTGCATGCATATCTCCAGTAAAATGTAGATTTATATCTTCCATAGGTACTACTTGTGCATATCCACCACCAGCTGCTCCTCCTTTAACCCCAAAAACAGGCCCTAATGAAGGTTCTCTCAATGCTATAACTGCTTTTTTTCCAGTTTTGCATAGTGCCTGCCCTAAACCTACTGTAACTGTTGATTTTCCTTCTCCAGCTGGAGTTGGATTTATTGCTGTTACAAGAACTAATTTTCCATCTTTTTTATCTTTATTTTTATTTAATATATCTAAAGAAATCTTACATTTATACTTTCCATAAAGTTCTATATCATCCTCACCTAAATTTAGTTTTTCTGCAATCTTAACTATAGGTTCCATTTTAGCTTCTTGAGCTATTTGAATATCACTTTTCATATAATAAACCTCCCTAATACCTTCAAATTTTAAGTATACTTAATTATATCACTATAAATTCCTTTTTTAAACATCTTTCGAACATTTTTGTAATTTTCTATTTAAATATTCGTGTTTTGTTTTTATTACTTTTCTTTTAAATAAGAATTAATAAACAAAAAGTCAGCTTACATCAAAATACTTTCCCCACCTAAACTATACCTTTTAATATTCTAACTAAGCTAAATTTATTAATCCCACTTAAAACTTATCATAAAAAAAGTAGCCCTAAGGCTACTTTTAATTTGCATCAAATATCATTTCAAATTCTTTTCCATCTATCTTTTCTTTATCAAGCAATTCATTAGCTACTGCATGAAGCTTATTAATATTAGTCTTAAGAAGATTTTCTGCTCTATCATATGCTACTTCAATAAATTTCTTAACTTCCTTATCTATTTCTGCACCAATTTCCTCACTAAAGTTTCTTCCTCTTCCAAGCTCTCTACCTAAGAATACTTCATTGTTATCAGAACCATAAGAAATAGTTCCAATTTCATCACTCATTCCATATTCCATAACCATAGCTCTTGCTATTGAACTTGCTCTATCAATATCATTCTTAGCTCCTGTGCTTATATCACCTAATATCAACTTTTCAGCAACTCTACCACCTAAAAGCCCTACCATTTCATCTTGTAGTTTCTCCTTAGAAGTATACGCTCTATCTTCATTTGGTAAATGCATAGTATATCCACCCGCCATACCTCTTGGTATAATACTTATTTCATGTACTGGATCTGAATGTTTTAAACACTTCATCACAACCGCATGACCAGCTTCATGGTAAGCTGTAAGCTTTCTATCATGCTCACTAATAGCCCTACTCTTCTTTTCAGGACCTGCAATAACCCTAGTTATTGCTTCTTCAAATTCATCCATTCCTATAGCCTTTTTATTTTTTCTTACGGCTAAAAGAGCAGCTTCATTAGCTAGGTTTTCTAAATCAGCACCACTAAATCCTGGTGTTCTCTTTGCTAACACCTCTAAATCTACATCAACAGCTAAAGGCTTTTTATGTGTATGAACCTTTAAAACAGCTTCTCTCCCTTTTCTATCTGGTCTTTGAACAACTATTTGTCTATCAAATCTACCTGGTCTTAATAACGCTGGATCTAAAATATCTGGTCTATTTGTTGCCGCTATCATTATGATACCTTCATTAGCTCCAAAACCATCCATTTCAACTAGTAATTGATTAAGAGTTTGTTCTCTCTCATCATGACCACCACCAAGACCAGCACCTCTTTGTCTACCTACAGCATCAATTTCATCTATAAATATTAAAGCTGGCGAATTTTTCTTTGCCTGCTCAAATAAATCTCTAACTCTTGATGCACCAACTCCAACAAACATCTCAACAAAATCAGAACCTGATATACTAAAGAATGGTACTCCTGCTTCTCCTGCAATTGCCTTAGCTAATAAGGTCTTTCCTGTTCCTGGAGGCCCAACTAGTAAAACACCTTTTGGTATTCTCGCTCCCATTTCAATATATCTAGATGGAGCCTTTAAGAAATCTACTATTTCTTCTAGTTCAGCCTTTTCTTCATCTGCTCCAGCAACATCATCAAAAGTTACTCTCTTGGCATCTGGAGACATCATCTTAGCTCTGCTTTTTCCAAAATTCATTACTCCCTTTCCACTTCCACCACCTTGTGACTGCTGTGTAAAGAAGAAAATAAACACTACAAATAATAATATTATCATTCCCATAGGTATTATAGTAAGCCACACACTATTATTAGATGGCGCAGCATATTCTATCTTAATATCATTTTTTGCATATTGACTATTTAACATTTCCACCATTGTATCTGGTGCATACACTGTAAAATTCTTTTCATCTCTTGTCTGTCCAGTAACGAGCATCTTATCAGGATCAACTCTTATACTTTCAATTTCGTCATTTATCCACTTTTGTTGGAAATCACTAAATACTATTCTATCAGAACCACTTTCTCCCCTTAAAAGAAATGATGCTGCAAAAAATAATAATATTATAGCTATTATCCATACAGTAGCACTTGAATATTTCTTCATTCAAGGCCCCCCTTTCTCATAGTTTTTTATTATTTTGTTTTTTTAATAATCTACTTCTCATAAACCTCTCTTTTTAATATTCCTACAAAAGGTAAATTTCTATACTTTTCAGCATAATCCAATCCATATCCAACTAAGAATTCATCTGGAGTTTCAAAGCCAATATATTTACAATCTATATCAACCTTTCTTCTAGATGGTTTAGTTAATAATGATACAATTTCAACTGAGCTAGCATTTCTACTTTTTAAATAATTTAATAAATAATTTAATGTAACTCCACTATCAACTATATCTTCAACTATAATTATATGTTTTCCTGAGATTTCACTATCTAAATCCTTAAGTATTCTAACAACCCCAGTAGTTTCAGATGAATCTCCATAACTAGAAACTGCCATAAAATCAATTTGGCAAGGAATAGTTATATTTTTTATTAATTCTGCTGCAAATATTACAGAACCTTTCAAAACACCTACCACTAATAATTCTTTTCCTTTGTAATCTTCACTAATTCTTGACGCTAATTCCTTTACTCTCTTATTAATAGCCTCTTCACTAAATAACACTTCTTTAATATCTTGTAACATTGTCACTATTCCTTTCTGGCAAACGTAATTTTTAATATATTTTTTGTATCCTGAGTTATTCTTGATTCTTGAGAAGTTTTATATCCAACAACCCAGGCAATTTTTTCATCAAAGCATAAAATAGGAATTTCATCTCTTTGCTCCCTTGGAATCTTCATATCAATAAAAATATCCTTAAGTTTTTTATTCCCTTTCATTCCCAAAGGAATAATTTTATCCCCATCTTTTCTACTCCTAATTATAATCTCTTTTTCTATCTTATCATAATCAAATAACTTTATTAAGCTATTTTTAGAAAATTCTACCTTACTTTTATTGTTAATAATTTGAAAACTAACATTATAATTTTTAAATTCAATATCATTTAAAATATTACTTTTATTTATTCGTACTTCAGTAACCTTATAATCTATAATATTTTTTTCATTTACCTTAAATATAAGGTTCCCATATGAGTTTTCACATATTATATTATTCGTTAAATTTATTTTCTTTCCTGTTGAATTTTTAGCTAAATTAACAATCTCATATATATGCTTCATCTCGAAATTCTGATGACAATTAGAAATTTCCTTAAATGCCTTTATTACAACTCTAGTAACTACAGCCTCCATTTCTTTTACGAATAATTCCTTTTCTACTCTCAATTGTTTATCTTTAATTTTACAATATTTATTGTAACACTCATTAGAATATTCTTCTATAAACTCATTATCTTTTTGTAATAATGATACCATTCTATTTAAAGTTTCAACTATTTCTTCATTAAAATGTTCTTTCATATATGGAATTATATCTAACCTAACCTTATTTCTACTATAGATTCTCTCATGATTACTTTTATCTATTCTAGGATTAAGTTTATTTTCTTCACAATAATCTTCTATTTCCTTTCTATCTAAGCATAATATAGGTCTTATAACACCATCTTCCCTTTTTGATTTAATTCCTGTTAATCCTTCAAGTCCAGTTCCTCGCATCATACGCATAAGAACTGTTTCAGCCTGATCATTTGCATTATGTGCTACAGCTATTTTATTGTACCCATGCCTTGATCTTATTTCTTCAAAAGCCCTGTATCTTTCATTTCTTCCAGCCACTTCTAAAGAAACATTAGTATCATTAGCAACATACTCTATATCTATTCTTTTTACATAATAATTTATACCTAATTGACTACATAAATTACCTATATATTTTTCATCTTTATCTGATTCATCCCCCCTTAACATATGGTTTATATGTATAGCACCTAATTCTATATTAAGTATATCTTTTAATTTATATAATATATGTAACATACACACAGAATCAGGTCCACCTGACAACGCCACTAATATTTTATCTTCATTTTGAATAAGTTCATTATCGTTTATATATTTTATTACTTTATCTAACACTTATATTCTCCTATTTATATATTTATAAATATATAATACATTTACCATATTTCAATGTAAACATTATATACATTTATTTCAAATTTAAATTTATTATTAGGATAATAAAAGTGCTCCTAAGAGCACTTTTATTAATAAGTTGAATATAATTTTGAAACTACTACCGTCATATCATCTAAAACTCTTCCGTTGCTTTTTCTTTTAGCTTGTTCTAATATTTCTCTTGCTAAAATTTCTGGATTTACTTGTTCACATTTTAAATAATTAACTATCCAAGCATATTCCCCAACGTTATCTTTATCAATATCTATAACACCATCACTAATAGTCACTATTATATCTCCATTTTTAACCTTCTTCTTAATAGGCTTGATATCAATATCATCAACAATACCAAAAGGTAAGCTGGCACTATCAACAACTTCGACTTCTCCACCCCTTTTAATAAAACTCATACTTGCTCCAACTTTTATAAACTGAGCTTCACCTGTATATAAATCTATTGAATTCATATCTAATGTAGTAAATTTTTCATCTTCACTAAACTTCATTCCCATAATAGAATTTACTGCATTTAAAGTAGTTGCTTCACTAAATCCACCTTCATTAAATTTCTCTATCAACTCAATAGCTGCTTCACTTTCTAAACCAGCCTCTGGTCCTGAGCCCATTCCATCACTTAATATAGTTACATACTCACCTACCTTATTCTTACCAAAACTATAACTATCTCCTGAATATTTTTCTCCATCTTTAACATTAAAAGCTACAAATGAAGAAACATTATACTTACAAGTTTCCTCCATAACTATTGAACATTCATTAGTATCTGGATCAACAGTACATCCATCTTGAGCTATACTTAATGGTGTTCTTACAAACTCGCTAATAATAGGCAATATATATTTTCTACAGTAACTTTCACCATCATAACTATCTATTTTTATTTTAATCTTTAAACGCCCTTTTCTATCAGTATAAGAATAAATATTATTGTATCTAATTTTATTTTTAGACAATGTTTTTCTTAATACTTTATCAATTTCTAGACAACTATTTACATTACTATTAAAATCGCTAAGAATTCCTGATACTGTTATAGACATATTATTTATTTGATTTGCTATAACTTTTCTTCCTTCTATCAGTCTAGATTTTAAAGCTTCATTAACCGTATAGGTTGAAAATAAGTCCTCTGCACTCTTTAATAATGTAGTTCTTTTTACACATTTTAAATCTAAATTTTTAGGTAAGTATACCTTTTTACTTTCACAACTTAGCATAAGCTCTCCAAAATCCGAAAAAGTGCTATGCAATTCTCTTCCCCAACATTTACTATTCATCTCACAACTTTGACAAACTCTATCAGCCAAACTTTCTATCATAGCAGTACCCTTATTTTTCATAAGTAATTTTTCATTTCCTGATAAATCTTCAATTGATGTTGCTACAGCCGATAAAGATCCTCTCAAAGCTTCTAATCTATCTACAAACTCTAATTTAATACCTTCAACCTGTGCATCACTTATTACATTACTTTTCTCTTCATTACTAAGCTCTCTTAAGATTTCTTTGATAACATTTGCCGGAATAATAAACATAATTACTGCCGCAAAACATACTTCTACACCTGACTGAACGCTTATTTGACCAGTATATGCTTCCATCATAAACATAGATATAATATAAGCTAATATCGAAAAATTTTTCCCAGTTTCTTTAAATACACCCACAATTAATCCACAAATAGAATACATAGTTGTTGATATAAGCAAATCATTATTAGCAATTCCTATTATTATTCCCATTGTTACTCCCAATATAGCCCCCACATTACTTCCTGCTGCGTATGCTATTGTTATCACCATAGCTAAAGCTATTATAGTTCTTATTCCAACTCCTAATATCGTAAAATTTCCTATACCTGCTACTACTAAGCAACTTAAAATAGCTATACTTATCAACTCTTCTGTTGAGTAAAAGTAATTTGTATTTAATTCTTGCATACAACCAATTCCATAATTTAGCATATAAAATACTGGTATTATTAATAAGGCTTTAGTTAAAGAAAAAATTAAATTAATTTCAAAACTTTGCTCCCCAATGAATAAACCTATTGCTAAAGTGGATACAATAACAGCCAAAAAAGCTATACTATTTTTGAACTCTTTATTAATAGCATTACATATAATCTTACATAATAATATTGCTGTTGCTATAGAAATATAAATTATTATATCTTTACTCTTGCTATATCCTATAAGATATCCAACACTAACTGACAAATAAACTAAAATTAGTTTCTTAATATCACTTTTTTTCACCATAGATAAAAAATACCCTATTCCAAAAGGAGCTAAATATAAGCCTTCAACAAATCCGAATCCAACTCTACTTATCATAACTCCCGAAATCAATACTACTAATAATCCTACTAATCCATTTTCAAAATCTAATTTTTTTGTTTTCTTTTCACTATCTACTCTTCTGTAGCTAGGTACTTCTACTCCATAATCCATAACTATCAATCTCCTCTTAAAAATCCTACTAAAATAATAGCACTATTATAATTAGAGTTATGTCAATTAATGTTTATGAAATCTTAAATTCGTAAGACAATTATCCTTTTTTTTCCAATGAATGTTTTATATTTTTCTTTTTACACTCTTTATTTACATCTTAAAAATATCTAGGGTTATTTTTACTTTAACTTTTTTGATATTTAAGTTGTATTTTTGTCGCATATAATCAATATTTTTTTATTACTATCAGTCATATTATTAATTATCTTCAATATACTTTTAATTTAGATAGTTTTAATCATTTATAAATAAAAAAAGATATACAAATTTCTTTGTATCTCTTTTGGTGCTGAAGACCGGAATCGAACCGGTACGGTATCGCTACCGCAGGATTTTAAGTCCTGTGCGTCTGCCTGTTCCGCCACTTCAGCGTATATGGTAGCGGAAATAGGACTTGAACCTACGACACCTCGGGTATGAACCGAGTGCTCTAGCCAGCTGAGCTATTCCGCCATGTTTGGTTGCGGGGGCAGGACTTGAACCTACGACCTTCGGGTTATGAGCCCGACGAGCTGCCAACTGCTCCACCCCGCGATATTAAAGTTGAATTTAGTTTGGTGCTGAAGACCGGAATCGAACCGGTACGGTATCGCTACCGCAGGATTTTAAGTCCTGTGCGTCTGCCTGTTCCGCCACTTCAGCGTATATGGTAGCGGAAATAGGACTTGAACCTACGACACCTCGGGTATGAACCGAGTGCTCTAGCCAGCTGAGCTATTCCGCCATGTTGGTTGCGGGGGCAGGACTTGAACCTACGACCTTCGGGTTATGAGCCCGACGAGCTGCCAACTGCTCCACCCCGCGATATTAAAGTTGAATTTAGTTTGGTGCTGAAGACCGGAATCGAACCGGTACGGTATCGCTACCGCAGGATTTTAAGTCCTGTGCGTCTGCCTGTTCCGCCACTTCAGCATATTTATTTTGCCGCCGTCATCTGACGACAAAATTAATTATATAGTATGAACTTAATACTGTCAACATTTTTTTCACTTTTTTTATTTTTTATTTTAATTTCTATCTAAAGCCAGTAAAATAGCCACTTTTCATTAGTTGATTTTATATACTTTTTATATTATTCTCTTTTTTTATTAAAAAAATATAATAAAAAAAGAGAACGATAATTCATTATCCATTCTCTCTAATATATAAAACTTATATAACGGTTCTAATTAAAAACTTCTTTTAGGTCTTGTTTTAAACTCTTGATGCTTTTTAAAATCTTGTTGTCTTTCTTCACTATCCTTTAAAAATCTAGACATAATATCTTCAAAGTTTGCTGGTGCAACCTTTTTCTTTTCAGATGTCCATTCGATTTCTGCTGGCTTTACAGATTTTTTCTTAACATTAGCTTGCTTAATTGATAAACTAATTTTTCCATTATCATCAATTGATATAACTTTAACCTTTACCTTATCTTGCTCATTAAGATGTTGTCTTATATCCTTAACAAAAGAATCTGCAACTTCTGAAATATGAACTAAACCTGTTTTACCTTCTATCTCTACAAAAGCTCCGAAGTTTGTAATATTTACCACTGTACCTTCTAATATGTTTCCTGCCATTAAGGTCATTTTACAAAGAATCCTCCTTAAAATAAAAAATAATCTATGTCATTAATAATAATAACCATATTAATACAAATTTAAACTTAAACCAATACTATTCTGCTTCTTTACTTGGAATAACTTGTTGCTCACCTTCTTTTATTAATCCTAACCTTTCTCTAGCTAGTTTTTCTAGATACTCATTATTACTTTGTGCCCTATCTAATTCAGCTTGCAACTTAATATTTTTTTCTTTTAATTCCTCTAACTCTTGAGTTTGAATAGAAATATCATTCTTTATTCTTCTTAGTACAGTTACTTGTTTTATTACACTTATACCAAAAATTCCAATAACTAAAACAATAATAATTCCTTTAAGGTTTACGCTTTTTTTCATAAAATAGTACCCTCTTTATATTATTCTATAAATATATTGTAAACCACTCTACATAATTAATTCAAGATATTTTTTATACTAATTGTTTTTTCCTGTAATATTATGAAATATTACTTTAAATGGATAAATAAAATTTTTAAATATTACTCTAAATATTTTTCCTGAAGCACTTATAAGTCTCAACTCAAATTTAATACATATATTACTAATAAACCTTATGTATAAGGTCAAAGAAATAATCATAAATATATAAACATAAGCTCCTAAAAATGCATAATTAGTATAAAGGAGGAATGCAAAAACAGCCATAGCTGCTAATATCCAAAACAATATATCTTCAATAGCAATTACAATTTTATTTACATTGCTACCCCTTATTATTCTATATAAATCAAACATTGCTCCTGTTAATATACCAGCTAACATTGCGTAAAGTATGATACTAAATTGTACATCTGTTTTTAATGGCATAATAACCCCCTATTTGAAAAGCCTTCCAATTATGCTTTCCTTTTCTTTTTTAACTTCTTTTCCACTATAAACGATGTAATATATTTCTCCATTAATCATTACATCACCATTTTGTACATCAAGCTTATTCATTTTCAAATTTTGACCTTTTATTGTTAACGCCCCAAGTTTAGTATTGAGTAATATTTTTTCATCATCAAAACTAATTACTTCCTCTACTCCAGTTAATGTCATTTTCTTTCTATTTTCTAATATAATATTTCCTCTATTATCCTCTATCCTACCCTCTAATTTTTTCTCCATTATTTACTCCTCCATATATTTCTTGATTAAATATATGAAGTATCATCAAAAATTATTCTTGATCTTCTACACCTTCTAAAATCTCATACATTTCTTTAGCATTTTCTTTTCTCACATGCTCAGCAATATTAATAATTCTTGCCTTAAGCTTTCTATTTGCAAAAGTAATTTCTATTATATCGCCTTCATTTATATTAGTTGATGGTTTTGCCACCTTATCATTAATTGAAACCCTTCCACCTTCACAAGCTTCTTTAGCTACTGTTCTTCTTTTTATTATTCTCGATACTTTTAAATATTTATCTAATCTCATATTATATCCTCCACATAAGTTCATTAATTTTAGGTATTAAAAAACCCGAGATAACCCGGGCTTAAAAATTATAATTACTTATTAACTCTTTCTTTAAATTCCTTACCTGCTTTAAATACTGGTACAGTAGAAGCTGGAATGTTTATAGTTTCTTTAGTTCTTGGGTTTCTTCCTTCTCTAGCTGCTCTTTCTCTAGTTTCGAAAGTACCAAATCCAACCAATTGAACTTTTTCACCATTTTCTAAAGCTTCTTGAACTGAATCAATGAATGCTTTTAATGCAGTTTCTGCATCCTTCTTTGTTAATTGGCTTTTTTCTGCCATGCTAGTAATTAATTCTGCTTTATTCACGATTTACATCCTCCTTAAATAAACAGTTAAAAATATTGTAGTTAACTATTTTTAATTATGTACTATAACTACATTACCTTATTATATATCCACTTTATTCAGTAGTCTATAGTAATACGGGCTTTTTTCTATAAAAATATATTTATTACAACTTTTTCTTGTAGTATAGTCATTTTTTATATTCCTCTTCTTAAAATATTCTGCATAAACTATAAAAGTCCTTCTAAAGCTGCAGAAATTCTATATCTCTTCTATTAATCGTATTTTTTTGAATCTTCCCATAAAGCATTCATTTCATCTAATGTAGATTCATTTAAATTTTTGTTTTGTCTTAATAAATTTTCCTCAACAAATTTAAATCTTTTAACAAACTTTTTGATTGATTTATTTAGTGCTTCTTCTTCATCAACATTTAATAATCTAGCTACGTTAACACAAGCAAATAATAAATCACCAACTTCATCTATTATTTTTTCCATATTATTGGATTTATATACATCTAGTACTTCATTTATTTCTTCTTCTATTTTTTTAACGGCTTCATTTACATCTTGAAAATCAAAGCCAACCTTCGAAACCTTTTTTTGCACCTTATGTGCTTTTGTTAATGCAGGTAACGTCTTTGCTATCCCTTCAATTTCTTCAGACAGAGTTTCATAATTCTTTTCTTTTCTCTTTAATTCATCCCAATTTTCTAAAACTTCTTTAGATGAATTAGCAACTCCATCACTAAAAACATGAGGATGTCTATAGATCATTTTTGAAGTTATTGCTTCTATAACATCAGATATATTAAAATATCCATCTTCTTTTCCAATTACAGAATGGAATACAACTTGTAATAAAACATCGCCTAATTCTTCTATTAATCCATCTATATTATCATCATCTATAGCTTCTACAGCTTCATACGCTTCTTCTATAAGAGAATTTTTAATACTTTCATGAGTTTGTTCTCTATCCCAAGCACATCCATCTTCGCCTCTTAAAGTTTCTATTGTATTAATTAAATCATAAAAATCCTTTTTATTATTTATATCTTTAGGAATATATACTGAAGTTAAATAATCTATATCTTCTTGCATATCTAATTCATATAGAGGAATTTTTCTTATAGACTCTTCTCCTTCTATTCCTGCTGCTCTTACATAGTATATCTCTGTTTCATCATTATAATATTCAAGTAACTCAAGTTTCACTTCAGAAGCAATTAATACATTATATACTTGAGTAATTATAGTACCAATTCTTTTATCTAATATTTGATTTTTTATATCAAATGCATCTATTATTTTTAGTCCTTCTATTGGATCAATTTGTAGCCTATCCATCATAGCATCCACAAAACTAACTGCAGGTAGTATTTTGTATTCTATATTATTTTCATTACATAAGTTAATAAGATTTAAAACTGATCTTTCTGCTACTAAAGGATGTCCTGGAACAGCATAAACTAGTTCGCCACACTTTTTATATTCTTCTATCATTTCATTTGCAATATTAGAATACACCTCATCAAAACTACTTCCTTCTTCATAATAATTATCGCAAGTCTTAAAAGAAGTTAATCCCTTTTTTAAATAATCAACTGTAGGATGCTTTTCTGTTCTAAAATAAAGATTTTTACTTTCCTCTAAAGCTCTCACAGCTCCTATAGTTAAAGCATCTGGTGAACCAGGTCCTAATCCAACTATTTTTATCATTATACAGTACTCTCCTTATATCATTTTCTTACTAATCTATTTTTTATTTCATCAACATTAAACACTTTAAAAAGTAGAATAGCTATTATATATATAATAATACCCATAAATATTGATAATAAGCAAGAAATACTGTTACTGTCTATTTTTTTCATAATAAAATCATAGCTAAATAAAACAACTACTATCATTACAACTGATGCATATGCTGGTTTTATAAATGAATCATAAATGCTTACTTTACATTTAATTTTACTTTTAAGTGCTATAAGATTTAATATAGTAACTACTACATAAGCAGAAACACTTGCTATTACAGCCCCAAAAATATTTATTTCTGGCATCGGCACTAATATTGTAGTTAAAATTACCTTTACAATACATCCTATTACTAGATTTATAACAGGTCTTATATAATGATTTGTTGCCTGCAAAACAGAAGTTGTTGTTTGAGTTACAATAACAAAAGGTATAGATAGTGATAGATATCTTAATATTTCAATCCCCTCATACCTATCAAAAAATACTAACTTCATTATAGGTCCTGCTAAACAAAACATTCCTAATGTAGCTGGCAATGCAATAACTGCTGATAATTTCATTGCGATATTAATTTTACTTTGCATTTCTTCTTTTCTATTTAGTATATAGTTTTCTGCTATTATCGGAAGTAATGATGTACAAATTGCTACTGATAATGTTAAAGGTATATTAACTAACACAGCTGCTTTACCAGTAAGTTGTCCATATAAAGCCGTTGCATTTACAACCCCTGATTCAATCAACTTTTGTGGTACTAATATAGAATCAATTAAATTCATTATCGTTCCCACTGTAGCACCAATAGAAATTGGTATTGCAATCTTTAATATTTTGCTTAATAATTCCGGATTAGTTTTAACTTTTCTTATTCCCATTTCTTTTTTTACATGTCTATATTTTATAATCAAATATATTCCTGCAATAAAAGCTCCTCCCGCAGCTCCAAAAGCTGCTCCTCCTGCAGAATATTCAACCCCCTTACTAAAAAGAAAATAGGCTAGTCCAACTCCAATTATCACTCTTCCTATTTGTTCTAATACCTGTGATACCCCAGATGGTGTCATATTTTGAAGACCTTGAAAGAAACCTCTAAATATAGTAACGAATGAAACCATCATTGGTGCAAAAGATATACCTATTAATGAATAATAAGATTTCATATCCCATTTTAAGAAACTAATAATTGGCTTTGCAAAGAAGAATAATATTAATGAAGTACCTACGCCTAATGTTATCATCAAAAAAGAAGATTCTTTAACAACTTCATAACTACCTTCAACATCCCCAACAGCATTTTTTTCTGATATCATTTTAGAAACTGCTACCGGAACCCCACTTGCCATTCCTACATAAAACATGTATAACGGATATGATAATTGATAATACCCTATTCCTTCATCACCAATTAACATAATTAATGGCCATCTAAAGAAAAAGCCTAATACTTTTGCTAACATTCCTGCCACTCCTAATACTAAGCTTCCTTTTATAAGAGATTGCTTTTTCATAAAATACCTCCAAACTCAAATTACTGACTACTACTAATTTTTATTTAAAGCTTAGAGGTATTATTACAAATATTGTATAATTGTTCAACAAATATTGTAATATGTTTAGTATTATTTATTGTTCCATTTGCTTTCCTAAGAAAGACGCTGCAGTTTCAGCTAATTTTAATTCTAAATCCCCAAATACATCTCCAGATTCCTTTGATACAATAAGTACAGCTCCAATTGCATCTCCTTCAGCAATTATTGGTGCTATTACTTGGCTTGTATATTCTCCTGGTTCCTCATCATTATGTAACGGAATTGTTTTACCATTATCTGTTATGATAGAAGGTTTTCTACCATCCATTATAGCTTCTAACTCTGAACTTATTTTTCTTTCAATATAATCTTTCTTTGTTGCTCCACTTACTGATATAAAGGCATCTTTATCAGCAATTAAAACAATATGTCCAATTGCTTGTTGCAAGCTTTCAGCATACTCCTTAGAGAAATCAGTTAATTCTCCTATTGGTGAGTATTTCTTTAAGATTACACCACCTTCTCTATCTGTAAATATTTCTAATGGATCCCCTTCTCTAATTCTTAATGTTCTTCTTATTTCCTTTGGTATAACTACTCTTCCTAAATCATCAATACGTCTTACTATTCCTGTAGCTTTCATTACTATGAGTTACCTCCTTAATTATGTTATATGATTAACTGCATTATTATTATTTGAAGTATTAGAAATTTTATACACATATACCCAATATTTATCCTCTACTATCTAAAGAGGAATTATATGAAGTCTATGGCAATTTTCCAATTATTAAATTCAAATAACAATTATGAAACTTTAAAATAATATCTTCCATATCTCCACTAATAAATTTCCCTAAAATTCAATTTATTATTTATAATAATAAAAAAAGCCAAACAAGATTATAAAAATCTTGTTTGGCTTTTCACTAGAAACTAAAGTCTATCTTCATATAATTTAACATTTAAATCTTTTTTCCATTGTTCTAATGTTGAATTATATAATTCTTCTTTCTTCTTACTCTCTAAAGTTGATTTAATAGAATCTTTTACTTCATCAAGTGGAGTTACTGTATCTTCAGTTTGAACTCCATCAACCTTTATTATATGGTATCCAAATGAACTTTGAACAGGATCTGAAATTTCACCTTCTTTTAATACCTTAAATCCAGCTAAGAAGTCAGTATCAAAGTTTTCTTGTTCATTTTCAACATATCCTAAATTTTCTGATAATGGGAAAGTTCCTGAAGTTGCATTAGCTTCATATTCTGCATATATCTCATCAAAAGTAGCTTCACCAGAATTTATTTTATCCTTAGCTGCTTGTGCTTCTTCTTCTGTTTCAAATAAAATATGTTTAGCATTTGCTCCAGCTTTTTTAGTATAATTAGCTATATTTTCATTATAATAAGTTTCAATATCTTCATCAGTTACAGTTACATCTGCTGTTATTGCATCAGTAACCTTTTGAACTTTCACTAAATTTTCAAGGAATGAATTAAATTTCTCATCGCTCATTCCGTAATATTCTAATGCTTCTTGTAATCCATCTTCTCCGCCATAAGCTTCAACAAAGTTTTGTCTTTCAGTTTCTATCTCAGTTGCTAATTCATCATCTGATGGAATATATCCAAGTTCTGTTCCCTTAGTAATTAATACTTTATCATCTACTAATTGTTCAAGAACACTTTGTCTTGCACTCTTTAATTTAGCTTTTAATGTATCATCTATTTTATTTTCATAATCTTCACCGTATGTTTCAATTAAATAGTCTATATCAGCCTGTAATTCGCTATTAACATCAGCCATAGTAATTTTGTCACTTCCAACCTTTGCTAGTACAGTCTTTTGTATAGCTTCCGGAGTTTTTTCTATCATCTTACAACCAGCCATTGAAAACGCCATAACAGCAACTGTTGCGATAGCTACTATATTTTTTATATTTCTCAATTTATTTCCCTCACTTTACATTCATAATAATTTGTTATATACCCTAGTATATCAGTTATATCCTTTTTATTCAAATTCTACTATCTATTTTTTACGTGAATTTTTAATTAAGTCAGTAAGAAGCTTTTTATAAAAATCTAATATTTCCTCACGCTTAATACTATTCACTTTTACCGCAAAAAATGGAGTTTCTCCAAAGTATAACACAACATTTTCTTTATATTTTTTCATTAATTTATGATAAATATCATTAACCTTTTTATATCCTTTTGGGAACTTAAATCTTACCTCTTTAGGTGTTTCTTTTATCTCTTCAATTAATAATATCTTAGCTAAACTTTTAACATATGCAATATCCATTAAGTTGTATACCGCTTCCGGAATTGATGAATATCTATCCTCTAATTCATCCTTTATGTCATTATAATCATCCTTATTTTCAATTGCAGCAATTTTTTTATAAACTTCAATTTTTTGAATTTCATCTTCAATATATGATGATGGAATATATGCATCAATTTTAATATCAACTGTCGTTTCAATTGGCTCTTGTTCTATTTCGCCTTTAATTAACTTAACTGTATCTTCAAGCATTCTACAATATAAATCATATCCTATAGCTGCCATGTGTCCATGTTGAGATGATCCCATCATATTTCCGGCTCCTCTTATTTCTAAGTCCCTCATTGCTATTTTGAATCCTGATCCAAGTTCAGTAAAGTCCTTTAATGCTTTTAATCTTTTTTCAGCAACCTCTGTTAAAACTTTATCTTTAGTATACATAAAATATGCATATGCAATTTTATTAGAACGCCCAACTCTTCCCCTTAATTGATATAATTGTGATAATCCCATCTTATCAGCATTATTTACTATCATAGTATTTACATTTTGAATATCAATACCAGTTTCTATAATAGTTGTACAGACTAGAACATCATATTCCTTCTGCATAAACTTAATCATTTCAGATTCTAATTCTTTTTCAGTCATTTGCCCATGGATTATTCCAACCTTACACTCTGGTACTAACTCACTAATATATTGAGCCATTCCTTGTATACTTTCAACTCTATTATATACAAAATAAACCTGCCCATCTCTTGACATTTCTCTTAATATAGCATCTCTAATAAGCTGGTCATTTTGTTCTACAACATAAGTTTGAATTGGAAATCTCTCTTCTGGAGGCGTTTCAATAACAGAAATATCCCTAACCCCTGTTAATGACATATGAAGTGTTCTTGGAATAGGTGTTGCACTTAATGTTAGTACATCAACATTCTTCTTAATTGATTTTATTTTTTCCTTTTGTGCAACCCCAAATCTTTGTTCTTCATCAACTATTAATAATCCTAAATCTTTAAAAACAATATCTTTTGATACTAATCTGTGAGTTCCTATTAATATATCAACATTTCCTTCTTTTAACGCCTGTAATGTTGCTTTTTGCTGCTTAGCTGTTCTAAATCTACTTACCATATCAATTTTAACCGGAAAATCTGAAAATCTTTTAACTAAATTTTTATAATGTTGCTCTGCTAATATTGTAGTTGGAACTAAAAATGCAACTTGTTTCCCATCCATCACAGCCTTAAATGCTGCCCTTATTGCAACCTCTGTTTTTCCATATCCAACGTCACCACAAAGCAATCTATCCATTGGCTTATCAGATTCCATATCATGCTTAATCTCTTCTAATGATGATAATTGATCTGCTGTTTCTTCATATGGAAACTCATCTTCAAATTGTCTTTGCCATTCAGTATCCTTAGAATATTTATATCCCTTTAGGGCTGCTCTAGCTGCATAAAGCTTTACTAAATCTTCAGCTATTTCATTTATCGATTTTCTTACTTTTGCTTTAGCCTTTTGCCACTCATTTCCACCTAGCTTATTTACTTTAGGACTCTTACCTTCACTACCAATATATTTTTGAACCAAATCTAGTTGATCTACTGGCACATAAAGCTTATCACCCTTATCATATACAATATCTAAATAATCTCTTGTATTTCCTGCAATATCAATTTGTTTTATTCCTTTAAATACACCTATCCCATGATTTGCATGTACAACATAATCGCCTGGTTTTAACTCTGCAAAGCTAGTAATCTTCCCAACACCCTTTTTCTTGTTACTTTTTTTAGGAAGAGATTTCTTAGCTTCACCAAATACTTCCTTATCTGATATTACACAAAGCTTTAAATCTGGATACTCAAATCCCTTTACTAAATTACCAAAAGTAACAACAACTTGCCCTAATTCAATTGAGTCAACATTATCTTTATAAACACTTTCTACATCTCTATCTCTTAACGTCTTTACTAACCTTTCACCTCTAGTTCTAGTTCCAGCTAAGATTAACGTTCTATATCCATTTTCTTTTCTTAATTTTATATCTTCAATTAATAAATCAAGCTGTCCGTTATAAGTATTTGATGTAATTTGCTTAAACTCAATATTTTTTGTTGGATATAATATATCTGTTTGATTTTCAAATGTATTTAAAGTAATAACTTTTGACTTTTCTAAATTAACTAATAATTCACCTTTGTCAATAAGCAATTTATTTTGAGAGGGCAAAATATCTCCTCTTTGAAGAAATGCTAAGTAATTTTCATTAAATTCATAGTATATACTTTCAAGCTTTCCTTCACATCTTTTTAAATCATCAATTACAAATGTATATCCCTCTAAATAATCAAAAAGTGACTCTGACTTCTCATAAAAGAAAGGTAAATAACTATCAACAGTTTCAAAAGTAGATGTTTCATTCAACATCTCTAAATTTTTATTTACTATTCTTGATATTTTCTCAATTTGATCATTACTTTTATTATTTGCTTTTTCTAATATAGAATTTAATTCACTAATAATTGTATCGTTAGCTCTTTTTTTCGCTTCTTCATCAACAATAACTTCCTTTGCAGGAAAAATTTCAATAGATTTAACTTTTTCAATGCTACGTTGTGATTCTATATTAAAAGTTCTAATCGAATCTATTTCATCACCAAACAATTCAACTCTATATGGATAAACGGCTATAGGAGGGAAAACATCAAGTATCCCTCCTCTAAATGAAAATTCACCTTTTCCTTCTACTACTTCAACTCTTTCATATCCACACTCAATTAATTTATTAGAAATATCTTTTAAGTCTACTTCATCACCATTTTTTATATTAATACTGTAACTTAAATATTTATCTCTAGGTGTATATAATGCTGTCATTGCTTCTATAGAAGTAACTATTATCTTTTTAGCTTTATTATTAAGTATTTCTTTTATAACCTTTAATCTAGCCCATCTTAAATCACCCGAAATAGCATCTACATTATAAAACACAACTTCTCTTATAGGTAAAAAATACACATTAGTTGAATAAAAACTTAAATCATCATATAAATTTTTAGCTTCTATTTCATTATGTGTTACTATAACTAGCGAGTTATCTATTTCATTAAAAATAGAATCTATAATATAGCTCTTTCCTGATTCTGATAAACCAACAATATTTATTGGAAAAGCGTTCGCCTTTAATCCCGTCGAAATATCAATAAATTTTTCATTTTCAATTAAGGGTTGCAATAGCCCTTGTAACCTCATTGTATCACCTTCCATATTCCCTATTTACTTCTCTTTACCCGCATTAAAACCATTTAATTTATTCATCGCTTCTTTAGTATCTTTAGTAATTATTATACTTACAGCATCACTTGAAGCTTTTATTGATTCCTTTAATATTTGAACTTCATCATCACTAAACTTTCCTAATACATGTGAAACTAAATTCCCCTTAGGTTCACCTACACCAATTTTTACTCTTGGAAAAACGTCACTACCTAAATTAGCTATAATACTTTTTATTCCATTATGCCCTCCATGACTTCCTTTTTCCCTTATTCTTAGTCTTCCCACATCTAAACTAATATCATCATAAATTATAATTATTTCTTCATTGTCTATTTTATAAAAGTTAACTACTTCTCTAATACTTTCTCCACTTAAATTCATATATGTAGTCGGTTTTAATAAAATTACCTTCTTCCCATTTATTAATCCCTCTCCAAATATACCTTTAAATTTTATCCTATTTAATTCTATATTATACTTATCTGCTATATAATCTATTGCAGCAAATCCTATGTTATGTCTTGTTCCATCATACTCTTTACCTGGATTTCCTAATCCAACAATTAAAAACATTTAAACTCCTCCGTTACTTTAAATTAGCCTATTTTATATTATACCATTTTTTTCAATAATAAAAGTTTTTTTAATCATTGTCTGTATTAATATCTCCATTCTTTTCAACAAAAATTTAGACTAATTCCTTTTAGAATTAGTCCAAATTATCTATCTTAATATTTTAATATCCACATCTTTCATTTCACCGTCACTTAAGACCTTGCAATGTAATATATCATCTTTTTGTTCTCCTTGCAATATTGATATCATATCATCAACCTCTACAACTTCATATCCATCAATCTCAACAATTATATCTGTAGGTTTAATCCCAGCCATATATGCACTGCCATCCTTTGACAATTCTTGTATGTAAAATCCACTAAATTCTCTTTCCTTATCAACAACTATTCCACCTTCAACTATTCCTAAGGTACTTTTAAAACTATTTGTTGAATTAATAATTTCTTGAAGTTCCTTCATTTGTAATCCATAATAAAGTCCATCTTCATTTTTCTGATTTGTTATAGATAAATTTGTAATCCCAACTAATTCACCTTTTGAGTTACAAATAGCTCCCCCGGTATTTTTTTCATCGATTGGTGCATTTATTTGTAAAAGAGAATATTTTTTTTCATCGGAATCCCATTTCTCATTTTTTGAAGTTATTATTCCTGGAATTGAACTTCCTATATATTCGTCTCCAATTGCATTTCCTAAAACAACAATTCCCTGTCCTTCTTTTATATTATCCAAATCCGCTAATTTTATAGCTTTTAATTCTCCATCAAATTCTATTTTTATGATTGCTAAATCTATTCCTTCATTTTCCATTAATATTTGTGCTTTAATTGGCTTTGATGCAACAGATGATAACTTTACATAAATATCACTTTTTCCTTTTATTGCTGAATAATTTGTTAAAATTATTCCACTATCATTAATTATTATTCCTGTTACATTTCCCTCAAAATAACTATCACTATTAAGTTTATCTTCAGCATCGCTAATAGTCACTAAAGATGGAGATACCTTATTTATAACTCTTGTATAATCTAATATAACATTATCTGCATTACCCTTTAACTCTTTTACTTGTTGCATTACTTCTCCATATTTATGTTTAACATTTATACCTGAAATAATTGCTCCTAAAAAACTAGCTGTAACAAGATATAAGATTATTTTAACACCTATCTTAACTCTTGCTTGAGTAGTATTTTTTTTCTCAAAAATTATATTAGCTATCCTATCTTGTGGAGTCCGTGATATTTTTTTTTCTTTACCTCTTCCAAATTTCATATCTTCCTCCAAGCATTTATAAAATATCTATAATGATTAACACTATAGATATTTTAAATTTTAATATTAAAACTAATTTTTGATCTTAAATTAATATTTTCTCTTTTTTTAACTATTTCCTTGCAATGTAAAAGTAAACTTAACACCTTTTCCTTCTACATTATTTACCCAGACATCTTGATTATGTTGCGTTAAAATTAATCTCACTATAGGCAAACCAAGCCCTGTGCTTATCTTATTTGTTCTCGATTTATCACTTTTATAAAATCTGTCCCAAATATGATTAATATCCTCTTGAGAAATAGTATCTCCAGAGTTAAATATGCTTACATATATTTTTTCACCCTTTGTAGATATGTTTACTTCTATTTGACCATTATCTTCACTATACTTAATAGCATTTTCTAATAAATTAGTTACAACCTGAAGAATTCTATCTCTATCTCCTATTGCAAAACAGCGATTTTCATGAAAAACAGCTTTAACATTCAATCCTTTAGCTTGTATTTTACTTTCTAAATTTAATATACACAAACTTATTGTTTGATTAATATCAAACTCGGAGATATTCAAGTTAAATTTTCCCGATTCCATAGCTGACATATCTAATAAGTCATTTACTAATCGTGCTAACCTATCAATTTCATCGTATACTATTTTTAAATAGTAATTTTCTTTATCTTTAGGTATAACACCATCTAATATTCCACCAATAAAACCTTTAATAGATGTAATTGGTGACCTTAGCTCATGAGAAACATTTGAAATGAATTCTTTTCTTATAATATCAGATTCCTCTATAGATTGCGCCATTATATTAAATGATTGAGCAAGCTCCCCTATCTCACTATTATTAATTACCTTAACCCTTTCATCTACATCACCTTTGGCTAACCTCTTTGCAGCTTTATTGATTTCTTCTATAGGCCTAACAACTAGTAATTCAGCAAAATACTTTACTATAGCTGCAGCAACTATAACTGCTAATATAACTGCAACCCATATAATAATTACGGTATGTTTTACACTTCTTTTCTCCTCTTGAAGCATAATTATATATCCATCTAATTTTTCATTTGAAAAAATAGGTTTTATAAAAGCACCTAAATCTTCATCTGAGTAATTCTTTATTAATTTCTTTGTGTACTGCAACTTATTTGAATCCGGCATTTTATTTTCACTTATATCAATATTGGTATATTTAAGATAGTCGTACTTACTATTAGAAACTATATAAACATATCCAAGCCTATCTACAATAATCCCATCCATATTATTAGTCAAACATGTTATCTCCAATAATCTGCTAACTTCTTCATAGCTTCCTTCTTGGTATTTTAAATAACTACCAACAGCCTCAGAAACAACATCTAACTGTTTATTTAATGCTTCAACTGTTTCCCTAGAATCATTTTTATAAAACCATATAGTTAAAACTAATCCTACTAATATTAATAATCCAGCAGTTATCGAAGAAAAAGTTATTATAAGCTTTCTTACTATGCTATTTTTCTTCACCTATCTCACCTCAAACTTATATCCAACACCCCACACTGTTTGAAGCTCCCACTCATCTCCACCTTTAACTTTTTCTCTTAATCTTTTAATGTGTACATCAACGGTTCTTGAATCTCCTGGGTAATCATATCCCCAAACTTCATACATAAGCTGTTCTCTAGTAAAAACTTTATTTGGATTATTTGCCATGAAATGTAGTAACTCTAATTCTTTTGGAGCTAATTTTACATTGCTGCCTCTATACGTTACTTCATATGCTCCAATATCAATAGTTAAATCTGAATACTTAACAACATCTTTAGCTTGATTATCTACTATATATCTTCTCGTTACAGCCTTAACTCTAGCTAATAACTCCTTTGGATCAAATGGTTTTACCATATAATCGTCTGCCCCTAATTCTAAAGCAAGAACTTTATCGAATACTTCACCTTTTGCTGTAAGCATTATTACAGGTACATCACTATTTTTTCTTATATTTTTTAATACCTCAATGCCATCTTTTCCTGGTAACATAACATCTAATATTACCAATCCAATATCTTCTGTCGCCACAATATTACAGGCTTCATTTCCATTGAAACATTTTTTAGTACTATATCCCCCACTTTGTAAATACATATCTATAAGCTCATTAATATGAATATCATCATCTACTATTAATACTTTTCCTAACTTATCATCCATTTCATTCACCTTCCTTAACTAATATTCTATACTATATTTTTGAAAACTCTAATAAAATTTTAATAAAATTTACATTTGTAACACATTATTTAAAAAAACTAAAAGAATAAGCTGTTGTATCCACAACAGCTTACTCTTATTAGTTCTCAAATAATTTACTTATTGGTTCATCATCGTATATTCTCTTAATTGCTTCAGCAAATAATGGAGCTACAGAAATTGATTTAAACTTTTCTAATCCTTCTTGATCTGGAAGTGGAATTGTATTTAACATAACTAACTCCTCAATAGCAGAATTATTAATTCTTTCAAATGCTGGTCCTGATAATACTCCATGAGTACAGCATGCATAAACATTCTTTGCACCTAAGTCTTTAAGCGCATTTGCTGCATTTGCTATTGTTCCTGCAGTATCAATCATATCATCAATTAAGATACATCTTTTTCCGTTTACTTCACCGATAATATTCATTATCTCAGAAACATTTGCTTTTGGTCTTCTTTTATCAATAATAGCAATTGGTGCATTTAGCTTATCAGCAAACTTTCTTGCTCTTGTAACACTTCCTAAGTCTGGTGATACAACAACTACATCCTCTTGATCGCTAAATCCTTTTTCAATAAAGCTTTTTGCTAATATTGGTGAACCTAAAAGGTGATCAACTGGTATATTAAAATATCCTTGGATTTGAGATGCATGTAAGTCCATAGTTAAAACTCTATCTGCTCCAGCTGCAGTTAATATATCAGCAACTAACTTTGCTGTTATCGGATCTCTTGATTTTGCTTTTCTATCTTGTCTAGCATATCCATAGTAAGGAATAACCGCAGTTATTCTTCCTGCAGATGCTCTTTTAAATGCATCAATCATAATTAATAATTCCATTAAATTATTATTAACTGGTGAACTTGTTGATTGAACTATAAATACATCAACACCTCTTACAGTTTCATTAATATCTACAGAAATTTCTCCATCACTAAACGTAGAAACCTTTGCATTTCCTAATGGTAATCCTAATAAATCTGCGATTTCCTTTGCTAATTCAGGGTGTGAATTCCCTGTAAATATTTTAATTTTCTTTCCATGTGCTATCATAATTGTGAGACCCTCCTTGATTGGCAACATTACTTGCCACTTTTTTATCTTATAGTAAATATTTATATTATTTTTTCTTAATAAGACCTCTTTTATCTACCCAGCCTTGAATATTCCTTTGCTTAGCCCTTGCAACAGCAAGTTCACCGCTATGAACATCATTTGTAATTGTTGACCCGGCAGCTATATAACTATTATCTTCTATTGTAACTGGTGAAATTAAATTTGTATTACATCCTATAAAACTATTATTTCCAATTATAGTTTTATGTTTACTTGTTCCATCATAGTTTACCGTAACAGTACCACAACCAAAGTTGCAACTTTCTCCAACTTCACTATCTCCAACATAAGTTAAATGAGATACTTTAGTATTATTCCCTATAGTAGATTTTTTTATCTCGACAAAATCACCAATTCTTACATTATCTCCTACAACAGATTCTGGACGAATATAAGCGAATGGCCCAACTGTAGTGTTATTTCCAACTGAACTCTCCAAAATTACTGATGATTGTATCTCTACATCTTCTCCAATTACACTATTATTAATTCTTGAGTTAGGGAATAATGTACATCCCTTTCCTATTTTAGTATTACCTTCTAATACATTACCAGGATAAATAATAGTATCTTGACCTATTTCTACATCAGCTCCAATGTAAGTTGTCATTGGATCTATAATAGTAACACCATTATCTAAATGTTTATTATTTATTCTTTTTCTTAAAATAGCTTCAACTTCAGAAAGTTGTAATCTTGAATTAACACCTAATGTTTCTTCATGATCTATTACAAGCGCTCCTACCTTCTCAGCTTTATTTTTTAACATTTCAATTACATCAGTTAAATAGTACTCTCCTTGAGAGTTGTTAGTAGAAAGATTTCCTAAACACTCAACTAACTTTTCAATTTCAAAGCAATAAATTCCAGAGTTGATTTCCTTTACTTTAAGCTCTTCTTCGTTACAATCTTTATGTTCAACTATTTTTAATACTTCATCGCCATTTCTTATAATTCTTCCGTATCCTGAAGCATCGTCTAAAATAGATGTTAAAATTGTTGCACTATTATTATTTTCTTGATGTATATTAAATAATTCAACTATTGTATCTTCTTTTATAAGTGGTGCATCTCCATTAAATACTGCAACTGTACCATTTTTACCTTTTAAGAATTCCATAGCACATTTAACTGCATGCCCTGTTCCTAGTTGCTCTTCTTGAAGAGAATAGCTTACATTTCTAGAACTAGTATTAGACTTAACTAATTCTGCACCTTTTCCTACAATAACGTTTATATCTTCTATCTTACTTTTTCTCAATGTATCAATTACATGATTAACCATTTCTTTTCCACAAACTTTATGTAAAACCTTAGGTAAATCAGATTTTATTCTCTTCCCTTGACCTGCCGCTAATATTAAAGCACATTTATACATTAACTCACCTCTCAATAAATTTAATGGACAAAATTCAATCTTTTTTCAAAAACGTTCGTTCATATTTCTTATATATTATATTGCATTAACTAAAGTATTTCAACACTTCAAATCAATTATAAATTAAAAGGGGTATATGAAATAGCATATACCCCTTTTATTTAAAATATTATTCACTTATAACAACGTTTTCTTCTTCCATTGCTTCTTCGTAAGCTTTTAATATGGAAGTTTGAATTTTTTCCCTAGTATCAGTATTTATTGGATGAGCAATATCTTTAAATTCCCCATCTGGTGTCTTTCTACTTGGCATTGCAATAAATAAACCATTTTGTCCTTCTATTACCTTAATATCATGGACAACAAATTCATTATCAAATGTTACAGAAACTATAGCCTTCATTTTTCCTTCTGCTGCTATCTTTCTGATTCTAACGTCTGTGATTGTCACTTCACTACACCTCCAGTTGCTTTATAATAAATATATTTCTATAAAAAGTTTAAAAATCCTTTTTTTTACTTAATTTTTTTAAAAATTTTCCACTATTTTAAAATTTTATTATTTCACAACTGACATTAATTCTATTTTATTAACTCTGATGGCTTTACTATAAGCTTATTATTTTCTTTATCATATTCTAAATCAATAATTGAAACATAATCATCAGTTCTCTTATTTTGTATTCCAACATTATCTACTAATACACCTGTTCCAACTAACTCACTATCAAATTCACTTAAAAGATCTTTTATACCTTGAGCTGTTCCGCCTCCTCTTAAGAAATCATCTATGAATACACATTTACTAGATGGTTTCATACATTTTTTAGCTAATGCCATTTGTTGTATTCTTCCACTTGTACCTGATACATAATTAATTGTAACTGTTGATCCTTCTGTAACCTTATTGTCTTTTCTTATTATGACTAATTCTATTCCTAAACTTTTAGCAACCTCATATGCTAAAGGAATTCCTTTAGTTTCTACTGTTACGATATAATCTAAATCCATCCCTTGGAAATGAGATGCTAGTATTACACCAGCTTTACTTACAATTTGAGGATTATACATTATATCAGTTAAATACACAAAATTACCTGGTACAATTCTTCCCTCTTCTAATAAAGCTTCACATAACTCATTAGCAAATTCTTCTCTTGCTTTTTGTCCCATTGCAGGAATGAATTTAATTCCTCCAGCTGCTCCTGAAATTGTTTCTATTGAACCCATTTCTAATTTTTCTAAGACTTCTCTTACTATTACTATATCTTCACTAATAGTAGATTTAGCAGCGTTTAATAATTCCGAAAATCTATTTAATCCTATAACCTTATTAGGAGTTTCTATTAATATCTTTGTGATGGCAACAACTCTATTATTTCTACTTAATTTTTCCACTTGACTCACCTTCCTTATTTTCTCAAAAACACGAATTATTTCAATTTTCTCATTCCGAATATTCATATTTTATTCTAATTTACTTAGATTATCAATAGGTTTTGGTTTATTTCTTTGAAATTCTTAATATTATTTTATATCTATAATCTTTTCTCTTTATCTTTTATTTCTATTTCAAATATATCCTTAATATAATTTTGTTCCTATTTATAAGAAATTATTTTATATATTTTTTATTTTTTGTGTTCAACCTAGCAAATTTGTATATAATTATAAATATACATTTATTAATAAAATTAAAGGAGTTGATATCTTGTCTTTTGATTTAAATACAGATAAAAATAAAAAAGTTCATTTCATAGGAATTGGCGGGGTTAGCATGAGTGGACTTGCTGCTGTCCTATTAACAAAAGGATATAAAGTATCTGGTTCCGATGCTAAAGAATCAGAAGTTTTAAATAAATTAAGAAAATCTGGTGCTGAAATTTACATAGGTCATAGAAGCGAAAACTTAAAAAATGTTGATTTAGTAGTATATACTGCTGCAATTCCTTCTACTAATCCTGAGTTAATAGAAGCTAAAAATCAAAATATAGAACTTATGGATAGAGCAGAATTCTTAGGCTATATAATGAAAGGTCATAAGTATAATGTTGCTGTTGCAGGAACTCATGGTAAAACAACAACAACTTCTATGCTTTCACACATAACTTTAAGTGCAGATTTAGATCCTACAATTTTAGTAGGTGGAGATGTTGATGCTATTCATGGTAACTTCAAAATTGGAGAAAGCGAATACTTTGTTACAGAAGCCTGTGAATATAAAGCATCATTTTTAAAATTCTTCCCTTATATAGGAATTATATTAAATATAGATGCAGATCATTTAGATTATTACAGAGATATAAATCATATAGAAGATACTTTTAAAAAATTCTCTGACTTAATTCCATCTGATGGTTATCTAGTTGGATGTGCTGAAGATTCAAGAGTTGAAGAAGTACTAAAATATGCAAAATGTAATACTATAAGCTATGGTTTTACTAAAGGTGACGTAACAGCCACTAATATTTCATTCAACAATAAGGGATGTGCTTCATTTACCGTATGTAAAAATGGAGAATCATTATTTAATGTTACTTTAAATACAACTGGTAAGCATAATATATTAAATGCCCTTTCTGCAATTTGTACATCTTTAATTTTAAATATTCCAACAGAATCTATTATTAAAGGTTTAAGTAATTGTAAGGGTGCTCATAAGAGATTTGAATTTAAAGGTGAATTTAAGGGTGCTACTATAATAGATGACTATGCTCATCATCCAGTTGAAATAAAGGCAACATTAGCTACTGCAAAGTTAATTAAGCATAATAAAACTTATTGCGTATTCCAACCACACACTTATACTAGAACTAAAACTCTTTTTGATGAGTTTACAACATGTTTTGATTCTTCAGATGAATTAATTTTAATGGATATTTATGCTGCACGTGAAAAGGATACTGGATTAGTATCTTCTGAGGAACTTGGAAATGCTATAAGAGAGACAGGATTAAATTGCATTAATGTTCATAGCCATGAAGAAGCAGCTAACTACTTAGCATCTAAAGTAAAATCTGGAGATTTAATTCTTACAGTTGGTGCTGGAGATGTTGTTAAAGTAGGAGAAATGCTTTTAAATAAATAAACTACAAGATAAAAAAACGAGGTGATTTTAATGGATTTATTAACACAAATTAAAGCTTCTGCTGATTTTATTTTAAAACAAACTAAGTATAAACCTGAAATTGCATTAATACTTGGTTCTGGATTAGGCTCATTAGCTGATACAATAGAAGATGCTGAATATTACAACTATACTGATATTCCAAACTTTCCAACTTCAACAGTAGAAGGTCATGCTGGACGTTTAGTTATAGGTAAACTTGGTAATAAACAAGTTGTTGCTATGCAAGGAAGATTCCACTATTATGAAGGTTATTCATTAGATAAAGTTACTTTTCCTGTAAGAGTGATGAAATTATTAGGGGTTTCAAAACTTATAGTAACTAATGCAGCTGGAGCAGTTAATGAAAGCTTTAATGCAGGAGACTTAATGCTTATTACTGACCATATCAATTTCTCTGGTTCAAACCCATTATTTGGACACAACATCGATGAATTTGGACCTAGATTCCCAGATATGTCTGAAGCATATAGTTTAGAACTTAGAAATAAAGTTTTAGAAGCAGCTAAACAACTAGAAATTAAATTACAACAAGGTGTATATGTAATGTTCTCTGGACCTACATATGAAACTCCTGCTGAAGTAAGATTTGCTAGAATTATGGGTGGAGATGCTGTAGGTATGTCTACTGTTCCAGAAGTAATTATTGCAAACCACTGTGGAATTAAAACAGTTGGTATTTCGTGCTTAACAAATATGGCTGCTGGTATTTTAGACCAACCATTAAACCATGAAGAAGTTATTGAAACTTCTGCTAAAGTTAAAAACGATTTTATAAAATTAATGAATAAAGTAATTGAAATAATATAAAAAATAAAGCTACACACAAATTAGTGTGTAGCTTTGTTATTTATATAATCTTACTTCTTTCAGTAAATCAGTTAATTATTTTAACATTTATTCTATACCAAACTTATTTTCTATATTAAAATCATCAGGATACTTTTCTGAAATAATAAGATTTTTATTTTGATCTATACCGGCATAAAAAATATCTTCAATGTTATTTATACTTTTCCTTTTGAGTTCAGAGTGCAACCATTTTTTATCTATACCAGCTATTTCAAGATTCTTATCTATTATTTTTCCATCAATTATAATATCATTTATTAAAGAAAAACTCTTTACTTTTAAATTCATATCATATGGAGTTATTGGCTTTTTATTAGCTTTTATTAAAACTGATAATTGACCATTACTCTCCATAATTGCAAATTGTACATCCTCTAAATTAAAAACATCCTTTTCTCTTAACTTCATCATAAGTTCATTTATTGAAATCCTAAGTTTTTTCATATTTTTATTAATAATACGTCCATTTTCTATTAATATCAAAGTTTTAGCATTTATTATTTTTCTAGCGGTATAACTTTTCAAATTTAAATAACTAGTTGCTATAGTTAACATTGTAAAAATTATTAATGCTATAATTCCAGAAAAAACTACATGATCCTTATCAATTATAATTTTAGCAATCATTGATCCTACAGAAACACCCATTATAAAATCAAAAAAATTCATTTGCGAAATAATTTTTATACCGATTAATTTACTAAGAATCAGTGCTAAAACATATATCAAAATACCTTTAATTATTGTGCTAAATAATATACTACTATACATTTAAAATTAATCCCCTTATCTAAAATATAGTTATATTTTGAGTAAGTTGATTAATTTTATTCATAATAACATTCTAAATTAAAAGCTCATTTACTTATGATATGGTTAACTTTTCATTACTCTAAAACTATAATACTGTTATTTCCTTAGTAACAGAATTTAATACTTCACAGCCATCCTTAGTTACAAGAACTAAGTCTTCAATTCTAACTCCTATGTTGTCTTTTAAGTAAATTCCAGGTTCAACTGAGAATATCATACCTGCTTTAACCTCTTCATCATTTACTGAACTAACATTTCCAAAATCATGAACTTCTATTCCTATACTATGTCCAGTTCTATGCGTGAAATATTCTCCATAACCAGCTTCAGTAATTAAATTTCTAGCAGCTTTATCAATATCAGAGAATTTAACTCCTTCCTTTATTATAGAAATAGCTTTTTCATTTGCACTTTTTACTATGTTATACACCTGAGCATGCTCTTTACTTGGTTCTTTACCTATAAATACAGTTCTAGTCATATCTGAACAATAATTTTTATATCTTCCACCAATATCTAAAACAACACTATCTCCAACTTTTATTTTATCCTTACCAGTTCCATGATGTGGATCTGCACCATTAGGACTTGTAGCTATAATTGGAGAAAATGAAAATCCAGAAGAACCTTCTTCTTCATAAATTTCAGATAAAAGATTTGCATAATACTTTTCTGAATATCCTTCTTTTAAATTACTCCAAAGCTTTAACATTACTGCATCATTTATCTTAGAAGCTTCTTTCATTATTTTGATTTCTTCTTCATCCTTTATCATTCTTAATCTATCAATTATAGGTGATGAATTTACAAATGTCTTAACAACATTTCTTCCCATAAGATCTATTAAAAAATGGGCTGGTAAATCTTTATCTACTCCTAAAACTTCTCCTTGTTTTACTATCTTCTCTAATTTATCTATTGGATTTTCAATATCATCATACCAAACAACTTCTATTCCTAAATCTTCATTAATAGGAAATAGCTTATTTACAAGAAATTTATGATTACCATTAACATCTAAATATAATGCAACTAATCTCTCTCCTGAATGAATCATCTTTCCAGTTAAATAAAAAATTGACTCTGCTGAAGTTATAATTAATTGTGGAATTTTACTTTCTTCCATTTGCGCTAATATCTTTGTAACTCTTGAAATTTTCATGTTTTACCTCCATACTGTACCTTTATTTTCTTATTTTTATCATAACTTAAATTTTTTATATTATCCATAATATTATTTATAACTTTTATCGTATTTTTTTTCTTTATAGTGATATAATTATTTTATAATAACTACCTTAATTTTAATAGAGTCATAGAAATTTAGGGTTTCAATTTAAAAGGTGGAGGATAACAAAATGAAAATAGCAGTTATGTCAGATATCCATGGAAACATATATGCACTAATGAAAACACTTGAAGATATTGATGAACAAAACGTTGATAAAATAATATGCTTAGGAGACTTAGTTGGATACGGTCCTCATCCTAATGAAGTTGTAGCACTAATAAAAAGAAGAGAAATACCTTGTGTAAAAGGAAACTATGATGCTTCTGTCGTAGATGGGGATTTTACCTATATTAGAAATACATCGATAAATTCATTTGCACTACCTTGGGCTTGTGAAGAAGTTAGAATTGCTAATAAATACTATTTAGACTCACTTCCAACCTCATTAAAATATACTTTTAATGGTGTAAATATGCTTTTAACTCATGGTAGTCCAAACGCAATTAATGATTATCTTTTTGAAGATGATGAAAAGACCAAAGAAATTATGTCACAATATGAAGGTGACGTATTAGTCTGTGCACACACTCATATTCCATTTGCCAAAAAGTATAATAATAAACTTTTAATTAATGTTGGAAGTGTTGGAAAACCTAAAATAGGAAAACCAAATCCAACTTATGCTCTTATTGAAATTAATAATAACGGTGAAGTTAAAGTTACATTTAAATACTTAGAGTATGAATATAAAAGAATTATGAAAGATTGCACTATGCTAAACTTTCCTAATTCAATTACATCTTCATACGAAACTGGCAAAGAATAACTTAGTTTAATTAGTAGTTAATGGTTTGAAGTTAAGGATTAAACTCCTTATAAGTTTCTAAAAAGTATATTTTAAAGTCTGCTTACGCAGACTTTATTCCTTAACTACTAACTACTAAAACTACTAACTACTAATTTTTAATAGTTCCTACAATCCTCAATTTATTCAAAATGTTTTTTTCATCTTTATGACAAGTATTAAAATACTCTGTTAAATCTCTTCCAGCATATAATCCATAATGCCTACCATCTCTCCATTCTTTAACTGCTGTCACATCATATACTGTTCCTTCAATAACAACATAAGCTAAACTACCATCACACCCATCAAATTTAGCGACTTCATCCATTGTATAATATCTTAATTCTTCTCTACTACTAAAATCTTGCCTTTTTCCTGACTTTTTATCTTCCTTTGTTTCTTCTTTATTAGCTTTATTTCCCACGTTTTTGCATTTTTCCTTTTCTGATAACTGACCCTTAGTTTTTTCTATTTTTTTATTCAATCCATCTATTTTTTTTTCTAATATATCTATATTTTTTTCTGCTATATCTATTTTTGCTATTTTTTTCAACTTATTAGCCTCTTCATCTAAGTATTCACTTATCTCATCAAAAACATTTTGCATAACCTTAATAATAGTCTCAGCATATTCCTTAGGATATGTCTGCAATAAATTCTTTAGTTTATTTATTTCACAATACTTTTGTTCTAAGAAATCTTTTTTAGCCATAATTTCCTCCAAAAACATTCTTTAAATATATATTATGAAATTAAGTTGCAAATGTTAGCAAAGTATTGTAAAATCGTATTAATAAAATTACAAACTTTTATTGACTATGATGAGAAGAGTAACTTTTGAAGGTAGTTTTAGCGAGTAAGGGATGGTGTAAGCCTTATACGAAATCAATAGTGAAGAACATCTCTGAGTTTCTAACTGAACTTTAAGTAAGTTTATTTACTTAAATATTAGGCTTAGACGGCTAAATGTCGTTATTAATTTACTAAGTGGCCTTTTTTAGGCAATTTGGGTGGTACCACGTAAGTAATTCCTTTCGTCCCATATATTTTGGGGATGAAGGGATTTTTTTATTGCTTTTATTTAATTTTGAAATAATAAATATTTTATTAACAGGAGGTTATTATGGAAAAAGTAGTTTTAGTAAAATCACTTTATAGAAACACATCAGAATACTTATCTAAAGAAGTAACAATTTCAGGTTGGATAAGAACTCTTAGAGCATCTAATGCTTTTGGATTTATCGAAGTAAATGACGGATCTTTCTTTAAAAATATTCAAGTTGTTTTTGATAACAAATTAGAAAACTTTAAAGACATTTCAAAGTTACCAATAAGTTCATCAATTAAAGTTATTGGTACATTAGTTGAAACTCCAGAGGCTAAACAACCATTTGAAATTCAAGCAAAAGAAGTTGTAATTGAAGGAATGTCAGACTCTGACTATCCATTACAAAAGAAAAGACATACTTTTGAATACTTAAGAACTATTGCACACTTAAGACCAAGAAGTAATGCTTTCTCTGCAGTATTTAGAGTTCGTTCTGTAGCAGCTTATGCTATCCACAAATTCTTCCAAGATCAAGGATTTGTATATACAAACACACCAATCTTAACTGGAAGTGACTGTGAAGGTGCAGGTGAAATGTTTAAAGTTACTACTTTAGACTTTGACAATGTTCCAAGAACTGAAGACGGAAAAGTTGATTACAAAGAAGACTTCTTTGGTAAGGAAACTAACCTTACAGTTTCAGGACAATTAAATGCTGAAACTTTTGCTCTAGCATTTAGAAATGTTTATACTTTTGGTCCAACTTTTAGAGCTGAAAATTCAAATACAGCTAGACATGCTGCTGAGTTCTGGATGGTTGAACCTGAAATAGCATTTGCTGATTTACAAGATGATATGGAATTAGCTGAAGCAATGTTAAAATACGTAATTAAATACGTTATGGATGAATGTCCTGAAGAAATGGCATTCTTCAACCAATTTGTTGAAAAAGGATTATTAGATAAATTAAATCATATAGTAACTTCTGACTTTGGAAAAGTAACTTATACTGAAGCCGTTGAAATGTTAAAGAGCTGTGGTAAAACATTCGAATATCCAGTTGAATGGGGAATCGACCTTCAAACTGAACATGAAAGATATTTAACTGAAGAAATATTTAAGAAACCAGTATTCGTTACTGACTATCCAAAAGACATTAAAGCATTCTACATGAGACTTAATGATGATGGAAAAACTGTTGCAGCAACTGACTGTTTAGTTCCTGGAATAGGTGAAATCATCGGTGGTAGCCAAAGAGAAGAAAGACTTGATGTTTTAAAAGCTAGAATGGCTGAATTAGGTCTTAAAGAAGAGGATTACTGGTGGTATTTAGAGCTTAGAAAATACGGAGAAACTAAGCATGCTGGATTTGGCCTAGGATTCGAAAGATTAATAATGTACATTACTGGTATGGCAAATATCAGAGACGTTATTCCATTCCCAAGAACTACTGGGCAATCTGATTTCTAATATATTTAGAGAGCTACTGCATTTTTAATGCAGTAGCTTTTTTAAATTTTTTTTAAAAATGTGTATAGAACTTCTAATAACTGTACATAATTATAATGTAAATATAAAACCTGTAATATACAGGTTCCCATCCCCCCATTATTAAAAAAAAGCGCTTATGCGCTTTTTTTTTTAACTGATAAATTCTATTTAATAAATCTATTATACAGTTAGTATCCTTAAAAATTTTATCCTATAACTATTACATTACCTGAACTTAAACTATTCTTTACATCAATTATACGTTGGTTAGTTGAGCCTTTAAACTTCAATTCCTCATTTCTATTCATTAACTCAAATTTGCCATCAATTAATACATCTATATTATTTAAAAGCTCATTTATACCATCATTACTATTCATTAGTTCTAAAAGTTCTTCAAATGTATATCCTGTATAGCACCATATACTTAAATTTTTACTTCTAAAAGCCTTTGCCATATAAGCAAAACTGTGGGCCTGCTCTATTGGATCACCTCCACTGAATGTTACTCCTTTTAACATAGGATTATCTAAAACATCCTTTATTAATTTATCCATATTCATAATTTCTCCACCATCAAAACTATGTGTTTCTGGATTAAAGCAGCCCTCACACTTATGCTTACAACCTTGTGCAAAAAACACCCTTCTCATACCAGGCCCATTTACTAAACTTTCATAAGCTATTCCTGCAAGTCTCACAGTTTTATTCATTTTTAACTAAACCTCCAAAGGCATTATACTTTATGCTTTATGCTTTATCTGATAGCTAGCCGTGTAACACTCCCTCCTATTCAGTTGAAGCTAACAACGGACACGCTCCTCCATAACGAATTTTGATCTTAAGCTATAGCTAAATCTCCATTTTAAGCTAAGAATTCAGTTTATAATAGTTAATCAAGCATCCTTTTAATATAATTTCACGTTCATCATCAGTAAGTTCCCCTAGTTTTAATTCCAATTCCTTCATTGAATTATTGACTACATAGCCTTTTATACTATCTTTCTTTTCTTTAATTGCTTCTACTATATTAGGTACAAATAGATAATCACCATTATTAAAGCATAAATCTTCTTTAAGAACAAAAGGGAGCATACCCCAATTTATTAAATTAGAACGGTATCTCTTTGTAGCATATTCATGAGCTATATTAGCCCATCCACCAAGGACTTTTTGGCAAGATGCTGCTTGTTCACGTGCTGACCCATCACCTGGCTTAACTGCATAAATAGTACTTCCTATTCCTGTGTTTTCATTATTAACATCAGTAAACACTTCTTTAATTGTACTAAATATATCACCCAATTCACTTACTACATCAATAGGAGACTCATTAACTAGTCTTGCCTTTTCAGCTTTTTGGATTTCCTTAGCTCTACCAACGTATGCTGGGTCCTTACGTGATAAAGTAAATTCAGCTAAACCTAATGGATTAGAACGATATGATGAAGTTTCCCCTGATGGAATAAGTTCATCAGTTGTAGTAACTGGATCATGAATAACAGAAACTACTTTTAGTAATAAGTTATCAGTTAAAGCTGACATTTTAGGCCAATCTACTATATTAGGTCCAAATTTAATTTCTACTGATGGATCAGCTTTTCCAACTCCATCATAAACACGATTTTCATATATAGACTTATCAAAATAATATTTTGGTTTTGTAAAATTAACATCTATATCAGTTGCAGCTGTTAAATATCCCTTATTAGCTGCTGTTGCTGCAATAGATCTAGCATCCATTAATGCAACTGATGCAATTTGTCCATTAGTTATCTTTGATCCTTCTCTATTAGGGAAGTTTCTAGTTGAATGACGTATACTTAATCCATTATTTGCAGGAACATCTCCTGCTCCAAAGCATGGTCCACAAAATGCAGTACGAACAGTAGCACCTGTAGCCATAATATCTGCAATTCTACCATTCTTAACAAGTTCCATAAATACTGGTTGAGATGCTGGATAAACACTTAATGAAAATTCATCACTACCAATTGAAGTACCTTTTAAAATATCTGCTGCATCACATATATTTTCAAAGCTTCCACCTGCACAACCTGCAATTACTCCTTGTTCTACATAAAGCTTGCCATTATGAATTTTATCTCTTAATGTAAATCTAATTTTATTATCTAAGCTAATTCCAGCCTTCTTTTCAACTTCAGCTAATATATCATTAAGATTTGCATTTAGTTCTTCTATGCTATAAACATTACTTGGATGGAATGGCATAGCTATCATTGGTTTAACCTTAGATAAGTCAACATAAATCATTCCATCATAGTATGCTACAGCTCCAGGATTTAATTCTTTATACTCATCTACTCTTCCATGAATATCATAGAATTCTTTTATTTTATTATCAGTTTTCCAAATAGATGATAAACATGTTGTTTCTGTAGTCATAACATCAACACCAATTCTAAAGTCAGCACTTAAATTAGCAACTCCATCACCAATAAACTCCATTACTTTATTATTAACATATCCATTTGTAAAAACAGCTCCAATTATAGCTAAAGCAATATCTTGTGGTCCCACACCTTTTTGTGGTGAACCAGTTAAGTATACTCCTACTACATCAGGTCTATTAATATCATAGGTTTTACATAATAATTGTTTAACTATTTCAGGGCCACCTTCTCCAATAGCCATAGTTCCTAATGCTCCATAACGAGTATGACTATCAGACCCTAAAATCATTTTTCCACAGCCTGCTAACATTTCTCTTGCAAATTGATGTATTACAGCTTGATGAGGTGGTACATATATTCCACCATATTTTTTTGCACATGAAAGTCCAAACATGTGATCATCTTCATTTATTGTTCCCCCAACTGCGCATAAACTATTATGACAATTAGTTAAAGCATATGGTACTGGAAACTTTTCTAATCCTGATGCTCTTGCTGTCTGAATTATTCCTACAAATGTAATATCATGAGATGCTAATTTATCAAATTTTATTTTTAGTTTGTCCATATTTTCTGATGTATTATGTTCTTTTAAAATATTATAAGCAATAGTATTTTTTTTAGCATTTTCCTTGCTTGGATAATTATTTCCAAGTTTATTTGCCAATATTGAATTAACTTCGTTACAATCTTCTACAATCTCCCTATTATTAATAAGGTAAACTCCATTTGAAAATAATTTTATCATCTTTAATTCTCCTTATTTTTTTCTTTATTTAATTGTTTATATTCTTTATAAAGTTTAACTAATTCCTTATCAAATAAGGTTCTCTTTAATCTAACAGAAGCAGCTCTTACCATTTCTAATACACCTTGTGCTTCTTCATCATTTAATTCAATATTGTACTCTTTAAATTTATTAATTATACCAGCTTTTCCAGAATGCTTTCCTATAACGATTTGTCTTTGTAAACCAACTACATCTGGATCAAATGCTTCATAGTTTTTTGGATCTTTTATTGCACCATCTGCATGAATTCCTGATTCATGAGCAAACATATTATCACCAACAATCGCCTTCCATGAAGGTAAAATCCTTCCTGAAGCTTGGGCAACATACTGAGATACTTCTCTAAACATCTTTGTATCTACATCAACTGTATCTCCATAAACATACTCTAATGCCATTAAAACTTCTTCTAGAGCAGCATTTCCTGCTCTTTCTCCAAGCCCATTAACAGTTACTCCAACATGATTTGCTCCACCTAAAATTCCTGCAATTGCATTAGCTGTTGCCATTCCAAAGTCATTATGAGTATGCATTTCTATATCAAAATTTGTTTTCTTATATAATTCTTCAATATCTGCTCTTAAAGAAAATGGCTCTCTTATTCCAACAGTATCACAATATCTAAATCTATCAGCACCTGCTTTTTTAGCTTCTTCGATAAATGTGACTAAAAACTCTTTATCTGCCCTAGATGCATCTTCCCCATTTACAGATACATATAAGCCATTCTTTTTAGCAAATTCAACTGATTTTATCATATTTTCCAATACCCATTCTCTTGAAGTTCTAAGCTTATGCTTAATATGAATATCAGAAACAGATACTGAAATTGCAACTGCATCTACTCCACAATCTATAGATTGTTCAATATCTGATATAACAGCTCTATTCCATGCCATTATACTTTTTCTATTATTATTTCTTTTAACAATTTGCTTAATTGCCTTTTTTTCATCTCCACCCATTGTAGGAATTCCGACTTCTAATTGATCTACCCCAAGATCACTTAGCATCTCTGCAATGATTACCTTCTCTTCATTTGCAAAAACAACCCCAGCTGTTTGTTCTCCATCTCTAAGAGTAGTATCTACTATATAGATTTCCCTATTATCATTACCACATCTAATAGACATTTTTTTGCCCCCTTTTAATTTATATATCATTAGATATAGCTGTATATAAAAAATAGGGGTCTTCCCCCAATTATTACAACTAAATCTTTATTTTACCATTTTATCATATCCAAAATTTTTCCACAATATCTTTTTCTAAAAATTGCAAGTTTTATATTTTAAAATTCATTTTGAAAGACTATTTTTACTTTTTTAATGATCGAAGTTTTAATTTTTGCAATTATTTTATATTTTCTTTCATTTTATGTTAAATGCCTCTAAGGTTACTACTATATTAATAGTATCCTTAAAGGCATTTATAAAGCGAATTCTTAGCTTAATATTTAGTTTTAACTCCGCATTAAGGTTAGAATTCGTTATCTAGGAAACGTCAGTTGTTATCTCTCCATAGATAGAAGTATTATAATGGCTAGCCATAAACTAAATCACATTACATCATAGTTATTTTTATATCTTCCTGTATGTGATCTCCTATCTAATCTTTCCTCATACTTTCCAGGTCCAAACCTTTCATCTAAACTCAAATACCCTGTAACTCTTGATACCCCTTGAATATTTCTACTATTGCATTTTGGACATTTACTTAAATTGCTTTCAATACTTGTTCCACATTCTTTACAATATCTAATATGGAAATTAATTCCTATATAACTTATATTAGTATTTGTGTAGGCATATTTTATTATATCCATAATTACCTCAGGTGATGGAGAGTCATCTACTTCAATATAAGAAATATGGCCTGCATTACAAAGCTTGTGATATGGAGCCTCAATATCTATTTTTTCTTTTATTGATATGTTATAACTTACAGGAATATGAAAACTATTTGTGTAGTAATCTTTATCTGTTACTCCTTTTATTATTCCATATACTTTTTTATCCTGCTTTATAAACTTTCCTGATAACCCTTCAGCTGGTGTTGCATAACAACTCCAATTAAGATGTGTCTCTTCAATTAATTTATCTGTATACTTTCTAATAAACTCAATTATTTCTAACCCTAACTTTCTAGATTCTTTAGATTCTCCATGGTGACATCCAATTAAAGCAGTTAAAGTTTCAGCAAGGCCTATAAATCCTATAGCCCATGTCCCTTGTTTAAGAATTGGTTCAATAGAATCATCTTGTGACAACCCTTCCGAACCTTTCATTAATCCCTGACCTGCAACAAATGGCAAATCTTTAACTCTTAATTGCTTTAAAATGCTATATCTATGAAGCAATGCTTCCTTTGCTAAAACCAATCTTTCTTGTAATATTTCAAAAAATTTGTCAACATTCTTATTTGCTTCTATCCCTATTCTAGGTAAATTAATGGTTATTGGAGCTATGTTACCTCTCCCTTTGCAACCCGGCTCACCATTAATATTTTTCATCAAATAAGTACGGCAACCCATAGTTGCTGGAATATATCCCTTATCATAATATTCTTTATTAAAATCAGCATCTATATTCATAAATGTTGGATTCATTCTTCTTGATGCAACCTCACAAGCAATTTTAAATAAATAGTAATATGGATCATTTGGCTCTCTATTAATACCTTCTTTAACTCTAAATATTATATTAGGAAATATCGGTTGCTCTCCTTTTCCCAATCCCTTTTCATATTCTTTTAAAAAGATTTCACAAACTAATGCAGCATCTTTAGAATTTGGTATTCCTAAATTTATAGAAGAAAATGGAACCTGAGATCCTGCACGTGAATGCATAGTATTTAAATTATATACAACACCTTGCATAGCCTGATGAATTCTATATTTCAATTTTTCCTCTACTAAATTCTCAAATTCTTCTTCTTTAATTCCATATTGTATTAATTCTTTTCTTATTTCTTCTCTTGTTGGCTCAACAAATTGAGCCATATCATTATCAAAATCTGGATGAGACTGTCCCCCAAACATATCATTTTGAGTTGATTGCAATAATATACAAGACAATTCTGCTGCAGACTCTATACGCTTAGGAGGGTTTATAGTTCCGTATCCAGTATTAAATCCTTTGCTTAATATCTCTCCTGTAGGGATATGCAAACAATTGGTTGTTAAATTATACGAATCAAGATCATGGAAATAAACCTCTCCAACTTCATGAGCCTTTGCCAGATATTTAGGCATATTATAAAGATTATGCCACTTATTAGATTCAGAAGCTATTCTTAATAATTTCGAGCTGAAATTATTCCCAACATTCGCATTATCCCTATCTGTTTCAATACCTATATTTTTAATAGATTTCATCAAATCTGATTTAATATCCCTAACTCTAGTTCGCTCTCTCCTATAAGAAGAATATGCTCTTTGTATATTTATATGTCCACTATCAATTAATGCTTTCTCTACTAGGTTTTGTACTTCTTCTACTGATACTTTTTTCTTTTTAGACTCTTCTATATACTGAATAACCCTTTGAATGCAAACTAGAACTTCACTTTCTCTTAATTGTTCCCCAACTTCATCACTTGCTTTTTTTATTGCATTACCAATTTTATCAGTATTAAATTTAACTTCTCTGCCATCTCTTTTTACCACATATAGCACTTTATTCGCCTCCTACACACAATATATTGTGTATATTTTAACTCTCATATACATTCTATCTCTTTTGGAATTATATGTAAATAGTTTTTAGTTATATATATTTTTTAATTTAACATAATAAAATTTTATAAAATTGCATAACCTTATCAATAGTGATAATATTATCCCTATCACTATTGATAATATTATCTGATATGATATACTAAAAATATAAAATAAATTATCGGAGGATTTTTTATATGCAAAAAATTGCTTTAATTACAGATAGCGCATGCGATCTTGATTTAAATACATTAAGAGAAAATAACGTTAATTTATTACCACTTAGAATAATTTACTCTAGTGGTGATTATAGAGATAGAATAGATATTTCACCATCTGAAGTTTATGCTAACTTAGAAAAGGAAATTCCGACAACATCTTTACCAAGCGCTAAAGAAACCGAAGAAACTTTAAATAAATTAGAAGAAGAAGGATATACACACGTGATTTGTATTTCTATTTCAAGTGGTCTTTCAGGAAGCTATAATGCTTTAAGATTAGCTTTAGAAGATCATCCAAAATTAACTTCTTTCGTTTATGATACAAAAATACTAGCTTATCCTCAAGGCGAAATAGTTATAGAAACTTCTAAACTTATAAGAGAAGGTAAAAGTTTCGAAGAAATAGTAGAAGAATTACCTAAAATTAGAAAAAGAGTTATTGGATATTTTACAATTAGTACATTAGAATATCTAAAAAAAGGTGGAAGAATAGGAAGATTAGCAGGAACTGTTGGTGAATTCTTAAATCTTAAACCTATAATAACTACTGACGAAAATGGAATTTACTATAATGTTGCTAAAGTTAGGGGCAGAAAACAATCCTTATCTAAAATGACTGAAATTTTAAAAGGCTATTTAGAAAAAGGAAAATGTGAAGTAGCAGTTTTACATGCTGGCTGTGAAGAAGAAGCTACTAAATATATGGAATCTATAAAATCATTACCAAATGTAGCTTCAACTAAAATTGCAGAAATAAGTCCTGCTCTTGGTGTCCATGGTGGTCCTGGATTAATAGGATTCTCTGTTAAAATGGAAAAATAAATAATGGGCGACTTTGATTTTAACAATCTAGAAGATATTAAAGCTGAGGAAAAGAGACTACATGATGAGTATAAAGCTAAGCTTGCTGAACTAAAAAAAGTACAAAAAGAAAAGGAAGCTGTTGGTCAGATTTTTACAAAAGGCTTATTACCCATTTATGTACTCCATATATTAAAATCTGGACCTACAAATGGTAATGAAATCTCTACAAAAGTTGCAGAAAGAACTAATGGTCTTTGGACCCCTAGTACCGGTGGAATCTATCCTTTATTAAAAAAGTTAGAAAAGGAAGGATTAGTTATAGGACAATGGGATGATCCAAAAAAGAAATTTCAAAAGTTTTATTCATTAACACCATTAGGCGAAAAGGAATTTACTAATAGAAAAAAATTACTTAAGCATAAAATTGAAGAATCTTTAAAAGTCTTTCAAATTGTTTATAAAGATTTATATTTATAAAAATACATCCAAGAACATTCTTGGATGTATTTTTATTATATTTTAAGGGTAAACTAATAAAAATTTATTTAGGATGGTGTATTATCATGAAAGGAATGATATTAGATTATACAGGCAATGATGCTTTCATACTATTAGAGGATGATTCTGTTATAACTATGCCACTAACTTCATTTGAAACTATTATGCCTATAGGCACTAATATAAGTTTAACTAATTTATTTAATAAATCTTCTAATACAAATTATAAGTCTTCTCAAATGATTAATAAGAATGTTGACTTTTTGTAAATTTATGGCTAAAATATATTTAATATAAAGTTGCTAGGGGTGCCCAAAGGCTGAGAGATGACTTCTTCATCAACCCTTTTAACCTGATCTGGATAATTCCAGCGTAGGAAAGCCATTATAGAATAAATTATATATATTCTAATGCCTAGGTACCTCTTACGCAAATAAGGAGGTATTTTTTTATGTCAAATTTTCTAGCAACACTTGGAGAAAATTTCAAAACTATTTTTAGCAGCCCATTAACATTAATCACTTTAGTTGGCTGTGCAATTTTATTAATTGCTTTTATTAAATTTAAATCATTAAAATTCAATTCAAAGTTAATAGCACGAATAGGACTAGCTATTGCTTTAGCATTTATCTTAGACATGATAAAGATTTATTCCCTACCTAATGGCGGTGGAAGCATTTCTTTAGGTAGTATGATTCCAATAATCATTATTTCATTTGTTTATGGCCCTTCTATTGGACTATTTACAGGTTTCCTTTTTGGATTATTCAAATTAATACTAGATCCATATATCTTAAATCCCATTCAAGTATTATTTGATTATCCATTACCATTTATGGCTGTTGGAGTTGCCGGATTCTTTAAAAATAAATATTTAGGAGCAAGTGTCAGTATGTTGCTACGCTTTATTTCACATTTTATTTCAGGCGTAGTTTTCTTTGGTTCATATGCACCAGAAGGTATATCTCCAATTATTTATTCACTAAGCGTTAACGGTCTAGCCGTAGGTGGAGAATTAATAATTTGCTTAGTTTTACTTACATTATTACCGGTAGAAAGATTAGTTAGAATGCTTAAATCTAATATAGCAACCATTTAATAGTTAATAGTAAAAAAATAAAGTCTGCCTAGGCAGACTTTAAAATATATTATTAGAAACTCCATAAGAAGTTTTATCCTTAAACTATTAACCCCTCTTACCAACCTTTAGGTTTACTCTTCAATACCTCTATGCTCCATTCTTTGAACTCATTAACTGCTGAAACATAGTATTTATCTTCTGTATTTTCCTTTTTATTTTTTACAGTAATTAATGTTTTAAAATTACTGCTATCATATCCTCTATTTTTTACAGTAACAACTATATCAAAATCTACCTCATTATTATCTACTAGCTCAACATTTGGAATAATTTGTTTAGCTTTATCTAAAAAACTATTTATATCAGTAGAAAATACATATTTTAAACAATCTATATCTCCACTTATGTTTACTCCTACCTTATAATCATTTATATTTTCAACTTTACTTACTGGTTGTAATATTTCTAAAATGGTTTGATAATAAATATAATCGAAATCCCTAGGCTTTCTTATAAAAGATAAATTTTTAATTATTACTTCATCTAATCTTTTAGAAACTGAAAATGTATTACCATCGTTATAAAAATTCCCATCTTCTGTTCCAACCACATAATAAAACTCTTTAACTTCATCACCTAAATCAAATTCAAACTTATAATCTGGCTCCAAACTCGATTTATTTTCTCTTATTTTTGCTCTAGATAATATATTATAAATATCTCTAATAGCGCTTGTTTCTGTTACTATAAATTTAAATCCTGTATCTCTTGTACTTTGTATACTAATTTGTTCTATGTCACTTGAATTTAAATACTCAAAATAATCATTCTTCAATCCAAACTTTTTTTCAACATTTTCTATAATTGTACACCCCGAAAAACTAAGTACAAACATTATTAAAAATGAACTTAAAATATATTTTTTTAATGCCCTTAACATTTGTATCTCCTTTTAATTTGTTAATTAAAATAATAGGAGAAGCATATGCTTCTCCTAATAAAGATAATTATAATACTTTATTCCAATATTAGCAATTTATTTTAATTTATTATATTAATCTTCAAAAAAAATTTAGATATACTATCTAAGCACTATGTTCTTCATTATTGCATTGGAACAACAACTGTTGAATTTTTAAAATCATAAAACATTAACCAACAGCCATCACTACTTTTTCCATTAGTATTTACCCAGGTTACAAAACCTGTCCTTCCATCATAAGGCTGTTCATCCTTATCCTTCTTTCCTGGAACTCCATAAATAATATGTTTTAGATTTCCTCTTGAATCACACTTATACCCAATCATAAAGTATCCATATTTCTTAATATATGGGTAGTAATTCAGCATTGGATAATAAGCTAATGTATACTTATTATAATTAGACATATTACACATTTCATGTAAATCATGAATTGGTACCCTATACCATTTTGTGTATTTTAACTCATCTATACTACTATAATCTCTTTCAAATCCATCAACTATTGATTCAAAATACTCTCCTATGCTTCCTCTTATCTTTCCACTTACTGGATCGAATTCTTTATTAGATTCAATTTCATCTTCATAATCTTCAAATTTACCTCTTAAATTTTCTCTTGGGGTAATTTCTTCGATTATTTGATTTGAAATTTCTTCTTTTACTTCTTTTACCTCTTTTACCTCTTTTACTTCTTCTACTTCTTGTATTTTAACTTCTTCTTTTAATTCTTCTTCTTTTTCTCTATCAATTTTTTCTCTATCAATTTTTTCTTCAGTAATTTTTTCTTCTACCTTAGAATCTTTAATTTCATTGTTGCTTGATTTACTTTGGTTCTTTTTTAACTCTGGTTTTCTTTGTTCTTTCTTAGAATCTTTATCTGAAGCTGCTCTTATTACCCGAACATCTTTGGCTTTAACAACAATATAACTCTTCCAATTTTCACTAGGTTGTTGTCCATTTAAAAATCCGCACATTACAAAAATTGGAGTGTTATTATTCATTTTGGCTATAGCAGTTCCACAAATCTTATCAAACTCTAAATTTAATCCAGCAATGTTTGATACATTATATTCCTTTGTTGCTTCACCTTTACCACTATCACTTACGTCTAAAGGACCCAAATTCACTATTTGCTTCATATCTTTCTTACAACAAATAAGTAACATGTAGTATTTATCATCATCTTTTTTAAGATTTTGAGCATAGAAAGAAATTTTACATTTATCTCCTTTTGCTTCTATCTTAGAATATCCAGATAATGTTTTATCATCAGAGTTTGCATATCCTCGTTCATCCTCCTGTAGAATTACGAAGTTTCTATACAATCTACTATTACTTGCCATTCTCTAGAACCCCCACTTTATATTAATTCCATATATTATATGTTCAACATTATAAAATATGTTCCTATTTTTAAGTGGCTTACTTATTGGCTTTATAGAATTTATAATTTGAAATAACACTTGTATTATAAAATTTCATTGATACAATTTGCAAGCATAGCAAATTCTTGGATAGATAATGTTTCCCCTCTTCTCTTAGGATCAATTCCTGCCTTTTCAAAAGCCTCCTCAAGTTTTTCCTTTGCTGGTCCAATGCTCTTAACACCATTCCATAAAGTTTTTCTTCTCATATTAAAAGAATTTCTTATTATATCAAAGAATAATTTTTCATTTTCAACCTTAACTTTTGGTTCACTAAGCTTATCTAATCTAATAACTATTGAATCAACCTTTGGTCTAGGTATAAAACAACTTGGCGGTACCCTTCTTACAATACTTGTATTACAGTAATATTGAACAAGTAAAGATAGTGCCCCATAATCTTTATTTCCAGGCTCTGCATTCATTCTCTCTGCAACTTCTTTTTGAATCATTATTGTTAATGATTTAAAATTATACCCATCCTTAAGTAATTTTACTATTATAGGTGTTGTAACATAATAAGGTAAATTAGCAACTAGCTTTACACTCTTCTCTTCGCCTATTACTTCATTAAAATCAACCTTTAATGCATCATTATGTATAAGTGTAAAATTAGGATTATCTCCTAACTCTTGTTCTAATATTGGTATTAAGTCATTATCTAATTCTATTGCAACTACTTTTTTAGCTCTCTTTAATAATTGAGCTGTTAATGTACCTACTCCCGGCCCTATTTCTATAACTAAATCTTCTCCATCAACTTCTGCTCCTGAAACTATATCTCTAGGTACTGAATCATCAATTAAGAAGTTTTGACCTAAACTTTTAGAAAACTTAAAATTATACTTTTTAACCAACTCAGCTGTTTTTACATCTTTTATATCCATTTATTTCTCCTTCTCTAGTTCTGCATCTACGTATTTAATAGCTTCTATAAATTCTTCCTTAGTTATTCCATAATTATTTAATCTTGATAACATTTGATTTGCATTTCCATAACCAATTCCTAACTTATTTCCAAGCTTTATTCTTCTAGCTTTTGCATTAGGATCACCATTTAATCTAAAATAAAACATATCTTGAGTATCAAATGTTTCAACCTTTTCTTCTAATGTAATCTTTGCTCTATTTAAGGCTTCTATAATGACCTCCGGACTAGCGTTTTCTACTCCTATATCATCATCCTTAATTCCATCTTCTTGTGCAATATATGCATGCTTTATTCCCGGAACTCTCTTTGCTATTATCTTTCTTATCTTTTCACCAGCAAAATCAGGATCAGTTAATACTATTACTCCTTTTCTTTTTTGTGCTTCTTTAATTCTAGCAATAACTTTAGCATTTATTCCAAAACCACCAGTGGCAATCATTTCTGCATTAACGGCCTTTTTTACGGCTGCGATGTCATCTTTTCCCTCAACTACTATAACCTCTTTAATCAAAAGAATCTCTTCCTTTCCTTTATTATCTCTTATTAATTTATCCTTATATTCATATAATGTCAAACCTTTGTAAATTTATATTCATTATTCTGTATAAATTTTATACTAAATTTTTAAAAATATTAAAGGAGGCTAGTCCAACAACTAACCTCCTTTAATATTACCATTCTCCAGGATATGCTAAAATATATACTGGAACGTTATATTTTCTTCCCCATGATCTACATTCAGATTCTGAATTAAGAAATACATCGATTATTTTTCCCTTAATTAAACCACCTGTATCCGCCGCAATAGCTTTACCATAATTTTCTACGTAAACTAAACTACCCAATGGAATTACTCTTGGATCAACTGCTATTGTGCTTATCCCACCTGGATTATAACTTGGCACAGTTCCTGTTGCAGTAATAGTATCTCCTGCATATGCAGTAGATTCACAATAAATTAAATCTTTATACTCCATTTCTCCATCTCTACTAGCAAATACCCTTCTGGTACCTTGCGCTATAATTTCGTTTACAGGTTCTTTAATAACCTTTGATTGAACTACTTCTCTAGATACTTCCTTGCCATCTTTTTTAACAACCTTATAAGTTATTTCTTTTTGACCAGCTTCACCAGCTTGTCTAACGTCTTCAGTGTTTATATCTAAACTTTCGTCCTCTTCCACTATTGTTTCATAATCAATATCTTCAGTAGCTACTTCATTTGTTACTTCAACCTTAACCAATTGAATCGTAAGGTTATCTGATATTTTAGTATCTAACGAAGGCGTTATTTCATCTAATCCTTCATTAAATTCAATTCCTTCAGCATTAAGTTCATCACTTTCAGCTTCAAGCATATCTTTTACAGTATCTTCAGCAGTTTTTATAACAATAGTTTTGCTATTAACTACCATTTCAATCTCTACAGCTCTCTTAATGTTAATAACATCCCTTGATGAAATTTTTTCATCTAAAGCTGGTTGTACTTTGTCCTTAGGAGCAATTTCTATCTCCTTATCTGCAAGTACATCTTTAACAGTCCCTTTATATGTTATAAATGTTTCTTCTTTTCCGTCAATGATTATTGTTATGTTTTTTCTCATACATGCAAGTGTTATTACTAATGTAACTAATACAACACTTACAGCACCTGTAATTATTTTTGCCTTAGGACTATTAGTAAAATTGTTTCTTAAGTTTTCCTTCCATTTTTCAACCATCTACATTTAACCTCCTCTGGCAAGAGCGACCATTGAATTATATAAATAATTCATGTTTTTGTCAAATTTCCCACCCTATCCTTAATAAAACCTGTTTCTTAAGTGTAATAAAATACACCTTTAATAATTAATTTGAATAAAAATAAATAATGGCATTTTGCTTTTTGAAGTTTGTAGATACTGTTTATAAATTTTTAGAAAAATTTTACAATTGTTAGTATTTATTTTACTTTATTTCTTATTGTGAATCAAGCGATAGAAATTGTCATTTACAGCCAAATTAACCTCTTTTGAAGAAATTTCCTTTATTTCAGCTATTTTTTCTATTATATATCGTATATAGTCCGATTTATTCCTTTTTCCTCTATTTGGCACTGGAGCCATATATGGGCAATCAGTTTCAACTAATAATCTATCTAACGGAATCCCTTGAACTACTTCGCATATTTTTCTAGCATTTTTAAATGTTACAACACCTGTAATACCTATATAATACCCTAATTTTACACATTCTTTTGCAAACTCAAGACTTCCTGAAAAGCAATGAACTGTACCTATTACATTCGGAAATTCCTTCATTATCTCTAATGTATCAGCATGAGCATCTCTATCATGAATAACAACAGGTAAATTTAACTCTTCTGCTAATTTCATTTGAGCTCTAAACACTTTTTTTTGAACATCCCTAGGCGGATTTTCTTCCCAATAATAATCTAATCCTATTTCTCCTATAGCTAATATTTTTTTATTATTTGTTGCTAATTCAATTATTTCCTTTCTAACCTCATCATTATAATCATTTGCGTCACTTGGATGAATTCCTAAAGCTCCATATATAAAGTCATAATTTAACGTTAAATCATTAGTAGTTTTTAAGCTTGACTTAGAACATGCACAATTTAAAATTCCTACTACTCCTTCATTTTTAATTTGTTCAAAGACGGCTTCTCTATCTTCATTGAAAGCTTCATCATCATAATGTGAATGTGTGTCAAATATTTCATATCTAAATTCCATACTTATTTCTCCCTTAAAAAAATATAATTATATTGTTTATTATACCAAAACAAAGTAAAAAAACTCAGCTAATACTGAGTTTCTTCTTATATATTGATATTTTAATATTTAAATATTAAAATAAAAGCTTCCTTTTTTTATATTTAAATTTTTATCAACAATATCATATATATTTATTTCTTTTATAAGATTTAAAATAGTTCATATAAAGATTAAAATTTTTCAAAAAAATTTTATCCTTGAAACTAGTACTAATTCTAGTAAATTCAACGATAAAACTTTTTAAATTTAGCTTATATTAAGAATAGTTAATATTTTCTTCAGAAATTTGACACCTAAATGACACATTTAAAGTTTATTATAATACTTGTAAAGTAGTTAAAGCATTATTATTTACCCCTAAAACCATCTTGTAAAGTTGGTTTCCTAGAGTTATTCGTCCCCCAAATGAAATAACTCTAGGTTTTTTTTAATTTTTCTTTTCTTTCAATCTAGCAACTTCTTCGCTAGCTCTTTTCTTATCAATTTTGACAAAAAGAACTTCACATTCTTTAACTAATCCTTCTTTCCTTTCAGTGAAACTCCAAACTCCTTCGCTTAGTCCTAAAGATTGTTTTATTTTTTTACAACTTTCTGGCATAAATGGATATAATAAATTTGATAAATTAACTATAATTTGAATGCAGTTATAAATCACAGCCTTACATTTGCTCGGATTACTGCTTAATAAGTCCCACACCTTACTATTATCAAAATATTTATTTCCCTTTTTGCATAAATTCATTATGTCATTTAAACTATCTCTAAAGTGACCTTCTTCAATCTTATCACCTACATCAAAATATAAATTTAAAATTTCATTTTTTAATTTTTCATCCATCTTTCCATTAGGTATTCTATTAGCATAGTTTTTCCTAGAAAATAATAAAACCTTACCAACAAAGTTATTTAACTCTCCTACCAGTTCATTATTATGTATATTTATATATTCTCTCCAAGTAAAATCAGTATTTTTGTCTTCTGGTGAATTTAACGATAAATAGTATCTAAAACTATCAACATTATACCTTTCACATACATAATCTGCCCAAAGAGCCCAATTCTTTACTGCGGAAAAAGGCTTATTTTCAAGTTTTAAATGCTCCCCTGATATTATTCTCAAATTAGAATCTTTTATGCCAAGCCCAGATAGAATTGCTGGGAATATTACAGTATGAAAGGGTATATTATCCTTGCCATGAATAAAGTAAACCCTTGAATCTTCACCTTCCCAATATTCTTTATAATCTTCTTTTCTTTCTTCAAGGCATTTCATACTAGCTGTTAAATATCCCATAACTGCTTCTATCCAAACGAATATTTTTTTATCTTCATATCCTTTTAATGGTACATCAACCCCCCAATTGAAATCCCTAGTTACTGCCCTATCTCTTAGTCCTTCATCTAAATATCTTTTTAATATCTTCTTTGCATTTTCTCTCCAGCCATGTTGATTTATATATAATCTTTCAACATCATTTTCAAACTTTGATAAGCTAAAAAATAAATGTTTAGTTTCTTTTAGAACTGGCTCAGAATCACAGAATTTACATCTAATATCTAATAACTCACTGCTTTCAAATTCACCATTACAATTTTCACATCCATCACCAGTTGCTTCTTCTCTACAAACTGGGCATTTTCCTACAATATATCTATCAGCTAAATATTCATTACATTTCTTACAATAGGTTTGTTCTACATTCTTTTCATATATAAATCCCTTTTTATATAGTTCTAATATAAACTCTTTAACCTTTTCTTCATGATACTCTGAATGAGTTTTTGCAAAAATATCAAAAGAAAACCCTAATGATTTAAAGCACCTTTGAAACTCATTATGATATTTTTCTACAGCCTCTAATGGTGTTATTCCTTCTTCTTTTGCCTTCATAGTCACTGGAGTACCATGACAGTCTGTTCCTGAAAGAAAAATAACATCATCACCCATCATTCTATGGTATCTGGCTAAAATATCTCCTGGTAACAAAACTGCAATTCTTCCTAAATGTAAAGGTCCATTAGCATAAGGCCATGCATTACCTATAATAATATTCATTAAAAAACCCCCTTTTAATTAGTTAATAGTTTTGAGTTATAGTAAAAAGGTCAGCAAAGCTGACCTTTTTGCATTTCCAAAAGTCGGCCTATGCCGGCTTTATTACTTAACTTATCACTTGTCACTCACTACTTTAATGAAACACCTACTCATTAACATTCGTAGGTGTAAGTTCAGTTATATAAATCAAATATTTAGAACTTCACTTATCTAACAATACTTCCTGTTGGTAATTCACCTGGATTTACTAACTTTAATACGCTATCATCATCTGTAGCTGCTGCTACTATCATTCCTTGTGATAATTCACCTCTTAAAGTAACAGGTTTTAAGTTAGCAACTAAAACTACATATTTACCAACTAGTTCTTCTGGCTTATAATGCATTGCTATTCCTGAAATAACCTGTCTTTCTTCACCGTTTAAATCTACTTTTAATTTTAATAACTTTTTAGCTTTTTTAACTGGTTCGCATTCTAAAACCTTAACTACTCTTAAATCTATTTTTTCAAAGTCTTCAATAGTTATTTCTTCTTTAATTGGTTGCATTTTATATTCTTCTTTTGGCTTATTAGCTTCTAATTGAGCTAATCTCATAGCTTCTAATTCTTCTAAAGTCTTAGCTACATCTATTCTTGGGAATAAAGCTTCACCTTTTTTAACTTCAGTTCCTGGTGTTGTTCCATCAAATCCTGATAATGAATTCCAAGTTGTTGTAGTAATATTTAATTGAGAATTAATCTTTTCACTTGTACTTGGTAAGAATGATGATAATAATACAGATGCAAATCTTAAGCTTTCAGCTAAATTATATAAAACTGTACCTAATCTTTCTTTCTTTTCTTCATCCTTTGCAAGTATCCAAGGAGTTGTTTCATCAATATATTTATTTGCCCTTCCTATAAGTTCAAATACATTTTCTAATGCTTCTGGAATTCTTAAATTATCGATTGCTTTTGTTACTTTAATTGGAGTTTCTATAGCTAAGCTAATTAATTCATTATCAATATCTTCTTTAGCTGTTGGTGCTGGAATTACTCCATCAAAATACTTTTCAATCATTGCAACTGTTCTTGATAATAAGTTACCAAGGTCATTACAAAGATCTGAGTTAATCTTCTTTATAAATATTTCATTATTAAATAATCCATCTGCTCCAAATGGAATTTCTCTTAATAAATAATATCTAACCGCATCAACACCAAATTTATCAACTAAAACAACTGGGTCAACAACATTTCCTTTAGATTTTGACATTTTTCCACCATCAACAAGCAACCATCCGTGACCAAATACTTGCTTTGGTAGCTCTTCTCCTAATGCCATTAACATAATTGGCCAGTAAATAGTATGGAATCTTAATATATCCTTACCTATTAAATGAACATCTGCAGGCCAGTACTTCTTATATAATTCATCATTTTCACTTCCATATCCTAAAGCAGATATATAGTTAGATAATGCATCTATCCAAACATAAACTACATGTTTTTCATCAAAAGTAACTGGAACTCCCCAATTAAAGCTTGTTCTTGATACACAAAGATCTTGTAATCCAGGCTTTAAGAAGTTATTAACCATTTCATTTTTTCTTGATTCTGGTTGAATAAACTCTGGATGCTCATCAATATATTTCATTAATCTATCAGCGTATTTACTCATTTTAAAGAAATAAGCTTCTTCTTTTGATTTTTCAACTGGTCTTCCACAGTCTGGACAATTTCCATTAACTAATTGAGTTTCTGTCCAGAAAGATTCACACGGAGTACAGTATAATCCTTCATAAGAAGATTTATATATATCACCTTGATCATATAATTTTTTAAATATCTTTTGAACTGTTTTTTTATGATAATCATCAGTAGTTCTGATAAATTTATCATAACTTATGTCCATCATACCCCATAGATCTTTAATTCCAGCAACTATTTCATCAACATGCTCTTTAGGTGTTATACCCTTCTCTTCTGCTATTCTTTGAATTTTTTGCCCATGTTCATCAGTTCCTGTTAAAAACATTACGTCATATCCATTTAATCTCTTAAATCTAGCTAAAGCATCAGCTGCTACTGTTGTATAGGTGTTACCGATGTGTAACTTAGTAGATGGATAATAAATTGGCGTAGTTATATAATATGGTTTTTTAGTCATATTACTTCCTCCTCTTTTTTGTTAACAAATTTCTATTAAAAGTCATAGCTTAAATTAATAGTTTAATCTTAACTACTAACTGAAAACTCCTAACTAAAAAAAGCCTCTATATAGGCTTTTATACCCATATAGAGGCGTTATATACGCGTTACCACTCTATTTCATATTTATTTTACAATAAATATCTCAGTAGGTGACTATCATCACCTTGCAATATAACGGTTGCTCCCGTATTACCCTAACTTTTTCAAGCTCAGATAATCAGCTCCAAGACCATCTTCATAAAGTTCAGTAACACTAGCTCTCACCCACTCTAGCTCTCTTTAGATACATTCCTAAACTACTCTTCTTTTCTATGCATTTATTAATTTTATAATATGCTAAAATGCAAAACCTGTCAAACCTATTCTATTTATTTTTAAACTTCTTTTTTATTATGCCCTCTATTACCATAAAATTCACACATATCACAATAAATAATATGAAAATAACAGTAATTATATTAGTATCAAATAATAATCTTGCTATTATTATAAGTATAAATAACAAAGTTCCTGTTGCACTAAAACCCTTACTAGCAACTTTATTTCCATACCGCCATTCTTCATTACTATTTTTTGCACTTCCAAATTTATATCCTTTACTCATATCAGGATATTTAGAATATTTATTTTCAAAATACCATCCACACCCCCACAATATTATTGGAATTATTTCTAAAATAATAAGTATAATTAAATCCATTTTATCCCCACTTTACTATATATTCTTAAAAATAATTATAAATCATTTTTATTATAAAGTATGAATAATATATAATTTTTAACATTTTTTGATTTTAATAAAAAATATAATATTAAATAGTGAAATTTGACTATTTCTTAGATATAATATCTAAGGGGATAGGAGGCTTAATTATGGAAAAATTTCAATTTCCTAAGGTTGGACTTAGAACAATAAAATCAGGTATAGCTGTTTTTCTATGTTTGTTACTTTTGCCTAACGAACCTTTTTTTGCTTGCCTCACTGCAGTAATTTGTTTACAAGATACTGTTTATAACTCAATTCATATGGGTATAAATAGAGGTGCAGGTACTATATTAGGTGCTAGTTTTGGCTTAGTATTTTTATTCTTATTTAGAACATTAGAAAATCATATATCTAATACTTACATATCAAAACCACTTATATATTTAATTATTGCTATAGGTATTATCTTAATGATTTATCTATGCAATATTATAAAAAGGCCAGGTGCTATCAATATAACCTGTATTGCATTTTTAGGTGTTACTACAGCTCATGCTTATAGTGATCCTTTATTTTATGCAACTAACAGAATAATAGAAACATTACTTGGAATAGTAATTTCAATATTAGTTAATAAGCTTATAAACCCACCACCAAATAAATAATTAAAATCAACTATACAATAATTAAAATCAATTATTGTATAGTTGGTTTTAATACTACTAAATACATATTTTTATTTTGCTCATCTTATTTAGATGAGCCTTTTTTTATTCTACAAAATCCTTGCATAAGATAATTTCACTTTTGGAAATATAACTACATATATAATAAATTTTTGAGGTGATTTTATGACTGAAGAAACTACTAATAATAAAAATTATAATATTATTGTCATTTCTAGTGTTTTTCTTTTAGGTGCTTTTATCTGCTTCCTAAATAGCACCTTTATGAATGTTGCTTTATCCGATATAATGAAAGATTTAAATATAAGTGTATCTACTGTGCAATGGCTTAGTACAGGTTACATGCTTGCTAATGGTATTATAATTCCTTTTAGTGCATTCCTTATAGATAAATTTAAGACTAGAACCTTGTTTTTTATATCAATGGGTCTTTTCACAATAGGGACTCTTGTTGGATGCTTTGCAACTAACTTTCCTATGTTATTAAGTGCTAGATTAATACAAGGTTTAGCAGGTGGATTAATAGTTCCATTAATGCAAACAGTATTTTTAATAATCTTCCCAATAGATAAAAGAGGATTTGCAATGGGAATAGTAGGAATAGTCCTTGCATTTGCCCCAGCTATAGGTCCTACGTTATCTGGTTGGATAATAAATAGTTACCCTTGGAGATATCTATTTTATGTTACTGCACCCTTTGCATTTATTGATTTAATACTTGGATTCTTTTTATTAAAAAATGTAACAGAAAATAAAGATATATCATTTGATATAATTTCATTTATTTCTTCTACATTAGGTTTTGGAGCATTACTTTTTGGTTTTAGTAATGCTGGAAATTACAATTGGACTAATACCCATGTATATATTCCTTTAATTGTTGGTATAGTTTTTCTTGTAATATTTGTGTGGAGACAATTAACTCTGAAAGAACCTATGCTTAATTTAAATGTATTTAAAAGCACTGCATTCACATTCTCAACAATAATAGTAATGATTGCTTATGCGGGACTTATTTCATCAGAATTAATACTTCCTATGTATCTTGAAAATATTAGAGGCTCTTCAGCTTTTAATACAGGATTAGCTCTTATGCCAGGAGCTATTGTAATGGGAATTATGAATCCTATCACAGGTAAGTTATTTGATAAATTTGGTGCTAGATACCTTGCATTATCTGGACTTTTAATATTAACAATAGGAACCTTTGGGCTTTCATTTCTTTCTATGAATACACCTATTGCTTATATAATAATAGTATACGCATTAAGAATGTTAGGAATTTCCATGCTTATGATGCCATTAACAACTTCTGGTTTAAATTCTTTACATAGAGATCTTTATGCCCATGGTAATGCTGCAAATAATACCTTAAGGCAAGTTGCTGGTTCTATAGGCACTTCAATAATTGTAACCCTAATGAGTAAGGCTAGTCTTTCCTCTGGAATTTCCAATCCTATCAAGGCTCAGATTTATGGAATGAATATTTCCTTTGCTTGCACTGCAGCTTTATCTTTAATTGGACTTATAATAGCATTTTTCGTAGTAAAGAAAAAGGAAGTCAAAATTACAGATTAAAACGACCAAAAAAGGGTTATGCTTTTGCATAACCCTTCTATTATATAGCCCTCTTTATTTATTTTTCTTATTGCTTAAGCTCCTTCAACCTTCTTACCGAATATTTGTACCCCTATATATAATGCTATTAATGAAATTGGCAATACTATATATATTGGAATTCCAAATCCTGATGGAATATATCCAAATAATATAGTTACTGATGCAACAAATAATGAATAACATATTTGTGTTTTAACATGTTCAATATGATTACATCCAGCTCCCATTGAAGAAAGTATTGTTGTATCAGATATTGGTGAACAGTGATCCCCAAAGATAGCTCCTGTTAATACCGCACTTGTACAAACTACTACAAATGACATATCCGGATTAATTGAATATGCTAATGGAATTGCAAGTGGCATTAATATACTCATTGTCCCATATGCAGTTCCTGTAGAGAATGAAATTACTGCCCCTAAAATAAATATTAAACTTGGTAATAAGAATGCTGGTATTGCTCCTTTTAATACTTCAACTAAATAATATGCAGTTCCAAGATCTTTAATTACTGATCCTAATGACCAAGCTAATATTAATATAACTCCAGTTATTATTAACCCTTTCATTCCATCAACCCAAACTTCAATAGCTTCACTTAAAGTAAATATTTTTTTACAAACACCCATCAAAATAGCAACTATTGAAGCAAATAATGCTGATTGGAATAATGCTATAGAAGCATCTGAAGCAGCAAATGCTTCCATTATACCTTTAAATGAAAATGGTGAATTTATCATAATCTCTTGAGCTACAGATGTATCTCCCGCCATTATTGCACTATATCCGCTATAATAAAATGCTACTAATGCAGAAATTATTAATGCTCCTATTGGAACAATTGCGTTCCATACACTAAGCTTAACACCTTCTTTTGGTTCTAATTCATCCATTTGAGTTGATGCTTCAACTGCAACTTCATCCTTAATATTCTTATCTCTATTTCTTGCAGCAATTTCAGCTTTCCTCATCGGTCCAAATTCCTTTAATGTTAAAGCTGTTATTACTATGAACGCTAATATTAATATATTATAGAATCTATAAGGTATTGTTTGTAAAAACACTCCAAACCCACTTGCATCTACACCTATTGAATTAAATCCTTCACCAATTAAGCTTACTTCTAACCCAATCCAAGTAGAAATAATAGCTAGTCCAGCCACTGGAGCTGCTGTAGCATCTATAATAAATGCCAATCTTTCTCTTGATATTTTCATTTTATCAGCTACTGGTCTCATTATTGGTCCAACTATTAATGAATTTGCATAATCATCAAAGAAAACACATAATCCTAAAAGCCAAGTTGTCATTTGTGTGCTTTTTACTGTTTTAGCCTTTTTAGCTAAAGCCTCTGCTATAGCCTTTGCTCCTCCCATTTTTGCAACTAAATTAATTACGCCTCCTATTGCAAGTACTTGAAGAACTATTCCTGCATTCCACGGATCAGCCAATGAATTTAATGCTCTACTTACAAAATCTAAAAATGCTTGTATAAATGCACCAAATACATTATGTCCTGCAAGACTAATCAAAAAACTCCCAGATAAAATTCCTATAAACAATGAAATAACAACATTTTTTGTTATAAATGCTAATATTATTGCAACTAATGGTGGAAGTAATGTCCATAATCCAAATTTATCTGCATTAACTGCTGCTGGTTCAACTTCTGCAGCAAATACAACTGACGTTGAAACTACAAATACTAACATTGTAAGCAATAATACTTTATAACTTCTTTTCATTTCTTTTTCCCCCTTATTTTATATAAAAGCGAATAATAAGGGCACCCCAAACTAACAATAAAAAAAGACCTTGAGTTAACACTCAAGGCCTTGTATGTACTAAAAAATATGAAACTACAAGTCTTAAATGATAGCTCACCACAAAATACTTTGTGACAGTAATACATATATTCTATGTATTCCCAGCCATACAACCTTAAAGCATTAGTTGTACGCTTCGGCGATTGCTCCTTTCCTATTGAATCACAGTGCTTTCCTCATCAATAGTACTATTAACTTTCGCGCCTCTACCCTAGTTTATTCACTTTTGTTATTTACAAACTGATTATATAATCAATTTCTTATATTTGCAATACCATTTTATAACTTTTTATACATACTATTTTCTATTTTTGCTCATAAAATTTTCAATTTCTTCTACACTCTTTATAATATCACTAGATAAATTAATAACTCCATCTTCTGTAACAAGAATATCGTCTTCAATTCTAATTCCTATTTCTTCTTCAGCAATATATATTCCTGGTTCAACAGTAAATACTACTCCTGGTTCAAAAACAATATCTCTATGTGGAGTTTCAATATCATGAGTATCCATACCTAAACTATGACCTATACTATGATAATAATACTTTCTTACTTCACTCTTATCTTTAATTAATCCAAGCTTTATGCATTCTTCTGCAATTAAGTCAGTAGCTTTTTCATTTACATCCTTATATTTCATACCAGGCTTAATTAAATTTATAATTTCTTCATTTACTCTTAAAACAGCATTATAAACTTCCTTTTGTCTTTCAGTAAATTTACCATTAACAGGGAATGTTCTTGATATATCTGCATTATAACAATTATATTCAGCACCTAAATCAAAAAGAATTAAATCATTTTCTTTAAGCTCACAATTATTATCAACATAATGTAATGTTGTAGCATTTTCTCCTGCAGCAGCTATTGTTGTAAAAGCTAGCCCTGTTGCACCTTTAACCTTACAATTAAAATCAAAATATGCTTCTAATTCATATTCCTTCATTCCAACACGAGCTTCAGACATTAATTTTTCAATTCCGCTTTTTGTTATTTCAATAGCCTTTTTTATTTTATCTACTTCTTCCTGTGATTTTTTTAATCTTAATTCACCAATTTTACTATAAACATTATTTATTCTAACTTGTGGATACTTAGTTGTTATTTCATTGGCAAATCTATGTGAAATAGTTCCTTCTCTGTTTGCACTCATTCTTTCTAAATCTAAATAAAGATTTATTTCTTCTTTCATAGTAATCATTCCATGGATGTCTCCGTCAAACTGACTCTTGAATTTAACTTCATCTACAGCTGCAAGCTCTTCAGCTTCTTCCTTACGTATGCTTTTACCTACCCATTTTTCCATCTCTAGATCAATGTTTTTTATATAAAGTTTAGAAGATTTTACTCCATTAATTTTTGTCATAACTAATATATGATCTTCTTCTTTTATTCCTGTTAAATAATAAAAATTTCTATTTGGTGTAAAAGGATAAGTTTGATCTCCTGTCTTTTGAATTGCCTTTCCTGCAAATAAAATCACAATTGAATTATCCTTAATTTTATCTAAAAGATTATCTCTATTAAATTTATAAATATTTTTGTTCATAGCCCTATCTCCTTGCAAATAATATTTTGTCATTTAGTTTTATTACTCTGCTGCTAATAACTTAACGCTTCTAACATTGGGTAAAGAATTTAACCTTGCAGCTAATTGACTTATACTTTTCTCCATATGTGAAATATCAATAGTAACAGTTACATTAGCTGATAAGTTTATAGGAATATCTTGGTTTATGGTTAATATGTTTCCCTTATAAAAAGCAATACAATCTAATACTTTAGATAATGTTCCTGACTTATGTGTCATTAAGATTATTAAAGTTACCTTTTTTGATTGCATATCTTGTCCCATTGGAAATACATCATCTTTATATTTATAGTATGTACTTCTACTAATACCTACTAATTTTATAGCCTCACTTATATCTTTTGCATTCCCAAGTTCAATATTCTCTTTTACTTCAATTACCCTTTTAAATATCTCTGGTAATGATCTTTCATTTACAATGTAAAATCTATCTTCCCCCATAATCATTCTCCATTCGATTTATTCTATTAATATTATACAACCAAAATTTTTACAACGCACTATAAATTTTACATTCAAAAAATTATTTGCTTTTATGCAATTTGCAAATTTAACCTTTTTCTAATTTTTAATAATGATGAAAATTAGAAAAATTAAAGATATTACTTAAAAGAATAATATAAATTCTTAATGAAAATCATACTAATTTCTGAAAATAATATCCTTAACTTTTCAGCATTAACTCATAATTAAAGAATAAGTACTTTAACCATTAATATTGCCATTATAATAGCAGACATATCTGCCATTATAGCTGCCCAAACAGTATGACGTGTTTTTTTTATTTTAACTGCTCCAAAATATACAGTCACAGTATAAAATATTGTCTCTGTAGTTCCCATAATTACAGAAGCTACTAAACCTATAGGTGTATCAGCCCCGTAATTTTTTAAAATGTCAGTAAAAACTCCCATAGCTCCACTTCCTGAAAGAGGCTTGATTAATACTAAAGGTACGACCTCCTTTGGTAAATCGATTAGCTTGCAAAGTGGGGCAATTGCATTGTTTAACATGTCTAAGAGATTAGCTTCTCTAAATATTTGAACTGCTATTATCATTGCCAAAAGATAAGGAAAAATATTCACGCAGACTTTTAATCCTTCTTTCGCTCCTTCAACAAACCAATCATAAACCTTTCTACCTTTTATCATTCCATAAGTAATAATAATTAAAACTATTATAGGAATAATACTTTTAGTTATATAGCTAAACATTAATATCACCCCATAAACTTAAAAATATCTTTGCAAAATTTTGCAACAAATAACACCAACAATAGCTGCAGTACCAGTTGATATTATTGCTGGAAGTATTATTACCCCTGGATTCGAAGAACCTGCGGCTGCTCTTATAGATAGTACAGTAGATGGAACTAATTGAATACATGCTGCATTTAGAACTAAAAATAATGCCATGTCATCACTTGCTCGTCCCTTTTCATTATTTAATCTATCCATTTCCTCCATAGCCTTAATTCCAAAAGGTGTTGCTGCATTTCCAAGCCCCATCATATTAGCAGTTATATTCATAACTATAGCACCTAAAGCCTTTTCATCCTTTGCAGCCTCTTTAAAAATAAGCTTTAATATTGGTTTCATAAGCTTGGCTAGTTTTTCAGTAAAGCCACTTTTCTCTGCAACCTTCATCACTCCACACCAAAAGCACATTAAACCTACTAGTCCAATTATAAAAGTAACTGTAGAATCAATTGATCCTATTATGGCATTAGATATCCCTTCACCATTACCAGTAAATATCCCAACTATCAAACCCAGAAAAATCATTAAAAACCATATATAGTTAATCATTTTTTCTCCTCTCTTTATTCTTTACTTTACAATATATGCCTTGCATCACATATTTATTAGTGATAGGATAAAGATATTAACATAAGTAAAATTCTATTTTTTGAGTTTTACTTTCACCTTCAAGGGTACTTAGAAGGATTTTCATACAAGTTTTATTTACCTAATAAAGGAGATACATAAATGAAAGAATCAAATTTAAAACTAGCTCAAAAAGATATTGATGAAGCATTAAAAGCTGTAGAAGAAATGGAAAGCTACATTAATGAAGGAAATGAAGAAAATACTATATTAAAACAAAAATTCATGACTTTAACAGAAAAAGTTCAAAAATTAGAAAATTTACTTAAAACAGAAGGAATATTATAAGATATTTTACTTAAATATCATTTGAAATCAAAAAGAGGATAGTAAAATCTATCCTCTTTCATTTTAGTTACTAAAAAGCAATTATTATTTTTTTATTTTATAACCTTACTTTATACCCAAATTCTCTAAGTCTCAATAATCCCAGTGATATTGCCTATACCTAATTGATTGTGTACCCAATTTTAGATATAACCGCTTTTAGTAAACGTTACCAATTTTATTACTATTATATCATGCCATTTTTTAAAAAACAATACTTTTTTTGAAATTGATTACAACTTTTTTTTATATTAATAAAAAAAATAAGTGCTATAAATCATTGAAATTTATAGCACTTTCATATCTACTTAGTACTCTCTCTATTAACTATTTTGTAATCTAAAACATATTGATCTTGTTCTAGTGGCTTATTATTTAACATTTTAATAAGCATTCTCATTGCTACAGACCCCATATCATAGCTTGGTTGTTTTACTGTAGTTATTTTTGGATAGAAGTATGATGCAACTGCATTATCATTAAATCCAATTACACTTACGTCTTCTGGAACTCTAAGTCCTTTTTCCCTTAATGCATTGATTACTCCCATGGCAATTTCATCTGAAGAACATACTACCCCATCAAAATTCTTGCCACTTTCTACGAATTTTTCTACAGCTTTGTACCCACTGTTAACTTTTAAGTCCTTAAAGAATTTTAAATCCTCATCAGCCTTTAAGCCATTCTCTTCTAATGCTTTCTCATAACCTATATGTCTATCTTCCCAAGCATTAACAGATCCTTTATTAACACCAACAAATGCGATATTTTTTAATCCCTTATCAATTAAGCTCTTAGTTGCATCATATGCCGCTCCAACATTATCAATAATTACACTTGGTAATCTACCTTCTCTGTCTCTTGATTCAGCAAGTACTGTCTTTAAATCAAGTTCATTAATTATATCTAGAGTCTCTTCCTCTAAACAAGAGCTCATATATATAACACCATCAACCATTTTTTCTTTAAGTACTCTTAAATAATCTTTTTCTTTATCATAATCAAAATCTGAGTTACATAATATTACGTTATAATCATAAATATTTGCAACGTCCTCTGCCCCTCTTACTATTTCAGGATAAAATCCACTTGAGATATCAGGAACTAATATTCCAACTGTTTTTGTTCTTTGTGTTTTTAAACTTCTTGCAACTATATTAGGTCTGTATCCTAATTTTTTTATTGCATCTAAAACTTTTTTCTTTGTATCTTCATTTACAACATCTATATCATTTAATACTCTTGATACCGTAGCTATTGAAACGCCAGCTTCTCTAGCAACATCTTTTATAGAAGTAGCCATATCCAACATCACTCCATTTTCTATTTTAATTATTAATTATACCTTTTTTTCCTATTTAATACAATAATTTTAACCTTTTTTACACTCTTTATTTAAACAATTTGCCTATAATACTATTCTTTGAAAAAAGGGTAGGAATTATTACTTAATCCCTACCCTTTGCAATAAATCTATTAATTATTTTATAACTTCTACATTCATCTTTAAGTTTTCACCATTGATAACTGTATCTGAATAATCAACTTCTTCATTGTAAACTATTTCTTGAGTTAAGGTTTCCTTCTTTATTACTTCTGCATATTTTTTAACAATATCTAATAACATATCATTATCTGCAACATATAACTTAATTTTATCTGCAACCTCAAACCCTTTATCTTTTCTCATATTTTGAATCTTAGAGATCATTTCTCTTACATGGCCTTCTTCTCTAAGTTCTTCTGTAATATTTGTATCTAAAACAACCCCAATTGAACCTTCACCAGCAAATGCATAACCCTCTAGCCCTTGCATAGTAACTAATAAGTTTTCCTTATTTAATTCAATTTCATTTCCATCAACATTTATAACTACTACTCCACCATTTTGAATAGTTTGAGCTAAGTCCATTTGGTTTCTAGCAGCAATTTCTTTTCTTATTGCTGGTATTAACTTACCATAAGCTTTTCCTAATACAGGTAAGTTAGGCTTAATTTCAAAGTTAACATGAGTAGATAAGTCAGCACCAAATTCTACTTCTTTGATATTTAACTCATCAGTTATTATATCATCATAATATCTTGGAAGTGAATCAGTAGAAACAAGCATCTTTGAAAGCGGCTGTCTGTTCTTAATGTTAGCCCCATTTCTTGCACTTCTTCCAAGCTTAACTATAGTGTAAGCTAAGTCCATTTCCTTTTCTAATTCCTTATCTATAGCCTTTTCATCAACTTCTGGCCATCTACATAAGTGAATACTTTCTTCAGCATTCTTATCTAATCCAACAACTAAGTTTTGGTAGATATTTTCTGTTATAAATGGAACGAATGGAGCCGCAACTTTTATTACTGTAGTTAATACTCTATATAATGTTACATAAGCACCTATTTTATCATCTGTTAATTCTTGAGTCCAATATCTTCCTCTATTTCTTCTTACGTACCAGTTTGATAACTCATCTGTGAAGTCTTCAATAGCTAAAGCCGCTTGAGTTATTTGATATGAATCTAACATAGAGCCAACATCTTTAACTAAAGTATTTAATTTAGACATAATCCATTTATCCATTACATTTTCTGATACAAAATCAGCGTATTGTAGAGGATTGAATTGATCTAACTCAGCATATAATACATAGAATGAATAAACATTCCATAATGTTCCCATAAACTTTCTTCCGGCTTCTCCAACATCATCTACAGAGAATCTTGTAGGTAACCATGGTGCGCTTGCAGTATAGAAATGCCATCTTGTTGCGTCAGCACCTTGTGAGTCTAGTACAGTAAATGGATCTACAACATTTCCTTTTGATTTTGACATCTTTAAGCCCTTCTTATCAAGAACGTGACCTAAAACTATACAGTTTTCAAATGGATTTCTATCAAATATTGCAGTTGAGATTGCAAGTAAAGTATAGAACCATCCTCTTGTTTGGTCAACAGCTTCTGATATAAATTGAGCTGGGAAATTTTGATCAAATAATTCTTTATTTTCAAATGGATAGTGTAATTGAGCAAATGGCATTGATCCTGAATCGAACCAACAGTCAATAACTTCATTAGTTCTTGTCATTTCCTTACCACACTTTTCACATTTTAAATGAACATTATCTATATATGGTTTGTGTAATTCGATATCTTCTGGAACATTGATTCCCTTTTTCTTAAGCTCTTCAATACTTCCTATACATTCTTTGTGACCACATTCACAATTCCAAATTGGAAGTGGAGTTCCCCAATATCTATCTCTTGAAATACCCCAGTCAATAACATTTTCTAAGAACTTACCAAATCTACCAGTTCTAATGTTATCAGGATACCAGTTAATATTATTATTATTTTCTAAAAGCTTATCTCTTAATGTTGTCATTGCAACAAACCAGCTTTCCTTTGGATAATAAAGAAGTGGTGTGTCACATCTCCAACAATGTGGGTATGAGTGCATATGTCTTTCAGATTTAAATAACTTATTATTTTCTTCTAACCACTTACAAATGCTTTCATCACACTTTTTAACAAACTTACCAGCCCATGGAGTAACTTCTTCCACGAATTTACCTTCTCTATCAACTAAGTTTATGAAAGTGATTCCATTAGCTTTAGCTACTAAACTATCATCCTCACCATATGCTGGAGCTATATGAACTATACCAGTACCATCTGATAAAGTAACATAATCACCATGAATAACTTCAAATGCTTTTCCTTCAACTTTACCAAAAGGCATTAATTGTTCATACTTAGTTCCTAAAAGTTCTTCGCCTTTGAACTCTTTAACTACTTCGTATTCTTCACCTAAAACTTTATCAGCTAAATCCTTAGCTAAAACATAAACTTCCTCTCCAACTTTTGCTTCAATATATGTATAAGCCTTGTTTATACATAAAGCTAAGTTTGAAGGTAATGTCCAAGGAGTTGTTGTCCAAGCTAGTATATACTTGTTTTCTTCTCCTACAACCTTAAATTTAGCTATACAAGTTAAGTCCTTAACATCCTTATATCCTTGTGCAACTTCGTGAGAAGATAATGCAGTCCCACATCTTGGACAGTATGGCATTACTTTGTGTCCTTCATATAAAAGACCCTTATCCCACATTTGTTTCAATGCCCACCAAACTGATTCGATATATGGATTGTGGTAAGTAACATACGGATTTTCCATATCTACCCAATATCCAATTTGGTTAGTCATTTTTTCCCACATACTCACATAAGTAAATACGCTTTCTTTACATTCTTTAACGAACTTTTCAACTCCGTATTCTTCGATTTGCTCTTTACCAGAAATACCAAGTTTCTTTTCTATTTCAAGTTCTACTGGAAGACCATGAGTATCCCATCCAGCTTTTCTGATAACCTTATATCCCTTCATAACCTTGTATCTTGGGATTATATCCTTCATAACTCTTGTTAAAACGTGCCCAACGTGTGGTCTACCATTTGCTGTTGGAGGTCCATCATAGAAAGTGAAATACTCACCATCTTGATTCATATCAAAATTCTTTTTTATAACATTTCTCGCAGTCCAAAGGTTTGCTATTTCTTTTTCAAGTCCAACAAAACCATTTGGTAATTCAACTTTATTGTACATAAGAATTCTCCTTTCTTTACGTTTATCAACTATTAAAATTATTCTCTTAAAGACATATTTTAATCCTATTTTTTAATGAAATCCCTTTTCCTATACTTGAATTAGTTCACTACTATCTAACTTTAATTATTCAATTCAAAATTTTAAGATTCATTTAAAATAAAAAAAACTTCATCCCAAAAGGACGAAGTGAATTCGCTATACCACCTAAGGTTAATAAACTCATAATTATTCTATGAGCATTATTTCAGATACTTTCATACCCTATCCCTTAACGCGAGCAAACGTGATAACTTAATTGTATAAAACTTTCAGCCTCAAACTCCTAGGTGATTTTCCTCTAATCTTCTTATGATTTCACACCAAACAATCACTCTCTTAAAAGAATAAATCAAAGTACTTATCCTAATCATAGTCTTTAATGAATTCATTATATATTATTAAATATCTCTTTGTCAATTGTACCCAAAAAGTTTATTTCCGTTTCAATTGTCAAGTGACAAGTTGTACTTAAAATCCCTTAGAAGATTTCTTAAATATAGTTTTCTAAATTTAGCCTAAACCAAATTTACTCCTTAACTCTTCATTATTAGTTATCCGCCTTATACTCAATCAATAATAATTATTATTTAATATTTATTGTTGACTATTTTGGTATACTATGATTTAATATAGTTGTTGAAACGTATTACTCAAAAATTAGTTTACCTAATAATTAATTTTTGTGTTTCCTAATATCTTTGTATTTTGGAGGATCTATTATGGAAAATAATTTAAATGCTGATATCCTTGATAAAATTACAAAAACTTGTACGTGTAAATCTATATCTAGAGCTAAAATTAAGGAATCCATTAAAAATGGAGCCCATACCGTTGATGAGGTTTCTAAAGATACCGGTGCTTGCACTGGAAGTTGCCATGGATTTAGATGTAAATCAAAGATAGAAGATTTAATTAAGGATTATTCAAAATAATACCCCGCTCCCAAACTCCCCTATAAGTTTAACGATTTAAACCACTTACACTGTAAGTGGTTTTTTATTATAATTCAAATATTTATTTAATTTCTAATTCTGCCCATAATATATTCATCTTCATAATTTCCATTTCTAATAGCTGAACATTTCTTAGTTCCTTCTATTTCAAAACCAAATGATTTATACAAATTTAAAGCTCTTACATTGTCAGTAAATACTCCTAATTCTAATCTTTTAAGCATTAACCAATTATCTGCTAAATCAATAACAGTTGCCATAAGCTTTTTACCAATTCCCATTTGTTGATAATCCTTATGAACCATTATTCCTATGCTTCCACAATGCCTTAATCTAGGATTCTCTGAAACATGTAATCCTATTGTCCCAATTATTTTACTTCCTTCATCTTCAATTATTTCTGCCACATACATATGAGCATTATTATTTAAGCCACTTATAAAATTTTTGCTTCTATATATTCTTTCACTAGTTATTCCAAGTATATTTTCTCTAACTCCATCCATAATCCTTAATGCATTAATTTCCTCTGCATCCTCTATTCTTATTGGCCTTATTTTTATATCCATAGTTTTTCCCCCTAAGTCTTTATATACTTACTATTCTTTATTAACTCTAACTTATCCTTTCTCTTTAACTGCTTAATTGCATATTCACGCTTCATAGCTTCTATTTTATCTTCAAATTCCTCAAAATAAACTAATTCAATTGGCAATTTAGCTTTTGTGTATTTTGCTCCTTTTCCATCAGAGTGTGCCTTTATCCTTTTTTCTAGATTGTTTGTCCACCCTGTATATAAACTATCATCATTACACCTTAATATATAAACATAATTCATATAATACCTCTTTAATATTTCTATATTATTTATAATTATATCTATGACTAACTATATTTTCTATCATTGTTGTTAATACTTAATAACAAAGTACATAACACTAAAGCAATAGTTGTGTTATAATCTTATGAGAATTAACAGAAAAGGAGCAAATAATATTATGGCATGTAAATTTTTCTTACATCAAGGAAAAAACAAAAGAGCTGAACAAGGCCGTCCTTGGATATACATAGATGAAATAAATGAATATGATGGTGATTATGAAAACGGAGATATTGTTGAAGTATATAATCATAAAAACTACTTTATAGGAAAAGGTTATATTAATGATAGAAGTAAAATAACTATCAGAATAATGACTAGAGATATAAATGAAGAAATTGATGAAGCTTTCTTTAAAAGAAGATTTGCTGCAGCATGGGATTATAGAAAAACTGTAATTGACACATCATCTTGCAGATTTATATTTGGAGAAGCTGATTTCTTACCTGGTTTAACAGTTGATAAATTTGAAGATTACTATGTAATTCAAATATCTACTCTAGGAATGGAGCAATATAGAGATTTAATAGTTAAAATACTAGTTGAAGAATATGGGGCTAAGGGTGTTTATGAAAGAAGTGACATAAAAACTAGAGAAATTGAAGGTTTAGAACAAACTAAAGGCTTCTTAACTGATCCATTTGATACTAATATTCAAATTATTGAAAATGGAGTTAAATACATAGTAGATTTAGAAAATGGTCAAAAAACTGGATTTTTCTTAGATCAGAAAGAAAATAGAGCTGCTATGCATAGAATATGTAAAGGTAAAGATGTTTTAGATTGCTTTACTCATACTGGATCTTTCGCATTAAATGCTGGAATTGCTGGTGCAAAATCAGTTCTTGGAATAGATGTTTCTCAACATGCTGTAGATTGTGCTACTAGAAATGCTGAATTAAATAACTTACAAGATACAGTTAAATTTGAATGTCATAATGCATTTCACGTTCTTGGAGATTGGTCAAGAGAAGGTAGACAATATGATGTTGTAATTTTAGATCCCCCTGCCTTTACAAAATCAAGAGGTACAGTAAATGCTGCAATTAGAGGTTATAAAGAAATTAACCTTAGAGGTTTAAAAATGGTTAAATCAGGTGGGTATTTTGCTACATGCTCATGCTCTCACTATATGAACGAAGAACAATTAAAGAAAACTGTTCTTGAAGCTGCGCATGATGCAAGAAGAACCTTAAGACAAGTTGAAGTTAGAACTCAAAGTTCAGACCATCCAATCCTTTGGAATTCTGATGAATCATACTACTTAAAATTCTTTATTTTCCAAGTAGTATAAAGTAAATTTCAAGTGACAAATGGCAAGTTAATCAATAAATTCAGTTAAGGCTGAATTTAGACTATATATTTAGAAACTCTATAAGGAGTTTCCACGTTAACTTGTCATTTGTCGCTTACTTCCCTCATCATTTTCTAATTTTACTTATTAATTGATTAATTATAGCCCTTTCATTATATTTCATTGGTTCTATATCGGGAAAGAAAATGCTCATCCTAACTATATAAACTCCAATAAAAATAGCAATAGCTCCAATTAATATCCACTTATAATATTTCCTATTTAATATTATTAATATTACTATAGCAAAAGGCATCCAAAATAATGGATGTAACTTAAATGCCTCTATAAAATTACCGTTCAAAACTGCTATCATTGCTCTAGTTATTCCACAAGAAGGACAAGGTATACCTGTTAATCCTCTTATTAAACAAATTGTCCCCGCAACTTTAGAAAATTGATTTAAAATTAAGTAAATAATAATTAACCCTATTACAATACTAAATACAATCTTTATACTTAAATTCTTATCATATTTCTTCATATCATTTACTAATTACAATATGGTATATCATCTTCTTGATAACTTAAATTATTATAAATTTCTTTAAGCTTCTTGTTATCCTCTAAACTTATCTTATACCATTTATCATCTATATTCATAATATCATCTTGAATTATTATAGTGTTATTAATGCCAATTCCACTAGTTTGAATTAAAAAATCCCAATCATTTATATCTTGCCTTTCAACTTCTTCTTTAGAAATTTCATTAATAAATCCAATAATATTTTCTATATCTGTAATATTATCTACAGACTTATATTTATTATCACTTCCCATAGATTTAATAACAACTTTACTTATATTACTAATATCTATAAAACTACCATCTATACTATACATCAAATTTAATTCTGATTTTTGAGTTTCATCACCATAATCTTTCTCAATACTTCTAGATTCTCCACTATCATACATTGCTACTTCTGGAGTATTAGTACTATATTCTTCTATACTATCTTCTTCACTTCTTAAAATATCAGATGATTTATTTAAATTAATATTACTATTTATCGATATTGCTGTTAGGCAAATAAATGCAAAACATGCCGCTGTAGCCCAAATCTTTTTATTACTATACCAACTTTTCCTTTTCTCTAAATTTATCTTATCTAACGTTCCAAGAGTTTCTTCAATCTTATCATCAAATGATTTTGGCAAAATAAATTCTTTATCTTCTATATGACCTTTATTCTTTAAATATTCATCAAAATTATCCATGAAGCTCCTCCTTTAAAATCTTATGCAACTTTTCTTTTGCTCTAGATAACCTAGATTTTATAGTTCCTTCCTTTACATTTAAAATCTTTGCTATATCTTTGTATTTCATGTCTTCAAAATAGAATAATATTGTAGTTGTTCTTAAGTCATCATCTAATAAATTAATTGCATTATATAAAGTTAAATCCTTATAAGTATCCTCAACCCTTATATTTTTAAAATGCTCCTTATCTACAGCTATTTCTCTCGATCTTTTTTTATATATATTATTACTTTCATTAATAACTATTCTTATTAACCAGGTTTTAAAAAAAGCTTCATCCTTTAAAGCATGTATATTTTTATATGCTTTTAATATAGCTTCACTAACAGCATCCTCTACATCTTCTTCATTATTTAATATAGACTTAGATACTCTATATACTGCTATTTTATTTATTCTTATTAGAGCACAAAATGCTTCTTTATCTCCATCTTTTGCTCTTTTTACTTCCATTATCAACTGATCTTTACTATAATCATACATCGAAGCTTCCAAAACTTTCGCTCCTTTCCTATTCATTTGACAATTGCTCATTCTACTTTGTTCCATAATATAAGAATATAAACTTTCAATTTTATTGGTAAAACTTACACCTACCAATATAATGTAGTAAATGTTTCCATAATATATTATAAATTAAAAAGCGACTGTTGCAAAAAACAATTCACACAGTCGCTCTATATTATTCTATAACTTACTTAAAATCTTTTCCTTGCCAAATATCATTATCTACAAGCGCTTTATCAATGTCATTTAATACTTCCCATTTTTTCAAACTCCACATAGGTCCAATTAAGCTTGCTCTCGGAGCATCTCCAGTCAACCTATGTACAACCATTTCCTCTGGTATCATCGCAATACCTTTACAAATTAAATCTATATAATCTTCCTTGCTTAAGAGTTCTAATTCACCACTTTCATATTGCTGTACCATTTTAGTACCTTCCATTAAATGCAATAAGTGGAATTTAACTCCTTGTGCCCCACTGTGAGCAACATAGTCTACAGTCTTTAGCATGTCTTCCTTTGTTTCGCCTGGAAGCCCAAAAATAGTATGAACTACAACTTCAATGCCTCTTTTTTGTAATTCTTTTATACTTTTATCAAATACCTCTAAATCATATCCTCTGTTAAAATTACGAGCAGTATCATCATTTATAGTTTGTAATCCTAACTCAACCCAAAGATAAGTTTTTTTATTAAGTTCTTCAAGATAATCTAAAACATCTTTATCCAAGCAATCTGGTCTTGTTGCTATTGATAAAGCAACAACATTTTTTTGAGCTAATGCCTCATCATATTTTCTTCTTAATTCTTCAACAGGAGCATAGGTATTTGTATAAGCTTGGAAATAAGCAATATACTTTCCATCTTTCCATTTCTTCTCCATCATTACCTTTCTGTCTTCAAACTGCTCACTTATAGATAACATTCTGCTACCAGCATAATCTCCTGATCCTCTTGCACTACAAAAAGTACAACCACCTTTAGATACTTTTCCATCTCTATTAGGACAAGTAAAACCTCCATCTAATGATATTTTATATATTTTTTCACCGAATTTATTTCTTAGGAAATAATTTAAGCTGTGATACCTTTTTCCATTCCATTCCTTCATAATTTTTCTCCTTAAAATCTATAAATTATATATTCAATATAATTTAAAATAGAGGCCATGCTAATTGCATTAACCTCTTTTTATGTTTTTCTTTATTATAAAATACTTATTAACTTATTACAATTTAATCATTTCATTGCTCTTTAAATCCAGACTATACTTTCCTGTTGTCTCATCATTAGTTGAATCACTTTTAAATACATCAAAAATCACCTTATCATCATCAAAATATTCAGCTTTAATATTATATATGTCTAGATTAAACATCTCATTAAATTTTGTATCTACAGGTTTTCCATCTTCAGCCTTATATATATTTAAACTGCTTAATCCATTTTGGTTTTTAAAATTTACAGCTAAATTATCATCTTCTTTAGAAAATATAAAATCATCTATTTGGGAATTATTAATCAAATCTACAGATATAATCTTACTAGCAATCGGTTTTTCTAATGTCTCTTGTAGTTCCCCACCTAACTGTGAATTCTGAGAATCACTATTTAAATCAACTATATCTGTTCCTCCGCTCATTAAAGTATCATCAATATACGCAATACAAATGTATGAATTTTTATCATCTATAGTTGAAATAGCAATCTTCTTGCCTGTAAAACCTAAAACAACCTTTCCAAAACTATTATTAGGTACTTTTTCTTTATAAAGCATCATTTTATTTTTACTTAAATAGGTATCTTTAGGTATATTATTTAAACTAATAACCAAGTTACTCTTTCCACCCTTATCCCCAATTATTCTAATTGCATTATTTTTTATGTATAACTCTCTTTGTGATTTTGATTTTATATCTCCAATAATATAGTTATCCCCATTTCTATTTACCCTTATTGTATATTGCTCCAAATCACTTTTAGGTTCAATATTCGAATCTCTAATTACATTAAATATATAGTATGCAAACTCACTACTTGCTACGGTTTTATCAAGCTGAAAACCGGTAATATTCGATACTCCTTCTGACAAGTTAATGGTACCATCTATGAGATCCTTGTCACAAAACTCTGTTGCACTATTTATATCCCCATTTCTTATATTAATTAAATAATCGGTTGCTAAGTTCTTTCCTTTAAAAACATCAAATAAATCTAAAGTTTCTTCTTTATTTTCATTTACGTTTGAACAACTAATTAGTACACTAATTGATAAAATTAATATCCCATTTAAAATCCTTTTAATGCTAATCATATTAATCTCCTTACAATTATTCTGCTTTTAAATTTATTTTTCCTAATAACTTATACCTTATTCACAAATAAAAAGAATAATTATACTGTAATCCTTATATATTAGATATTAGAAATATATTGGAGGGATGTGCGTGAAGAAAGATTTTACTAAAATTTTTCAAATTGCAGTTGTTTTTATAGGAACCATTGTAGGAGCTGGACTTGCATCAGGTAAAGAAATTACTCAATTTTTTACTTCATTTGGTTTGACTAGCTTTTTCGGAATACTTTTCTGTGGAGCATTTTATATATTAATGGGATCAATAATAGCTAAAATAAGTATTAAATATAGTCTAAACTCCTATAGTGATGTTCTAAAAATAATAAGTCCTAATTTATTAGGTAAACTCACTGGCGTAATTACAACTTTTTATCTTATTTCAAGTGCTTCAATAATCCTAGCTGGTAGTGGTGCTTTGATTAATCAATTTTTTGGTATTCCTAAAATAGTTGGATCATTAATAATGTTATGCCTTGCCTCTATTTTTTTATTAAGAGGTACTGATGGACTTATTGAAGTAAACTCATTTATCGTTCCGTCACTATTAGGAACAATAACACTTATAATAATTTTATATTTTTTATTTTGTAAAGATTCTATATCTTTTCAATTTATATCTTCATTTGAACCACCTAAAAAAGGTGTTGTAGTTTCTACTATCCTTTATGCAGGCTATAACATTCTTTGTTGTTCTGGTGTTCTAGTACCTTTAAGTAACGAAACAAAAAGTTCAAAAACCATGGTATATGGAATTGCATTTGGAGCTTTAGGATTAACCTTACTATCAGGTGCTATTAACTTATTATTGCTAGCTAACCAACCTTATATATATGAATTAGAGATTCCTTTACTCTTAGTTGCTCAAAGATTTGGAAGTGTAATTCAAGCATTACTTTTAGTTATAATTTGGCTTGAAATGTTTTCTACTGAAGTATCTGACGTATACTCAATAAGTAAAACCCTTGAACAATCATTTAATATAAAATTTAAGAAAGGAATATTCATTGTATTAGCTGTTGCCTTACCAATATCACAAATAGGATTCTCAAATTTAATATCTACTTTATATCCTCTTTTTGGTGTTTTAAGCTTAATATTTATTACACAATGTATTTTCTTTTATCATAAAAACAAATCAGAACTTAATACCTAAAATAATAGGTTAGCATTTATCAATAACAAAATTTGTAATTGGTAAATGCTAACCTATAAATACATATCACTTTTTTTATCAATCACCAAAATAATTAAATCTTGGTATCTCATTTGAATTTATAATATCAAATGATACTGGTGGTATAAATAGCCTTGGTTTACAACCTGATCTAAGCTCTGCTATTTTAGTAACACCAACATACACATCCGAAATTTTATACCAAGTCGCATAGTCTACAACACCTGTTTGTGGTAAATTGAAAACACCTTGAAATACTGTTACAGCCTCTTTTGTTTTATCTCCATAAACGCCATCAACTGCTGATTTAGGTATTAATGGATAGTTTTGAGCTATTCTATTTAATTGTTCTTGAATAGTTTCTACCTCATCTCCACTAGATCCAACTGTCAAATCATATCCTGGATAAGAACTTGGACTTCCTTCAACAACTTCAGCAGTAACTAGTTCAATATCACTTCCATAAAACGATGTTAATATTTCATATGGAGTTTTTCCTTCATCTCCCATATACTTACTTCCCCATTGAGTCATCCACCCTGGACATGTAACATTTTTACCATCACAATATTGTGTTAATAAAGGTTGTTTTCTACCAAATCTTCGTATATAAGTAGAAAATATATCATCTACAATAACACTTATACTCTCATATAAATTTCTTCCATAGTTAAATGCATGATCATAAGCTGTTGAATTAGTTATATCGTAATTTTTCCCTTTTCCTCTATACCATTCTGTATAAATCCTATTTAATGTAAATGATATAATTGCATATACATTAGCTCTAATGGTACTTTCTGGCCATGTTGAATAAATCTCACAAGAAGCTACATTTTTTATATAATCCTTATAAGCTACTGTGTAATTTGGTGCACTTGTATTATTTGGTCCCCCCGCATGAACTGTAATAAATTCTGGAACAACCGGTTTTGGCAAAACTACTCCACTTGTTGGAGGTGGTAATGGTTTATCAACCTCTTCAGGAATTTTTGATGGATAATTTCCATTCAAAGTATTAGGTTGAATATTTATCACATCTGCCCTACTCCCACTCCTCCTTGATTCTTCAACTAAATTACATTGTTGAATTGCAATTTCTCCAGGAAATATTTGTATTCCATTAACAACTAATGATTGAAAGCCTTGTCTTTCTATTCTTAAATCATAAAGACTATATGGTATATTTCCTGTTGGTTGCTCTGAATATTCTAATAATGGTGCTGATAATTCTATTACTTGCGATTCTCCAGACGAATTAGTTGTAAGCTCCATTTCCTTACTTTCCCCACTTGATCCCTGTGAAGGTACTAATGTAGCTTTTATTCCTTCTATAGGAATGTAGGTATCTCCAACAAAGCATTGTAACTTTAAACCACCCTTTTCTGGCATATATTACTCCTACATAAATTAATTCACTATATTAATATGCTTTTAAATTATATTTAGTGATTATTATAAATCAGTAGGTTTTCTAATAAATAGATTATTAACGCTATATTCTTGAAATCCTACATCAGATCTCGGTGTATAGGTTTCTCTTATCCTATCAAATATACCTTGTAAATCAAACATCCCATATCCCCAATCTCTGTTAGGATAAACATCTCCCGGTCTTCCTTTAGCACCACTTATAATATAAGATCTTATCTGTGTTGAATATATATCTGGATAATTTCCATCAGTAACTGCCCATTGAAGAATAAGTGCACAACATCCTGAAACAACTGCCCCAGCAACTGAAGATCCAGTCATTAGTGAAGTCGTACCTCCTGGGTTAGTAACTAAAGCTCTACTTCCTCCAGCTGCTATATCTGGCTTTATACGATCATCTCTTGTATACCCTCTACTGGACTCTGATAAAATTGCATTATTATTTTGATTATAATACGATACTGAAATCGCTCCTCTTGATGTACTTGGTAATGTAATAGTTGTATATTCAGTAGGATTTAAAAACTTAGTTTCATTATCTATAAGCTCTCTTTGCGGTATCCAGGCATAGTATTTACCTTCTACTATATATTGCCCCGTTAATCTAAATTTCCAGATTCCAGCCCTTAAATTATAAGCCCTTATAAAAATAAGTGAGTCTCCAGTTGTCAATTCGGGAGAAGTAAAATTTACTATCATTTCAGTTTCTTCATATAAAAACTTAATCCTATCATTATTTGTATTTTTAGACTCAAGATTATCTATGATTTCCCCCGTAGGCGATATAATAGCTAGCTTAACTCTATTTGGTTTATCTATCCATATTTCTATCGGTAAATTTTTTTGTTTTTCGCCAATTCTTATTTCTATATCTTTTACATCTCCAACTTTTTCAATTACACCTTCTGTATGAGTATCTGTATTACCTTGATTGCCTGTAGGAACAACAATTACAGTTGCCGCCTGACTCGAAAAATTATCTATGGATGATTCAATAATTCCATTACCTGTATGAGACCCCATACTACTTCCCAGTGGTATAAATACAACTACAGGCTTATCTAATGCCCTTGCAACTGAAACTATATATCTTAATGCTAATAGTGCACTCCATGGACTATATGAAGGTACATCTGTTTTATCAATAAGAGCAGCATCAAGTTCTACCTTAGTTGATCTAGCTAATTTAACAATAATAAACTGACAGTCAGGTGCAGCTCCTTTTAAATCAGGATTTATTCCTCTTCCTCCAATAATTCCACTTACCCTAGTTCCATGTCCTATATCATCCTTAGATGGGACTATACTATATGGATCACCACCTGTAGTCTGTAAATTTATAGCCTTATTTATTTCTTGCTCTGTATATTCAGTTCCATATTTTAATCCATATATTTCTTTATCTCCCTGAATAGTTTGATCCCATATTCTTAAAATTCTTGTAGTATCATCTTCTCTTTGAAATTCTTTATTTAGATAATCTATTCCAGTATCCATTATCCCTACCAATACACCTTTTCCATTAAGCCTTAGGTATGGGTTGTTATTAAACACAGGAGCTCCACTAGCTTCCACTGGCGAAAGCTCATTCAATGTTAATATAGTAGAAACCTCCATATTAACTATCCTTACAACTGCTTCACTTATTTCATTAATCTTATTAGCCGGGGTAATTATTACTGCAAAATTTGTTGATATCATTACGCCTGAAACTTCTGGTATTTTTAATATATTTTTAAGAGCATCTGCATCTGAAACCTCAGCTAAAATAAAGACTTTCTCTGTACTTTCTGTATCATAGTCAACATCTATTCCAGCTACACCTTTAAGTGATTTATTTTCTTGTCTATCATTGATACAAATATTTCTAAATCCTAAGCCCAACGTTTGAGATACTAAATTAATACTCTCTCTTAAACAAAGCTCTCCATATCCCCATGCTGCATCTGGATATTGTATATCTCGTCTTCCTTTTTTTGCTCCTGTAATCAAAAAATATTTTAATCTCTCTCCATATAAATATGGATCATTTCTATTAACTACACCCCATTGCATCATAAGAGCAGCAGCTCCAGTAACTTGTGGTGTCGCCATAGATGTACCTGTTTTTTTATCAAATCCTCTATTAGGTATAGTTGAATAAATTCCTTCACCTGGTGCAACTATATCTGGTTTTATATATTTCCCATTATACTTTTCTCCTCTACCACTAAATGGCGAGATAGTATTAACCAAGTAATTATAACTACCAACTGATATCACATTTCTAACTGTAGCTGGAATTCCTAATGTATTATAAACAACCGGATTTAAAAATTTTGTATTAATATTTAACCCCTCCGAAATTGGTAACCACATATCAAATTTTCCATGGTATTCATTCAACTTTCTTAAAGTTATCCTCCACTGACCTGATGATACAAAGTTATTAACACCAGTTAACACAATTCCAATTTCTCCACTTACATCAAAAGGCTTTGGTCCAGTTAAATATATGGAATATCTAGAGCTTCCTATCGTGCCTTCATTAAATCCTTCGTTTAATATTAATTCTCCTGTACTAAATCCACATGGACAAAACAATTCTATGCTTACTTCTGGTAATATTGACTTATATAAGTTTATTATAACTATAGATTCATCTGATGAAATATTAAAATATATTTCATTTAAATCTTCTAATGTTCCTCCTACATGATGTGCAGCTTCCCCTTCATTACCTGCTGCAATAACTATAGTTACTCTCTGAGTAGCAGATACTGTTGAAATATATTGCTCAAGTAAACTACTTCCATTATGAGCTCCATCATTAGTACTTAAGCTCATATTTATAGCTAATGGCATATTTAGCTCTTTTCCTTTATCAATAAGAAATTTTATTCCTCGCATTATTTGAGTACTCAATGCAAATCTACTTCTAGCAACCTTAACCATTACTATTGAACTTTCTGGTGCTACACCATAATATTTCACATCTATATTTCCCCCAGCACATGCTATTCCTGCAACATGTGTCCCATGTCCATTAACATCAGTTGAACTAACTATTGAATATGGATTAGATGACTGAAGTGCCTCATTAATTTTAGCCTTATCATATATTTTTCCATCATCATCTAAATCATATATATATTCTATTCTAGTTGTTCCGTCAGAATTTCTGAATGCAGGATGAGTATAATCTATTCCTGTATCAATAAATCCAACTAAAACACCCTGCCCTTTCAAATCTCCAGAATTTATTTGAGTTATACAAGAAGCCCTATTACTTTCATAATCATTTGTATATAAACTTTTTGGCAATTCAATATATTGAATTTGGGGACTTGTTGCTAAAGCAATAATATTCTCTATAGGAATCAATACTATCCCATATCCATATCCTAAATCAGTATATTTTCCACCTAAATTCTCTACAATTTGGGAAATTTCACTTGGAGAACTACCTGAAATTATACTTACCTCAATTTCAGCATCATTACTAGTTGCTAAAAAATTATTCGATATGTTAAACTTTGATAATATTGATTTAGGTATATTTTTTAATAAACCCAAATTATTTTTATTACTTTCTATATTTACCACCTCATAATAATTCCTATTATAAATATATGTTTAACTCCATATATTTGAACTAATACATTGAAAAAAGTACTTTTATTAATTGTTCTATAAAAAAACTAAATCATTTAAATCTGCCTGAATATAATAAAAAAAATTTACTTAACATTAATTGCAAAGTTATGCACAGGTCTAATTAACTTATCCACATTGTCCCCAAATTAATATGTACATTACTTTTTATTGGTAAACTTCTACTATTTATATAATAAAAAAAAGTGCCTCTTGGCACTTTTCTATAATCTTATTTCAATTCTTTCTATCTTTGCGATGACTGCAATTTCTTTACTTTCAACAGTTTCAGTCATTAGAGCTCCCCCGTTACTTACTAAAAGTAATTTAGAATTTCCAAGACTTTTTATTTGTCTTATTCTTCTTTTTCCTTTATAATCCACTAAAAATATTCCATTATTACTTATTTCCTTAACTAAATGAGCAAATGCTAAATCGCCTTCCATCATTCTAAAACCAGACATCTCATTATCCTGAATTTGTAAATACATTACTTTATCTTGATGATATCCTTCTACCTTATTTGAATGTATAGGCAATTCTATTTTTCCTAAAATATTTTTTAAATTATAATCATAAATAGGAACATTTTTCAATACCGTAGAAAATGCATTATCCCAAACTTCATTTGTTTCTATTTTAGTAGGTTTCTTATTGCTTTCGGCATAACTTTTTCTTTCTTCCATTAATGCTTCATCAGTTACAACCATACTTACATCATTTAAATCTGTATTTAATATTTTTGCTGCCTTTTCTATAAATGATTCTTGTACAATTTTTCTACCTGTTTCCACGTCATTTATAAATTTTTCTGCTACACCTAATTTTTTACCAAGTGCCTTTTGAGTCATTCCTGACTTTAATCTAGCTTCTTTTATTTTTTCGCCAACTCTACTCATCCTTGATTTCCTTTCTTACCTTTGAATACCAATCCTTTTCATTCTTTAAATGTTTCATTAAATAATTTACTTTCCAATTAATAGATTGCTCTGTTACTACAGCTAATATTCCATCTTTGATATAGTCACGAGTATATTTTATTACTTTTTTCACTTCAATTTCTGTTAAATTATTATAAAGTATTACTTTTTCTTTAAGCGGACTATTATTAAAAATATCTAATCTTAATCCTGATAATATATCTCTTAAAGTCATTTCGCACATTTCTGGAGTTATTTCAATTATTTTATAGTTAAGCTTTTTCATATACTCTAAGTCTATATTAGATAAACCATATACTAATATACACTTATTATTATTAATCATCTCAATCACCCCGTTATACTTACAAAACTTTAATTTAAGGCTGCATCAAAAATGATACAGCCTATTACTTTAACATGAAATTAAATATTAATCTTCTATTATTTCAGGTTCTCCAAAATTTTCTCCAAAAGTATCTACTGTTACTTTTTTCATAACTTGATCTTCATATGGTTTGTCACTATAATCTCTTTTAGTATTTACTATCTTATCAGCAACTTCTAATCCTTCTATTATTTTTCCAAATGAAGCATATTGACCGTCTAAATGCGGTGCATTTTCTACCATAATAAAGAATTGACTTCCTGCTGAATCTGGATGCATTGCTCTAGCCATTGATAAAACACCCTTTGTGTGCTTTAAGTCATTTTTAAATCCATTTCTTGAGAATTCTCCCTTAATGCTATATCCAGGTCCTCCAATTCCCATTCCTTCTGGACATCCACCTTGAATCATAAATCCAGGTATTACTCTATGGAATATTAATCCATCATAAAATCCTCTATTTATTAAATCAACAAAGTTCTTTACTGTGTTAGGTGCTATTTCTGGATATAACTCAGCTTTCATTATATCTCCATTTTCCATTTCTATAGTAACTATAGGGTTTTTCATTTTATTACCTCACTTTCATTTTCTGGTATAATTTATTATTATCATATTTTAATATACTAATTCAATCTTTTATTCAAATTTTCTTAAATTTTTAGAGGAATTCTACTTTATATATATTTATTAATAAAACGGTAACTTCTACTAACTAAATATATGATTTAGAGTATCAGTTAAAATTTGGACTTTCACTTAAGAAAAAAAGCCTCGATAATCGAAGCTAAATATATGATAAATATTTATGATATGAATTTATTCTCTATTATTTAGATATGGTTATATTTTTTATTGTTGAAATGCAGTACCTAATACTACTCTTGAATAATCTCTATAGTTTGATAAATTTTTAACAACAATTTGTTTAAAAATATAGTCTCTTCCAAATTTATATATTAAATCACTAAATAAATTTATTAAAAATGTTGATGGTATTCTATCATACCCAGCAAAATCTAAAATTACTTCTTGATCTAAGTTATTCTTTACTATCTCTCTTAATAAAATAGCATCTTCTATAGCATAATTATCACCTAATAAATCTTTAACTTTAATATTCATACTCATATTATTAATCCCCCTAAATTTTCTGAAAATTCTTTCTTTATTAATAATATATACAATTTTCAGAATATTGTCAACTATTTAACAATTATTTTTTACATTTATTTCTACAATAAAAAAACGCCTCTTGGCGTTTTCTATTTTTTTTCTATTAACTTTAAACTTAACTCTATTACCTTTTGTTCTTCTAATGAATTATAAATTGATATTTCTCCTTTAGTAGTCCTATGGGTTAATAAATCTTTTTCTTTTAATCTTCGTTTTATTTCTCTAGCAGTTCCTTCTCCACCATCTATAATATCAATTTCACTACCTACAACTTTTTCTATTGTATCTTTAACAAACGGATAATGTGTACATCCTAAAACTATTGATGCTATTTCCTCGCTTTTATATATACACAACTTTTCCCTTAAATACTCTTCTAATTGATTTCCACTTAATATTCCTTCTTCTATAAACTCCATAAGCCCTGCACATGGTATTGGAACTATATCTGCCTTGTCTTTGTATTTATTAAGTAATAAATTAAACTTTTCTTGTTTAATTGTCATAGGAGTTGCCATTATTAATATTTTACCATCCTTATTCATCTCAACAGCTGGCTTTATAGCTGGCTCTATACCTACTAAAGGTAAATCAGGATATGTTTTTCTTAATTCACTTACTGCTGCACTAGTTGCCGTATTACAAGCTACAACCAATCCCTTAATTCCCTTATCAATTAAAAAGTCTACTACATTAAATGTTAGATCCCTTATTTCCTTTGTAGGTTTTATTCCATATGGAGCATTTTTTGAATCTCCAAAATATATATAATTTTCATTAGGCATTATTTTAATAGCTTCTCTCATCACACTTAGTCCACCAACACCTGAATCTAAAAAGCCTATGGGCATATCCTTTTTATCCAAATCATCTCACTCCAATTTATATATTCCTTAATTTTATTTTATACCTTAATTAAGCGTAAATCTACTTTGATTTATTATAATATATAAATTATTATGCATTCTTTATGTAAATAATGAATTAGTTATTATTCATCCATGAAGGTATCAATACCCTCTCTTTATCCATTAATTGTGTATTAATTAATTCTTTCTTTCTATGCGATTCTCTTTTGGCTGAATTAATATTTAATAACTCCTCAGCTTCACTTATGCTTTTAGCTTTAAAAACCATCGTCCAACCGTCTTTGCTATATTTTCCAGCACACATTACATATTTATCTTTATTTCTATTTACTCCATTCATACTATCATAAATAAAACTATTTAATTCCCCTATATTCTTATAATTAACCTTTACAAATATTGCCCTATTCTCTTTCATACCGCACCTCCGAACAAATGTTCAATTATTAGTTTAATAATATCAGAACATTTGTTCTTAAGCAACATTTTTTTTACTAATTTAGAGGATTCTTTTTACATTTTATAGAATATTATTTATGTAAAACTATTATTTATCATATAAGGAGAACATACTTTATGAACTTTAAATCTGAAAAATTTCAAAATATGTTTATTGTTATTTTGCTAGTTGCTACAATTTTAATTTTCTCACTTGATTTTATTCAAACAAAGGCAACTACAAATAATTCTATCGTATTAAGGGAAAAAAAGGCTATATTGGATGAAGAGATAGAAGCTTATATTCCTCCTGAAGAAGTTATAGTAGAAGAACCAACTGAAGTTGAAATTGATACTTATAATAATGAAAATAATGATATTTATTATAGTGATGATGAAAATGACGAAGATATAACAACATCTAAGCCAAACAGACCAAATAATAACTCTAACAGTAGTTCTAGCTCTAATGGTGGTTCTGGTTCTGAAGGTGGTCCTGGCTCTGAAGGCGATTCTGGCTCTGAAGGCGGTTCTGGTTCTGAAGGCGATTCTGGTTCTGAAGGCGGTTCTGGCTCTGAAGGCGGTTCTGGCTCTGAAGGCGATTCTGGCTCTGAAGGCGGTTCTGGTTCTGAAAGTGGTTCTGGCTCTGAAGGCGGTTCTGGCTCTGAAGGCGGTTCTGGTTCTGAAGGTGGTTCTGGTTCTGAAGGTGGTTCTGGCTCTGAAGGCGGTTCTGGCTCTGAAGGCGATTCTGGCTCTGAAGGCGGTTCTGGTTCTGAAGGCGATTC
>NZ_JADPBQ010000011.1:23482-128166 GCF_015670405.1 Clostridium sp. 1001271B_151109_B4 | reverse complement strand
GTTTATCCCAACCTAACAATTTATTTTCTAATGAATTATAAATTTCTTCTAAACCTTCTCTAGCTGGACAATGTTCTACGAATTTAGTTGTTTTAATTGTTCTATTAATAATTTCATCTATTGTTTTTGGCATATCCCAATTATTCTTTATTGTATCTCTAGCATATGCAAATACATCTTTTGCATTTTTAAATTCTGCATATTCAATAGCTTGTTTAACTCTTTCTTCTGTAACTCCAGTTTCTTCTATTAATCTTTCTTCAATTGTTTTAACTTCTGTAAAATGTATTTGTCCATCTACTGGAGCATTGCCGTTACTATCAACCGGCTTAACTTCTTTTACTTCTGGTTTACTAGATACTTTTTTAGTTCTAGTTTTTTTTACATTTTCTGGTCTGTTATTAGTGCTTTCAATTACATCATAGTTAATTGTATAAACGTTGTATGTATTATCAATATTTACTGTTATATATCCAATCTGTTCAAGTTCTTCAATAGTTTTTACTACTGTTGACTTACTAACACAACACATTTCAGAAATGTTGTTCATTGAAGGGTAACAATTTTCGGCTTCGTTAGCCATTCTGATTAGATATGATAATATTGTGAATTGATTAGGTTTTAATTTTAAATTGAATATGTTGTTAGTTTGTTTAAAGTAGTTACTATTGAAACTCATTTTTTATACCCCCTTCGCTTATTATGTATCTATCATACAAGATACATCACTTACCTTCTGTAATTATATTATCATAAAGTGATGTATCTTTCAATACCTTTTTAAAAATAAATAAAAAAAATAGTAACAAGTTTTTTCTACTTGTTACTATTATTAATATATTGAATTATATCTGATAAGTTTTTATTTTCCATTTCCTTCTTTAATAAATCTAATGCTATTTCTAAAACTGCTGATTGTTTCTGTTTGTTATCTTCACATACTTTCATTAAGTTATCATAATGTTCAAATGATATTGAAGTGCATATTCTCTTTCTGTTAACAACCGCCATTTTAATTCCTCCTAAATACTTATTTATCTATTACCATTATACCATATAGTGATGTATCTATCAATATAAACTAATATCTATATACCATTATAACAACCACGGCAGTTATTAGTTGTTGTTATATATAGTTATTTATTTTTAGTTTTTTATATTTAGTTCTTTGTTAGCTACTATTTAGTACCTATACGGTATTAGGTAGTACCGATAAGGTTTTTAATAGTACCATGATAGGTACTAGATAGTACCGGTATTTTTTATAAAGGTGGTACTACATAGTACCGGTTTAGAACCTATTTAGATATATAAAGCAGTTTCCTTATTTTCAGGCTCAGTAAATATATTTTCAGAATTAACGTCAGATAACTCACCTCTTATTTTATCCAAATAATCTTGGTTAGTTACTACATAAATATTGTCCTTCTTAATTAAAGGAGTAATTCTTTCAACAGTATTTACTAAAAAGCTTTTATTATTAATAACCTTTAAAAATTGTTTAGGTTGATTTGCTCTTGATAAAGGATATAGCCTTGTACCTTTTCCCCCAGCTAAAATTAGCGCGTATATCACAAAATTCCACTCCATGTAGTGCTATGGTTTATTATATGAGTGCTTTTTCACAATTGTGAAATTATAATACTATTTCATTATTTTCTTTACTAATTTTAATTTATTTTTATAAGGCGCAAACCTTACATTAAATTCTGCAAATGTTCCTCTATCCATTACAGCTCTGTTATGTGTGAATGTTTCAAAACTTTCTCTTCCATGATATTTACCAACTCCACTATTTCCAACCCCACCAAAAGGTAAATTAGAATTAGCAACATGAATAATAGTATCATTTATAGTAACTCCCCCAGAAGTCGTTACCCTTAAAATATGCTTAATTTTCTTTTTATTTTCTGAAAAATAATATAAAGCTAATGGCTTCTCTCTATTATTAATAAATTCAACTACCTTATTTAAATCTTCATAAATTAATACTGGTAAAATTGGTCCAAAAATTTCATCAGTCATAAGAGGAGAATTAAGATCTGGCTTAGTTATTATAGTTGGTTCCATATACAAATCATCTTTATCAATATTTCCACCAAAATAAATTTTGCCATCCATTAAATAGCTCATTAATCTCTCTAAGGAGCTTTTATTAACAACTCTGGGATAATCCTCGCTTAATCTAATATTACTTCCAAACTGTTTATGTATTTCATCAACTATTAACTTTAATAACTTTTCTGCTACTGATTTATGTACACACAAATAGTCAGGTGCTACACAAGTTTGACCTGCATTTAAGAATTTTCCCCACACAATTCTCTTAGCTGCTAAATTTAATTTTGCATCTGAATCAACTATACATGGACTTTTTCCACCAAGTTCTAGTGTCATAGGCGTTAAATATTTTGCAGCCTTTTCCATAACTATTTTTCCTACTCTCACACTTCCTGTAAAAAATATATAATCGAATGGTAAGTCTAAAAGAGTAGATACTATTTCTTTTCCACCTAGTGGGTTTACAACCTTTAAATATGCTTCATTAAAGTTTTCATTAATCATTTTTTCAAGTAACAAGGCTACATTCTTAGTATTTTCTGATGGTTTTATTATTGCAGTATTTCCAGCAGAAATAGCCCCTATTAAGGGTGATATAACTAATTGAAAAGGATAATTAAATGGTCCTATAATAAGTGTTACTCCATAAGGTTCCTTATAAACATAGCTTTTAGACGGATAGTAAATTATAGGCGACTTTCTTTTCTCCTCTTTTGCCCACTTTCTAACGTTCTTTATATGAAGATTAATATCATCATATACAATCCCAATTTCTGTGGCATATCCTTCAAATCCTGATTTTCCCAAATCCTTTTTTAATGCCTCTAATATTTTATCTTCATTGCTTTTAATTATATTTTTTAACTTTTTCAAATTTTGAATTCTATAATTAATATCTATGGTTTTACCAGTGCTAAAAAATTTCTTTTGTTTTTTAAAGATTATTTCTATATGTTCCATTAGCAAACTCCTCGTTTATTTTAAATTCATATTTAAATCTTACCATAATTAACATTATTTTGTATAATATTATTAGGTATAAGAAATTCAGATATACCTGATGCATATGGTGCAATTTCATATAATCCAAAATAAACTATAATATTACCATTTTTAATATAAAAGGTTTGATTATCATTTATCCCATTAAATCCATCTTTCCCAGGAAAATATCTATCTGGATCTTTACTTATTTGTCTGTTAATTTCTTTATTTAATATATCCTTATAAGGAAAATCACTTTTAAAAATATCCTTTAACTGCAATTCATTTCCTGTTACCGAATCTATATTATATGCTACCCTATTGGTAATCCCATGAGCCCCACCTGTAAATTGATAATAATCTATATAAAAACTTATAATATCTGAATTATTAGTTACTTTATATCTTGCATATAATTGATAAGAAATTAATGGTGAAGGATAATCCTTGAAATATTCATCAGCAATACTTTTTGCTTCATCAATCCATTTTTCTGTCCACTTTACAATCTTATCATTAATTTCAGCTTCCTTTTTATCATTACTTAAGCCTTTTATTTGCGGGATAATCACATTAATATCCAAATAATTATTTTTTGACTTATATACTTTATCCACAACCTCAACACTTATATTATCCTCATTTAAGTATTCAGTTTTCAACATGGCCTGTGGATAACTCGCGACTACTGTTAGTAACATTAATATTACTAAAATCCACATTTTTAGGCACTTCATAAAATGACCCTCCTTTTATTTCGATAATACTCACGCTCTTTTTATTATTATCTACAATATTGTTGATAATTATTAACATATATATCAACATATTTTAAACAAGTTATCCACAACCCCCTGTTGATTATGTGCGTAACCTCTATTTTTTGTTAATTTTATAATTTTTTTCATAAAATTATTTTATGCATATCTTTATAAATATTATCAAATTATTTTTTATTACCTAATTCTTTATATCTATTTTATCATTTTTTTATTTTTATATACTTAAAATTAAACATTTAATTTTTATCAACTTATTAACATTTTATTTAAACTATTATTTTTTTACAAACATTAGAATTTATAAAATCACTTTTATAAATTTAACTATTATTATTAATTTATTTTTTTATAACCTCACTTCCATTTTTTTTAATTTACATCATTAATCATCATTTTCTTTTATTATTTTTATTCATTTTAAATTATAAAATTCACATTTATAATTTAAAACAGATATTTTCAATCTATTAATTTATTTACCTATCACTTTCCCTTTATTATCTGTGGATATCTTTTCAAATTTCTATATCTCAATTTAAATGCTGTGGATAATTTTTTACAAAAAATAAGCCATAGCATTCCGCTATGACTTTACCATTCTTTTTATTAAATCTCTATTATTTAATCTATTATTCCTCTTCATCAACTTCTTTAGTTTTGCCTGATGTTGAAATAAGAGAATTTAACTCTTTAAGTTCTTTATAAGTAAGATCTCTCCATTTTCCTATCTTCAAATCGTCTAAATTTATATTCATAATTCTAACCCTTTTAAGTTTTACAACTTCATAACCTAAAACTTCGCACATTCTTCTTATCTGTCTGTTTAGTCCTTGAGTTAATATTATCCTAAATGTATTACGTCCTTCTTTCTTAACATAACATTTTTTTGTAACCTGCCCTAAAATTCTAATCCCATTGCTCATTCTTCTAACAAATTCTTCATTAATAGGCTTATTAACTGTTACTATGTACTCTTTTTCATGATTATTCCCAGCTCTTAATATTTTATTAACTACATCTCCATCATTAGTCATTAATATTAATCCTTGTGAATCTTTGTCTAATCTTCCTATTGGAAATATTCTCTTTTTATGATTTACAAAATCAACAATATTCCCTTTTACCTTATGCTCAGTTGTACAAGTTATTCCTACAGGTTTATTAAGTACTATATAAACCAATTCTTCTTCTTTAGAAATTAATTTTCCATTAACCTTAACCTTTTGTCCCTTTGAAACCTTAGTTCCCATTTCAGCTTTAACTCCATCAATAGTAACTAAACCACTCTCAATTAACTTATCGGCTTCTCTTCTTGAACAAAAGCCCGATTCACTTATATACTTGTTTAACCTAACAGTATCTCCTCTATCATTATGAACAATTACATTTTTATTTTTTATTGACTTTTGTTGCATATGTACCTTCCTTATATAATATATTTGGAAAATCTAAGACCCCCGGGTCCAAATTTTGGATTCCGGAGGTCCATTTATCCATAATTAATTAACCTTATGTTCTACCCCTGAATTATTAAACCTGACCTTTAAGTTTTTCTTATAAATATAATCTTCCGTTTCAACTAAGGAATTATGCTTTAATTCTTTACCTGTTATTGTTACTGTAATTCCTGTTGATTTTACCATTTCATTTTCATTAGCATATTCTATAATTTTATATATTGCTCTGTCAAGCTTTTGATCTAATAGATTAGTTTCCTCCACTAATAACTGTCCCTTTTCTGTTGATGATGAAATACTCAGCACTCTGTTAAATCCATTAATCTCTAATCTAATTGATGAAGTTGTTTCAACGACAATGGTTCTAATAACATTGTTATACTTATACACCATAGAAACTGAAAAAACTACTAAAAATATCAATACAATTGATATATATATTTTAAAATCCTTTAGAGTTTTCTTTTCATTTGCCTTAACCTCTTCTCCATTCATTACATCTTGATTCAATTTAACTTTCTTAAACTCACCAATAGATGTAAGAATAATTGCATTCTTTTTATTTTTCCCTATTACAATACCATTAACACCTATTTTTTCTTCATACTCTATAATTTCCTTTTTGCTCTTTTCCTCTTCATCTTCTATACTATTTTCAGCTATTTGTACATAATCCTGAATGTTTTTATAATCTTCATTTCCAAATATCAATGTATATGCAACTATATACTCTCTATATTTCTGTAGGAACTTCTTATCTACTCTTGTAAACCTATGTAAAATATCAATTGGTACATCTTGATCTTTTACAAAAGTATCATATAACTCAAAATTATTTATAATAAACATCGCTATAGTTAATAATTCATTTCTTTGGGAATAATCTACTTCTGAAATTAATAGATCTCTTAAAAGCACTTTATATTTTATTAATTCTGATACAAGCTGATTTACTTGTTCATTTCTTGATTCTATTATATCATTACCAATCAATATCAATGGCTGTGTTGATGAAAATCGATATTTATTCTTTTGAAACTTGTCCATTTACGCCCCCTACCCTTACGCCTGATTTTTCTCAATAAGTTTTCCTGTTACTATTACTCTTCTCTTTGATCCTATTGTACATGTTATTAATGTAATTTTTTCATAATCTGCACTTTCTAAGACCTCAACTTGATCTGGGTCTACAATAAAACTTTCTTCAACTTCATATGTATATTTACCATCTTTTGTAGTAACAATTACATTATCACCCGGTTTTACTTTATATAAATTTATAAATGCATCTGTAAAATCAGAAACTCTATGTCCCGCAACTGCAAAATTCCCTACTTCCCCTGGCATTGTTGACTCTGGGAACTTTCCTAAAAAATATTTAATTACATCTTCAGTTATTCCTTCCACAACAGGCTGTTTTAGTTTAATTGAAGGAATCTCTATAATAGCTATAGGTGTATATCCATTTATTGAATCTAAATTTACTTCTTCCTTATCATTCTCATTATCTCCTTCTGCTAATTGACTTTCAAAGGCTTCCAATAATTCATTTTGCTTATGGTATGTAACTATTTTCTTATACGCTACATTTCCAATTATTCCAACACCTATAAGTATTAGTAATATTCCAACAACTTTTCTTAACTTTCCCAACAATTTCACCTCTATATTAAATTTCTTTTTTTATTTTTCTAATTTTGTACATATATGATTTTTTCTACATATATTATAACATAAGCACTTAAAACATTAATACTTTTTAATGTAAAGTATATGGGGGGAGTTTATGAAATATAATAAAGATAATGTGATTTATATCGATTTCATATTCAAAAGAAAAAGAATTAACTCTAAATCTCTTTTATTATTATATAGGCTTTACTCTAAGCTATTAAGAATTTTTCCATTCAGAATCAATCATAATAAAAACAAAAAACAAGCTTCTTATAATAGTAGAAAAACTTCGAACTATTAATTTTATTATCCCATTTTTATTTTCAAAATACATCTTTATGTTAATATATATATATGGAACTTTTATAGTTGCAGGTGAAGTTCTAATTTCACCTGCTTGCTAAGCTTATTGAATATAATAGCTATTATGACTAAGCTATAAGATAAAAAATTAATGAGGTGATTTAATGAGAATAGGAATGGGATATGACGTACATAAATTAGTAGAAAATAGAGATTTAATTTTAGGCGGAGTAAAAATACCTTATGAATTAGGTTTACTTGGTCATTCAGATGCTGATGTACTTGTACACGCAATAATGGATTCTTTACTTGGAGCTTCAGCATTAGGAGATATTGGTAAACATTTTCCTGATACTGATTTAAAATACAAAGGGATTTCTAGTATTGAATTATTAAAACATGTTGGCAATCTATTACATGAACATAATTATACAATTGGAAATATTGATACTACAATAATTGCTCAAAAGCCAAAAATGGCACCTCATATACCTAATATGCGCGAAAATATAGCCACTGCTTTGAACATATCAATAGAGCAAATAAACGTTAAAGCAACAACTGAAGAAGGCCTTGGATTTACAGGTAAAGGCCTTGGAATATCATCACAATCAATTTGTCTAATTGAAAAGAATAAATAATATTTTAAATTAAAAATAGTAGTGTAGGAAATATATCTAATCCTACACTACTATTTTTATATCATCTTTTTAAAATTATGTATTTAATTGTTTTAGCACAATATTTGCTAATCAATATATTATTTCTTAATTTATTTTGCCTTTTTTCTATGATACCATGCTATTGCAATAATTGCTGAAACCCCCATTAAATACGGATAAAATAAATATTTCATTATTGCAAATGGTGAAAGTGCAGCAAGTCCAGCTGCTGATATAAGTTGTGCACCATAAGGAATTACCCCTTGAAATACACAAGAAAACATGTCCATAATTCCTGCAACTCTCTTAGGCTCTAACCCTACTTCATCTGATATATCCTTAGCTATAGGTCCTACAGTAACAATTGCTACAGTATTATTTGCTGTGCAAATATCTACTAAACTAACTAAAGCTGCAATTCCAAATTCTGCACCCATTTTACTCTTAAAACCTCTTAGCCCCTTATTAATAATAAAATCTATTCCACCATTATATTTTATAATTTCAATAGTTCCGGCAATCAAAATAGATATTATAATAAGTTCACTCATTCCACCTATTCCATCAGCAATTGCTCCAAAAAACCCTAATATATCAAAACTTCCTGTTGCAAATCCAATAATACCTGCTATTACTGTTCCACCTAATAAAACTACAATAACATTTAATCCTACTAAAGCTCCTACAATAACAGCTATATAAGGAACTATTTTTATTAAACTATACTCTAATGCTTCAACACTAGTTACCCCTGAATTTCTTGTTATTAAAATAAAAATTAAAGCTGTAATTACAGCTGCAGGTAGCACAATTTTAAAATTCATTTTAAACTTATCTTTCATCTCACAACCTTGAGTTCTTGTTGCTGCTATAGTCGTATCTGAAATCATTGATAAGTTATCTCCAAACATCGCTCCACAAACCACTGCTGCAACTGCAATTGCTGTAACTATTCCTGTTTTTTCTGCAACTCCAACAGCTATTGGAACTAATGCAACTATAGTACCCATTGATGTTCCAACTGATAATGAAATAAAACAAGCAATTACAAATATTCCTGTAATCATTATATTACTTGGAAGTATTGATAACCCTAAATTTACAGTTGAATCAACAGCTCCCATAGATTTAGCTACTTGTGCAAATGCCCCAGCTAAAATAAATATTAACACCATCAATATTATATTGCTATTCCCAGCACCCTTACAAAAAATTTCAACTTTTTCATCAAATTTAACTTTTCTATTCATTAATAATGCAACTAATGTTGCAGCTAAAAATGGTACAATTACTGATACTGCATAAAAATCTTTTGCTAATAAAGCTGATGATACATAGACTATTATAAAAACTAACAATGGTAATAATGCCCATCCATTTCCTTTTTTATTCATCTCTCTCTCCTCCTTGGTATTTTACTCAAATAAAAAAAAAGCCCCCGAGAAACTCAGAAGCTTAATTATCAAAACTACTTATAATTTCTCATCTATCAGGATTTAGCACCATCATTAATAGTTTTGAGTTTTTAGTTAATAGTTATCGATAAAATTCCACTGAATTTCTAAAATATAAAAACTATTTAAGTTTTTATATCAACTACTAACTAATAGCTCCTAACTGCTAATAGGTTGCTGGGTTTCACAGGGCCAGTCCCTCCACCACTCTTGATAAGATATTAATTTTTAAATATGATCCTAAAGTTTTATTTTTCTAATATAACTTTATTACTCATAAATTTAACCTTTATATTTTTAAAATACATTTCTTATACATATTAACAAGTTGATATATCACTGTCAACTGTAAAACAAAGTCCAACCAAAATCAATAAAAAAGAAGTAACAAAAGTTACTTCTTTTTTTGGTGCGCCATCACGGGTTCGAACCGGGGACACCCTGATTAAGAGTCAGGTGCTCTACCAACTGAGCTAATAGCGCATAAAATGGAGCGGGTAGTGGGAATCGAACCCACCTTTCCAGCTTGGAAGGCTGGAGTATTACCGATATACGATACCCGCATAATTGACAATATAATTATAACCAATACAAATTATATTGTCAATAAATTTTAGATAACTTCTGTGAGACTCTTTTGTAATATTTTCTTGAAAATTTCCCCTGCTTCTTTATCCTTAGTAGAACGACGACATAAATCTATCCATGTTGTTAAATCCTCATTAGTCTTACTTTTAAACTCTTCTTCACTACTTGCCATATACTTAGATTCTAAAACAAATTTACCTAAGTCTTCTGGTTTATCAAATAACTTCATATATAAAAACTCTTTACTATCCCCATACCAATTTCTATTAAACTCTCTTATAAATTTTTTCATTTCTATCAATGCTTTATTAGAAGGTAAATCCCAACATCTCTTCACTTTATTTATATCTTTTCTCATCTTATCAGCTTCTGCTTTAGTAATCTTTTTACTAGCTTCACCATCTCTTATTACTTCTTCAACAGATATTAATGGTATATAAGCGATAGATTCATCTTTGCAATTTATCCATATATAGAAGGCTTCTTGTAAAAATGAATATTGTACATACCCTATAAATGCCTTAATATTCGGAAAATAGCTCCATATATTATTCAATCCATTTCCTCTAGAATAAATTAAAGTATGCATATAGACACTCTTCTCAGTTGGTAATTCATTCATAAATATATGTCCTCTAATAGTTCTATTCTCAACAATAATATTTTTCCAATACTCAAAAGAATTATATTTTTCTCTCATATAATCACCTTCTTTCATAAATTTAAATATAATATAATATAATGTAATATATATTAAATATACCACTTTATGGTAAAAATAATCAATAGTAACATTTTTCATTATGTAAATTTGATATTTAACACTATTTAGAATATAATATCAATATAAATTTCTTATATTATATTCATAAAAAATAAAGGGGGCAATCTATTGTACAATTGTGAGATATGTGGAAACAAAGCTGATGTTCATCATATAGTTCATAGAAGCGAGGGTGGTTTTGATATTGAGTTAAATTATAAGTATTTATGCGCTTATCATCACCGAGGAAAAAATGGTCCACATCAAAACCAATTTGTAGATCTTCAATATAAAATCGAAATGCAAAATAAATTGTACAATACTCTTCAAAAGGAATATTACTCTCCAAAGGAGATTTCTCAAATTTTAGGTGTTCATAATAATTCCTTAAAAAGATTATTAAAGAACTTAAAGAGATATAAAGAAGGCTATAAACGCGATGATATAATCTATACACTTATGGGGTGTGTTAAATACAGCATAGAAACTTTAGAAGAGCTTGCTTTAGACCGTTTAACTGAAGTACTATAAAATTATATTGAATATAAAACACTATTTAAGCATATAGAATCGCCTTCAAAATTATTATATATGATAATTTTGAAGGCAATTTTTTTATATTTACTCTCTACTAATATCTATATTACCTGTATTTAATATGCTTATCTAATAAACATATTCCTATGTAACGATATAAATTAAACAAACAAAAACAAAAAAGACTGTGTAAACACAGTCTTACCTGGAGCGGGTAGTGGGAATCGAACCCACCTTTCCAGCTTGGAAGGCTGGAGTATTACCGATATACGATACCCGCATAAATATTTTCACTCGATTCTGTCGAGCTCGTTTCTACACTTAAGATTATATAATCTTATTAATATCTTGTCAACTACTTTTTTATACTTTTTTATTTTTTATTTTTTTAATGGTGCAGATGAAGGGAGTCGAACCCATACGCCTATGGCGCTAGATCCTAAGTCTAGTGCGTCTGCCAATTTCGCCACATCTGCATTTCCATAAATCCATTTTACAACTTTTGTAAAATAATTTCAATATATTTTCCCTCTAGATTTCCATATCTAATTGAATAAAAGACTCCTCTCGAGGTTTTAAAAATTCATAAGTATTTCCTCTCTCTTTATCCCCTATTATTAATAATCTTTTATCCCCTATTATCATAAATCTATTAAAAAAATTTTCTTTATTATTACGCCAATATTTTAAAATCCAATGGTTAGATTTATTTGAAAAATATCTAAGCCAATCACTAGATGAAAACTCATGATTTACATATTTAGCCATAAACTCCACTCCCTAAATTAAATTATTATATCCATAATTAATATATTTATATTAATCTTTACTTAACAAAATAACTGTTTCTTAAAATTTTTATAATTTAAAATGAAGCCTTACTTTCCTACTCTCTGACTAATCTCTATTAACTAAATTAAAATTTATAATCTCAATTATAAAAAAACAGTTTATTGACATAATTAATTTGTATAATTATAATTATTCTTAAATGAAATTCTGATTTTGACCTATAGTGATTGTACAAAATTGGATTGATATAATTTATATTATTTTTAAATTATATTTATAGTTGTTTTAAAGTTAAAATCGATGAAGAGACGAGTAAATTAAAGCTTCATTTGCAGAGAGAAAATATAATAGCTGAAAGTATTTTTAAATGAAATTAATTGAAGACTACCTCTGAGAGACTCTAATCCAGTCCGTTGCATCACGTTACGATGTTTACTTAAGAGGCCTATTTTTAGGCAATTAAGGGTGGAACCGCGGGAATATAATGCTCTCGTCCCTTTTCTGTACTATATTTGTATAAGAAAAGTGATGGAGAGCTTTTTTTATACATAAATTTATTTATTATCATATTGAAATTAAGTTGAAATTCAATTTTGGGTTAACAATAAGACGCTACACATACATATTAACACTTATCTAAAATTACAACTTAATTTTAAATGAATATCAAATGAATCTCATCGTCTATTAAATTCGATGAGTATGTTCAATTAACAAAATCGAAGATTTTGAATTTCACTTAAAATGAAGGGAGATACTAAAATGATTAAAATTACTTTAAAAGATGGATCTATTAAAGAAGTTGAAAATGGATCATCAGTTTTAGATGTTGCTAAAGCAATTAGTGAAGGTTTAGCAAGAGTTGCTCAATGTGGAATAGTTAATGGAAATGTTGTTGACTTAAGAACAGTTTTAAATGAAGATTGCGAATTAGAAATTTGCACTTTTGACTCTCAAGAAGGAAAAGATGCTGTAAGACATACTGTTTCTCATGTACTTGCTGCTGCAGTTAAAAGATTATTCCCAGAAGCTAAAATTGCTATAGGACCTGCAATTGCTAATGGTTTCTACTATGATTTTGATGTAGAAAAAGCTTTTACAGCTGAAGACTTAGATAAAATAGAAGCTGAAATGAAAAAAATAATTAAGGAAAATCCTTCAATAGAAAGATTCGAACTTCCAAGAGACGAAGCTTTAGAACTTATGAAAGATGAACCTTATAAAGTTGAATTAATAAATGACCTTCCAGAAGATGAAATCATATCATTCTATAAAATTGGTGATTTTACAGACCTTTGCGCTGGGCCGCACGTAATGTCAATAAAAAACATTAAAGCTATTAAGCTTATAAGAAGTGCTGGTGCTTACTGGAAAGGTGACGAAAAGAATAAAATGCTTTCTAGAATTTACGGAACTGCATTCTTAAAGAAGGCTGATTTAGATGCTCATTTAGAAGCTTTAGAAGAAGCTAAGAAGAGAGATCATAATAAATTAGGTAGAGAACTTGGAATATTCACTACTGATGAAAAAGTAGGTCAAGGTCTTCCATTATTCATGCCTAAGGGAGCTAAATTATTCCAAACTCTTCAAAGATGGATTGAAGATGAAGAAGAAAAGAGAGGCTATGTTTTAACTAAGACTCCATTTATGTCTAAGAATGATTTATTTGTAGCTTCTGGACACTGGAGCCATTATAAAGATGGTATGTTCGTATTAGGTGATGAAGAAAAAGATGCTGAAGTTATGGCTTTAAGACCAATGACTTGCCCATTCCAATTCACAGTTTATAACGCAGAACAACATAGTTACAGAGATCTTCCAATAAGATATGCTGAAACTTCTACTCTATTTAGAAAAGAAGCTTCAGGAGAAATGCATGGTCTTACTAGAGTTAGACAATTCACTTTATCTGAAGGTCATATAATCTGTACTCCAGAACAATTAGAAGACGAATTTAAAGAAGTTGTTGATTTAATAAACTATGTTATGGAAACTTTAGGAATATCTGAAGATATTTCTTACAGATTCTCTAAGTGGGATCCAACAAATACTGAAAAGTATATAAATAACCCTGAAGCTTGGGAAGCTACTCAAAATCAAATGAGAACTATATTAGATCATCTTGGAATTGATTATGTTGAAGCTGAAGGTGAAGCTGCATTCTACGGACCAAAACTTGATATTCAATCTAAAAATGTTCATGGAAAAGAAGATACAATAATTACTGTTCAAATTGACTTTGCTTTAGGTGAAAGACTTGGTATGACTTACATCGATAAAGATGGTGAAAAGAAAGTACCATTCGTTATTCATAGATCTTCAATTGGATGTTATGAAAGAACTATCGCTACTTTAATTGAAAAGTATGCTGGAGCTTTCCCAACATGGATGTCACCTGTTCAAGCTAAAGTTCTTCCACTTTCTGATAAGTATGCTGACTATGCTGATGATGTAGTTAGAACTTTAAGAAAAAATGGTGTTAGAGTTGAAGTTGACCACAGAACTGAAAAAATTGGTTATAAAATCAGAGAAGCTAGACTTGAAAGAGTTCCTTATATCCTAGTTGTTGGTGAAAAAGAAGCTGCTAACAACGAAGTGTCTGTAAGAAGCAGAAAGAATGATGATGAAGGTGCAATGGCTTTAGATGCTTTTGTTTCTAGAATTACTACTGAAATAGCTAATAAAGAAAGATAATTTTATTTAAACATGGTAAGCAAATTAGTTTACCATGTTTTTTTAATGAATTTATATTATAAACAACATAAAAATCGTGAAATATATGTATATTAATGATATACTTTTTAATAAATTTTTGAAAGGAATTGAGAATCTTGAGTTTTTATGAACAAGACAATATTGAATTAAATAAGGAAGAAATTGAAGGCTGTAGACATAAATCTGAAAAGAAATGGTATGGGATATTACTATTTATTAATTTTGCTATAATAATCACAGTTATAGCACTTTGTATTATAAATATACATAACTATAATACATTACCTGATACATTAAAAGAATCATTTTCAGACCCTTCTTCATATGCAAATGTAGTAATATCTCCTACTTCTGCTTTAAGTAGTTTTCCAACCGAACTGCAAATACTACTAGCAGGTATTGTAACAATAATTGCTTTTCCTTTTGGAGTAAATCTTTATTATGCTAAATACAGGTCAAGGGCTATAAAAATTACTGAAAATAACTTCCCAGAAGTTTATTATAATATAGCTAAATATTCTCATAAATTAGGTCTAAAAAGGGTTCCTGAAGCCTTTTTAATCCAACAAAATGGTGTTATGAATGCTTTTTCTGCTTTTATAATTCGTAAACAATACATTGAAATTGATAGCGATTTATTTGAAATTGCTTATAGAGAATATAACGACTTAGAATCTATTAATTTTATAATAGCTCATGAATTAGCTCATATTAAATATAAGCATGCTACTTTTTATTATAATTTATTTATACTGTTTTCAACTGTACTACCTATTATAGGTAGCACTGCTTCAAGAGCTAGAGAATATAGTTGTGATAGATTAGCTCAAAAAGTTACAGGGAATTCTGGCGTTGAGGCTATGTTTTCCTTATTTGCAGGTAAGCACCTTTACAAAAAAATTGATGTTTATGACTATATTAATAACAGTGCTGATATTCGTGGCTTTTTTGTGTGGTGCAATAACTTAATGAGTAGCCACCCAATATTGCCAAAAAGGATCAGAGCCTTAATAAAAGGTGAAGGAAGTGGAGACCTTTATTGATAATATGTAAAATGAAAAATAGTTAATGTAATCTGCACATTACATTAACTATTTTCATTTTCACACAACTTATTTAAATTCAACAGTGGCTTATAAATAACATAAGATATAATTTTTAGAGAAAATTTTATTCCTTAAAGGAAAGATGATACTAGCTAGTTTTTAGAATAATACTCTACAACTAAAACTTCATTAATTTCTATTGGAACCTCTGTTCTTTCAGGATATCTTTGTAAAACTCCCGAGAAATTAGCTTCATCTTTACTTAAATATGGTAAAACATTAAGAATATTTGATTCAAAATTTTCTTTAAACATGACATTCTTTTGAGACTTTTCTCTTAATTTTATTTCATCTCCAACAGAAACATTGAATGATGGAATATCAACCTTTTTACCATTAACTAAAAAATGACCATGTACAACCATTTGTCTTGCCTGTCTTATTGAATTTGCAAATCCTAATCTATAAACTAAATTATCTAATCTGCATTCTAATAAATTAATTAAAGCATGCCCTGTTAATTCTCTTGATTTAGATGCTTTTTCAAAGTAATTAGCAAATTGCTTTTCCATAATCCCATAATAAGCTCTTAATCTTTGTTTTTCTAATAATTGAGTACCATAGTCAGAAAGCTTTTTATCATTTCTTGCTGTGCCTTTAGTAGCTCTATTCATTGCTTTTGGGTGTCCACAAACATTTAAGCCTAATCGTCTGCACTGCTTAAACCTTGGGCCCATCATCTTTGCCATATAATCATCTCCTTAAATTATTTCTAAGCCTAAATACAATATATCATACATTTACCTCTTTGTAAATGATAATAATTATCATTATCATTTCATTTTCTGCCTATCTTTTTTTCAATAATAAAAAAATATAAAATATTTAATTGCAATAAAAATAGCGATAAGAAATTAAGATTACAAATTTAGACTAACTGAATAAATTCAATTTTAAATCTCTCAACAAAATTTTGTCATAAACTTGTTACTTACCACTTATCACTATCTATACTACTACTTATAAATTTTATCGTAATTAATTTAAGCTACTATTAACTTTTTAGCCGCTTCATAATAAATTTCATCTTCTATTTCTTCAATAAATTTTTCAACGTATGCTTCTGAAGTACATTCAATAAAAATTGCAACCTCATCATCAATAGACTTATCAATAACTTTTATATTATTAAAAGCTTCTCTACATCTATTTATTACTTCTTCTTTATCCAAAGCCTTTACTCTTAATATACAATTGCAAGTTTTACTAGCAAATTTTATTACATTTGCCTCTTCTTTATTGAAGCTATCAACTTTGGTAAATCTATTATTTATAATATCATTTAAATCACTATAAACAGCACTTCCTGTGGGAAGTTTACCTGCTCCCTTACCAACAAATAATAGTTCTCCTATTTCATCTCCATTTAAAATAACCGCATTTACCTCATTATTAATTTGAGCTAATATACTTTCATTATCTACTAATATAGGCTTTACTGAAGTATAAACTCCACCTTTACACTTAAAGGCTTCTGCTATAAGCTTAATTTTACAGTTTAATTTATTAGCATATTTAAAATCATTTGTATCTATATTAGTAATCCCCTCTATTGATATATCATTCCACTTAAACTTTTTATCAAATGCTAAACTTGATAATATTGCAAGCTTTCTTGCTGAGTCATATCCCATAACATCTGATTCTGGATTAGCTTCTGCAAAACCAAGCTGTTGTGCTTCACTTAAAGCCTCTTCATAGGATAAATTGCCCCCATCCATCTTAGTTAATATAAAATTTGTAGTTCCATTTAATATTGCTTTTATACTACTAATTCCATTACCATAAAGGCTTTCAGTTAATGGCTTTATTATTGGTATACCTCCTGCTACAGCTGCTTCAAATTTTAATGAGACATTATTGTCTTTTGCCAATTGGAAAAGTTCATCTCCAAAAGTAGCTATTAGATCTTTGTTAGCTGTAACAACATGCTTTCCTAAAGCTAATGCTCTTTTTACATAATCATAAGCAGGATGCAACCCACCAATTACTTCTATTACAACATCGCTTTTAATAGAAAAGAACTCCTCTACATCAGTAGTTATAACCTCATTATGACTTGAGTTATAATGTTTTTCTTTATTTCTAACTAATATACTAGTTATTAGTATCTTGCCTTCCCTGTTGTATTCTCTATTCTTATCTATTAATTCAATAAGCCCACTGCCTACTACTCCATATCCCATAATAGCTACTTTAGTCATTACTATTCCTCCAATCAAATACCTATATAGCTTTTAATGCTTCACTAATATCATTAATTAAATCTTTAGAATCTTCTATCCCCACAGAAAGTCTTAATAAATCTGGTGTAACTCCACTCGCTAACAATTCCTCTTCGTTTAATTGACTATGACTTGTAGTTGCTGGATGTAATAAACAACTTCTTGTATCTCCTAAAGTTACTGCTAAGGCAATTACATTTAATCTCCTACTAAATTCTTTAGCATTATCAATTCCACCCTTAACTCCAAATGTTAAAAGACCACTAGCTCCACCTTTAAGGTATTTCTTTGCTAAATCATAATATTTACTTCCTTCAAGTAATGGATAGTTAACCCATGAAACCTTTTCTTGAGTAGTTAACCACTGAGCTATTTCTAAAGCATTTTTTGAATGTCTTTCCATTCTTAAATGTAAAGTTTCTAATCCTAAGTTAGTTAAGTAAGCATTAAATGGACTCATACAAGCTCCTAAATCTCTTAATAAAGTTACTCTAAGCTTTACTATATATGCAGCTTGTCCAAAGCTTTCAACATACTTAAGTCCATGATAACTTGGATCTGGTGTTGTAAAGTCATTAAACTTACCATTAGTCCAATCAAAGTTTCCTCCATCTACTACTATTCCACCAATTGTTTGAGCATGTCCTTCTGAATACTTTGTTGTTGAATGTACAACTATATTTGCACCATGTTCAAATGGATTGCAATGATATGGTGTTGCTACCGTATTATCTATTATAAGTGGCACTTGAATTTTTTTAGCAACTGAAGAAAACTTATCAAAGTCTAAAATATTTAATCCTGGATTTCCTATTGTTTCACCATATATAGCCTTTGTATTTTCTTTTGCTAGTGATAATATTTCTTCTTCAGATGCATCTGGTTCAACAAAACTAACTTCTATTCCTAAATTCTTTAAATGAACATTAAATAAATTAACTGTTCCTCCATATAAAGATGTTACTGAAATAATATGATCTCCTGCTTTACAAAGGTTTAAAACTGCATAAAGTATTGCTGATTGTCCTGAAGCTGTTGCTACTGCTCCAACTCCCCCTTCTAATTTTGCATATTTATCCTCTAGCGCCCCAACTGTTGGATTAGAAATTCTACTGTATAAGTGTCCTTCTGATTTTAAAGCAAATAAAGCTTCTAGTGTATCTGGATCATCATATTTGTAAGTTGCACTTTGATAAATTGGTAACACTCTTGTCTCACCTGACTTTGGTGAATACCCCCCATGAATTCCTATTGTTCCTTTTCCTAAATTATTTGACATAAATAAAGCCCCCTTTTTTATAATTAGGAGTTAGTAGTTTCTAGTTAGTAATTAACTTCAACTCTAATCCTATATTCATTTAAGTTTTGATACTTATTAATCTTTTATTAATTATTAATGGAAAAATATTAACCTTTTTCTTAATTGTTATAAATTCAACTTTATAATTTTTATACAAAAAAAACTACTTCTTATTATCCTTATAGATAATGAGAAATAGCATAAAACTCTATTTTACTAATATATACTCTCATTTCTCAGGTTAAACCTGCAGGATTTAGCACCAACGTACATCAGCAAAATTTATAAATATAAGTCACAGTTAATTTATATAACTTGTCACTTACAACTTGTCACTGATAACAGGTTGCTAGGTTTCTCAGGGCCAGTCCCTCCACCGTTCTTAATAAAAGATTTTTATTTACTTGTTATCTTTATTATACACATATGGAATATTTTTTCAATGATTTTTATAATTTTTTACATTTTTATAAACTCTTTATTTGATATTACCCCATCTGCCTTTATATCATGTTCCTCACACTGTATTTTATCAATAATCTGCAAATCATATGCCAATGCAATTTTAGGACATTTAATATTTTTTCTAGAAATATATTTATCATAATATCCTCCACCATAGCCAATCCTATTTCCAAATTTATCAAAAGCTACTCCTGGCATAATTATTAAATCAAATTCTTCTCCAATTTTATCTTCTTCCATAGTTTTAGGTTCAAGTATTCCCCACTTATCTACACCCATGTTATCTAAACTGTTAATTTTCATAGCTACCATTTCCCTTTTACTTTTATCGGTTTTTGGTACATAAATTTCTTTATTATCACTTAATGCATATTTTATAAATTCCTTAGTATCAACTTCCGAACCAAAACTTATATAAGTAAATATTTTATTGGCATTCTTATAAGTATCACTATTAATCAACCTTTTAAAGATTATACTATCATATTCTTTTTTTAAAACTACTTCTATATCATTTCTTGTCTTCAATATTTCTTTTCTTATATAATTCTTATCCATGAGTCTCACGCTCCCCAAATTACTTTCTATCCATCTGTATCTTGCTTTTTATACATCTCTATATTAAGTGACATTCTTATTTATCATTATACTCTAACCCTACTACATATTTTATTAGTTAATTTTTATATTTTAATATAATCAAAAAAGGTTGTAGTTTAAACTACAACCTATAATAATCTAAAATTATCTTCTATTTTGTTCTTTTTTAGCTCTTCTACAAGATACACATCTTGTTGGCTCGTTATCGAATCCTTTTTCTTTGTAGAATTCTTGTTCTCCTACTGAAAATACGAATTCACTTCCACAATCTCTACATACTAATGTTTTATCTGTCATAAATATTCCTCCTAAAATTAAAGATTCTAAATTGATATAATAATCTCTAATTTTCGAGAAACTATTTACCTAAATGAAACTTTTTTTGTTAGCAACTTTGCTACTCTCTTATAATAACATAGTATTTATTAAATTGCAACCTTTTTTAATCATTTTTTATAAATAATTAAAATTCATACAATATTTTACACAGTATTGTTATCTAAACACCCTTAATTAATATTATATCCCTTAATATTGAAGCAGCAGCATTCATGGTTCCAGAAGCTCCTCCAATTATACTTATATCCCCTAAAGTATCTGTTTTATAATATATTCCCTTATTTTTATAATCAACACAATATAATGGATGGTTTTCATCAATTTCTATTGGTTTCACATAAGCCTTAACTAAATTATCTTTTTTATATACTTTACCAATTAACTTTATCTTATTTCCCTTTCTTTTAACCTTTTTTATATCATCTATTCTAACTTCTTCAATGCCATTAACTTTTAAATCTTCTAGTTTTAAATCTGAATTCATAAGTACATTTGATAAAATAATTATTTTACTTGCTGTATCATACCCTAAAACATCTAAACTAGGATTGGCTTCTGCTATCCCATCTTTTTGTGCTTCTAATAAAGCTTCTTTATAGTCTATATTATCATTAGCCATTTTACTTAATATATAATTAGTTGTACCATTTAATATACCTTCAATACTTTGAATTTCACTACCTGCAATATCATATATTCCTCCATTAATTGAAGGTAATGCTCCACCTGTTGTACATCCAACCTTAAGCTCCACATTATTACTATCAGATAAAACTTTTAAATTTTTATAATCTAATAAAATAGGACCTTTATTCCCTGTAACAACATTTATATTATTTTTTAATGATTTTCTAATATGAGTAAGCCCTGGTTCACCAGTTTCTATATTAGTTGAAGTTAACTCTACCAAAGTATCTATATCATTATTATCAATAATATCATTAATATTCAAATTATCTTTCCACTCATTGTGACATGTAATACTTATATTTTCACCAATAAATTTTAATATCTGACTTAAATTTATTCCAGAAGGATTGTATATTCCTCCATTGCTTTTTATTATGTATTTTACTTTTATTTTCAAATTGTATTTTTGCAATAAATAACTTTCTTTATCTATTAACAATTTTATTAGTGCTTGTCCTACTCTTCCAAATCCAATTAACCCAATATTCATAGTATTCACCCCCAATTTTATATTATAAAAGCACTTATCTATTTAAAGATAAATGCTAATTATTTCATCACTCATTTTATTTAAAATCGTTATTTATTATATAATTAATAGCTTCTTTACTTCTCTCTTTTAAACTTAATATCTTAAATAAGTAAATCATTAACACTAAACCTAATATAGGAAGTAATACAAATAAAATGTTTGTCCATAACTGTGAAGTTGGATAATAAACAAAATTAACTAAGAAGTTATTAGCAAAATGCATTATCATACATAAATATATTGATCTTGTATAATAATATACAGTTCCTATTATTAACCCTAATAAAAATGCATTAATTCCTTGTGGAAAATTCAGATGCGCTATTCCAAATATTAATGCTGAATAAACAATAGCTTTTTTTCCACTATATCTATTAATTAATCCATTTAATATAATTCCCCTATACAATAGTTCCTCAAAAAAAGGTGCCATTACACAAGATTCTATCATCAATATAACCATCGGAATTGAATTTAAATAATCAATAACATATTCATATGTATTACCCGTTGGAAAGAAATATAAAATATAATCAAACCATCCATAAGTTAATAAAATATATGAAACTATTAGTAGCGGAACTAATACCCAATCTCTTTTTCTCAACTTAAAACCAGTATTTATATTATTTACTTTATTGTTTTTATTGTTTAGAAAAATAATTAATATTAATATTGCACCAAACTCATATGCTGCAGATAATGCTGTCGATATCCACATCCAAAATCCACTATATGTTGCAACTCCTAAACTATTTAATATAATATAAAAAATATCCGTAGGTTTATTTAAAAATAAAGTTATTATATCAAATAAAATTGTTATTCCTATAGCCTGCCAAAAGTTTAATGGACTTAAATTTATTTTGCTACTATTTAATTCCCTTATATAATTAATCTTCATTAAAATTAATCCTTTTCTTTTTAATTGATTTATATATCTATTTTATTTTAAAAACCAATTAATGTAAACAAGATTGCATAAAAAAGCTAGCTTATTTAATAAATATATTCTTAATCCTAAATAATATATTTATAGCTAGCCTTACATTATTTATCTATTTATTAATCTTTGATACAAAAGTTGAACATTCTGTTTGTATTTCAGATAAAGCATAATCTCCACCAATTGTTATATTTGATGCCTCACATTTATTATCTTTGTTATATTCACAATTTATAGCTTCGCAAGTTACATCTAACATTGTATTAGCTGATTTAACACTATTAGTAAGTTCACCAGTTTTTCTTCTAAAGTCTTCACAACTTGTAAAATTGGCTGTAATAGTATTTTTACCTGCAATTTTAATACTTTCTTTGCTACACAAGTTTTGTGAATTATATATACATGTAGTAACATTACATGATAAATTATTCATTCTTATACCTCCTCTTTAGTACATAATTCTCTATATATTATTGTTATAAGCTTACTTTTTTATACTTTCATGAAGTAATTATCTAACTTTTTCTATAAGTTACTTTATTTTTTACTTATATTCGATTAAAATTATTAGTAATAGTTAAAATATATGTTATAAATGTTATTTACTTAGGACATAATTATTCTTTATAGAATAATTTTAAATTCCTTTAAGAATATTTTTAACTTAAATAATTAAGCGTTAATAGGAGAGGTAAAATATGTCAAGTGAAATTAATTCTTCTAATTTTATAAGAAACATAATAATTGACGATTTAGAAAACGGAAAACATAAGGAAATAATTACACGTTTCCCACCTGAACCAAATGGATACCTACATATAGGTCATGCAAAATCTATTCTTTTAAACTTTGGATTAGCTGAAGAATTCCATGGTAAAACACATCTTAGATTCGATGATACTAACCCTGTAAAAGAAGATACAGAATATGTTCAATCAATTAAAGAAGATGTAGAATGGCTTGGTGGAAAATGGGATGAACTTTACTTTGCATCAAATTACTTTGATGAAATGTATAACAGAGCTGTTTTATTAATAAAGAAAGGCTTAGCTTATGTTTGTGATTTAACACCAGAAGAAGCTAAAGAATATAGAGGTACTTTAACTGAACCTGGTAAAGAAAGCCCTTATAGAAACAGAACTGTTGAAGAAAATCTAGATTTATTCGAGAGAATGAAGAATGGAGAATTTGCTGATGGAGAAAAAGTTTTAAGAGCAAAAATTGATATGACTTCTCCAAATATGAACATGAGAGATCCTATTATTTATAGAATTGCTCATGCACATCATCATAATACAGGTGATAAATGGTGCATATATCCAATGTATGACTTTGCACATCCATTAGAAGATGCTATAGAAAATGTAACTCATTCTATTTGTACTTTAGAATTTGAAGACCATAGACCTCTATATGATTGGGTTGTAAGAGAATGTGAAATGGATTGCCAACCTAGACAAATTGAATTTGCTAGATTAAATATGACTAATACTGTTATGAGTAAGAGAAAACTTAAGCAATTAGTTGATGAAGGTGTTGTTGATGGATGGGATGATCCAAGAATGCCTACTATTTCTGGTTTAAGACGAAGAGGTTGTACACCAGAAGCTCTAAAGAATTTCTGTTCAGCAATTGGTGTTGCTAAAGCAAACTCTACAGTAGATTCTCAAATGCTTGATTATTTTGTAAGAGAAGATTTACAAATGAAGGCTCCTAATGCCATGGCAGTTTTAAGACCTTTAAAATTAGTTATTACTAACTATCCAGAAGGGCAAACTGAAATGCTTGAAGTTAGCAATAATGCTAAAGATGAATCTTTTGGTAAAAGACTTGTTCCATTCTCAAGAGAGTTATATGTAGAACAAGAAGACTTCATGGAAGTTCCTATAAAGAAATACTTTAGATTATTCCCTGGTAATGAAGTTAGATTAATGGGTGCTTATTTTGTTAAGTGTAATGAAGTTATCAAAGATGAAAATGGTAATGTTACTGAAATTCACTGTACTTATGATCCTGAAACTAAAAGTGGTTCTGGATTTACAGGAAGAAAAGTTAAAGGAACTATTCACTGGGTAGATGCAAACAACTGCGTACCTGCTGAATTTAGATTATATGAACCATTAATCTTAGATGATGTTCCTGAAAATGAAGGTAAGAATTTCTTAGAACAAATAAATCCAAACTCTATAGAAATTTTACAAGGATTTATTGAGCCAACAGCTGCTAAGGATGCTAAACCTCAAGATAAGTTCCAATTAGTTAGAAATGGATTCTTTAATGTTGATACTAAGTATACAACTGCTGATAAATTAGTATTTAACAGAATTGTATCTTTAAAATCTTCATTTAAATTAAAATAAAAAGAAAAATAAGAGAAAGGCATTTGCCTTTCTCTTATTTTAATTAGGTATAGTGAGTGTTTTTGAGGTTTCATACACAGTAATACTTTTAATCGGATTTACACTGAACTGCCACTTATATAATCATTTCTCTATAATTTTTCTTTCGGTGCAAAAACTATAGACATCAGTTAAATTGTTTAAGATTTAATTATTTTTAATCTTCATCCCATCAATTTTTCTCCAACACTCTTATCAATATTATTTTGTTCCATATTATTAATTTAATACTAGAATTTATTTCTATAAATTGATTTTAAATTATGACCACTGATTATTGGTTGCAGTTTTTTCTTTTTTTTCGCATGTGCAATCCTTATAATTTTCTACTTTTACACCAGCTGGTGATGCCCATTGATTATTTACTGCAGATTTTGGTGCTCCACTATTGCATCCACATCCGCAACTTGATTCACAACTACTTTTTTCTTTTGTATGACATCCACACTTTGAATGTTTATCCATAACATTTACCTCCAGTGTACTTTTGAATTTAGCCCTGATACAGCCAAGTCTTAACTTAGTTCTACCACCGCTACATTAATAGTTTGTACTTTTTATCATCTTTGATACCTTGTATTAATTGTGCTTGTTACTATAATAAGTCCTTTTTTCCTGTAATATAATTTTATGTATCTAGTTCTCCATTTTAAATTTTTTTAACATTTTTATAACTATAAAAAAATAAAAACCCCTAATTATAAGGAGTTTTTATAACTCAAATATTTTTATTGCATTGAATTTTGATTAGCATTTTGTTGTGCTTTTTTATAAGCTTCTATGTTTGAATCGATTTGAGCACTACTCATTCCTTGTTGAGAGTTTGCACTATTTTGCATATTGCTTTGTTGTTGAGCACTGCTATTCATACTTTGTTGAGTATTACTTTGCATATTACCCTGTTGTTGATTATTAATATTTTGTTTGTTCATGTTTGAATTATTATTCATAAAATTACCTCCATTTCTATTTTCGATACTATTTTATGAAGTTTACCTTATATAATACATGGCAAATATTACTTTAAATAATATATGATTTATAATTATTAATTAATATAGCTAAACATCAACATATTTTAAAATTTTATATTATCTTATAGCTCTAAAAATTTATTAAATCTTTCTTTAACCTTATCTTCACCAATAATTTGCATTATAGTATAAAGGTCTGGAGTATTTGTTCTATGTGATAATGCACTTCTTACTGCACCTGCAACATCAGAGATCATCCCTTTATATTGCTCTGGATTAGCTTTATATTCTTTTCTATTTGCACAGTACCCAAGTTCTGCTCCAATTACTTTTAAATCTTCAAACCAATTTTCTTGGCTTCCAGCATTGAAGTTAAACTTCTTAGCATATTCTTCAATTACAGCTTTAGCATTTTCTAATGATAAAGTCTTTGGTAATTCAACTTGATCTGCTGTTTCATTATAGAATAATTCATCAAAGAAATAGAAAATCTTTTCTTTAACTTCATCCCATTTAGCAAAATCTTTTCTTGGCTTTGGACCTTCTTTATCTATGTTGAATATTTCCTTAGACATAGCTTCATTTGAAGTTACTAAGTTATACATTTCTTCATCATATTGTTTAGCCCATGCTGTATATTGTTCATATACTTTGTTTGCTGGCATTCTAGCAATAACATCTTTAGAAACGTCATTTAACTTAACTAAATCAAATAATGCTCCACTCTTGCTCATTTTTTCTAAAGCAACATAGAATTCATGGTAATCAGCAGTAGGATTTTCTGCTCTCCATTCTTCATAGCTTGAGTTTACTATATTTAATAAGTATTCAATAACACAAACTACTGGATATCCAACTTCGTTATAGTAAGATACAGCTGCTTCAGCATCTTTTCTCTTAGAAAGTTTTCTCTTAGATCCACCTTCTTGCTTCATTATTGTTGGAATATGAGCATAGTTTGGTCTTTCAAAGCCTAATACTTCAAATAATTGAACATGTATTGGAAGAGATGATAACCATTCTTCTCCTCTTATTACATCTGTAGTTCTCATTAAATAATCATCAATTGCATGTGCAAAATGATAAGTTGGAAGTCCATCTCCTTTTATTAAAACAACATCTTGATTGTTTTCTGGGAAAGATATATCTCCTTTTATTAAGTCATGGAATTCTACTCTATTTTCAATGTTTCCTGGTGATTTTAATCTTAAGATATAAGTTTCACCATTATTTATTCTTTCAATAGCTTCTTCTTCAGTAATATTTCTGTATTTAGCATATTCTCCATAGTATCCAGGAGTTATCTTATTAGCAATTTGTTCTTCTCTTAATGCTGCTAACTCTTCTGGAGTGCAGAAATCAGGGTATGCTAATCCTTTTAATAATAAGTCCTTGGCAAAAGTTCTATATATTTCTGCTCTTTCACTTTGTCTATATGGACCATATTCACCTTTTGAAGTTTCTTGACCAGTCATTCCTTCACTGAAGTCCATTCCAAAATTGTGCATAGTTGCAATTGTATCTTCTATAGCACCTTCAACTTCTCTTTTTTGGTCAGTATCTTCTATTCTTAAATAGAAAACACCTTCACTTTGACTTGCTAATCTTTCATTTATTAATGCAGCAAAAACTCCACCTATATGTTGGAATCCTGTTGGTGATGGTGCATATCTAGTTACTCTAGCACCTTCTTTTAAATTTCTCTTTGGGTATTTTGCTATATAATATTCTCTATCATGTTCTACATTTGGGAATATCATTTCAGCTAACTTTTCAAATGCCATATTACTTTTCTCCTTTTAATCTTATTTATTTTTTACAAAATAAAAAGTCTTTCATCCTAAACTTTTAGGACGAAAGACTGTATTTCCGCGTTACCACCTAAATTGGTTAATATAAATTAACCCACTCAAATACTTATTTAATTTTATTGCTCCTAGGTTTCCTTCAATAGTTTTAAATTTTAGGCTTACACCACTTCCTAAATCGCTTTAAATTAAAGTTCTATTTACTGCTCCTAATCAACACAATTATATTAACTATTATTTTCAAATTACAGATTAATTATACAGATTACAATTATTATTGTAAAGTATTTATACTAAAGTGAATATATAAAAATAAATTGAAGCTGAATTATCTTCTACCTATAATTCAGCTTCAATTTTATAAATAAAAATTTTTATCTTACTGCAAAATATATTATAAATAAAAATGCTAATACATACATAACTGGATGTACCTTTTTAGCTTTTCCTTTAAATATCATAAGTACTACATATGATAAAAAACCACATGCTATACCCTCACCAATGCTATATGTTAAAGGCATTAATATTATAGTTAAAAATGATGAAATTGAAACTTCTGGCTTATCCCATTCAATTTCTTTAAGATTACTACACATTAATGAACCAACTATAATAAGTGCTGGTGCAGTTACTGCTGAAGTAATTACTGTAAGTAATGGTGAGAAGAATAATGAAACTAAGAATAATAATCCAACTACTACACTTGAAAATCCTGTTTTTGCTCCTACTGCAACCCCTGATAAGGATTCAACATAAGATGTAGTATTAGTTGTTCCAAATACTGATCCTATACAAGTTGCAACTGAATCTGCAAGTAAGGCTTTAGATCCGCCTTCAACTGAACCATCTTTTTTAAGTAATCCAACCTTTGAACCAACTGCAACTAACGTTCCTGCAGTATCAAAGAAATCCATAAATAAGAAAGTAAATATAACTAAAATCATTTGTGGATTAAAAATATTTCCTAAATTTTTAATCGCCACTCCAAAAGTTGGAGCAATTGATGGTGGCATTGATATTATTGAAGTTGGTAAATTAATTAATCCAAATATCATTCCAACAACTACTGTTGCTACCATTCCAATAAATATTGCTATATTAGATCCTCTAACCATTAATATTGCCATTACAATAAGGCCAAATATTGAAAGTAAAACTGTTGGATTTGTTAAATCCCCAAGGCCTACAAATGTTGCTTCATTTGCTACAACTATTCCTGCATTTTTTAAACCAATAAAAGCTATAAATAATCCAATACCTGCACTTACAGCAAACTTTAAATTAGTTGGTATTGCCTTAATAACTAATTCTCTTAAACCTGTTGCTGATATTATTAAGAAAATAATTCCTGATGCAAGTACACCTGATAAAGCTGTTTGCCATGGAATATCCATTCCTATACATACACTATATGTAAAAAATGCATTTAATCCAATCCCAGGTGCTAGTCCCATTGGAAATTTTGCAAATATACCCATAATCAAAGTACCAATTGCTGCTGCTAATGCTGTTGCAACAAAGACACTTTTTTCTGGCATTTCTGCATCTGCTAAAACACTAGGAATTAAAAAAAGCGCATATGCCATTGTTAAAAATGTAGTTATTCCTGCTATCGTTTCTGTCTTTAAATTTGTTCTTTTTCCTTGAAAATTAAAATAATTCGATATGAAATTCATCATTTGTTATTCCCTCCATGCATATTTTTAGTAACCGTTCTATTTATCGCATGCTAAGGATATTTGAAGTGTAAGTATATTTTTTATGATTGTATATAAAATTTCTTAAAAATACTCTTTATTTAAGAAATATCGTAGTCAAGTCATTTATGGTGACTTGGTAGATACGGTTGGACCTTATTACCAACTTTATACGATAAACACGATTACTTTTTATCATAAGAATAATATTAATATAAAAACAATAAATTGTCCATAAATACAACCAAATTCCATAATTTTCTCACTTTTTTAAACATTAATGTTCGTATTTTTATAGATTATACATTAAAATAGATCTATAAAATACCAATATAGGATAATATAGATCTATAAAAAATAAATTTCAAATCTTATTATTTTTATCTAATTTAGATTTTAATTCCAGTAATTATAACGCAAATAAATAACTCTATATTTGCAAATGTCATTAATGTACAAATTTAATCTATACTTTACATCATTACCACCGATATCATTGATATTACACAAAGCGCTATATATAAAATCATTCCTACATTCAAATAAATAGTTTTTGTAACCCTACCCTTTTCCAATTTTATTTCACCTTCTGATAAATGTATATTCTTTCTATTAATAATTAATAAAACTATTCCTATAATAGTAATTGCTATTAAAATAAATCCCGCAACTCCTATTAGTGCTATATTACTACCATCTCCAACTATGGCTGGCATAATTACGCTTCCAACAATATTAATTGCTATATGTAATATTATTGAATATTTTATAGTACCAGTCTTTAATGTTACATATGCAAATATAACTCCTAATCCAACGGCATAAAAAAACTGTGAAAAATTTGCATGAAATAATCCAAATAAAACTGCTGTTGTAACTATAGCTACTTTATCACCATACATTCTTATCTTATTAAGCATTATACCTCTAAATAGCATTTCCTCAACAATTGGAGATAATATACCAACAAAGATTAAACTCCAAATCCAATTACTCGCTCCTACTACATTCGCTATTGGATTTATTATCTCACCTCCCTTTATTGAAGCAATTAACATCATTAAAAGCGTAGTTAAAAAATTAACCACATATAATATTGCATAAGACATAAAAAATAATAAAATTATTTTTCCTACACTTAAGCTTTTACTTTCCCTTTTTTCACCATCAGGAAGTTTCTTAACCATCACATAAAATATAGGAAAACCTATAAGATAAAAACTAATTGCAATAGCTACATAATTTATCCAAGGTTGTTGCAATAATGACGGATTAATTAAATTAATAACTGAATAATAAATCACTTGTATAACATTTACTACTATCATACAAACAAAAGTGGCTAGTCCAATTTTGGCAAATACTTTCTTATCATCTACTCTAGTTTTTAATTCCATTTTCTCTCCTCCAATCAATAATTAAATATAATTTAAAAACCAAAACATCATTATTAAATTTTAATATTAATACTATAATTTTACATGTCATTGTTTTAGATCTTATGGTTTTTGTGAATTTATACAAAAATAAGGAATTACAACTCTACTATGAACTGTAATTCCTTTTCCTACATTTATTTAATCAAAAAAGCTATAATTTATTAATCTAAGTTCTTAGTATCGATCCAAGACATCATTTCTCTTAATTCTTTACCAACTTTTTCGATTTGATGTTCTGATTCCATTCTTCTCATAGCATTAAATTGTGGTCTTCCAACTTGGTTTTCCATTAACCAATTTCTTGCAAAAGTACCATCTTGGATTTCAGTTAAAACCTTCTTCATTTCTTTTTTAGTTTCATCAGTAACTATTCTATTACCAATCATGTAATCACCATATTCAGCTGTATCAGATATAGAATATCTCATTGCTGCCATACCACCTTGGTATATTAAATCAACAATAAGCTTCATTTCATGTAAACATTCAAAGTAAGCATTTTCTGGAGCATATCCACCTTCTACTAAAGTTTCAAATCCAGCTTTAATAAGTGCTGTAACACCTCCACAAAGAACTGCTTGTTCACCAAATAAATCTGTTTCAGTTTCATCTTTGAATGTAGTTTCTAATACACCAGCTCTAGCTCCACCAATTCCATTAGCATAAGCTAATGCAAATTCTTTAGCTTTTCCTGTGTAATCTTGTTGAACTGCTATTAAACAAGGAACTCCTGATCCTTGAGTATAAGTTCTTCTTACCATATGTCCTGGTCCCTTTGGCGCAACCATAAATACATCAACATTTGCTGGAGGAACTATTTGTCCATAATGAATATTAAATCCATGAGCAAATACTAAAGCATTTCCTTCTTCTAAATATGGAGCTATTTCTTCTTTATATAATTTAGCTTGCTTTTCATCTGGTACTAAAATCATAACAACATCAGCAGATTTAACAGCATTTGCAACTGTAGCAACTTCTAATCCTGCTTCTTTAACTTTATTCCATGATTTACTCCCTTCATATAATCCAACAACTACATCAATTCCACTTTCATGAAGATTTAATGCGTGAGCATGTCCTTGGCTACCATAACCGATAACTGCAACCTTCTTTCCTTTTAATAAACCTAAATTTGTGTCCTTTTCATAAAACATCTTTGCCATTTTTTATACCCCCGACTTATTTATTTTTTATTTATAAAAATTCACTATCAAATTTTTATGATAGAAATTTAAACTAACTTTTTATCATTAACTAATACATAAAAAGTGAAAAATATTTAATTATACTTATTACCTATTAATTTTTATCTATTACTTATTGCCTATTCCCCAGCAAGATCTTCTTCATTTATAATTTGATGGATTGGTGACCCTGGAGCAACCATAGGAAATACTTTTTTATCACTATCAATTCTATAATCAATTATTACTGGTCTATCTACAGCTAAAGCCTCTTCTAATACAGAATCAAGTTCTTCTCTTTTTTCCACCTTAAATCCAACGCCTCCAAATGCTTCAGCAAGCTTAACAAAATTAGTAGCTCTATCTAAAGTAGTTTGAGAATATCTAGCCTCATAAAATAAACTTTGCCATTGTCTAACCATTCCTAATGCATTGTTATTCATTACAATAATTTTAATTGGAATATTATATTTAACAGCTGTTGCAAATTCATTGCAGTTCATTCCAAAGCTTCCATCACCAGCAATGTTAAATACAGTTTTATCTGGATTAGCAACCTTAACTCCAATTGCCGCACCTAAACCAAATCCCATAGTTCCAAGTCCTCCAGATGAAATTAAAGTTCTTGGTGTTTTAAAATTAAAATACTGTGCTGTCCACATTTGATGCTGTCCAACTTCAGTCGTCATAATAAAATCACCTTTATCTAATTCACTAAGCTTTTCAAATAAAAATCTTGGTGTTAATTGCTCACCATCATCCTTATTATTTTTTGTAATAGCTAAAAGTTTTAATTCATCTACTTTTTTTAACCACTTATCATTTTTCTTATAATCTATTAAAGGCATTAATCTTTGTAATGCTACCTTAATATCCCCTATAATAAATGAATCTACTTTAACATTCTTATTTACTTCTGCCGGATCCACATCTATTTGAATTACCTTAGCATTATTAATAAATTCTCTATCGCTAATTACCCTGTCACTAAACCTTGCACCTAATGCAATTATTAAATCGCACTTAGTTGCTAAAATATTTGATGCATTACTTCCATGCATCCCTATCATTCCAGTATTTAACCTATGTTCTGAAGGAATTGCCCCTCTACACATTAATGTTGTTGCAACTGGTGCATTAATTTTTTCTGCAAAATTAACTAGCTCTTCAGTAGCCGCTGAATTAATAACTCCTCCACCTGCATAAATAAGTGGTTGTTCTGAATCATTAATGTATTTAGCTACTTCATTTAATGAATCAACAGTAATATGCTTACTTTTTGGTTCCACTGGTAATGGCTTTAAATTTTTATATTCTGTTTTATCAGATGTAATATCCTTTGGAATATCAATTAATACGGGTCCTGGTCTTCCTTCCCTAGCAATATAAAATGCCTTTCTAACAGTTTCCTCTAATTCATTAACATCTTTAACAATAAAATTATGTTTTGTTATTGGCATTGTTATTCCAGTAATATCAACCTCTTGAAAGCTATCTCTTCCAAGCAGACTTTTTTGAACATTACCTGTTATTGCAACTAATGGAACAGAATCCATATATGCAGTTGCAATCCCCGTTACAAGATTTGTTGCTCCTGGGCCTGATGTAGCAATACATACCCCAACTTTTCCTGATGACCTTGCATAACCATCAGCTGCATGAGCTGCACCTTGTTCATGGCAAGTCAAATAATGTTTAAGTTGATCTCTGTATTTATACAAATAGTCATAAATATTTAATACAGATCCTCCAGGATATCCAAAAATAGTGTCAACACCTTCATTTAATAAAGTCTTAACAAGAATCTCAGCACCTGTTAATAACATTGAAAATAACCCCCTTTATATTTAATTAATAGTTTTTAGTTAACTATTTAAATACAGCTCCTGAGCTAGCTGAGCTAACTAATTTAGCATATCTTGCTAAATATCCTCCTTTAACTTTTGGCTCAACTGGTTTTAAGTTTGCCCTACGCTTTGCTAGTTTTTCATCACTGACAAGCAAATCTAAATTACCATTTGTAATATCAATAGAAATAATATCTCCATCTTCTACTAACGCAATATTTCCACCTTCAGCTGCTTCAGGAGAAACATGTCCTATTGCTGCACCTTTAGTTGCCCCACTAAATCTTCCATCTGTAATAAGTGCAACAGATTTATCAAGTCCCATTCCACATATTGCAGATGTAGGTGATAACATTTCTCTCATTCCAGGTCCACCTTTTGGACCTTCATATCTAATAACTACAACATCGCCTTCAACAATTTTCTTACCCATAATTGCTTCAATAGCTTCTTCTTCAGAATTGAAAACCTTAGCTGGTCCTTTATGAACCAACATTTCTTTTAAAACTGCTGATCTCTTAACAACAGCTCCATCTGGTGCTAAATTTCCCTTTAAAACTGCAATTCCACCAGTTTGACTATATGGTTCTTCTATACGTTTTATTACTGAATAATCTAAAACTTTTGCATTTTCAATATTTTCTCCAACAGTTTTACCAGTTGCAGTAATACAATTTAAATTTAATAAATTCTTCTTGTTTAATTCACTCATTATAGCTCTAATTCCGCCAGCTGCATATAAGTCTTCTATATGAGTATCAGATGCAGGAGCTAGTTTACATAAGTTAGGCACCTTCGCTGACATTCCATTTATAATATCAAGATTTATAGGTAACTCAGCTTCATTTGCTATAGCAGTTAAATGAAGAACACTATTTGTTGAGCATCCAAGTGCCATATCTACTGTTAATGCATTTTTAATTGCATCTTCTGTTACTATATCCCTTGGCTTAATATCTTTTTCTAAAAGATTCATAACAGCCATACCTGCATACTTAGCAAGTCTTATTCTTTCAGAATAAACTGCTGGAATTGTTCCATTGCCTGGTAATGCTAATCCTAAAACTTCACATAAACAATTCATAGAATTTGCAGTAAACATACCTGAACATGATCCACAAGTAGGACATGCTTTTTCTTCTAATTCTGCTAAATCCGATTCAAGCATTAATCCACTTTCAACTGAACCAACAGCTTCAAACATTGTAGATAAAGATACTTCTTTACCTTTGAATTTACCAGCTAGCATTGGCCCACCACTAACTATTACTGATGGAACATTTACTCTTAATGCAGCCATAACCATTCCTGGAACTATCTTGTCACAGTTTGGTATAAACACTAGAGCATCAAATGCATGAGCATTTGCCATACACTCAACAGAATCAGCTATAAGCTCTCTAGTTACTAAAGAATATTTCATTCCTTGATGTCCCATTGCAATTCCATCACATACACCTATTGTCGGAAATACTAATGGTGTTCCTCCAGACATTAATACACCTTTTTTAACACCTTCAACAATTTTATCTAAATTAACATGACCAGGAATTATATCATTTTGAGATGTTACAATTCCAATCAAAGGTTTATCTATTTCTTCATCAGTTAACCCTGATGCCTTAAACAAAGATCTATGTGGAGCCTTAGCAACTCCCTTTTTAACTACATCACTTCTCATTTATATCCCCCTTAATGTTAGTTAATAGTTAGTAGTTTTGAGTTCTTAGTTATATATTTAAGAAAATCCTTAAGGAATTTCCATATTAACTACTAACTTTTAGCTTTTAACTATTTAAAGTTTTTCTAAAACAAGCTGTCCCATTTCTTTAGTTCCAACAAGTGTAGTTCCTTCACTCTTTATATCACCAGTTCTATATCCTTCTTCTAATATCTTAACTACTGCATTTTCAATTTCTTTTGCTTCATTTTCTAAATTAAAACTATATCTTAACATCATTGCAGTTGAAAGAATTGTTGCTAGTGGATTTGCTATTCCCTTCCCTGCAATATCAGGTGCAGAACCATGAATTGGCTCATACATTCCTAAAGTTCCTTCTCCTAATGATGCAGATGGAAGCATACCAATTGATCCAGTTATCATTGAAGCCTCATCTGATAAAATATCACCAAACATATTTGAAGTAACAATTACATCAAATTGTCTTGGATCCCTTACTAACTGCATTGAAGCATTATCAATATATAAATGATTTACTTCAACTTCTGGATAATCTTTAGACATTTGTTCAACAACGCCTCTCCAAAGTCTTGAGCTTTCTAATATATTAGCCTTATCAACACTAGTAAGCTTCTTATTTCTCTTCATTGCAGTCTCAAAACCAATTTTAACTATTCTTTCTATTTCTTTAATATTATATCTTTCTGTATCGTAAGCTGAAGCTATTCCATTAACTACTTCTCTTCCTCTTTCACCAAAGTAAATTCCTCCAGTAAGCTCTCTTACAACACAAATATCAATTCCATCACCAATTATGCTATCCTTTAATGGTGATGCTTCCTTTAATGGTTTATATAAAAGTGCTGGTCTTAAATTACAATACAAATTTAAGCCACCTCTTAATCCTAATAACGCTTGTTCTGGTCTTACCTTTGCATTAGGATCATCCCACTTAGGGCCACCGACAGCACCTAAAAGAACTGCATCACTTTTCTTGCATATTTCTAAAGTTTTTTCTGGAAGTGGCGTTCCCATTGAATCTATTGCACATCCTCCGGCTTGTAAAAACTCAAATTCAAATGTATGATTGTATTTTTCCCCAATTTTATTTAAGACTTTTATTGATACATCGATAACTTCTGGCCCTATTCCATCTCCTGGTATAACTGCTATATTAAAATTCATGATTCTTCCCCCTTAAAATTTGCCCATTGCCCTTTATTTTATTTATTCTTATTCTTTATATAACCTATAAGTCCGTTATTATTTATAATATTTTGCATAAACTCTGGGAATGCTTCTCCTTGATATTCTTCATCCTTAGTTAAATTTTTAATAACCCCTGTATCAAAATTAACCTCTAACTCATCCCCTGCTTCAATGGATTTAACTGCTTCATCACATTCTAATATTGGTAATCCAATATTAATTGCATTTCTATAAAATATTCTTGCAAAAGTCGATGCTATAACACAGCTAATTCCACTTTCCTTTATTGCTATTGGTGCATGTTCTCTAGACGAACCACATCCAAAGTTTTTGTTTGCAACAATTATATCCCCTGTTTCAACTTTACTTGCAAAGCTTAAATCAATATCTTCCATACAATGACTTGCTAATTCCTTTGGGTCTGATGTATTTAAGTATCTTGCTGGTATAATTACATCTGTATCTACATTATCTCCATATTTAAAAACTTTTCCCGTTGCTTTCATCTTTATTTACCCCCTTAAAGTGTTTCCGGATTAGTTATTTTTCCTGTTAGTGCTGAAGCTGCTGCAACTGCTGGACTAGCTAAATAAACTTCTGATTCCACATGTCCCATTCTTCCAACAAAATTTCTATTAGTAGTTGAAATAGCTCTTTCACCCTTTGCTAATATACCCATATGTCCACCTAAACAAGGTCCACAAGTTGGTGTTGATACAACTGCTCCTGCTTCTACTAAATCTTTAATTATTCCTTCCTCTAAAGCTTGTAAATAAATCTTTTGAGTTCCTGGAAATACTATACATCTAACTCTTTTATTTACCTTTTTCCCTTTAAGGATATCTCTTGCTACTCTTAAATCTGATATTCTTCCATTTGTACATGAACCTATAACAGCTTGATCAATTTCAACATCACCAACCTCATCAATAGTTCTTGTATTCTCAGGTAAATGTGGGAATGATACTGTTGGTCTTAAAGTAGATAAATCTATTTCATAAACTTCATCATACTCAGCATCTTCGTCAGCTTCATATACTTTCCATTCTTTCTTTCCATGTTCTTTTAAATATTCAATAGTTTTTTCATCTACTGGGAAAATACCATTTTTCCCACCTGCTTCAATTGCCATATTAGCCATTGTAAATCTATCATCCATTGATAAATGATTTAATCCATCACCAACGAACTCCATTGATTTATATAAAGCTCCATCAACTCCTATCATTCCAATAATATGAAGTATAACGTCTTTACCACTTACCCATTTTGAAGGCTTTCCCTTTAATACGAACTTTAATGCTGAAGGAACCTTAAACCAACATTTTCCTGTAGCCATTCCAGCTGCCATATCTGTTGAACCAATTCCCGTAGAAAAGGCTCCTAATGCACCGTATGTGCAAGTATGTGAATCCGCCCCTATAACAACATCACCTGCAACCACTAATCCCTTTTCAGGTAATAAACAATGTTCTATTCCCATTTCTCCGATTTCAAAGAAATTAACTATTCCTTTATCTCTAGAGAATTCCCTAATAAATTTACATTGTTCTGCCGCCTTTATATCCTTATTTGGCGTAAAGTGATCTGGTACTATAGCTATCTTTTCTTTATCAAAAACCTTTTTTACTCCAAACTTCTCAAATTCTTTTACTGCAACTGGTGAAGTAATATCATTACCTAACACCAAATCTAAATTTGCTTCTATTAATTGTCCTGCCTTTACACTTTCTAATCCTGCATGAGCAGCTAATATTTTTTGAGTCATTGTCATTGCCATTGTTTTTTCCCCCTTTAGAAATATGCTTTTGCTTTTCTTTCAATATCTTTTATTAGTTTATATTCCATTGAATCAACTAATGCAATCCAACTTGCCTGAATTACGTCCTTAGACACCCCAACAGTACTCCAACTTTCATTTCCATCAGTACTTTCAATTAAAACTCTAACCTTTGCACCAGTTGTACTTTCTGAATCTAAAACTCTAACCTTATAATCAACTAACTTTATACTTTTTAATTCTGGATAAAAGACCTCTAATGCTTTTCTCAGGGCTTTATCTAAAGCATTTACTGGTCCATCCCCTTCTGCTGCTGTCATTTCATTTTTTCCATCAACTGTTATATTAATTAAAGCTGTTGAGCTAAATTCACCATTATTCCAAGGTGCTTCTCCCATGGTTTTAAAATGATTTAATTTGAAAAATGGCCTATACTTTCCAATTATTTTTCTTATTAACAACTCTACAGTTCCTTCTGCCCCTTCAAATTGGTAACCTTCATATTCTAATTCCTTTAATCTTTTGGTTACCTTTTTAACTTCCTCTCCATCCTTTTGGACATTAGGAAATATCTTGTGTATCTCTTGTAAAACAGTACTCTTTCCACTTACCTCTGATAATAAAAATCTTCTCTTATTCCCGACTACCTCTGGTTTTACATGCTCATATGATTGTGGTGTTTTACAAATTGCATCTATATGCATTCCGCCTTTATGGGCAAACGCTGATTTACCCACATAAGGAGTTGAATCTTCTAATTGGATATTAGATATTTCTGAAATATATCTAGCCTTTGCAGTTAATTCTGGCAAGTGACCTTCAGCCTTTAAATTACAATTCATTTTTAAGGCTATAGTTGGAATTACTGTACTTAAATTAGTATTCCCACATCTTTCACCGACTCCTATAAATGTGCCTTGAATATGTATAGCCCCTGCCTCTACTGCCATAATTGAATTTGCTACTGCCATACCTATATCATTATGGCAATGAATTCCTATTTTACATTCGAAACTCTTAGCTACTTCAGTAATTATTTCTTTAATCTCACTTGGTAATGTTCCACCATTTGTATCACATAAAACTAGTGTTTTTGCTCCAGCCTCTCTGGCGGCCTTTAATGTTAACATAGAATATTCTTTATTCTCTTTATATCCATCAAAAAAATGTTCTGCATCAAAAATTACTTCTTTATTTTTTTTGGTCAAATATTCTATAGTTTCTCTTATCATAAGTAGATTTTCATCTAATGTAGTCTTTAATATATCTGTTACTTGAAATGCCCATGACTTACCAAATATAGATATAACACTTGTTTCTGCATTTAATAAGCTTTTTATATTAATATCCTCATTGACCTTTGAATTTGGTTTTCTTGTTGATCCAAAAGCAACTAACCTTGAATTTTTAAGTTCTATTTCTTTTATTACCTTAAAGAATTGCATATCCTTAGGGTTTGATCCAGGATTTCCAGCCTCAATATAATCAATCCCCATATCATCTAATATCTTAACTATTTTTGTTTTATCTTCTAAAGAAAATGATATTCCTTGCCCTTGAGCACCATCTCTTAAAGTAGAATCAAAAATTTCAATGGTTCTATTCAAAACTCTACCCCCATTTCGTAAGTGATAAGTTAAAAGTGGCAAGTTAATACTTGTCTCCTTACTATTGATTAACCCTTAACTTCAATAATACTATAGTTATTAAGTTAACTTTTTTAGTTATACTAGCCACTATGACTTATCACAATTTAATTACTTATTACTGCTTTGTTATTTAATAGATTCGTTATTTAATAGCTTTGAGTTTATAGTTAAGGAAAATTTCAGCTGAGCTGAATTTAAAAAATATATTTTTAAAAACTCATAAAAGTTTCTTCATTAAACTCTTAACTATTAACTAATTAAAGATTTCGCAGTAATCTGTTATATCATTAGATCCTCTTTCTAATGCACAGACACCTGTTCTAACTAACTCCTTAATTTCATACTCTTCCATTAACTTTATATGAGCATTAATTTTGCTTTCATCTCCAGTAAGCTCAATTGTTAATGTCTCTGGTGAAATATCAACAATCTTACTTCTAAAAATTCTAACAACTTCATTAATTGCCGCTCTTTGCTCTGAATCTGCTTTAACTTTAATTAATACTAGTTCTCTATAAACTGAGTTGTCTGGTTTTAATTGTAATACCCTTAAAACATCTTCTAACTTATTTAATTGCTTCATAAATTGCTCTAGTACTTCCTCGCTTCCATTTAACGTAATAGTCATTCTTGAAATTTCTGGATTTTCAGTTCTTCCAACTGTTAAACTATCAATGTTAAATCCGCGTCTTGCAAATAGCCCTGAAACTCTCGTTAGTACCCCTGAAGAATTTCTAACTAAAACTGACAAAACATACCTTTCCATTTATATACCCCCAATCAAATAATTTCAAATTTTTGAATAAAACGGAATGAATTTAGATTAAAAAAATCCCACCCTTAATGATAAAATCATAACGGCGGGATAACATTCCTCATCATTAAATATCACTAGGTTCCAACAAACCCTTGCATATAACGGTGCTTACCGGTAATTCCCTACTTATAAACTGAATTCTTATCTTAAGATGGATATTTAACTCCGCCTTAAGGTTAGAATTGATTATCTAGAGGCTTATCCGCTGTTATCTTACACAAATAGATAAGAGTGTTACAACATCTAGCCATTAGATAAATTTTTACTAATGTTCAGGTTACAGCTCAAGAGTGATTATTATTTAGTAAAAGTACCCATTCACAGCTACCATGGATTCTCTGAAACTTTTTATTCTAAATAAACGTCTCTATCACAGCTTTTATTCCTTAAAAAGGACCTTCCAAAATATTCTATTGTTAATATATTACTCTTTACTTTAATATACTGTCAATAGCCTCTTTCAAAATTTACCATATTAATTATATTTAGGATCTTGTTTTAGCTGTTTTTTACATATAGTTAATATTTTTATTAATTTCTTAGTAATTTAATAAATTTATTTTAAACTTATTAATTTATTAATAACACCATCATTTTTTATGTTTATATTTTAACTTTACCTTTTTAACACTTCTTTTTATTTTTAATATTGTTTTTATTAATTTATTACAAAAAAATATGGCGTATTAAAATTAATTTTACTCTTAACTTTAATACGCCATTATAATTTAATAATTATATTTTACTTAATATTAAATTTGCAATTTTATGTGCCATTTCATCTATTTCTTCTTGATTTTCACCTTCAAGCATAACTCTAACTAATGGTTCAGTTCCAGATGGTCTTATAAGCACTCTTCCAACACCATTTAGCTTAGCTTCAACTTCTTGTATAGCAGAAATTATTTCTTTATCTTCTAAATATATGTTTTTCTTTTCATTCGGTACCTTAGCATTAACTAATACCTGTGGTAATTCTTTCATAACTCCAGCCAATTCACTGAAAGTTTTTCCACTCTCTTTAAGAATAGCAGCTACTTGAAGTGCTGTAACTAATCCATCTCCTGTAGTATTATGATCTAAAAATATGATATGTCCTGATTGTTCTCCACCTAATACATAATTATTCTTAAGCATTTCTTCAAGAACATATCTATCCCCAACTTTAGTTTTAACTAAGTTAATTCCTTCTCTCTTAGCAGCAATATCTAACCCTAAATTACTCATTACAGTTACTACTAAAGTATCATCAATTAATTTATTTGCTTCTTTTAAAGCTTTTGCACAAATAGTTAGTAAGAAATCACCATTAATCATATTTCCCTTTTCATCTACAGCTAAACATCTATCAGCATCACCATCAAATGCAAAACCAATATGACAGTTCTTTCTTACAACATAATCCATTAATTCTTCCATATGAGTTGATCCGCAATTTTCATTTATGTTATTTCCATCTGGATTATCATTTATTACATATACTCTTGCCCCTAAAGACCTAAAAGCCTTTACTGCCGCTTTATATGCAGCACCATTTGCACAGTCTAAAGCAACTCTTAGTCCCTTTAAATCTGTTTTTATAGTACTTAATGCATAATCAATATATTCTCTTAATGCTGTTTCTTCAGTGTATGATCTCCCAACATTTCCACCTATTGGGCTAGGTACGCCTTCAAATCCACCTTCTATTACAGCTTGTATTTGGTCTTCTAAACTATCTGATAATTTGTACCCTTTTCCATCAAAAAATTTAATTCCGTTATATTCTACTGGATTATGAGATGCTGAAATCATTACTCCTGCATCTGCTTTATATTCTCTAGTTAAATGAGCTACTGCTGGTGTTGGTACTACTCCTAAAATTACTGCTTCTGCTCCTACTGAAAGTATTCCTGCAACTAAAGCAGCTTCAAGCATATCCCCTGATATTCTAGTATCTTTTGCTACTAAAATCTTTGGTTTATGAGTACCCTCAGTTAATACAAAAGCCCCTGCTCTTCCTAAGCTATAAGCTAATTCTGCAGTTAATTCAGTATTTGCTATCCCTCTAACACCATCTGTTCCAAACATTCTACTCATATATAATACCTCGCTTATATAAATAATTAATTATAGACATTATCTTTTATAGTATATTACTTATGCCGATTTTTTACAATATACCATACTTTACTGCTATATATCAATTATTCTTGTTTATCTTTTGGATACATTCTTTCTAATACTAAATTATATCCTCCTTGTCCATAATTAAGACATTTATTTACCCTACTGATAGTTGCTGTACTTGCACCTGTTACTTCAGCTATTTCTGTATATACTTTTTTATCTGTAAGCATTTTTGCAACATATATTCTTTGAGAAATTGCCCTTAACTCATTTATTGTTGCTATATCTTCAAAGAACTTATAACATTCCTCTATATTATTTAACTCTAAAACCGCTTCAAATAACATATCTAAATCATCTTTAAACTCTAAATTCTGTAGGCTCATATTATCACTCCTATTATTTATCTATACCATGATTTTAACACTTTAGTGTGCTAAATTTAAGTATACTTTAAATTTTTCTTTAGCTTATTAATTTTCTTCATCATTTTCAAAGCAATCTGCTTCGGTGTATTTATCATAAATACTTTTTGTTGGTAAAATCCATACTTCACCTATACCACTATAAACATTATTTACTTCTTCTACAAGTTCTCCATCAATTATTCTTTCATACTCTTCTTGACTTACTTTTACATTAGCACTTCTTAATACTATAAAGTCACCATTAACAACTAATCTATCTTTATATAATTTACATCTTATAATCTCTTCTTCTGGTACAGGTAATTTCAATACAATAACTCCAGATCCACTTAAATTCATTTTATTACTATCATTTGAAGTTAAAGAAATATTAATCTCACTATCACATCCATAAAACATATCTTCATTTATTATTATTTCTTCATCAACTAATTCAATTAGTGTAAAATCATTAAAACTAGGCTTTAATAATATTTCGCCAGTTCCACTAAAAACAGTTTTCAATCCAAAATGCTCCATATGAGTAACTCCAAAAATAACTCTTTTAATTCCCTTATACTCATTTACTATATCACTTCTTTCAATAAAACCCTTCATATAGCTTAGAGTACCTTCTTGAATCTTAACAGATCTATCATTAAGTAATATTCTAACCTGCTTTAGTCTCTTACCATTACCTTCAATGGTCCTAATAGCCCTAGCTACATTTAATTCACTTGCACCATTAAGCGACGAATATCTTAAAATTTGAAAACAAGATTGATTACCCATTTGCGAAACTAAAGTAAGCTTATTTTTAACCTCTATATTACTTCTCATATTAACTACCCACACCTTTATACTCTATAAATATTATACCTTAATTCTATCCAAATTTAATATTCATTAAACAATTCAGCTCTTATAGTTAGTAAATAAAAAGTAAGAATTAATAGTTAAGATTTTTTTCCAAACTCCTACTTCTTACTTTTTTATTTCCACAATATTAGATTTATTACTTACACCTTCCCATTTCAAGCTATTTACCAATTCTTCCGATTCTAAAACACTAGTAATTTTAATCCCAAAATTTTGCTGAGTAATAATACTGTTAGCTATTGTTAACTTTTTATTATATATATTAATCCGTTATACATTAACGTATTAAATATGTAATTATGTTTAATTCTAAATTAAATATATTTTACCTAAAATTAAAAGACTTAAGATAATAATTACATTATTTTAAGTCTTTTCTATTTCTCATCTAAATAGTTTTAAATTGTCCTTTTAATTTTCTTTCATCTTTAATTGTATGAATATCTCCAGTTACATTATAAAAGAACATAGCTAAAATAGTTAATACTGAGCATAATACCTTGAATAGCTATAAATGCTACTGTTTCAAAGCATAGAAAATATTTTTTTGTTTAGTAACACCATTTAATTTTTTATGGTAATATTATTTCATAATATAATCACCCCTGAAATTAATTCAAACCTTGAATTAATCCCAGAGGCAATTATATTATTTAAATCTTAGTATATCTTTGCTTCTTCTTCTCCATCAAGAACTCTAATAGCACCTTGAGCTAATGCTAATAATTCATCTTCTCCTGGATAAACAGTTATATCACTAATCCATTTAACTCTTTTCTTAATTTCTTTGACTACTACAGCTGAATAAGCTATTCCACCAGTTAAAATAATTTGATCAACCTTTCCATTAAGAACAGTAGACATTTCCCCTATAGCTTTGCTAACTTGATAAATAAATGCATCAAATATTAATGAAGCATATTCATCTCCTTCTTCTCTAGCTTTTAATACATCTCTAGCATCATTAGTGTTAAGGTATGCAACATAACCACCCTTACCAACTATCTTGTTATATACTTCTGCTTGAGTATACTTTCCACTAAAGCATAACTTAACTAAATCTCCAACTGGAACTGATCCTGCCCTTTCTGGTGAAAATGGTCCGTCTCCATCTAAAGTATTATTTACATCAATAACTAACCCATCCTTATGAGCAGCAACAGATACTCCTCCACCCATATGAACTACAACAAGATTTAAATCATCATATGCTTTTCCATTCTCTCTTGCATATCTCTTAGCAACTGCTTTTTGATTTAACGCATGGAAAATACTTCTTCTTGGCAGTTCAGGAATACCTGAAATTCTAGCTACATCTTGTAATTCATCTACAACAACAGGATCAACTATAAATGACCTTATTCCAACTTCCTTTGCAATTTCATTTGCTAATATTCCACCTAAATTAGATGCATGTTGTCCTGATACTCCAACTTTTAAATCTTCTAATAAATTATCCGTAACTTCATAAGTTCCGCCTGGAATAGGTCTAAGCATTCCCCCTCTTCCTACTATTGCGTCTAATGAATTCACATCAATATTATTTTCTTTTAAAATATTCATTATAACTTCTTTTCTAAAGCTTTTTTGATCAAAAATAGTATCATATTTAGCTATTTCATCTGATGAATGTCTTAATGTTTCAACTAAAACTTCTTTTTCTCCTGAATAAACCCCTATTTTAGTTGATGTTGACCCTGGATTAATTATTAATAATTTATATGCCATAATTCTCAATACCCCCTAAGTATATTACTTTCTACCCTCTGATACTAATGCAGCTAATGCAATAGAATTTACCTTTGTTTCAAAGCTATCTGCTCTTGAAGTTAAAATAACTGGAGCTGATGTTCCTACTAATATACCACCATTTTTAGTATGAGCTGTATAAGTTAAAGACTTATACATAACATTTGCAACATCTATATTAGGAAGTAATAATATATCTGCTTTTCCCGCTACTGGTCCTGTTACCCCTTTATGATGTGCTGCTTCTTCAGATAATGCATTATCTAAAGCTAAAGGTCCATCAACTATGCACCCTTTAATTTGTCCTCTGTCACTCATCTTAGATAATAATGCCGCATCTATAGTTGCTGGCATATCTGGATTTACAACTTCTACTGCACAAACTGGAGCAACCTTTGGATTTTCTATTCCACAAGATTTTGCTACCATTACAGAATTGTTTATAATTTGAACCTTTTGTTTTAAATCTGGATAAGTATTAAATGCAGCATCTGTTAATAAAACTAATCTATCAATTCCTTCAATTTCAAATACAGATACATGTGACATTAACTTTCCTGTTCTAAGTCCAACTTCTTTATTTAATACACTTCTTAAGAAAGTAGCTGTATCAACTAATCCCTTCATAACCATATCTGCTGCACCACTTGATACTAATTCAATTGCTTTTAATGTAGCTTTTTTAACATCTGCTTCATTAACTATTTCAAAAGAAGTTAAATCCATATCAATTTTTGCAGCAATTTCTTCAATCTTATCTTTATCCCCAACTAAAATTGCTTCTGCAATCCCTCTATCCTTTGCAGCTTTAACTGCTTCTAAAACTGGCTCATCTTGTGCCACTGCTACTGCTAACTTCTTTGTTTTTGCTACCTTTAACTTAGTTAATAAATCATCAAAACTTTTACTCATGTTACACCTCTCCTATATATTCATTTCCCAATAACCCTGTTTAGTAAGTATTTGTATTCTTTTTAATTAAATGGAATATTTACCTTATATTTTATTTTACCAAACTTTTTCACAAAAACCTAAATTTTCAGAAAATTTCATGTTGAATTTCTAACCATAGCAGAAATAACAAAAAAGAGATATTATTTTTCCGAGGATTAGTGAAATTTCGCCTTGAATTTATATAATTGATTCCAGATAATTTGCTACCGCTCAAACATATAATCTTCTTCACGCAAATTATCTTCTATCAATTATTAAATTCTACAGCTCGATTTCAATATTCCCTTCAATAATAATATCTCTTTTTTCCTAGGTTAATGTAAATACTCCAATTTGTTTTTAGATGCAATATTCATTATAATATCGCTTAATAAAATCTACTTACATCTAAAATCATACTGTTCCCATTTGCAGCACAAACATTAACTTTTAAAAATATATTGCTTTTAATACTACTGTATTGGACTATATTTTTCTATAATTCTCTCTGCAACTTTGATTCCGTCTACTGCTGCAGATACTATTCCTCCAGCGAAACCTGCTCCTTCTCCACATGGGTATAGACCACTTAAAGAAATACTTTCTAATCTTTCATTTCTAGTTATTTTAACTGGAGCTGAAGTTCTTGTTTCAATACCCGTTAACACAGCATCTTCTCTTCCGTAGCCTTTAATTTTTCTATCAAAATTATTTACACCTTCTTTAATTCCATTAACAACATAAGAAGGTAAACATTCTCTCATATCTGCAAATTCAAAGCCAGGTTCATAACTTGGAATAACTGCTCCTAATTTAGTTGATTTTCTATCATTAACAAAATCACCTAATAATTGAACTGGAGCTTTGTATCCACCACCACCAACTTTGTAAGCTAATGATTCATAATGCCTTTGGAATTCCATTCCTCTTAATACTGAAGTTCCTTCAAAATCTTCTGGTCCAACAGTTACAACTAATGCAGAATTTGAATTAGCCTTATCTCTTGCATGATAACTCATACCATTTGAAACTAATCTCTTTTCTTCTGAAGCAGCCGCTACTACTACTCCACCGGGACACATACAGAATGAATATACTCCTCTACCTAAATCTTTACTTTGATAAGTTAAATTGTAACTTGCTGCTTGTAATCTTGGATGACTTGCCATCTTACCGTATTGCCCAACATTAATCATTTCTTGAGGATGCTCAATTCTAACACCAATTGCAAATGCCTTTGGCTCCATAAATATTCCTATTTTATGTAACATTTCATATGTATCTCTTGAACTATGCCCCAACGCTAAAACAAGTGCATCACATGGTATTTCATCACCATTTACAACTATACTTTTTATTTTTCCATCATTACTCTTTATATATTCAAGCTTAGAGGAAAATCTAACCTCTCCTCCTAAAGCAATTATTTGTTTTCTTATATTTTTTACTACATCCTTTAGTATATCTGTTCCAACGTGCGGCTTTGCTTCATATTTTATTTCTGCTGGAGCTCCTGCTTTAACAAGTTCTGCTAAGACATAGTCACATTTTTTATCCTTAATTCTAGTAGTAAGCTTTCCATCTGAAAATGAACCTGCTCCCCCTTCACCAAACTGAACATTTGATTCTAAATTAAGTTCACCAGTTTTCCAAAATCTATCCACAGTCTCTGTTCTTTTATCAACATCTTCTCCACGTTCTATCACCAATGGTTTATAACCTTTTTGAGCTAACATTAATGCTGAAAATAATCCTGCTGGCCCAAGTCCAACTACTACTGGCCTATTATTAAGTCTTTCAGCTCCTGGTTCAACATCCGGTTCATACTTAGATACATCTACCCTGACATCATTATCATGAAGTCTATTAACTAACTTTTCTTCATCTTTGTGATTAATTTCAACTGCATATGTAAGTTTAATATTATCCTTTTTTCTAGCATCAATACTTTCTCTTACTATTCTTAAGTTTTCAATTTCTTTTTCTGAAATTCTTAATTTTTTACTTATCTTTTTCTTTAATAAACTTATGTCATCATCTAAACCAAGGCTTAGATTATTTATTCTTATTGTCATATATTCACCTCATATTGGTCATTAAGGTCAATCCAAATATTTAGATTGACCTTAACGATAAATTATTCATTTAATTCTTCTGTATTTCCTGTACTATCATCAGGATCAGTACTAGTCTGCGTATCTTTAGATATAGTCAATTTTACTTCACTTACGTTATCTATATTAACATTATCTACACTAACTAAATTTACAGTAGGTACTTTAGTGTATTCTCCAGCCTCAGTATATTCTGAAACATCTAACTCTGCAGTAAAGTTTGACTCTGTTAGATTATTTAATACATCAGCATAACCTGATACTGTTATTGTAACACTCTCTGAATCTGGCACAATAGTCAATCCTTCTGCTGTTGTTCCTATTATTGAATAAGAAATTGTAAACTCCTTGGTCTGAGACTTATCTACTGATATATTAACTTTTATTGAACTTTCACCATTATGAATTGATATCCCATCTGGTATTCCTAATGCAACATCTACAGTAGTTGAATCTTTTATTGCAGATAAATCAATTATCTCTGTTCCAATTTCATTTACATTATTTAAAATCCCTTCTGGTCCTGTTATTCTAATCTCCGTTATATCAGATGATATTGATTTTAATCTCAAGCCATTAGATAATGTTCCTGTTGTATTTATTTTTATAGGAACTGTTTTTCCTTCGTTAATTTCAATAGTTGCTTCAACCCACTTTTGTGATAATTCTATCCCTGTAACCTCATCACCATTATCATCCACTGGTGATATAATGTAATTTTTCACAATAGTCTTTACTGCATTACTTTCTTCGCCTTCAGCAATTACTTTAGTAACTTTGTTAACTAAAGATTCTGGTCCCGATACTGTTACAGTTTCTGGACTAAATACCGGTGTTGCAACATAATAACTAGACTTTGATATAACATTAATCTCTGATTTTACCGGCACCTCTTTTGTAGAATACTCCTCAGTATTAACTGTAATTGTTAGCCCACTACTATTTTTAATCTTTACTGTACTTGGAGCTTCTTGAATGTTTACAGCAATCTTATTTTCTCCTTTTTTAAGTACAAATTCACTTAAATCTACCGTTATCTTAAAATCACTTTTATCTATACTAAATAAATCTTGGGTATTACCTTCAATTTTTAACTTTACATAAAAGTCTTGATTTGGAGATAACGCCAATCCTGCATCTTTCAAACTATCTGAATTTAATATTTCTACTGGCACATTATTTAATTCATAAGACTTTAGTGGATTTTCAATATTAGTTACATAAATCCATAAGCCTAAAGATAGCAAAATACATACAAATTGAACTATTACTTTCTGTTTATTATTCCAGTTATCCATGTTTTCACCTTCTTGCCAGCAGTTTTAACATTCTTCTCTTCTCTATGATCCATTATCTTTAGTAAGATACTTCTTAATCTATCCTTATCATAATTTCTTGTTAAACGTCCATTTATAGCTAAAGAAATAGTTCCTGTTTCTTCTGATACTATAATAACTAAAGCATCTGATATTTCTGAGAGTCCTATTCCTGCTCTATGCCTGGTTCCTAATTTTTTATTTATCTCTTGATTATTAGTCAAAGGTAAAACACATCCAGAAGCTACTATTCTATCTTTACCTATTATTGTAGCTCCATCATGAAGTGGAGTATTAACTACAAATATATTTTCTAATAAATTTGCAGTAATTTTTGCATCAATAATAGTTCCTGAAGAAATAATCTCCCCTAGCCCTGTTCCTTGTTCAATTGCTATTAATGCACCTGTTTTAGTTTCTGCTAAGTTAGATACAGCATTAACAATTTCATTTACATAGATATTTCTCTGTTCCTTATCAACAAGACCATGCTTATCTTCAAAAGCACTTCTACCTAAATGCTCTAAAGCTCTTCTAATTTCAGGCTGAAATATTATTACAACAGATATTATTCCAATTGTCAAAGTCTTGCTTAATATAAAATATAGCATGCTTAAATTTAAAATAGAACTAATTGGAATTAGAATAATAATAAATGCTATTCCCTTTAATAGCTGCTCAGCTCTTGTTTCTTTAATTAACATATATCCTTTATAAAATATAAATGCTACTACTAAAATATCAATAACAGCAGTAACTGACATACTCTTTAGTGAATTCATTACTATCGTAATAAAGTTTTGCATCTAATCCACCACCATAAATTTACTAATTAAATTATACACTATAATAATAATTGTTAAAATATTATTATTTTATTTTTAATTCCTCTTTTAAGTATAATTTCCTTTTTTCTTAATATAAATTATATAAAATGATTTCTTCATAATATTTAAATTGTAATTATACTTAAAGGATGTGAATTTTTTTGGAAAATATAAAAAAAACATTATCTGAGAATAAAATATTCTTAATTACTTTAAGCATAGGTGTAATTGTAACATCTACTATGATGATATTATTATATAAAAATAATAATGCTATTCAAACCTTAAGTAATAATGGATTAGTTATTACAGATACTTCATCAAAAGAATTTGAACCTTACGTTACTGAACTTTCTTCTATTAACTCTACTTTAAAAGATTGTATTAATGGAGTAACAGTAAATACTAAATCAGCTTCAAGTATATTAACTGATGATTTAAGCAAACTAAGTTCATTAAAAGAAAAGGTTGCCTCAACCGTTGTAGCTAACAATGAAACTCCTGAAATAATTCCAAAACTTACATCCTGTATAGAAAATACAGAAAATCTTTATAAATACTGTCTTGAAGTTTTATCATATACAAGTAACTTAACAGCTTCTGAAATTACTTCACAAATATTAGTATTAAAAGAAAACTGCAATAGTAGTTATGATGAATTATCTCCTTATGGATTTTCTTTAGAGTTACCAGAAGATAGCGAAACCTTTTTTGATAACTTAATTAGCTATTTAAATACAATTGATAAACTGAATAAACAAGACTCTATAAAAACTACTCAATATAATGCCTATATTGAAAAGCTTACTAAATGTACTAATAGTTTTTCTGATTTATTAGAAGACTTAGAACCCGCAATCAAGTTAATAAGAAAAGATAATCGTTCATTAGATGTAATACTTGATGATATAAAGAAAAAAGAAGATGCTTTAACAGTGATAAAAAATGATTTTAATTATTCTTCTATACCAGAGGGATGTATTTCCTATTATAACTCTGTAAATAATACGTTTTCCTTATACTCTACTTATTTAAATTCTCTTAAAATTGCAGTTATTTATGAAAAATCCTCTTCATCATATGAAGATAATAAAAAAAGTATAGACAAATATTACGAAAATGCATTTTCTAAATATGAGGATGTAAAAACTTCCTTTGAATCATTATTAAACTCTTTTTGATAATGTTTTGTATTATTTTAAATTTTTTGGGTAAAATAAATCTCGATTGGGTTATTCCAAAAGGAGGTTTATTATGAAATTTGGAAAATTCTTATTTTGTATTATACTAACACTATCCCTTTCAGCACTTGACTTAAGCTTATATAATTCATATATTGAAGTAAGCGCAAGTACAATATTAGACAACGATTTAGCTAATTTAGAAAGTAACACAAATAACTATATAAACTTATCTGATGATGATTACGTACAAGTTTTTAAAGAAAATAATCAAATGCTTTATTTAACACAATCAGATATTTATTTAATGTCTCAAGTAGTATATGCTGAAAGTAAAGGTGAGCCCTATGAGGGTAAAGTTGCTGTTGCATCAGTAATATTAAACAGAGCTCTTAACAATGGTTTTCCTAATACAATTGAAGGCGTTGTATATCAACCTAGAGCTTTTTCTTGCATTGTTGATGGTCAAATTAATGTTGAACCAACTCAAGAATGCTTTGATGCTGTTTATGATGCATTAAGTGGAAATGATCCTACAGGAGATGCTGTATTTTTCTATAATCCAGATATAGCTACTTGCTCCTGGATGCAAGGTGTAGAAAAACATAACATAATTAGTATAGGACAACACTTATTTTTCACATTGTAGCAAAAAAGGGTTACCTTTATGGTAACCCTTAAATCTTATTCAAAAGTCGGCCTTATTATTGCCTTTCCTTCACTTACTAATACTTTTCCTTTAGCAATTACAGTATCAATCTCCAATGTTTCCTTATCAACTATTACAATGTCTGCATCTTTTCCGGCTTCTATTCTACCTTTATTATCTAACTTTAAAACTTCTGCCACATTTGATGTAATTACTTGAATTGCCTTTTCTATAGGTACATTATGTTCATTTATACTATCTTTAACTTCCCTATAAAGTGTTTGAACTGAACATATTCCTAATCCAACTAACTTACCTGAATTATCAAAGACAGGCATGCTACCATTCCCATCAGAAGAAAAAGTTATATGTTTTATATCTACTCCATTCTTTAATAAAAGAGCTAAACCCTCTGCTGCTCTTAATTCACCTGGTTCTAAATATCTTGGATCTGAGCTTGTTGTCAAATCAATAAAACCACCCTTTTTAGCATATTCAATTCCAACTTTAAATAATTTATCACTTCTATTAATATGTGTAGGTAAAAGTTGAGTTGATGGAATTTCAGTTTCTTCTATTAATTTAAATAAATAATCTAATCTTCTTGCCCCATCCCCTAAATGAACATTAACAATCCCTGCTTTTCCTGATAATATTCCTCCTACTCTAGCTTGAGCAACAGTATTTATAAAATCTTGATATGTTGCTTGAGAGCTTCTATGATCTGATAATGCAACTTCTCCTACTCCAATAATTTTATCAACCATCATAAAGTCGCCTTTAATACTTTCAGTTATAGTTTTTACCGGTATTTCATAAGAACCTGTATAACAATATGAAGTTATTCCTTCCTCTTCTAATCCTTTAGCTTTTGCAATTAATGACCTCATATCTCTACATACCCCATCAGTTCCTATACAGCCAACTACAGTAGTTATTCCTGCTTCAACTAATGAAATTACTGATATTTCTGGAGTTCTTGTTTTAAATCCCCCTTCACCACCACCACCAATGATATGAACATGAGAATCTAAAAATCCTGGAAATAATATTTTATCTTTTCCATCTATTATACTTATATTAACAAAATCATTTGGAATATTTACACAATCATATATTTCTTCAATTTTATCACTTACTATTACAATATCTTTTTTACCTAGCTTTTCTGGGGCATATACATTTACATTTTTAATAACTTTAATCACCTTAACTCCTCCTTTACTAAATACCAAACTGATAAATATATAATTATCATTAAACATTTAATATTAGTTCATTTTATTATTATGTCCTTCTATAACAAGGACTATAAATAAAATACTAATCACAATATAGCTGCTATAACTATCACTAATATAGAATGAGCCTTTTTTAATAAAAATATGGCTCAAATTATTAACATTATAATTTGGGGTAAATAATTATCAACTCATGTTACTATAATACTATTAACTTTAACAAAAGCTACCATAAGAGAAACCTTGCTAAAATCCTTTAAAATAACACTGCAAATAATATTTGCGTTATTAAAAAATCAAATGTAAAAAAGCAATTGCTAGACATATATACAGCATGGATAAATAATTGGTGTTGAGTGGGAAAATTTATGAACATTGCAATGACAATACTTAAAATCCGAAAAGATAAAATTGCTCTGATGAGTAAAAAATCTTTTGAATTATACGAAGAAATTTATGGTCAATATGAATAAAAAAAGAGAATCACTAATGCGATTCTCTCTTTATATCTTATTCTTGTTCTAATATTATCTTCTTAGCACCTAAGATTGATGTAGCACTCATTGAGAACTCATCTAATCCGTATTCAACTAATGTAGGGATAGCAGCTTCATCTCCTGCCATTTCTCCACACATTCCAACCCATTTACCGTGCTTATGAGCTCCATCGATAGTCATCTTTATTAATCTTAATACAGCTGGGTGCATTGGATTATAAAGGTATGATACTTTTTCACTCATTCTATCAGCAGCTAATGTATATTGGATTAAGTCATTAGTTCCGATTGAGAAGAAGTCAACATACTTAGCTAATTCATCTGCCATAACTGCTGCTGCTGGAATTTCAACCATGATACCCCATTGAGTAGTTTCTGAAGTTTTAACTCCTTCAGCATGTAATTCTGCTCTACATTCTTCAACGAATTCTTTAGCAGCTTGGAATTCTTCTAATCCAGAAATCATTGGGAACATAACACAAAGGTTTCCGTAAACAGAAGCTCTTAATAAAGCTCTGATTTGAACTCTGAATATATCTTTTCTATCTAAGCATAATCTGATAGCTCTGTATCCTAAGAATGGATTCATTTCTTCAGGTAATGGTAAGTAAGGTAATACCTTATCTCCACCGATATCTAATGTTCTTATAACAACTTGCTTACCGTTAGCTTTTTCTAAAACAGTTTTGTAAGCATTGAATTGTTCTTCTTCAGTTGGAGCTTGGTCTCTATCCATGTATAAGAATTCAGTTCTGAATAATCCTACACCGTCTCCACCGTTAGCTAAAACTTGATCTATATCTTCTGGCTTACCGATGTTACCGCAAACTTCAACTCTCTTACCAGATTTAGTTACAGTTTTAACTTCGATAAGTTTCTTTAATTCTTCTTGTTCTGCTGCAAAAGCTTCTTTCTTAGCTTTGTATTCAGCAACTACTTCTTCAGATGGGTTGATTATAGCAATACCTTCAATACCATCAACTATTACTAAATCACCATTTTTAACAGTTGTAGTTATATCTCCTAAACCAACAACAGCAGGAATTTCTAATGTTCTAGCCATGATAGCTGAGTGAGAAGTTCTTCCTCCGATGTTTGTTAAGAAACCACAAACCTTTGATCTATCTAATTGAGCTGTATCTGATGGAGTTAAATCGTGAGCTACAACTACTGTATTTTCTTCAGTTATAGCAAATGCACTTCCACCTTTTCCTGCTAAGTTAGAGATGATTCTCTTAGAAACGTCCTTAATATCAGCAGCTCTTTCTCTCATATAATCATTATCCATTGATTCGAAAATCATAACAAATGTATCTGTTACATTTTGAACAGCTTTCATAGCGTTTAAGCTATCATTTTCAACTGTCATTTCCATTTGACCAGTAAATTCTGGGTCATCTAATAGTGTTAAGTGAGCTTCGAAAACAGCCGCTTCGTGTTCACCTATTTCAGCAAGTGTTTTTTCCTTTATTGCTGTTAATTGTTCCTTTGATGCTTCTAATGCAACATTTAATTTTTCTTTTTCTGCAGCTACGTCTTCAACTTTAGCATCATTAATAACTATTTCTTCATGTTCTTGAATAAATACTTTACCTATAGCGTAACCTTTTGATGCAGCGATACCTTTTTTCATATAAATTCCTCCTACACTTAAGCATAAATTTAATACTATTATTAAAATTATTGTTATACTTTAAGCCACTATAATATTTCTGTTAAAATTTTAATGACCTATTATATACTGTTGAAAATTTATAAGATAAATCTATCCCATTTTAAACTTATCTTATTTAAACTTAATACGACCATGAGTATTATAACATATTTTAAATAACGTTATCATTAAATTTTTTTAAATTTTATCTTTTTGTGGAAGCATCCTCCTAAAAAAAATTATTTATTTATTATTTTAAGAAAAATCTTTTCCTTATTAACATAATTTATAAGTCATCAACTAGAACACTAGCCTTAGCATAAGCTGTTGATTTAGCCTCAAAAAAGTCTGTTTTAACAGTATTAGCATTTGATAATGAGTCAATCCATGGAGCTGGATTTTTATCATACCCTTCAAATAAAGGCTCTAATCCTATTTCTTTTAATCTTTTATTTCCTAAATACTTAATATATGAATCAATTAGATTTTTATTAATTCCTTGTATGTTTTCCCCAATAACATAATTCCCCCAATTAATCTCATGTTCAACTCCAACTTTCATCATAATTCTTAATTCTTCAACAAACTCTTCAGTAAATATTTCTGCCTCTTCTTTTTGAAGTTCTCGAATTAAACTTCTAAATAGCCATAAATGTGTATTTTCATCTCTATTTATATAACGAATTTCTTGAGCTGAGCCTGGCATCTTCCCGTTTCTTTCAAGGTTATAAAAGAACATAAATCCAGAATAAAAATAAATTCCTTCCAATATGAAATTAGCCATAATAGTTCTTATAAGATTTTCTTCAGTTGGATTTTCTAAAAATTTATTATATTGCTCTCCAATAAACTTATTTCTTTCTAGAAGAACCTTGTCATCTTTCCATTGATAAAGAATTTCATTTCTTTTTTCTGGTGAACAAATTGTATCAAGCATATAACTATAGCTTTGTGAATGTACAGCCTCCTGAAATGCTTGAATAGTTAAACATAAATTTATTTCACTAGCAGTTACATAATTATTGATATTACTCAAATTAGCTGTTTGTATTGAATCTAAGAATATTAAAAATGATAATATCTTATCATATGCCATTTTTTCATTATTATCTAATTTTCCATAATCCTTTAAATCCTGAGAAAGATTAATTTCTTCTGGAATCCAAAAATTATTCATTGCCTGTCTGTACCAATCTGCTGCCCATTTATATTTCATATTGTTAAAGTCATTTAAGTTAGTAGTATTTCCATTTATCATTTTTTTCTTACTAACTTCAATATCCCCATTTTCATTAAATAAAGGTTTCTTCCTTATTTCCATTTCTTTTCTCCCGCTCTTAAACTTAGTATGACTCAAAAGTATTAATCTTCAACTTAATTAATACTTTTGAGATAATAATCAATTTCTACGCAGAACAACTTTCACATTCCGCAACTTCTAATGACTTAGATCTTACATAATAAATAGACTTCACTCCACATTTACATGCTATTATATATAAATTCATTATTTGTCTCATTGTATATTCTGTGGTTATATATAAATTAAATGATTGCCCTTGGTCTATGTGTCTCTGTCTAATCCCATTTATCTTTACACAAATCTGTTGATCTATATTATAAGCTGAATTATAGTACCAGAAATTCTCCCAACTTAAATTTGGAGCCGTTTTCGGAACAATACTTCCCTTCTTTTCTTCTAGCCAGAATCTTGCCATAACAGGATCTACACCCTCAGATGTTCCTGCAATTGTTGCTGTAGATCCATTTGGAGCAACTGCAAATAAGTATCCATTTCTTAATCCATATTTTCTTACATCACCTTTTAAGTCATTCCATTTATCTGAATCATAATTTCTTAAGCTAAAATACTCTCCATTTTGCCAATCTGAACCATCAAAGCATGAATATGGGCCTTTTTCTTTAGCTATTTTCATACTTGATTTAATTGCATAATAATTTATTTTTTCATAAACATTATCTGCAAACTCTAAATGCTTTTCTTCATTCCAGTGAATTTTATTATTTGCAAGCATATGATGGTATCCACTAGTTCCTAATCCTATTGCTCTATATTTTTTATTAGTAACTTCAGCAAAAGGTACTGAATAGTAATTTAAATCTATTACATTATCCATAGCCCTTATTTGAGTTTCAACTACATATTCCACATCTTCATCATTATTTACATCAACATTTCCTAATACTATTGATGAAAGATTACAAACTACAAAATCTCCAGCCTTAGTTTTTTCAACTATAATGGTATCTCCATTATCATCTGTTATTGTTGTATTTTGAATATCCATAGGACTCATATTTTGCATTATTTCTGTACATAAATTAGAAGAGTAAATCATTCCTGCATGTTTGTTAGGATTCATTTTATTTACTGTATCTCTGTAAAAAGCAAAAGGTGTTCCTGTTTCTGCAGCACTTTTAATAATTAATCTAACTATATCCTTAACAGACATTACTCTTTTATCAATTTTGTCATCATTAACACAATCATAATATCTTTTTTCCCATTCTTCCCCATAATAATCTTCTAAGGAGTATCCCTTAATAGATTTAATCTCATGAGGACACATCATGTACCAATTAGAATCTATATCCTCTTCTGCTAATCTCCAGAATAAATCTGGATAACAAAGACCTGGAAAAATATCATGAGCTTTCTTTCTATCATCACCATTATTAGTTTTTAATTGTAAGAATTCTGGTACTTCCTTATGCCAAGCATCAAGCCATATTGCAACTGATCCATTTCTTACTCCTAATTGGTCAACCGCTACTGCTGTATCATTAAATAACTTTATCCATGGAATTACTCCACCTGATGCTCCTTTAAAACCTCTTATAGCTGATCCTATAGCTCTTATCTTCCCTATATAAATTCCCATTCCTCCACCGAACTTTGATACTTCTGCAAAGTTATCTAGAGATTTATATATTCCTTTTAAGCTATCTTCTACTGTATCAATAAAACATGAACTTAATTGATAAAATGGTTTTCTTGCATTTGACATAGTAGGTGTTGCCATAGTTGCTTTAAGAGAACTTAAAACATCATAAAACCTCTTTGCCCACACTAATTTATTTTGTTTATCTTCAGGAATTGCTAAATGCATTGCTATTCCCATAAACATTTGTTGTGGAAGCTCAAGAGGTTTTCTATTATAGTCTTGAATTAGATATCTTTTTGTTAATAGATCTATACCACTATAAGTAAATATATAATCTCTTTCAGGCTTTATCTCTTTTTCTAATTCTTCGATTTCTTCTTTAGTATAGTTTTCTAAAATATACTTTCCATATAACTTCTTATCAGTCATTTCAGAAATGAATTCATAATAATTGCTATATGGCTTATCTTCTACTTTTCTTCCTCTATTTCTTTTTACTTCATCATATAATTTATCTACATATAATTTTGATGCAACATACTGCCACTTAGGCTCTTGTTCAGTAGTTAGCTCTAATGCTATTTGAATTACAGAATTTCTAACTTCCTCTTCATTCATTGACTCTCTTATTATATTTTTACATCCATCAATTAGCTTTTCTTTTACATAAATTCCTTGTAAATCATCTATTTCACTAACTGCTTTTTTACAAATACTTTCTAAATTAACCACTTTTGCTCCTCCACTATATATAGTATATTTTTTCTCTTCACTACACAATATATCGTAATTATAATCTTACTCTTTGTTATTGTAAAATAACCTATAAAGCAAAAAAACTAAAAAAAAAGACTTATCTTTTTGATTTCTTCAATTTCCTTTAATAATCTATAATAATTATTAATCAATAATTATTTTCCTTGTATTTATTATTTTATTATTCATTAGTATTATTATGTTACATATATTTAAAATAAATTACTTAACATAATTATATTTTTAATATATAATCTTTATGAAAACTATCGATATATTAATACAGAGGTATTTTTTTATGAAAGATTTATTTAAAAGTAAAAGTTTTTACATTGACGTTGTAGTAATTATTTTAGGATGCTTTATCTCTTCATTAGGGGTTAATCTATTCCTATCTAATGCTAAGCTTCTAAGTGGCGGAGTCACTGGTATAGCACTTATTTTGCAATATTTATTTAATGTTCCATCTGGAATAACAGTTTTTCTACTTAATATTCCCTTATTCTTTGTAAGCTATAAATATTTAAGTAAGCGTTTTACAATTTATACTGCAATAGGTATGATTTCATTCTCAACTGCATTAATGTTAACTAAACCTTTATCTAATTTAGTTCAAGTTGATGATATGTTATTACATTGTATTTATGGTGGAGTCCTAAGTGGAATTGGGTATGGATTAATATTTTATAGAAATGGTTCTATTGGTGGTACTGATATCATTACTATGGTTATTAGAAAAAAATATTCAAATTTTGATATAGGTAAAGTTGGATTTGGATTCAATTTAATTATAGTTTCTATTTCAGTTTTCATATTTGGATTACCTAGAGCTCTATACACATTAATATCATTATTTATTACTAGTACCCTTTTAGATAAAGTGCTAAATGGTTTTACTAGTAAAAAACTTCTTCTTATTTTAACTGAAAAAGAAGATGATATTATTAATTATGTAATAAAAGATATGCATCGTGGTGTTACTGCACTTATGGCTGAAGGTGGATATACTAGAGATAAGAAAAAACTATTATATGTTGCAGTTACAACTTCTCAAATGATTAGCTTAAAAACTAAAATATTAAGAGTTGATCCAAAAGCATTCATTACTATAATAGATGTATCTGAAGTTAAAGGAAAAGGCTTCGCAACAATTTAATTAATACGTGTAATATCAAAAAAGAAAGATTATCTCTTCGGGAATTAGTGAAATTTCCCCTAGAATATAATCTTTCTTTTTTTCTTTTATCCTAATAAATTATTTATAACTTAACAACTAAAAATATTAATGTTTTTGCTAATAAGTACTATTGGAAATACTAGTTGAGATTTAAATACTTTCTAAATATGCCTTTTTTCCTATTTCGTATAGGTTATTTCCTTCTGTGTCTATTATGACAACTAGTGGCATATCTTTTACTTCTAGCCTTCTTATTGCTTCTGCTCCTAAATCATCATAGGCTATTACTTCTGACGACTTTATACACTTACTTATTAAAGCACCTGCTCCACCTATCGCTCCAAAGTATATTGCTTTATTTCTTTTTATTGAATTTATAACTTCTTCACTTCTTGCACCTTTCCCTATCATACCCTTTAAACCTAAATCTAGCAGTCTTGGTGCATAGCTATCCATTCTATAGCTAGTAGTTGGTCCAGCAGATCCTATAACCTCTCCTGGCTTTTCTGGAGTAGGTCCTACATAATATATAATCTCACCATTAATATTTAAAGGTAAGTCTTTTCCTTCATCTAACAAATTTATTAATCTTCCATGAGCTGCATCTCTAGCAGTATAAACTATTCCTGATAATAATACACTATCTCCAGCTGCTAATGTTTTCGTTATTTCTTCAGTTAAAGGAGTTACTATCTTCTTTTCCATTTTTAATCCTCCTACAGTTCTCTTTCTTTATGCCTTGTTGCATGACAATTAATATTAACTGCTACAGGTAAACCTGCAATATGAGTTGGATATGTTTCTATATTTAATCCTAAAGCTGTAGTTTTTCCTCCAAAGCCTTGTGGCCCTATACCTAACTTGTTAATAGTATCTAAAAGTTCCTCTTCTAAGTCACTATAAAACTTATCTTCATTTCTTTTATCTAGTGGTCTTATTAATGCTTTTTTAGCTAGATAAGCAGCTTTATCGAATGTTCCTCCAATTCCGACACCTATTACTATTGGTGGACATGGATTCGGCCCTGCCAATCTCACAGTCTCAATTACGAAATCCTTAACCCCTTGTAATCCATCTGATGGCTTAAGCATTTTTATTCTACTCATATTTTCTGATCCAAATCCTTTAGGAGCAACTGTTATTTTTATTTTATCTCCAGCAACAATATTATAATAAATAACTGCTGGTGTATTATCTTTTGTATTAATTCTATTAATAGGATCTTTAACTACTGACTTTCTTAAAAACCCTTCTTCATATCCTCTTCTAACACCTTCATTTATAGCTTCATCTAGTAATCCCCCAATAATATGTACATCTTGTCCTACTTCAACAAAGATGCAAGCCATTCCAGTATCCTGACATATTGGCATATTTTCATTTTTAGCTATATCAGAATTTAATATTATTTGATCTAATATATTTTCTGCTAATGGCCAAGTTTCATTTTTTTTTGAATTATATAATGCTTTTTTTACATCATTTGATAAATAGTAATTTGCTTCAATACAAAGTTCTTTTACCGTATCAATAATTTTTGATATATGTATTTCTCTCATTTAAGAACCTCCTATTCTCGTATATATGAATAGTTTATTATTTTTAGATAAATTTTACAACTAAAACCTAAGATTGCTCTTATTCATTTAAAAATAAAAAGTTAGTAATTAATATAAAAATCAACTACTAACTCCTAAATTTCCTGGGAAATTTCTATTATTCTGCACTTTTCTCTGAATCACCATCAAAATATTTATCTATACCATCAGATATTCCCTTTACAATTAATTCTTGATGTTCATCAGTTTTTAATTTTTGCTCTTCTGTCGGATTTGATAAGAAACCACATTCCACTATTATTGAAGCCCCTTCATATTTATCTCTTAATATTAAATAAGCTTCTCCTGCTGGCTTAGCAACTCTTTTATTATTATCATTAACTGTTTCTTTAATAGATTCTTGAACATTAGTTGCTAATTCATAGCTCTTTTCATTTGATGCATACCATACTTGTGCTCCATAGCACTTACTTTGCGGAAACATATTTTGATGTATTGAAACAAATATATCACACTTTGTTTCTGTCTTTAATGCAACTCTTTTTTTTAAATCTTCTCTCTTTTTCTCTTTTACAGTTTTACCTTCTTGATAAAGACCTTCATCACTCTCCCTAGTCATACAAACCTTATATCCTTTATCCTCTAAATTATCTCTAAGCTTTAATGCTATTTGTAAATTTATATCCTTTTCTATTGTTCCTGATTGTGATTTTGCACCACCATCAATTCCTCCATGCCCTGGATCAATTAAAATTACCTTTTTTGATTCATCATCTTCTGCCATTGCATAAGCTATATTAATAAAATTAATAAGTATTAAGCAAGTAAAAATAGCAACAATAATTTTTTTCATAACACATCCTCCATTATATTAATATCATTTTTATTTTGTTTAATTTTATAACTATTTATTCAAAATAAAAAAAGAGCGATTTCTCGCTCTTTCTTAATTATTATTTTCAATTACTATTTCTGCAATATTTGTTGAATGGTCACCTATTCTCTCTAAATTACTTAATAAATCAAGGAATATTGCACCAGCATATGCATTACAAGTACCTTCATGTAATCTCTTAATATGTAGGTCTCTATATCTCTTATGCATCTTATCTATTTCAGCTTCAACATTTGTTATTTCTTTTGCTTTTGCTGAATCTCTATCAGAATAACTTTCTATTGATATATCTAATGCCTTTAAAGTGCTTTGATACATATTTGTTATTTCACCAATAGCTTCATTACTATAGCTTAATTTTTTATTAATCTTTTGAATAGTTAAATCAGCTAAGTTCTCTGCATGATCTCCTATTCTTTCAATATCATTAACTATGTGGAATGTAGATGCAACTATGTTCTTTTCTTTATCAGATAATTCACACTTAGAAAGCTTAACTAAATAATTTGTTATGCATTCTTCAAGGTTGTTAATTATCTCTTCATTTTCATATACTTTTTCAGCTAAGCTTTCATCATTTTTCATAAATGCATCCATAGCTAATTCTAAGCTTAATTTTGCCTTATTAGACATTCTTATAGTTTCCTTAACAACTTGCCCAGCTGCAATTACTGGAGTTTCTAATAATCTATCATCTATATACTTAGGTCCTACTTTTTCGTCATCTTCACCTGGTATGATTCTCTCAACTATTTTACACAATATAGGTATTAAAGGAACCATTATTAAAGTATTTACTACATTAAATATTGTATGTGCATTTGCAATTTGTCTATTTACATCTGTAGTAAAATACGAAACAAAGTTACCTAAGAATCCTGGCACTATTATTGGTAAGAATATTATAGTACCAACTACATTGAATATTAAATGTAACATAGCAGCTCTATGAGCAGTTTTATTAGTACCAACAGTTGCAAGCATTGCTGTTATACAAGTACCAATATTACATCCCATTATTATTGGAAGTGCTTGATTAATATTTAATGCTCCTGCTGTCGCTAAAGCTACAAGTATCCCTGTAGTCGCAGATGAACTTTGAAGTACTGCTGTAATTAACGCCCCTGCTATTACACCTAAATACCAGTGTGCTCCTACTGTTGTAAGTATTTCTTGGAACATTGGAGATGATGTAAGTGGTTTCATTGCCCCACTCATTGTTCCCATACCAACAAATAAAATACCAAACCCAAGTATTATGTTACCAATTTCTCTTCTCTTTTTGCCCTTAACAAACATTACCATCATAGCACCAACAAAAACAAAAATTGGTGCAATATTATCTAATTTAAAAGCAACTAACTGTGCTGTAACAGTTGTTCCAATGTTTGCCCCCATTATAATTCCAGCCGCTTGTGCTAAATTCATTAATCCAGCATTAACAAATCCAACTACCATAACAGTTGTAGCACTACTACTTTGAATAACCATAGTTACTACAGCTCCGACAATAACTCCAATTATAGGATTTTTAGTTACTTTTTCAAGTATCTTTTTTAATCCTTCACCAGCAGCATTTTCAAGACCATCACCCATTAACTTCATACCGTAGATGAATAGTCCTAATCCACCTAATAATTTAACAATAGTTAATATCGTATCCAAGATAATTTCTCCTTCACTCTTGTATATTTTATGTATATTAATAAAAGTTTCACCTCGTTAAGTTTACAATAAAATTTAACATTTGTTAATAGATTTCAACATTTTTTAACATAGATTTAATATTATTTTTTACAATCTTATGTTAACTATTTTTTCAGTATATATCTTAGTAAAAAGTTTATGATATCTATTTCATTGCTATATTTTTTAGTGAATTCTATTTAATTAAAATAAAAAAGCAATCATAGTGATTATTTAATATCAGCTATAATTACTTAACCTTATCCAGCTCTTCATTTATTTTTTAATTCTTATCTAACATTATCTTTACAATTTAGTTATTACTTAATTTATAACAATATTTACTGCTATATTTTTATAATAATATCATTATAAAAAAAAAGAGAGGTATAAAACCTCCCTGAAAAAATACTATCTCTTTGAGAATTGAGATGCTTTTCTTGCCTTCTTAAGACCGTATTTCTTTCTTTCTTTCATTCTTGAGTCTCTAGTTACGAAACCAGCTTTCTTTAATTCAGATTTTAAGTTTTCATCTGATTTAATTAAAGCTCTTGTAATTCCGTGTCTGATAGCTCCAGCTTGACCTGTGAATCCACCACCGTGAACGTTAACTAAAACGTCAAATTTATCCTTAGTTCCTGTTAAAACTAATGGTTGGTTAACGATCATTCTTAAAGTTTCTAAACCAAAGAAAGTTTCGATTTCTCTATTGTTGATAGTAACTTTACCATTTCCTGGTACAAGTCTAACTCTTGCAACTGATTTTTTTCTTCTTCCAGTACCCATGTATTGAACTTTTGCCATTTTTTATTCCTCCTCCCGAACTTGTATTAGTACTTTAATTCAAGTACTTCTGGTTGTTGAGCTGCGTGTTCGTGCTCAGTACCTTTGTATACTTTTAACTTTTTAAGCATTTTTCTACCTAATACTCCTGATGGAAGCATTCTTCTAACAGCTTCTTCGAAAGCAAATTCTGGCTTCTTAGCAAGAACTTCTCTGTAAGGAATTTCTTTTAATCCACCAACGTATCCGCTGTGCTTTCTTAACATTTTTTGATCTAACTTCTTACCAGTTAAAACAACTTTTTCTGCATTGATAACTATAACGAAATCTCCGCAATCAACATTTGGTGTAAATGTTGGCTTATTCTTTCCTCTTAATATTGAAGCAACTTGGCTAGCTACTCTTCCTAGTGGCTTACCAGCAGCGTCAACAACATACCATTTTCTTTCAACTTCTTGTGCTTTTGCAATGTATGATTTCATGTGTTTTCCCTCCCTGAACTTACATTTTATCGTTATACTTAATTATGTATAACATTTATGTCAAGACCTCGGGGCTCGTGGCCTTACGTACATAAATTATTCTAACAAACAAAATAAATTATAATACACGGATGCGGGTGTGTCAATATTTTTTGTAAATATTTTTTAATAATAAACCTCTTTTAAAAATAGTCCATGAGGAGGCACGCAATCTCCTGCTAAGGTTCTATCTTTTTGGTTTATTATATATGATATTGACACAGCATCTGTTTTTCCCCTACCAACGTTTATTAGAGTCCCAACTATTATTCTAACCATATTATATAAAAAACCATCACCACTTACAGAAATTTTTATAACATTCTCTTCTTTTTCTACTTTAACATCAAAAATAGTTCTAACCGTACCTTTTACAGAACTTCCTTGTGTCTTAAAGGCAGCAAAATCATGTGTACCAATAAATTGCTTTGCCGCAATTTTCATAGCATCCACATCAAGATCATATTTATAATGATACATTTGATTTCTCATTAATGCAGAAGGTACTTCCGAATTTAATATATAATACTCATATGTCTTACCCTTTGCACAATATCTTGCATGAAAATCATCTTCTACCTGTTCTGATTTTATTATTACTATATCCTCAGGTAATTTAACGTTTAGTGCCTCTCTAAACTTAGCAGGAGGCACTTTACTATTAGTTTTAAAATTAGCAACAAATCCTTTTGCATGGACTCCAGCATCTGTTCTCGAGCTTCCTGTTACTTCGGAATATTCTTTAGTAACAATCTCTATAGCCTCTTCAATCTCGCCTTGTATTGTCTTAAGCTCCTTTTGCTTTTGCCATCCATAATAATTTGTTCCATCATATTCTAAGGTCAATTTAATATTATTCAACATATCACCTTTTCAATTAAATTTATTACATTGCAAATCTAACAATAAGTGTACTAGCTAATAATAAAGCAAATACACCAAATGCAATAAAATCTTTAGAAGTAAACTTTAGAACTTTCATTCTAGTTCTTCCTGCTCCCCCTCTATAACACCTTGCTTCCATAGCCATAGCAAGTTCATCTGCTCTTCTAAATGAACTAATAAATAACGGTACTAAAAGTGGAATTAAGCTCTTAGCCTTCTGAATTAATCCACCACTTTCAAAGTCAGCACCTCTAGCTTTTTGAGCTTTCATGATTTTATCAGTTTCATCAATAAGGGTAGGTATAAATCTTAATGCAATAGTCATCATCATAGCTAATTCATGGGCCATTTCTTTACCTATTGGTCTTAGTAATCTTTCTATTCCATCTGTTAATTCTATTGGAGATGTAGTTAATGTTAAAACAGATGTCCCCATAATAAGAAGTATCAATCTTATTGCCATAAAGAATGCAGTCTTAATACCTGATTCATAAATTTTTATAAATCCAAGCTCAAAAAGTAATCTTCCATCTCTAAGCATAAATATATTTAAAATTGCAGTTAATGCTATTAATAAAAATACCGGTTTTAATCCCTTATACAGATATCTTGGAGATATTTTAGCTACATAAACAACCAATGCTAAGAAAGCAACAACAAAAATATATCCAACAAATTTATCTACAATAAATAGGCTAATTATGAATAAAAATGCTATTAATATCTTAGTTCTAGGATCTAGTTTATGTATGAAAGATTCACCTGGTATATACTGACCTATAGTTATATCTTTAATCATATTAAACTTCTCTCTTTCTTCTATTTGCTAAAGCTTTTAAAATTTCTACAGTTCCTTTTTCAACTGTAAACACTTCATCAGAAACATCAAAACCTTTTTCTCTTAATGCTCTCATTAAATAAGTAACTTGTGGAACTGCAAGCCCTATTCTTTCAAGTATTTCTACTTCTTTAAATATTTCTGAAGGTTTTCCTAATAACTCAATCTTTCCACCATTCATAACTACGATTCTTTCAGCAAGTTTTCCTACATCTTCCATGCTATGACTAACTAAAACAATTGTCATTTTATATTTTTCATGAAGTATCTTTATTTGCTCTAAAATATCATCTCTACCCTTAGGATCTAACCCAGCAGTTGGTTCATCTAGAATTAATACTTTAGGTTCCATTGCTATAACACCTGCTATTGCAACCCTTCTTTTTTGACCTCCACTTAAATCGAATGGTGAAACATCCTTATAAGTTTCATAATCAAGACCAACCATTTCCATTGATTTTTTAACTCTACTAGAAACCTCTTCTGACGATAACCCCAAGTTATTTGGTCCAAATGCTACATCTTTCTCAATAGTTTCTTCAAATAACTGATATTCTGGATATTGAAATACTAATCCTATCTTCTTTCTAATATTACTAAGTTTAACTTCTTTGCTAGTTATGTCAACTTCATCAACTAAAATTCTCCCTGAGCTAGGCTCTAATAATCCATTTAAGTGTTGAATAAGTGTAGATTTACCTGAACCGGTATGACCTATTAAAGCTAAAAATTCTCCATCTTCTATTGTTAAATTAACATTATCTAATGCCTTTTTTTCAAATGGAGTTTTAGGCATATATACATGTGTTAAATTTTCTATTTTAATTGACATAACGCACTCACCATCTCATTCACATTTAAAATTTTAGTATCAATATTTATTCCTGCTTTTTGTAATTCATAGCATATTTCTGTTACTTGTGGAACATCTAATCCTATTTTTTTCATAGTTTCTACCTCTGAAAAAACATCACGTGGAATTCCTTCAATTATTACTTTCCCTTTATCCATTACAACTACTCTATCTGCTTGAGCAGCTTCATCCATGTAGTGAGTAATTAATATAACAGTGATTCCATGTTTCTTATTTAAATCTTTAATATTATTCATTACTTCTTTTCTACCTGCTGGATCAAGCATTGCAGTAGGTTCATCAAAAATAATACACTTCGGTTGCATTGCTAATATACCAGCAATTGCAATTCTTTGCTTTTGTCCCCCTGATAATAAATGTGGAGCATGCCTTTTATATTCACTCATTCCAACCTTTTCAAGAGCTTCATCAACTCTTTGTCTTATTTCTTGTGGTGGAACTCCTAAGTTTTCAGGTCCGAAAGCAACATCTTCTTCAACAATAGTTGCTACTAACTGATTATCAGGATTTTGGAATACCATTCCTGCACTTGATCTAATATCCCATACATTATTTTCATCAGTTGTATCTAATCCATTTACGATAACAGTTCCTTCAGTAGGTACTAATAAGGCATTCATATGTTTTGCAACAGTGGATTTTCCTGATCCATTATGTCCTAAAACAACTAAAAATTCACCTTTATTTACATCTAAATTCAATCCATCTATAGCTAATTTTTCTATTCCTTCTTCACCTGTAGAATATTTAAAAACTACATTTTTACATTCTATCATTTTCTCCATATGTATCCCTCCTTTAGAAACACCTTTTTATATAATTAAATTATATAAATTTCATATAAATTTCCATAATTTAATTATATAGAAGCTCTATTTAATTACAAGTATTTGATATATAATCTCTCTATTATCTTATGATAAAATTGACATATTTAATTAATACTTTTTTATATGAAAAAATGGGGATTAAGTAAAACTTAATCCCCAGAGTGAAATTATACTAATTCAAGTATAACAACTTCAGCTCCGTCTCCTCTTCTAGGACCTTTTTTGATCATTCTAGTGTATCCGCCGTTTCTTTCAGCGTACTTTGGAGCGATTTCATCAAATAATGTTTTAACAACATCTTCTTCTAAAACGTAAGCTAAAACTTGTCTTCTAGCGTGAAGATCTCCTCTTTTTGCAAGAGTAATCATCTTTTCAGCTATAGATCTAGCTTCTTTAGCTCTAGTTTCAGTAGTTTCAATTCTACCATGCTTTAAGAAGCTAGTAACAAGACTTCTTAACATAGCTCTTCTTTGGTCTGTAGAAAGACCTAACTTACGATAACCTGCCATGGATTTACCTCCCTACTCGTCGCTTAGTTTTAAGGCTAAACCTAATTCCTTAAGCTTTCTTTCAACTTCTTCTAAAGATTTCTTTCCTAGATTTCTTACCTTCATCATGTCGTCCATTGATTTACCAGCAAGTTCTTGTACTGTATTGATACCAGCTCTTTTTAAGCAGTTATAAGATCTAACTGAAAGATCTAGTTCTTCAACAGTCATTTCTAGTACTTTTTCTTTTTTATCTTCTTCTTTTTCAATCATTATTTCAACATCATTAGTTGCAACACCTAATGACATAAATAACTTAAAGTGCTCTATTAAAATCTTAGCAGATAAGCTTATAGCTTCATCTATTTTAATAGTACCATTAGTCCAAATTTCTAGTGTTAATTTATCATAATCAGTGATTTGACCAACTCTAGTATTATCAACTGTAAAGTTTACTCTCTTAACAGGAGTATAAATAGAGTCAATAGCTATTGATGAAAGTGGTAGTGAATCACTCTTATTTTTATTTTGAGTAACGTATCCTCTACCTCTGTTAACTGTTAATTCCATGTACAGTCTTCCATTTTCATCAAGAGTAGCGATGTGTAAATCTTTATTGATTACTTCAACACTTCCATCAGTCTTAATATCTGCACCTGTAACAACTCCTGGTCCTTTAGCATCTATATAGATAGTTTGTGGACCTTCGCCTTCCATTGTTAATGCTAAAGATTTGATGTTAAGAATTAATTCAGTAACATCCTCTTTAACACCTTGTACAGTAGAGAATTCATGAAGTACTCCATCAATCTTAATTGATGTAGTAGCTACACCTGGAAGAGAAGATAAAAGAATTCTTCTCATTGCATTTCCAAGTGTAATACCATATCCTCTTTCTAATGGTTCAACTACATATTTACCATATGTACCATCTTCATTTGACTCTATACATTCAATTATTGGCTTTTCTATTTCTAACATGTATAAACCCTCCTTATATATAAAATGGCAACCTTTTTACGAGGGCAACTGATTCCATTAAATAATCTAAAATAATATATTAATATAAACTATATTAAACTATTATTTGCTGTATAATTCGACAATTAGAGTTTCATTAACTGGTACGTCAATATCTTCTCTAGCTGGCGCAGCAACAACTTTACCTTCATAGTTTTCAACGTTAGCTTCTAACCATTTTGGTAATGTCTTTGGATTTTCAGCGAAAGTCTTGAACTTTTCAGTTCCTCTGCTCTTTTCGCAAACAGATACTACATCGTTAACTGATACTCTGTATGATGGAATATCAACTTTCTTACCATTTACTAAGAAATGTCCGTGAGTAACTAATTGTCTAGCTTCGTTTCTAGAAGCACCGTATCCTAATCTATAAACAACGTTATCTAATCTCATTTCTAGTAACATTAATAAGTTTTCACCAGTGATTCCCTTCATGTGGTCAGCCTTTTCATAGTAATGTCTGAATTGACCTTCTAAAACACCGTATATTCTTCTAGCTTTTTGCTTTTCTCTTAATTGTACTCCGTAGTTAGATAACTTCTTCTTAGCTGCTCCATGTTGTCCTGGTGCATAGCTTCTTCTTACGAAAGCACATTTATCTGTATAACATCTATCTCCCTTAAGGAATAGCTTTTGACCTTCTCTTCTACATAATCTACATGTAGCTCCAGTATATCTTGCCATTCGTTACACCTCCTGTTGAATTTAAATATAATTAGACTCTTCTTCTCTTCGGTGGTCTACATCCGTTGTGTGGAATTGGAGTAACATCTTTAATTAAAGTTACTTCTAATCCTGCAGCTTGTAATGATCTTATAGCTGCTTCTCTACCAGCTCCTGGTCCTTTTACGTATACTTCTATACTCTTTAAACCGTGTTCCATAGCTGCTTTAGCTGCTGTTTCTGCTGCCATTTGAGATGCAAATGGTGTGCTCTTTCTTGAACCTCTGAAACCTAGAGCTCCAGCACTTGACCATGATAAAGCATTTCCAGCCGCATCAGTTAAAGTAACTATTGAGTTATTGAAAGTTGATTGGATGTGTGCAGCACCATGCTCAACATTCTTTCTTTCTTTTCTTCTTCTAGTAGTCTTTTTGACTTTTTGAGCCATCGAAATCCCTCCTCACTACTTCTTCTTATTTGCGATAGTCTTCTTAGGACCTTTTCTAGTTCTAGCGTTAGTCTTAGTTTTTTGTCCTCTAACTGGAAGACCTTTTCTATGTCTAATACCTCTGTAACAACCTATTTCAACTAATCTCTTAATATTTAAAGCAACATCTCTTCTTAAGTCACCTTCAACCATTAAGTTCTTGTTTACATAGTTTCTGATTTCATTTACTTCATCCTCAGTAAGATCCTTAATTCTAGTATCTGGATTGATTCCAGTAGTAGCTAATATCTTGTGAGAAGTAGATAAACCAACTCCGTATATATATGTTAGACCTATTTCAACTCTTTTTTCCTTTGGTAGGTCAACGCCTGCTATTCTTGCCATTTGAACTTACACCTCCTGTTTATTGAAATGCAATTTTTTATTTTTGCTTTTGGTAAATTTATATTAAAATCTTAGGTCGATAGGTTAAATTAACCTATCGTCAGCCGTACCTAAAATCAATAAGCTGATTTAAACGCCTATATAATAATATTGAACTTTCAAATAAAAGTCAATATATTAATAATTGTAAATTATTCTGCCTAATATTAAATCATATTAGCCTTGTTTTTGCTTGTGCTTAGGATTTTCACAGATTACCATTACTTTTCCTTTTCTTCTAATAATCTTGCACTTTTCGCAAATAGGCTTAACTGATGGTCTTACTTTCATCGCTAACCCTCCTTGTGTAATTTATGGTAAATATATTTACCTTATTTTGCTCTCCAAGTAATTCTTCCTCTTGTTAGGTCATATGGAGAAAGTTCTATAGTAACCTTATCTCCTGGAAGAATTCTTATGAAGTTCATTCTTAATTTTCCTGATATGTGAGCTAAAATTTTATGACCACTTTCTAACTCAACTTGAAACATTGCATTTGGTAAAGCCTCTAAGACTACACCTTGCATTTCTATTACATCATCTTTTGACATAAGGTAATCAACCCTCCTTAACAATGCCTTTTAGTTTTAGAAATCTCTTAATTTTTAAATCAGTACCTTTTTTCTTTAATATAATTGATGCTTTAATCTCATCATCTACATTCTCTAAAACACTAAAATGTTTTATGCTTTTTTTCTTAGGCATCTGAATTGTCTTATTACTTCCATTACTAAGAAGGTAATAAGTATCATCAACTTTATCAACAATAACGTAATAATGATTCTTATCTCTTCCGCATTTTGAAAGAACAATTTTCCCAATTAAGTCATTGTTTTGCAAATCACTTTCACCTCGATGATTACCTTAGCCATAAATCTACAAGCCACCTTTTGGTATCATGCGAATTTATAACTAAGCAACACTTATTTGATCAGTGTTAATATCTCTGGTCCATCTGGTAAAATTACAACAGTGTTTTCATAGTGAGCCGAAAGGCTCTTATCTGCTGAGACTACTGTCCAATCATCACCTAAAGTAGCTACTCTATATGTTCCCATATTAACCATAGGTTCTATAGCTAGAGCCATACCAGCAACTAATTTTGGACCTCGGCCTGGTCTTCCGAAGTTAGGAACTTCTGGATCCTCATGGACACTCTTTCCTATTCCGTGACCTACAAATTCTCTTACAACAGAGAAACCTGAAGCCTCAACGTAGCGTTGTATTTCATGTGAAATATCAGTTAGTCTATTTCCTATTTTAGCAAATTCCAAACCCTTAAAAAAGGATTCTTCAGTAACTTTAATAAGTTTTTTTGCTTCATCCGAAATATTACCTACAGCAAAAGTTCTTGCTGCATCTCCATGGAACCCATTAATATGTGCACCACAGTCAACACTAATAATATCTCCCTCTTTTAATACATACCCTCCTGGTATTCCATGAACTACTTGCTCATTAACAGATATACATAGTGAAGCAGGAAATCCATAGAGCCCTTTAAATGAAGGTGTCGCCCCATGCTTAGTTATAAATTCTTCTGCTATCCTATCTAACTCAGCAGTAGTTATTCCTGGTTTAACCTCTTTTTCAACTAATAGAAGAGTTTCAGCTACGATTCTACCAGCAATCCTCATTAGGTCGATTTCTTTATCATTTTTGATAATAATCATTAGTTTGCACTCCCTAATATATCGCAGATACTTTCGAATACTTCATTAATAGCTTTAGTTCCATCTACAGTAGAAAGTAAGTTTTTCTCTTTATAAAAATCAATCAGTGGTTGTGTTTGTCTTTCATAGACATCTAATCTCTCTTTTACAGTTTCCTCAACATCATCTTTTCTTTGGATAACATTGTCTCCACAAACATCGCAAACCCCATCAACAGTTGGTGGATTGAATTTTATATGGTAACTAGCTCCACATGATAAACAAACTCTTCTTCCTGTCATTCTTTCAAGTATGAAACTGCTAGGTACTTCGATACATAAAGCTGTATCTAAGTTTTCATCTCTTGATTCTAAAAACTCTTGTAGAGCTTCAGCTTGAGCAACAGTTCTTGGGAAACCATCTAATAGATAACCATTTTTACAGTCTTCCCATGTAAGTCTATCCTTAACCATATTAATAGTTACTTCATCTGGTACTAATTGACCATTATCAATATATTGCTTTGCTTCTATTCCTAAAGGGGTTTCTTCCGAAATATTCTTTCTAAAGATATCCCCAGTAGAAATATGTGGTATAGAGTATCTATTACTAATTGATTTTGCCTGTGTTCCTTTTCCAGCCCCAGGAGGACCTAATAATACTATCTTCACGGGCATCATCTCCATTATAAATCTATTTTAAGAATCCTTGGTAGTGTCTCATAACTAATTGTGAGTCTAACTGTCTAGAAAAATCTAAACCAACTCCAATTAGTATTAATAGTGACGTTCCACCAAATTGGATTCCACTTAAATCTGTATAATTACTAATTAATATTGGAGTAACAGCTAATAATGCTGCAAATAATCCCCCGATTAAAGATACTTTAGTAAGTACTTTTTCGAAATACTTCTCTGTAGCTTCACCTGGTCTTACTCCTGGTACAAAGCCTGCAGACTTATGAAGATTCTCAGCCATTTCATCTGGTTTAAATGTTATTTGAGTATAGAACCAAGTAAAGAATACTGTTAATACTGCATAACAAACTGGATACATCCATGTACTTTTATTAAAAATACTATATGGACTGTTTAATATCCATTGTGACCATCCCTTAGTTGGGAAGAAATTAGCTATTGTTTCAGGGAACATCATTACAGACATTGCAAAAATAATTGCAATAACTGCTGATCCAATTAAACTTAGTGGTATATGAGTAGATTGACCTTTCATAACCTTAGAACCTACAGCCTTACCAGCATACTGGATTGGCACTCTTCTCTCTGCTAACGAGAAGTAAATTGTAAATACTAATAGTGCTAAAGCACCAACTAAGAATAATGCTATTTCAATAATAGTAATTTCACCTGCTTCTTTTAATGTAAATAATGACATTAAAGTTGTAGGTAATTGAGATACTATATTGACAAATATTAATATTGAAACTCCATTTCCAAATCCTTTTTGAGTTATTTGATCACCAAGCCACATACAGAAAGTAGATCCTACTACCAATGAAATTAATACTATTGCCTTTTGAGCTGTATTTAATCCTGTTGCTGCACCTTGTGCTGCAATCATTGAGTAAATTCCAATTGCTAATACAAAACCTATAGCTATTGAAGCATATCTTGTAATAGATTGAATTTTTTTTCTACCTTCTTCTCCTTCTTTAGATAGTTGTTCTAATGAAGGAATTGCAATTGTTAATAATTGCATTATGATTGATGCATTAATATAAGGTGAAACGCTTAATGCAAATATACTAAACTTGCTTAAAGCTCCTCCTGATATTAAATTATAAAAACCAAGTAACCCACCAGAGTTTGTCATTGAGCTTAAATAACTAGTATCAATTCCAGGAACGGGAATATGTATTCCAATCCTGAAAATTGCTACTAAAAATATCGTCCATAAAAATCTTTTTCTAAGTTCCGGAACCTTCCAGGCATTACGTAGGGTTGATAGCATATTACATCACCTCAACTTTTCCTCCAGCTGCTTCTATCTTTTCAGCTGCTGCCTTAGACATCTTACATCCTTGAACAGTTAAGCTCTTTTCTAGTGTTCCGTTTCCTAATATCTTAACTCCATCTTTAACTTTAGATATTACTCTTGTTTCAAGTAATAATTCTGGAGTTACTACTGTGCCGTTTTCAAATATGTTTAATCTATCAACATTGATAGAAACTATTTGCTTAGCGAAGATATTAGTGAATCCTCTCTTAGGAAGTCTTCTGTATAATGGCATTTGACCACCTTCAAATCCTGGTCTAACTCCACCGCCTGATCTAGCGTTTTGTCCTTTTTCACCTTTACCAGCGTTTCTTCCTAAACCTGAACCAGTACCTCTACCAACTCTCTTAGGAGCTTTTTTACTACCAGCTGCTGGTTTTAATTCATGAAGTTTCATATCTCGTGCACCTCCTCTTTATTATACTTCTTCTACTTTTAATAAGTAGTCAACTTTGTTGATCATACCTCTGATTTGAGGAGTATCCTCATGCTCTACAGTTTTGTTAATCTTTCTTAGACCAAGAGCATTTGCAGTAGCGATATGGTCTTTCTTTCTGCCTATTAAGCTTTTAACTAAAGTAACCTTTATCTTTGCCATTGCGTATACCTCCTAACCTAATATTTCTTCTACAGTTTTGCCTCTTAATCTAGCTATATCTTCAGCTGTTCTTAAGTTTGCTAAACCATTAATTGTAGCATTTACCATGTTTCTTGGATTGTTTGAACCTAAAGACTTAGCTCTAACGTCCTTTAATCCTGCTAATTCTAATACAGCTCTTGCTGGTCCACCAGCAATAACTCCTGTACCTTCTTTAGCTGGCATGATTAAAACTTTACCAGTTCCAAACTTACCATATATTTCGTGAGGAACTGTTGTTCCAACTATAGCAACGCTAACCATGTTTTTCTTAGCGTCTTCGATTCCTTTTTTAATTGCTTCTGGGATTTCGATTGACTTACCCATTCCTACGCCTACGTGTCCGTTCTCGTCACCAACAACAACTAAAGCGCTGAATCTGAAGTTTCTACCACCCTTAACAACCTTAGTAACTCTGTTTATAAAAACAACCTTTTCCTTAAGGTCTAGTGTGCTAGGATCGATTCTCATTGATTTCCCTCCTTGTTTGATTAGAATTTTAAGCCTGCTTCTCTAGCGCTTTCTGCTAATGTTTGAACTCTTCCGTGATATACGTATCCACCTCTGTCGAATACAACTTCAGTTATACCTTTATCTAAAGCTCTTTTAGCAACTAATTCACCAACTAATTTAGCAGCTTCTTTGTTTCCGCCTACCTTAACATCAACTTCTTTATCTAAAGTTGAAGCAGATACTAAAGTTACAGCATTTATATCATCTATAATTTGAGCATATATGTTTTTTTCACTTCTATAAACTGAAAGTCTTGGTCTTTCAGGAGTACCAGAAACTTTCTTACGTACTCTAAGGTGACGCTTTGCTCTGCTTGCTTTTTTGTCTGCCTTCTTGAACATAAGGTTCACTCCTTCCTAATTATTTCTTACCAGTCTTACCTTCTTTACGTCTGATAACTTCGCCTTCGAATTTAATTCCTTTACCCTTATATGGTTCAGGTTTTCTCCACTTTCTTATATCAGCCGCAGCAGCACCAACTAATTGCTTATCGATTCCTGAAACAACTACTTTTGTAGCTGCTGGAGTTTCGAAAGTAATTCCTTCAGCTGGTTCTATTTCAACTGGGTGTGAATATCCTAAGTTCATTACAAGTTTCTTTCCTTGTAATTGAGCTCTATAACCAACACCGATTAATTCTAGAGTCTTTTGGTATCCCTTTTCAACTCCTATGATCATGTTGTTGATTAATGCTCTAGTTAATCCGTGAAGAGCTCTATGCTCTTTAACATCACTAGGTCTTGTAACAACAACTTGGTTGTCTTCAACTGCTATATTCATGTCTTTGTCCATAGCCTTAACTAATTGCCCTTTTGGTCCTTTTACAGTAACAACGTTATCTTCAGTAACTGTAACTGTAACTCCAGCAGGGATAGCTATTGGTAATCTACCTACTCTTGACATAATCGCACCTCCTGTATTACTTCTTAGATCTATATGTTAATCTACTTAATTTCAAATTTGTTACTACCAAACGTAGCAAACAACTTCTCCACCTAAGCCTAATTTTCTAGCTTCTCTGTCTACAACTATACCTTTTGAAGTTGAAATTACAGCGATTCCTAATCCATTAAGAACTCTTGGAACTTCATCCTTCTTACAGTATACTCTTAAACCTGGTTTTGAAATTCTCTTGATTCCAGTTATAACTCTTTCTTTGTTAGAACCGTATTTAAGAGATAATCTCATCATTGGAACTACACCGTCATTATATTCTTCAATATTTTTGATGTATCCCTCTTGTAATAATATATTTGCAACAGCCTTCTTTACGTTTGAAGAAGGAACTTCTACTACTTCGTGTCTTACAGCATTCGCATTTCTAATACGAGTTAGTAAATCTGCGATAGGATCTGTCATAACCATTTAATTTGCCTCCTTTCAGTCGTTAGGTTTACCAGCTTGCCTTCTTACAACCAGGAATTTCACCCTTGTAAGCAAGTTCTCTAAAGCATATACGGCAAATACCAAACTTTCTTAATACTGCATGTGGTCTTCCACATATTCTGCATCTTGTATAAGCTCTTGTTTTATATTTAGGAGCTTTGCTCCACTTTTCAATAATAGCTTTACGTGCCACAGTTTTCCCTCCTTATTATTGAGCGAATGGCATACCAAGGAATCTTAATAATTCTCTTGCTTCTTCGTCAGTCTTTGCAGTTGTAACGAAGATAATATCCATTCCTCTAACCTTATCGATCTTATCGTATTCTACTTCTGGGAATATTAATTGTTCTTTAATTCCTAAAGAATAATTTCCTCTTCCGTCAAATGCTTTGTCAGAAACCCCTCTAAAGTCTCTAACTCTTGGAAGAGCAATTGACATTAGCTTATCAGCAAATTCAAACATCTTTGCTCCTCTTAATGTAACTTTACATCCTAATGCCATGTTTTCTCTAATCTTAAAGTTAGCAACAGATTTCTTTGCTCTTGTTAAGATTGGCTTTTGTCCTGAGATAAGTTGTAAATCAGCAACCGCAGATTCTAAAACCTTTTGGTTATCTTTAGCTTCTCCAACTCCCATATTTATAACGATTTTTTCAAGCTTTGGAACTTCCATAACGTTTTTGTATCCGAACTTTTCTGTCATCGCTTGAATTACTTCATTTGTATACTTCTCTTGAAGTCTTGGTGTCATAATTAGTACCTCCTTTCAGATCTTAGAATGTTTCTCCACACTTCTTACAAACTCTAACCTTAGTACCATCTTCTAAGATTTTACTGCTAATTCTTGTAGCATTTTTGCATTTTGTGCAGTATAACATAACTTTTGAGCTGTAGATAGCTCCTTCTTTTTCAATTATTCCGCCTTGAGCATTAGCTCTAGATGGTTTTTGATGTTTCTTTACTATGTTAACTCCTTGAACAAGAACCTTTCCTGTTTTTGGATATACTTTTAAAACTTCACCAGTTTTCCCAGCATCTTTACCAGAAATAACTACTACTGTGTCGTTCTTTTTAACGTGTAACTTCAAATTAGCCACCTCCTCTATTATAGAACTTCTGGTGCTAATGATAATATTTTGTTAAATTCTTTATCTCTTAGCTCCCTAGCAACTGGTCCGAAGATACGAGTTCCTCTTGGTTGCTTATCATCTTTTATTATAACAGCAGCGTTCTCATCAAATTTGATGTATGAACCGTCAGCTCTTCTTAATCCTCTTACTGATCTAACAATAACAGCTTTTACAACGTCACCTTTTTTAACAACTCCGCCTGGTGTTGCACTTTTAACGCTAGCTACTATTATATCTCCAATGTTACCGAACTTTCTCTTTGATCCGCCTAAAACTCTGATACACATTATTTCTTTAGCACCTGAGTTATCTGCTACCTTTAATAAGGTTTGTTGTTGTATCATTGAAATTTACCCTCCTTTCAGTCTTTAAAAGCTTATTTAGCTCTTTCAACTATTTCAACAAGTCTCCATCTCTTATCTTTAGATAATGGTCTAGTTTCCATTATTAATACTCTATCATTCATGTTAGCTTCATTATTTTCATCATGAGCTTTGAATTTAGTAGTTCTATTCATAGTTTTTCCGTATAGTGGATGTCTTACCTTAGTTTCAACAGCAACTACGATAGTTTTATCCATTTTATCAGAAACAACTCTACCGATTTTCTTCTTTCTTAATCCTCTTTCCATTAGGGGCTACCTCCTTCCAGATTTACTGTTCAAATGCCCTGATCTCTTCTTCTCTAATGATGGTTTTGATTTGGGCTATAGATTTCTTTACTTCTCTTATTCTCATAGGATTTTCTAATTGTCCTGTAGCTAATTGGAATCTTAAGTTGAATAATTCAGCTTTTAATTCTCCTAATTTAGCAACTAAATCTTGAGGATTATTTGCTCTTAAATCTTTTAATTCTCTAGCCTTCATTATTCTTCACCACCCATTTCCTCAAAATCTCTTCTTGTAACGAATTTACACTTTACAGGAAGTTTGTGTGATGCAAGTCTCATTGCTTCTCTTGCAACTTCTTCGTTAACTCCTGATAATTCGAATAATACTCTACCAGGTTTAACTACAGCTACCCAATATTCTGGTGAACCTTTACCAGAACCCATTCTTGTTTCAGCTGGCTTTTCAGTAACTGGCTTATCTGGGAATACTTTTATCCAAAGTTTTCCTCCTCTTCTAATGTATCTGTTAATTGCTATTCTGGCAGATTCTATTTGGTTACTTGTTATCCATCCACAAGTTTGTGCTTGGATACCAAAATCTCCGTATGCAAGGAAATTACCTCTAGTAGCTTTTCCTTTCATTCTACCACGTTGTACCTTACGATGCTTAACTCTTTTAGGCATTAACATGATTATATTCCTCCTTTCTTACGCGTTAACTTCTTCCTTCTTTTCAACTTTTTTAGTTGGAAGAACTTCTCCATTATAAACCCAAACTTTAACTCCGATTTTACCGTATGTTGTATCTGCTTCAGCAAATCCATAATCGATATCAGCTCTTAATGTTTGTAGTGGAATTGTTCCTTCATGATATTGTTCAGTTCTAGCGATTTCAGCTCCACCTAATCTTCCTGAACAAGCTGTTTTAACACCCTTAGCTCCTAATCTCATAGCTCTTTGGATGCTTTGTTTCATAGCTCTTCTGAAAGAAACTCTCTTTTCTAATTGAGCAGCAATGTTTTCAGCAACTAATTGAGCGTTTGCTTCAGCATTCTTAACTTCAACTATATTTATTAAAATATTCTTTCCGTTTACTAATTTAGTAACCTTAGCTTTTAAAGCTTCGATTCCTGAACCACCTTTACCAATAACAACACCTGGTTTAGCAGTGTGTATATTTAACTTAACTCTTTTAGCTGATCTTTCGATTTCAATCTTAGCTATACCAGCTGAGAAAAGTTCCTTCTTTACGAATTCTCTTATTTTGTTATCTTCTATTAAGTTGTCTGCGAATGTTCTCTTATCAGCGTACCATTTTGCGTCCCAACCTTTGATAACTCCAACTCTAAGTCCGTGAGGATGTACTTTTTGACCCACTTGTTTTTCCCTCCTTCTTACTAAGCTCTTTCTTTAACTACTACTGTAATATGACTTGTTCTCTTATTGATTCTGAACGCTTTACCGTGGTCCATTGGTCTAAATCTCTTTAAAGTTGGACCAGCACCTACGAATGTTTCAGCAACATATAAGTTTTCAACATTTAAGTCATGATTGTTCTCTGCATTTGCAACAGCTGATTTTAAAACTTTGTTTATAACAACTGCAGCATCTTTTGGAGTGTATTGTAATATAGCGAAAGCCTCGTTAACATTTTTTCCTCTTATTAAATCAAGAACAACTCCTACTTTCATTGGAGACATTCTCACATATTTAGCTATAGCTCTAGCTTCCATTGGTGTTCCTCCTTTCCCAGATTACTTTCTTTTTCTTGATGCTTTTTCGTCGTAATCGTGTCCTCTGTATGTTCTAGTAAGAGCAAATTCTCCTAATTTGTGTCCTACCATATCTTCGCTCACATATACTGGAACGTGTTTTCTACCATCGTGAACAGCGATTGTGTGACCAATCATTTGTGGGAAAATTGTTGATGATCTTGACCAAGTCTTAACAACCTTATTTTCACCATTAGCATTCATTTCTTCTATCTTCTTTAAAAGTCCTTCGTGTACGAAAGGTCCCTTTTTTATTGATCTACTCACTATAATTTGCCTCCCTTCATAATCTCTAGGCCCAGTAAGCCTGAAGAGAATTAATTCTCTTCAATTACTTACTATTTCTTCTCTTTATTATGAATCTATCAGAATACTTCTTATTCTTTCTAGTCTTGTATCCAAGTGCTGGTTTACCCCATGGAGTAACTGGACTTGGTCTACCGATTGGTGATCTACCTTCACCACCACCATGAGGGTGATCGCAAGGGTTCATTACAGAACCTCTAACTGTAGGTCTCCATCCCATGTGTCTCTTTCTACCAGCTTTACCAAGGTTAATGATGTCGTTAGTAGTGTTAGATACTGTACCGATTGTAGCTCTACATTCGATTCTTACATATCTCATTTCGCCTGATGGTAATCTTAATGTTGCATAGTTACCTTCTTTAGCCATTAATTGAGCTGAAGTACCTGCTGATCTAACCATTTGGCCACCTTTACCAGCTTGTAATTCAATGTTGTGAACAACTGTACCAACCGGCATATCTTTTAATGCTTTAGCATTACCAACTTTGATATCAGCGTCTGCTCCAGATACTATTGTATCTCCAACCTTTAATCCTACTGGTGCAAGAATATATCTCTTTTCACCATCAGCATATACTACTAATGCAATGTATGCTGTTCTGTTTGGATCGTATTCTATTGTAGCAACTTTTGCTGGAATACCATCCTTATTTCTCTTGAAATCTATTATTCTATATTTTCTCTTAGCTCCACCACCGTGGTGTCTAACAGTTATTTTACCTTGAGCATTTCTACCACCAGTTTTCTTTAAAGAAACAAGAAGTGATTTCTCTGGGCTGTTTGTAGTTATTTCTTCAAAACTAGCCATTGTCATTTCTCTTCTTGATGGTGTAGTAGGTCTAAACTTTTTAACTGCCATGCTAATTCCCTCCTTCTTTAAGCTTATCTGGTATTATTACCAATACTACGCTTTAATATTATTGCATTCCTTCGAAGAATTCAATACCTTTGCTATCTTGAGCTAATGTGATTATAGCTTTCTTTTGGTCAGCTCTCTTACCAACATGTACGCCCATTCTCTTAGTTTTTCCCATAGTTCTTATTGTTTGAACTTTTTCAACTTTAACGCCGAAAACTTCTTCGATCGCTTTCTTTATTTGAACTTTGTTAGCGCTCATATGAACTATGAAAGTGTACTTCTTTTCTGCCATTGCAGCCATTGACTTTTCAGTGATAACTGGTTTTCTGATTATATCGTGGCTTGTTAACTTCATTATGCGTACACCTCCTCAATCTTTGATACAGCATCCTTAGTCATGATTACTTTTGAGTATTTTAATAAATCATAAACATTGATGTTGTTTACTGGAAGTACTGCTACTCCTTCAATGTTTCTAGCTGACTTGTAAACTGTTTCGTTTGCTTCAGCAGTAACGATTAATGTCTTTTTAGCATCGAAAGCATTTAACATTTTAACTATTTCCTTTGTTTTAGGAGTTTCTAATGTTAAGCTGTCTAATACTACCATTTCATCATTTTGAACTTTGCTAGTTAAAGCTGATAACATAGCAACTCTTCTCATTGATTTTGGTATTGACATTCTGTAATCTCTTGGCTTTGGTGCGAATACAACTCCACCCTTGATCCATTGTGGTGCTCTGATTGATCCTTGTCTAGCTCTACCAGTTCCCTTTTGTCTCCAAGGCTTAATTCCGCCTCCTCTAACCTCAGCTCTAGTCTTAGCTGATTGAGTTCCTTGTCTCTTATTAGCTAATAATGCAACAACTACTTGGTGCATAGCATCTGCATTCACTTCAACAGCGAATACATTATCGTTTAATTGAATATCTTCAATCTTGTTTCCTTCTTTGTTAAATAATCCTACTGTAGGCATTCTGTCTCCTCCTTTCTAAAGAAATTAAGCTTTAACAGCGTTTCTTATTACAACTGTGCTCTTGTTAGCACCTGGGATACCACCCTTAACTAATATTAAGTTCTTTTCAGCTATTACTTTAACAACTTCTAAGTTTAATACAGTTGTGTTTACAGCTCCCATGTGTCCTGGCATGTTCTTGTTCTTAAATGTTCTTGATGGATCTGAAGAAGCTCCCATTGAACCTACTGCTCTGTGGAACTTAGAACCGTGTGACATTGGTCCTCTGTTAGCATTCCATCTCTTAATAACACCTTGGAATCCCTTACCTTTAGATACTCCAGAAACGTCAATTTTATCTCCAGCTGCAAATAAATCAGCTTTGATTTCTTGACCTACTTCGTATCCGCTGCAATCTTCTAATCTGAACTCTTTTAAAGTTCTTCTTAAAGATACTCCAGCTTTAGCAAATTGTCCTTTTCTTGGCTTATTAACTAATTTTTCTCTTATTTCACCGAAACCAACTTGTATTGCTTCATAACCATCCTTTTCGATAGTCTTCTTTTGAACAACAACACATGGTCCAGCTTCTACTACAGTTACAGGAACTACCTTTCCATTTTCATCGAAAATTTGAGTCATCCCTATTTTTTTACCGATTATAGCTTTTTTCATGTATTTACACCTCCTAAACGCATTAGCGGATTGCTTTGCAATCATAACCGTTCAAACTGTTTATTTAATAGTTAAGCTATTATAGCTTTATTTCGATATCTACACCAGCAGGTAAGTTTAATCTCATTAATGCATCAACAGTCTTAGGTGATGGATTAACGATATCGATTAATCTCTTGTGTGTTCTGATTTCGAATTGTTCTCTTGAATCTTTGTACTTGTGAACAGCTCTTAATATTGTAACAACATCTTTTTCAGTAGGTAGTGGTACTGGACCTGCAACCTTTGCTCCTGTTGATTTAGCTGTTTCAACGATTTTTTCAGCAGATTGATCTAATATAGTGTGATCAAAAGCCTTTAATCTGATTCTTATTTTTTGTTTTGACATTCTGGTTTCCCTCCTTTTCATGTACGCTTTACTTCTAACGCACAACAGTTGTAGTTCTGTAAACTGTTCCTGGTGTTTCACAACTAAGAACACAAGTTACTACCCCTGCCGTCGGATTCTAGATCCTGACTTGCTCCTCAAGAATAACCCGGAAGTCCGGCAACCTCTTGATTCATCGCGTTGCGCTACACAACTTCTTTATTATACTATCTTTATAAATCTTTATCAAGACTTTTTTCTCATCTTTTTTTCATCTTTTTTTAACCATTTATTCAAAAAAAAATTAGCCTTTTAGAAGTAATTCTGTCGTTCAACTGTTATTATTTTATATCGTATTTAAATTTTTTTCAATAGTATAATTAATGAAATTTTTCTGTGTATTGCCTTATATTATATATGATTAACCTTTATATATCAATGTAAACATTTTTATAGGATTTTTCTCTATTTTTTAATCTTTTTTTCAATATGTATTATATTTTCTTCTCTTTTCATATTATTAATAATCTTAATTTATATATTTTTTTCTTAACTATATATATCTTATATTATTATTTAATACATAATGCATTAAATTATTTTTATGGTGATATATATTTAGAAATAAAAAAAAGAAAGAGTAAAGGCGTCCCCTTACTCTTTCTCTTTTTTGTGATCACATTTATAAGCGCTTTAATTTAAAATTATATATTTAAAAAGATTTTAAAACTAAATTAAAAGTTTAAAACTATTCAATTATAGAAGTAACAACTCCTGAACCTACAGTTCTTCCACCTTCTCTGATAGCGAATCTTAAACCTTCATCCATAGCTACTTGAGTAATTAACTCAACGTTCATATCGATGTGGTCTCCAGGCATAACCATTTCCATTCCTTCTGGTAATTTGATTGATCCTGTAACGTCTGTTGTTCTGAAGTAGAATTGTGGTCTGTATCCATCGAAGAATGGAGTATGTCTACCACCTTCATCTTTCTTAAGTACGTATACTTGACCTACGAACTTGCTGTGTGGGTTTACTGATCCAGTTTTAGCTAAAACTTGACCTCTTTCGATTTCAGTTCTTTGAACCCCTCTTAATAATGCTCCGATGTTATCTCCAGCTTGTGCTTCATCTAGTAACTTTCTGAACATTTCTATTCCTGTTACTACTACTTTTCTCTTTTCTTCCATTAATCCAACGATTTCTACTTCATCAGATACGTGTAAGATACCTCTTTCAACTCTTCCAGTTGCAACAGTTCCTCTACCTGTGATTGTAAATACGTCTTCGATTGGCATTAAGAAAGGCTTATCTGTAGCTCTTTCTGGTGTTGGGATGTAGCTATCTACTGCATCCATTAATTCCATGATGCAAGCTGTTGCTTCTGGATCTGTTGGGTTTTCTAATGCTCTTAAAGCTGATCCCTTAATTACTGGAATATCATCTCCTGGGAAGTTGTATTCAGATAATAATTCTCTAACTTCCATTTCAACTAATTCTAATAATTCTTCATCATCAACCATATCTGCTTTGTTTAAGAATACTACGATATAGTCAACACCTACTCTTGATGCAAGTAAGATATGCTCTCTTGTTTGAGGCATTGGACCATCTGCAGCTGAACAAACTAAGATTGCTCCATCCATTTGTGCAGCACCAGTGATCATGTTCTTAACGTAGTCAGCATGTCCTGGACAGTCAACGTGAGCGTAGTGTCTGTTTTCTGTTTCGTACTCAACGTGTGCAGTGTTGATTGTGATTCCTCTTTCTTTTTCTTCTGGTGCTCTATCGATATCAGCATAGTTGAACGCTTCTGCGTATCCTCTGTTTGCTAATACTGTTGTGATAGCAGCTGTTAATGTAGTCTTACCGTGGTCTACGTGACCGATTGTTCCGATATTTACGTGTGGTTTACTTCTTTCGAACTTTTGCTTTGCCATTTTGAAAATCCTCCTTTATGGAAACCATATTATGTGAACTTTATATTTACATTAAAATTCAATAATTGTTTTTTTATAAATTTAAATTATTATATATATATTAACTTCTGTAACACTACCCATAAATATATTATGGATAATGTTACAAAAAATTATTACAAATTATTTTGCTCTTTTACCAGCAACTTCTTCTTGAATGCTCTTTGGTACTTCTTCATAGTGATCGAATACCATTGAGTAGTTACCTCTACCTTGAGATCTAGATCTTAAAGCTGTAGCATATCCAAACATTTCAGCTAGTGGCACGTATGCTCTTATAACTTGAGCTCCGTTAACTGCTTCCATACCTTCCATTCTACCTCTTCTTGAATTGATATCACCGATAACATCTCCCATGTACTCTTCTGGTACAGTTACTTCAACCTTCATCATTGGTTCAAGTAATACTGGGCTTGCTTTTTGCATAGCGTTCTTGAATGCCATAGAACCAGCAATCTTGAATGCCATTTCTGATGAATCGACTTCATGGTAAGAACCGTGTACTAACTTAACTCTGAAGTTGATAACTTCGTATCCAGCTATGATACCGTTCTTAGCTGCTTCTTGAATACCAGCATCAATTGCAGGAATATATTCTTTTGGAACAGCTCCCCCAACGATAGCATTTTCAAATACGTATTCACCTTCAGTTGGTTCCATTTCAATTACAGCATGACCGTATTGACCCTTACCACCTGATTGCTTAGCGTATTTAGCTTCAGCTTTAACAGCTGATCTGATAGTTTCTTTGTAAGCAACTTGAGGAGCTCCAACGTTACATTCAACCTTGAATTCTCTAGTTAATCTATCAACAATGATATCTAAGTGTAATTCACCCATACCAGCGATGATTGTTTGACCAGTTTCTTGGTCAGTCCAAGTTTTGAAAGTTGGATCTTCTTCAGCTAACTTAGCTAAAGCTAATCCCATCTTTTCTTGACCAGCTTTTGTCTTTGGCTCGATAGCTACAGATATAACTGGTTCTGGGAATTCCATTGATTCAAGTATAATTGGTGCATTTTCATCACATAAAGTATCACCAGTTGTAGTGTTCTTTAATCCGATAACTGCTCCTAATTCACCTGCTTCTAATGATTCAACTTCTTCTCTTGTATTAGCATGCATCTTAACAAGTCTTCCTATTCTTTCCTTCTTACCCTTTGTAGAGTTAAGAACATATGAACCACTGTTCATAACACCAGAATAGATTCTTGTAAACGCAAGTTTTCCAACGAATGGGTCAGTAGCAATCTTGAATGCTAAAGCTGCCATTGGCGCTTTATCTGAAGCTTCTCTTGAATCTTCTTCACCTTCTAAAGTTTGACCTTGGATTGCAGGAATGTCTAATGGTGATGGTAAGTAAGCAACAACACCGTTAATCATTTCTTGAACCCCTTTATTCTTATATGAAGATCCACATATACATGGAACTATTTCATTAGCTATAGTAGCTTTTCTTAAAGCTGCATGTATTTCTTCTTCTGTTATCTCTTCACCTTCAAGATATTTTTCCATTAATGCTTCATCTGTTTCAGCAATAGCTTCTATCATAGCCATTCTGTATTCTTCAGCTTGATCAGCTAAATCTGCAGGAATTTCTTCAATTCTTACATCTTTACCTAAATCATCATAAGTGATGATAGCATGATTAGATATTAAGTCTATCATACCTTTAAATTCAGCTTCAGCACCTACTGGTATTTGTATTGGAACTGCATTTGCTTTTAATCTATCTCTTACAGTGTTTATACATCTGAAGAAATCAGCACCTGTAGCATCCATTTTATTTACATATATCATTCTTGGTACGCCATATTTATCTGCCTGTCTCCAAACAGTTTCAGTTTGTGGTTCAACCCCACTCTTAGCGTCAAGAACTGTAACAGCTCCATCAAGAACTCTTAGTGATCTTTCAACTTCAACTGTGAAGTCTACGTGACCTGGAGTATCTATTATGTTTAATTCATGACCTTCCCAGAAACAAGTTGTTGCTGCAGAAGTAATTGTTATACCTCTTTCTTGTTCTTGAACCATCCAGTCCATTTGTGAAGCACCCTCATGTGTTTCACCAATTTTGTGAGTTTTTCCAGTATAGAATAATATACGCTCAGTAGTTGTAGTTTTACCCGCATCTATATGAGCCATTATTCCAAAGTTACGGAATTTATCTAATGGATATTTTCTAGCCATTTTATGTCCTCCTCTCAATGAGTAATTTTATATTCGACAAAACTGTTTTGGCATAAGCCAAAACAGTTCTTGTAATATTAGTATCTGTAGTGAGCGAATGCTTTGTTTGCTTCTGCCATTTTGTGAGTATCTTCTCTCTTCTTAACAGCAGCTCCAGTATTGTTAGCTGCATCTAATAATTCTCCAGCTAATCTTTCAGCCATAACTTTTTCGCCTCTTTTTCTAGCCGCAGCTAAAATCCATCTGATACCTAAAGTTTGTCTTCTCTCAGGTCTAACTTCGATTGGAACTTGGTAGTTAGCACCACCTATTCTTCTAGCTTTAACTTCTAATAAAGGCATAACATTGTTCATAGCTTCTTCGAATACTTCTAAAGCATCTTTGCCTGTTTTTTGCGCCATAATTTCAAACGCTTGGTAGCAAATCTTTTGTGCTACTCCTTTTTTACCATCTTCCATTACGTTGTTTATTAACTTAGTAACAACCTTTGAGTTATACATTGGATCTGGTAATACATCTCTTTTTGCGATAAATCCTTTTCTTGGCACTTTTCTTCCCTCCTTAACAATTTTAAATTTAATTCATAGGTACTCGGTAAGTAAACTTACCGTAAAGTGCTTCGCTTCTTACATCTATATAAACTTATGTAAAATTTCTAGTCTATGTAAATGCCGAAGATAAGCACTGTCTTAGTTTAGAAAACTATTTTGTTTTTGGCTTCTTAGCACCGTATTTTGATCTTCCTTGTAATCTGTTAGCTACTCCAGCACAGTCAAGTGCTCCTCTTACGATATGGTATCTAACACCAGGAAGGTCCTTAACTCTACCACCTCTTATAAGAACAACGCTGTGCTCTTGTAAGTTGTGACCTACACCACCGATGTAAGCAGTAACTTCGAATCCATTTGTAAGTCTTACTCTGGCAATCTTTCTTAACGCTGAGTTAGGCTTCTTTGGAGTAGTAGTTTTAACAACTGTACAAACTCCTCTTCTTTGTGGACACTCGTTTAGTGCTGGCGCTGTTGATTTGTTAGCAACAGACTTTCTACCTTTTCTTACTAATTGGCTTATAGTTGGCATTTCTTCACCTCCTGAAATTTATTTATCTATATAAAATAAGATAAACACTAATTTATTATTCTAGGGTCAATATTGCTGATGAGTTAACATCAATCCCGCCTATCTTCCCAAGTTCTTTCATTGTAGATATTTCTACAATTTCAATGTTTTTCTCTTTTGCAAGTTGAATTATTGGAGATATCAACTTAGCATTTGCATCCTTAGCTACATATAAAACTTTTCCTTCATTGTTTTTAATCAATTTAGTACATTGCTTTATTCCAATAACCTTTTTTACTACAATTCTGTCTAACATGAATCCCCCTCCTTAATTAAAGATCATAGAGGCATGCTATACAGAATGCCTCCATAAATCATGTAGACAATCATACTGTAGTGTAGCTTTAAATCACACAATTGGTATTTTATCATTTAAGCATACACATGTCAATAAAATTGCATTGTATTATTCTATTGTATCAATATTATCTTCTGCTAACTCTTCTGTTGGCACATCAAGCTTTACAGATCTATATCTCATCATACCTGTACCAGCTGGAATTAACTTACCAATAATAACATTTTCTTTCAATCCTATTAATGGATCTATTTTTCCTTTGATAGCTGCTTCTGTAAGTACTCTTGTTGTTTCTTGGAATGAAGCTGCTGATAAGAAACTATCAGTTGCAAGAGCTGCCTTTGTTATACCTAATAAAGCCATTTCTCCCTTAGCTTCTTCTCCACCAAATTCTCTTACTCTAGCATTTTCTTCTTCAAAGTCAAACATATCTATCATAGTACCTGGTAATAATTCTGTATCCCCTGAATCAGAAACTTTTACTTTTCTAGTCATTTGTCTAACAACTACTTCTAAGTGCTTATCGTTGATATCAACCCCTTGTAGTCTATAAACCTTTTGAACTTCTGAAAGTAAATATCTTCTAGCTCCTTCAACACCTTTAATATTCATGATATCATGAGGGTTAACTGAACCTTCTGTAATTTCATCTCCAGCTTCAATAACATCATTATCAGATACTCTTAATCTTGAACCAAACGGAATGTCATAGCTACGTTCTTCGCCATCAGCAGCCATTACAAACACAGTTTTCTTCTTCTTAGTTTCTTCTACTCTTACAGTACCTGCAATTTCAGAAACTATAGCAAGACCTTTAGGTTTTCTAGCTTCAAATAATTCTTCAACTCTAGGAAGACCTTGAGTGATATCCGCACCAGTAGCAACCCCACCAGTATGGAATGTTCTCATTGTAAGCTGAGTACCAGGCTCACCGATTGATTGAGCTGCTATTATACCAACAGCTTCTCCTATATTGATCTTTTGAGCTGTAGCCATGTTCATACCATAACATTTAGCACAAACACCAACTTTACAGTTACAAGTAAATACAGATCTTATTTTAACCTTCTTAACTCCTGCTGCTGTAATTCTATCAGCCATATGAGATTCAATATATTGATCTTTTGCTAATAATAATTCACCGCTTTCTGGATCATAAATATCCTCTGCAGTATATCTTCCATATAATCTTTCTGCTAATCCTTCGATTACTTCGTTACCTTCTTTAATTTCAGCTACGATTAATCCTCTATCAGTTCCACAATCTTCTTCTCTTACGATAACATCTTGTGATACATCAACAAGTCTTCTTGTTAAGTAACCTGAATCGGCAGTCTTAAGTGCTGTATCGGCATTACCTTTTCTAGCACCGTGTGTTGATATGAAGTATTCTAATACGTCAAGACCTTCTCTAAATGAAGCCTTGATTGGTAATTCGATAATCTTACCTGATGGAGCGGCCATAAGTCCTCTCATACCAGCTAATTGTTTAATCTGAGCCTTAGATCCTCTGGCTCCTGAATCAGCCATCATGAATATTGGATTAAATTTATCCAAGCTATCCATTAACGCATTGGCAACATCTTCTGTTGTCTTACTCCATTTTTCAATAACTTTTTCATATCTTTCATCTTCAGATATGAAACCTCTCTTATACATCTTTTCTACTTTTTCAACTGTTTCTTCAGCTTCTCTAAGTAGTTCATATTTAGCATCCGGTACTATCATATCTGATGCTGCAACTGTTACGGCACCGATAGATGAATAATGGTATCCTAATGCTTTTATTTTATCTAACATTATAGATGTATTAGTAGGTCCGTGTTTAATGTAACACTTATCTATTAACTTTCCTAAAGTTTTCTTAGTAATTAAGAAATCAACTTCAAGATTAAATTCTGTTTCTGGATTTGTTCTATCAACATATCCTAAATCTTGAGGAATAGATTCATTGAATATAAGCTTACCTACAGTAGTCTTAATTATTCCTGATTTTTCTACTCCATCCACTTCTTTGTGCATTCTTACATTAATTGCAGCATGAACAGCAATTTCACCTACGTTATAAGCCATTATTGCTTCATCTACATTTGCAAAGTACATTCCTTCGCCTTTAGCATTTTCTTTATCCATAGTTAAGTAATATGAACCTAAAACCATATCCTGTGTAGGAACACAAACTGGCTTACCATCTGAAGGTTTCATTATATTACCTGCTGCAAGCATTAAGAATCTAGCTTCAGCTTGAGCTTCAACTGATAATGGAACGTGAACTGCCATTTGGTCTCCATCGAAGTCAGCATTATATGCTGTACATACTAATGGGTGAAGTTTTATTGCTCTACCTTCAACTAATACTGGTTGGAAGGCTTGAATCCCTAGTCTATGTAGAGTAGGCGCTCTGTTAAGTAAAACTGGATGATCTGTAATAACTTCTTCAAGTATATCCCATACTTGTTCGTTAACTCTTTCAACCATTCTCTTAGCACTCTTTATGTTATGAGCTACTCCATCTTCAACTAATTTTTTCATTACGAAAGGCTTAAATAATTCTAAAGCCATTTCTTTTGGTAAACCACATTGGTACATCTTTAATTCTGGTCCAACAACGATAACCGATCTACCAGAATAGTCAACTCTCTTACCAAGTAAGTTTTGTCTAAATCTACCTTGCTTACCTTTTAACATATCAGATAATGATTTTAAAGGTCTATTTCCTGGTCCAGTAACCGGTCTTCCTCTTCTACCATTATCTATTAGAGCATCAACTGCTTCTTGAAGCATTCTCTTTTCATTTCTAACAATAATATCTGGAGCTCCTAAATCTAAAAGCTTCTTTAATCTGTTATTTCTATTGATTACTCTTCTATATAAATCATTTAAGTCAGATGTAGCAAATCTTCCTCCATCTAATTGAACCATAGGTCTTAAATCTGGTGGAATTACAGGAATTACGTTTATAACCATCCATCTTGGATCATTTCCTGATTTTCTAAAAGATTCTACAACTTCTAATCTTCTTATAATTCTAACCTTTTTTTGACCACTACTAGTCTTTAATTCTTCTTTTAATTCTCTTGAAGTTGTTTCTAAGTCTATTTCGCCAAGAATTTCTTGAACTGCTTCAGCACCCATTCCAGCTACGAAGCTTTCTTCACCGAACTTATCTACAGCTTCTCTATATTCTTTTTCACTTAAAAGTTGTTTCTTTAAAAGAGAAGTTTCTTTAGGGTCAATAACTACATATGAAGCAAAGTATAGAACTTTTTCTAAAGCTCTTGGTGACATATCTAAAAGTAATCCCATTCTTGAAGGAATTCCTTTAAAGTACCAAATGTGAGATACTGGGGCAGCTAACTCAATGTGCCCCATTCTTTCTCTTCTTACTTTAGCTTTTGTAACTTCAACTCCACATCTGTCACAAACAATTCCCTTATATCTAACTCTCTTATATTTACCACAATGACATTCCCAGTCTTTCATAGGTCCAAATATTCTTTCACAGAATAGACCATCTCTTTCTGGTTTTAAAGTTCTATAATTAATTGTTTCTGGCTTCTTAACTTCACCTCTAGACCATTCTCTAATTTGGCTTGGAGAAGCTAAGCCGATTTGTATTGCATCAAAATTGTTCAATTCAAACAAGGGTATATCCTCCCTTCAATTTTAGTGTTCGTCATTAACGAAATCATCTAATTCTAATTCTTCTTCATGAAAACCTTCTAAAGTAAATGATTCATAATCAATATCTTCGTCGATTTCCTCATCATTAGTTGTGTAACTATCGTCTCCTGTCACTTGCTCTGTAACAAGTTCTTCAGTTCCTTCGATATTTACTTCTAATTCCTCTGAATCATCATCAGAGAATTCTTTTAATTTAACTTCTTCGTTATCTTCATTTAATACTTTAACATCTAAGCATAAAGCTTGAAGTTCTTTAATAAGAACCTTAAATGATTCTGGAACTCCTGGTTCTGGGATATTTTCACCCTTAACTATAGCTTCATAAGTCTTAACTCTTCCTACAACGTCATCTGACTTAACTGTTAAGATTTCTTGTAATGTATGAGCTGCACCATACGCTTCTAGTGCCCAAACTTCCATTTCCCCAAATCTTTGACCACCAAATTGAGCTTTACCTCCAAGTGGTTGTTGAGTAACTAATGAATATGGACCTGTAGATCTAGCATGGATCTTATCATCAACTAAGTGAGCAAGCTTTAAGATATACATTATACCAACTGTAACTTCATTATCAAATGGTTCTCCAGTTCTTCCATCATATAATACAGTCTTTCCGTTTGCGTTGTATCCTGCTTTTTCTAAGCACTCTTCTATATTCTTTTCTGTTGCACCATCAAATACAGGTGTTGCAATGTGCCATCCTAATGCACTTGCCGCCCATCCTAAGTGAACTTCTAATACCTGACCGATGTTCATACGAGATGGAACCCCTAGTGGATTTAAACAAATTTGTAGTGGTCTACCATCTGGTAAGAATGGCATATCTTCTTCTGGTAAAACTCTAGAAATAACCCCTTTGTTACCATGACGACCGGCCATCTTATCTCCAACAGATATCTTTCTCTTTTGAGCTATATAACATCTTACAAGTTCGTTAACACCTGGATTTAAGTCATCACCGTTTTCTCTTGTAAATACTTTTACATCTACGATAATACCAGCTTCTCCATGTGGTACTCTTAAAGAAGTATCTCTAACTTCTCTTGCTTTTTCTCCGAATATAGCTCTTAATAATCTCTCTTCGGCTGTTAATTCAGTTTCTCCCTTAGGTGTAACTTTACCTACAAGAACATCCCCTGATCTAACTTCAGCACCAATTCTGATTATTCCTCTTTCATCTATATCTTTAAGAGCATCTTCACTAACATTAGGAATATCTCTTGTTATTTCTTCTGGTCCTAGCTTAGTATCTCTCGCTTCACATTCATATTCTTCAATATGGATAGAAGTAAATACATCTTCTCTTACTAATTCTTCAGAGATAAGCATAGCATCCTCGTAGTTATAACCTTCCCAAGTAATGAATCCCATTCTGATATTCTTTCCTAATGCGATTTCTCCTAGGTCAGTTGCTGGACCATCAGCTAACACTTGGTTCTTAAATACAATTTCACCCTTATCTACTAAAGGTCTTTGGTTTATACAAGTACCTGGGTTACTTCTCTTGAATTTAAGTAGTTTATATGTGTCTATTCCTCCATCAAGATCTCTCTTAACTCTGATTTCAGATGAACTAACATATACAACTGTACCTGAGTTCTTAGCTTTAGGTAATACTCCTGAATCTGCTGCTGCTCTATACTCAATTCCTGTACCTACTATTGGAGCTTGAGGCTTTAATAGTGGAACTGCTTGACGTTGCATGTTGGCTCCCATAAGTGCTCTTGATGCGTCATCATTTTCAAGGAAAGGTATCATTGCAGTCGCAACTGAAACTATTTGTCTTGGTGAAACGTCAATTAAATCTACGTCTTTAGCATTAACTTGTAAAATATCATGCTTATGTCTAACAGTAACTCTACTGTCCACGAATCTTCCATCTTCACCAATTGGTTCTTTTGCTTGTGCAATTAAGTATAAATCTTCTTCATCAGCAGTAAAGTATCTGATTTCATTTGTAACCATTCCAGTTTCTTTGTCAACAATTCTATACGGAGTTTCTATAAATCCATATTCATTAACCTTTGCATATGTTGCTAATGAGTTGATTAATCCTATATTTGGTCCTTCTGGAGTTTCTATAGGACACATTCTACCATAATGTGAATGGTGAACGTCTCTTACTTCGAACCCAGCTCTTTCTCTTGAAAGACCTCCTGGTCCTAAAGCTGATAATCTTCTCTTATGTGTTAATTCTGATAATGGATTAGTTTGATCCATGAATTGTGATAATTGAGAGCTACCAAAGAATTCTTTTATTGCAGCAGCTACTGGTCTAATGTTTATTAACATTTGAGGAGTAATTGCTTCTTGATCTTGAATAGTCATTCTTTCTTTAACTACTCTTTCCATTCTTGATAAACCAATTCTAAATTGGTTTTGTAATAACTCACCAACAGATCTTAATCTTCTATTACCTAAATGGTCTATATCATCAGTATATCCAACTCCATAAGCTAATCCTAATTCATAACTTATAGTTGCAAATATATCATCTCTTATAATATGTTTAGGTATTAATCTAGTTATGTTCTTTTTGATTTCTTCTTTAATAGATTGCTCATCATCATAATTATCAAGGATTTCCATTAATGTAGGATAATGAACAGCTTCTCTTATGTTTAAATCACTTACATCAAATGACACAACTTTTTCTAAGTCAACAAAGTGATTACCTATTACTCTTAACACCTTATCTTCTACTAAAATGTCTACAGAGTTAATTCCTGCACATTGAATATTAGAAGCCATTGTTCTGCTTATTTTTTCTCCTTGTTCAACCATTATTTCTCCAGTTGAAGGATTTATTATATCAGCAGCTGCAATTTGATTAATTAATCTAAGATTAATAGCTAATTTCTTATTAAATTTGTATCTACCAACTCTTGATAAATCATATCTTTTAGCATCGAAGAATAAAGAATCAATTAATGAAACAGCACTATCAACTGTAGGTGGTTCACCTGGTCTTAATCTCTTATAGATTTCAAGTAAGGCTTCCTCTTTAGTTTTAGTATTATCTTTTTCAATACTTGCTTTGAATCTTTCTTCTTCACCAAAATAATCTAAAAGCTCTTGGTCACTTCCATAACCCATAGCTCTAGCTAATATTGTAATTGGCAGTTTTCTTGTTTTGTCAATTCTAACATAAATAACATCATTAGAATCTGTTTCGTATTCTAACCACGCACCTCTGTTAGGAATAACAGTTGATGAAAATAATTTTTTACCACTTTTATCAACAGTATTACTATAATATACACCTGGAGATCTAACTAATTGGCTTACGATAACTCTTTCAGCCCCATTAATTATAAAAGTACCTTGTTCAGTCATTAATGGGAAATCTCCCATAAATACTTCTTGTTCTTTTATTTCTCCTGTTTCATTGTTTGTCAGTCTTACTGACACTTTCAATGGAGCTGCATAAGTGCAATCTCTTTCCTTACACTCTTCCACTGAATACTTAATATTATCCATATCAAGTTTGTAATCTACAAACTCCAGTACAAGATTTCCAGTGAAGTTTGAAATAGGATTAACATCGTCAAAAACTTCTAATAATCCTTCTCTTAAAAACCACTCATAAGAATCTAATTGTACCTCGATTAAGTTTGGCATTTCGGTTACATCTTTAACCTTAGCAAAGCTCATTCTAGTTCTTTTTCCGACTTGGACAGGATGTACCATGAATTTTCACCCCTTGTTTAAAGTAAAATAACCAAAAGCATAATTTCCCTAAGGACATATACTTTCGGAGAGCATCACGTTATAGTATAACCATTTTTAAACTTGATTATACTTATTTTCGCAAGAATATATAATTATCCATAATGAATAGTACATTTAATGATAGTAACATACCCTTTTTTTTTTGTCAACACTTTTGTATATTAATTACACTCCAATAATATAATAGTATTCTCAAAAAAACATTTCTCATTCTAATTTTTGAAAAATTTTCATGATTTGGGCATTAAAAAAGGTGCTATAAAGCACCTTTTTATATATAAGTTAAGAAATTACTTAACTTCTACTTCAGCTCCAACTTCAGCTAATTTAGCTTTCATGTCTTCAGCTTCTTCTTTAGAAACAGCTTCTTTTAATGTCTTAGGAGCTCCGTCAACTATTTCCTTAGCTTCCTTTAATCCTAATCCAGTTATTTCTCTAACAACTTTGATAACTTTGATCTTGTTTGCACCAGCATTTGATAATACTACGTCAAACTCAGTCTTTTCTTCTGCTGCAGCACCTGCAACAGCTCCACCAGCAACAGCAACTGGAGCAGCAGCGCTAACACCAAACTCCTCTTCGCAAGCAGTTACTAATTCGTTTAATTCTAAAACAGTCATTTCTTTTATAGCTTGAATGATTTCTTCTCTTGTCATTTTAATTGCACCTCCAAAATTTTTATCAGTTTATTATTCAGCTGACTCTGATTCTTTTTTTTCTTTAATTGCATTTAATAAGTATGCAAGGTTTGATAATGGAGCTTTGAAGCTTCCAAGAAGTTTTGCAATAAGAACTTCTTTTGATGGGATTGTTGCAAGTTTTTCAACTCCAGCCTTGTCGTAAACAATACCGTCAACAATACCTGCTTTTAATTCTAACTTCTTATGATCTTTAGCAAAATCATTTAATACTCTTGCAGGAGCAGTAGCATCTTCGTAACCGAAAGCTATTGAAACTGGTCCTTCTAAGTATTGAACTAAATCACCTAAACCTAATTCGTTAGCAGCTAATGTTACTAATGTGTTTTTGTAAACTTTATATTCAACACCAGCTTCTCTTAAGCTCTTTCTTAACATTGTATCTTCTTCAACTGTTAAACCTTGGTAACTAGCTAATGCTACACCTTGAGCTTTTTCTAACTTTTCTTTAATCTCAGCTACTTTAGCTTCTTTGATTTGTCTGTTCTTCTTTATCACTGTGTGTCCACCTCCTCACAGTTATTAACTGTAATATATATTAAGAAAGGTCTTCCCATAGACACAGGAAGACCAAATAAATAATCACTTATCTAGTTATCCTAGGCAGGCGATTACTTTAAACCTTACGGCACCTACTGTCTACGGAAACAGTATTCTCTTTTTTCACAACGAAATTCATTATACTATGTTAATTTCATTATGTCAATATTAATCTAAAACTTTTGTTGGATTAATTTTAGCTCCAGGTCCCATTGTGCTTGAAACTGATACAGATTTAACGTATTGTCCCTTAGCAGCAGCTGGTTTAGCCTTAACTAATGCATCCATTAAAGCGTGGAAGTTTTCTTGTAACTTTTCAACACCAAATGATTTTTTTCCGATTGGGCAGTGAACGATAGCAGTCTTATCAACTCTATATTCAACTTTACCTGCTTTGATATCAGCTATAGCTTTAGCTACATCAAATGTTACTGTTCCTGATTTTGGGTTTGGCATTAATCCCTTAGGTCCTAATACTCTACCTAATCTACCAACAACACCCATCATATCTGGAGTAGCAACTACTACATCGTAGTCAAACCAGTTTTCACCTTGGATCTTTTGAACTAATTCTTCAGCTCCAACGAAATCTGCTCCAGCTTCTTGTGCTTCTGTAGCTTTAGCTCCCTTAGCGAATACTAATACTTTAACACTTTTACCAGTTCCGTTTGGAAGAACAACTGCTCCTCTAACTTGTTGGTCAGCGTGTCTTGGGTCTACCCCTAATCTTACGTGTAATTCGATAGTTTCATCGAATTTAGCTTTTGCAGTTTTTACAGCTAAATCTAAAGCTTCAGCTGGTGTATATAAAACGTTCTTATCAACTAATTTTGAACTTTCAACATATTTCTTTCCCATTGTTATGCCTCCTTCGTGGTTTTAGCGGTTTTTACCTCCCACTTATTAAAAAATCAGAATTACTCTGCGATTGTAACACCCATACTTCTAGCAGTACCTTCGATCATGCTCATTGCAGTTTCGATTGTAGCAGCATTTAAGTCTGGCATTTTTAATTCAGCGATCTTTCTAACTTGATCCTTTGTTAATGTTCCAACTTTTGTTCTGTTAGGAACTCCTGATCCGCTTTCTAATCCTAATTCCTTCTTAATTAGAACTGCAGCTGGAGGAGTCTTTAAGATAAAACTAAAAGATCTATCTTGGTATACTGTTATAACAACTGGTATTATTAATCCAGCTTGATTAGCAGTCTTTGCGTTAAACTCCTTACAGAATCCCATAATGTTTACACCGTGTTGTCCTAATGCTGGACCTACTGGTGGTGCTGGTGTTGCCTTACCTGCAGGAAGTTGTAATTTAATCATTCCTGTTACTTTCTTAGCCATTTAATATTCCTCCTATACTGTGGTAATACGGACTTTTTGTCCTCCCACTTAATTAAAAACATTAGTTTTATATTTTAAATACTAAACTAATTTCTCAACTTGGTTAAAATCTAGTTCAGCTAACGTTTCTCTGCCGAACATATCTATTAAAGCTTTTATCTTGTGTTTTTCAACACTTATCTCTTGGATTATCGCTACAAATTCTCTTAGCGGTCCTGAGATAACTCTTACACTTTCCCCTACTTCTAAGTCTATATCTATAGGCAGCTCTACAACACCCATTGATTCAACTTCTTCATCAGTAAGAGGTACTGGTTTAGAACCTGGGCCAACAAATCCTGTTACACCTCTAGTATTTCTAACCACATACCATGACTCATCAGTCATAAGCATTTTTACTAACACATATCCCGGAAACTTCTTCTTTAAAGAAACCTTTTGTTTACCATCTTTCTCCTCAATAACTTCTTCCATAGGAACTTGTATATCAAGAAGTAGATTTTCAAGATTTCTATTTTCTACGGTCTTTTCAATATTTGCTTTAACCTTGTTTTCGTAACCTGAATATGTATGTACTACATACCATCTAGCTCTTTCACTCATATTTACTATAGATGAGAAACTCACCTAAACCTCCTTTATTATAGTTTAAAAATCAATTTAAAGAGGTTTGTAAAAATATAATCTAACCCGCCTACTAATACTATATATATTAGTACGACTACGCCTACTGCAATTAACGCTTTTTTTGTGTCATCTTTAGAAGGCCAAGTTATTCTTTTAACCTCTGCCTTAAGTTCTCTAAAAAACTTAGAAAGCCCTCTTTTTTCAGAAGTTTTAGTATTAATATTTACATTTTCTTTAATAGCCATTACTTCACATCCTTAACTATTGTGAGTACGTGTCATCACTCTAAAGCGAACTATTTAGTTTCTTTGTGTTGTGTGTGTTTTTTACAGAATCTGCAATATTTATTCATTTCCATTCTGTCTGGGTTGTTTTTCTTATTTTTCATTGTGTTGTAATTTCTTTGCTTACACTCTGTGCATGCTAATGTTACTTTTACTCTCACAGTCTGCACCTCCAGTTTATCCAAATAATTATATAAGTATATATATGATATTGTGTTACCTAATTCGTTAATTACTTAAACACTCTATCATAAAAGCGATATTATGTCAATAATATTAGCTTGGTAAAGGACTAGGTAAACTAACCCAGCCCTTTATATATGAAGTAATTAATCTACTATTCAATTATAGAAGTAACAACTCCTGAACCTACAGTTCTTCCACCTTCTCTGATAGCGAATCTTAAACCTTCATCCATAGCTACTTGAGTAATTAACTCAACGTTCATATCGATGTGGTCTCCAGGCATAACCATTTCCATTCCTTCTGGTAATTTGATTGATCCTGTAACGTCTGTTGTTCTGAAGTAGAATTGTGGTCTGTATCCATCGAAGAATGGAGTATGTCTACCACCTTCATCTTTCTTAAGTACGTATACTTGACCTACGAACTTGCTGTGTGGGTTTACTGATCCAGTTTTAGCTAAAACTTGACCTCTTTCGATTTCAGTTCTTTGAACCCCTCTTAATAATGCTCCGATGTTATCTCCAGCTTGTGCTTCATCTAGTAACTTTCTGAACATTTCTATTCCTGTTACTACTACTTTTCTCTTTTCTTCCATTAATCCAACGATTTCTACTTCATCAGATACGTGTAAGATACCTCTTTCAACTCTTCCAGTTGCAACAGTTCCTCTACCTGTGATTGTAAATACGTCTTCGATTGGCATTAAGAAAGGCTTATCTGTAGCTCTTTCTGGTGTTGGGATGTAGCTATCTACTGCATCCATTAATTCCATGATGCAAGCTGTTGCTTCTGGATCTGTTGGGTTTTCTAATGCTCTTAAAGCTGATCCCTTAATTACTGGAATATCATCTCCTGGGAAGTTGTATTCAGATAATAATTCTCTAACTTCCATTTCAACTAATTCTAATAATTCTTCATCATCAACCATATCTGCTTTGTTTAAGAATACTACGATATAGTCAACACCTACTCTTGATGCAAGTAAGATATGCTCTCTTGTTTGAGGCATTGGACCATCTGCAGCTGAACAAACTAAGATTGCTCCATCCATTTGTGCAGCACCAGTGATCATGTTCTTAACGTAGTCAGCATGTCCTGGACAGTCAACGTGAGCGTAGTGTCTGTTTTCTGTTTCGTACTCAACGTGTGCAGTGTTGATTGTGATTCCTCTTTCTTTTTCTTCTGGTGCTCTATCGATATCAGCATAGTTGAACGCTTCTGCGTATCCTCTGTTTGCTAATACTGTTGTGATAGCAGCTGTTAATGTAGTCTTACCGTGGTCTACGTGACCGATTGTTCCGATATTTACGTGTGGTTTACTTCTTTCGAACTTTTGCTTTGCCATTTTA
>NZ_JADPBQ010000011.1:0-23384 GCF_015670405.1 Clostridium sp. 1001271B_151109_B4 | reverse complement strand
ATTGTTCCGATATTTACGTGTGGTTTACTTCTTTCGAACTTTTGCTTTGCCATTTGAAATTCCTCCTTATTTTTAAATAAACTTTGCCTAGCGTTTGCATACTAATTTATATTCTCCATGGAGCTCATGATCGGGATTGAACCGACGACCTCCGCCTTACCAAGGCGACACTCTGCCAACTGAGCTACATGAGCATTAAAGTGCTATTCACTTTAATATACCAATTATAAAGTTTACTATCATTTGTTTTTTTTGTCAATATTAATTTACTATTATTCTTTAGTGTCGGAAAGGCACTTTTCAAGCTTTCTTTTCACCCTCTGAAGTGCATTATCTATAGACTTTGCATGTCTATCTAAATCACATGCAATTTCTTGATAAGACTTACCATCAAGATAAGATTGTAACACTTCCATTTCTAAATCAGAAAGCACTTTTGAAATTGCTTCTTCAATATACCTTTTTTCTTCTTTTCCAATAATAAGTTCTTCTGGATCACTTATCTTCATACTTGATAGTATATCCAAAAGTGTTCTTTCTGAATCATCTTCTGATACAGGTTTATTAAGAGATACATATGTATTTAATGGAATATGTTTTTGCCTTGTTGCTGTTTTTATTGCAGTAATTATCTGCCTGGTTATACATAACTCAGCAAACCCTCTAAATGTAGTTGATTTTTCATAATTAAAATCTCTTATTGCTTTATATAAACCAATCATTCCTTCTTGATATATATCCTCTTTATCAGCCCCAATCAGGAAATACGATTTAGATTTTACCTTAACAAAGCTTTCATATTTAGAAATAACATATTCTTGAGCTCTACTATTTCCATTTTTTGCTTCAACCACAATTTCTTCTTCTGACATTCCTTCAAATTCACTTGCTATCTCATTCGAATAATCTTTGTTATCCACAAATCCCCCTCCATTCCCAAAAAGCGCCTTTATATTTACCCACGCCTCATAGCCTCTAATTTTTTTAAAATATCATCATCAATATTATCCTGTACAGTACTTTTATGTGAAGTATATACTTTTTTAGTTGCTTTTCTTATATCTTCCGATGTATCAAATACCATATTATAGAATTCTATACTTGAAATTCTAGTTGCACCCCTTTGGAAAATTGTCTGTTGTTCCAATGAATCAGATGTAACCACCGATACTTCAAATCTTCTACCAATATTATGTATCTCTCTTTCAATATAAGCATCTGCTGTTTCACCACTTTTAGTAAATACTACTGTTAGATTTTTATTGTGTTCATATTTATTTTCTAAATTACCAGCTACTCTATACCCATCAAATACTAACATAATTTTGCACTGATGAATAGCACCATAATTATGTAAAATATCTATAAGCTTTTGTCTAGCACTATCTAAACTTATCTCTTTTTCACTCTTTAAATTACTCCAACTATTTATTACATTATATCCATCTATAAATATAAATTTCACTGCTTACCCCTACGTGCACTAAATTATTTAGTTAATCTACCTTTTAAAACCTCATACATCATTATACCACCTGCAACCGAAGCATTTAAAGAGTTAATTTTTCCTATCATAGGGATTTTTACTAATAAATCACACTTTTTAAGAGTTAAATTAGAAATTCCTTTCCCTTCGCTTCCTATTATTAATGCACAAGCACCTGAAAAATCAGTGTTGTAGCTATAATCTTTTCCATCTATATCTGCACCATAAATCCAAATCCCTTGTTCTTTTAAAATATCTATAGTTGCATTTATATTAGTAACCTTTGCAATTCTCATATGCTCTATTGCTCCAGCTGAACATTTGTAAACTGTAGATGTCACTCCAACATTTCTTCTCTTAGGTATAATAATACCGTGAACTCCACAAAGCTCTGCCGTTCTTATTATCGATCCTAAGTTATGTGGGTCTTCAATTTCATCTAATATTACTATAAAAGGCTTTTCATCTTTTCTTTTCGCATATTCTAATATATCATTTACTTCACAATATTTAAAAGGAGTAACTTTTGCAATAATTCCTTGGTGATTTAATCCTTCACACATTACATCCAATTTTCTTCTATCAGCTTCCTTAACTACAACGCCTTTATCCTTTGCTAATCCTAAAGCAACCTTTACTGATCCTTCTAAATCACCTTTACTTATATATAAACACTCTATTGTTCTATCACTTTTCAATGCTTCAATTACAGCATTTCTTCCAATTACTAAATCTTCTCTTATCGCTTCACTACTTGTTTCTCTTGTTCCAGAAACATAATTTCTATCTTTTTTTTCTTCTCTTCTATCCTGGAATCTATTATTTTTTTCTTGTATCCTATTACTTTTCTCTTGGAATTTATTAAATTCTCTTTCTCTTCTTCTTGGATTCTCTCTCTTAGTCATAACTATTCTCCTTTTTTCTTATAGTTCTATGGAAATTGCATTATTTAATATAAACTCTAATCTTTCAGTATTACCTATTAAATATAGATATCCTACTAACGCTTCAAAACCTGTTGCCATTCTATAATCTCTTACATCTGCATTTTTAGGAACTGTGGCTGATTTAGCATTTCTTCCTCTTTTATAGATATAACTTTCATCTTCAGTTAATTTATCTTCAATTTTATGCATAATAACTGCTTGACTTTTAGCTTTAACATATCCGATTGCTTTAACATGTATTTTATGGGCAGTTAACTCAATATTTTCAGATAATATGTGGTTTCTAATAAAAAGTTCATAAACTCCATCACCTACTAATGCAAGTTGAAGTGGATTTAGAAGTCGTGCTTCTTTTTCCGTAAATTCTCTTACTCTTAAATCCTTAAGCATCTTTTAATTTCTCCTCAATTATATAATAACCATATTTATTACAATAGTAATTAAAAACTAAGAGTTAAAAGGAAGGAATAAACTTCTATGAAAGTTTATTAAAATTTATTAGGAACCCACTAATCCTTCTCTCTTAACTCTACTTTAATTTCTTTTATATTTTTAATAAATTAATTAATCAATTTTTTCCATCTAACACCTTGTGGAGTATCTAGAAGTTCTATACCTTTAGCTTTTAAATCATCTCTTATTTTATCTGCTAAAGCGAAATTTCTATCTTTTCTAGCTTGTTGTCTTTCAGCTATTAAAGCTTCAATTTCTTCTTCTAAATTCCCCTTAGTTGTCTTTTGTAGTATTCCTAAAGGCGAACCTAATTCTCTAATTAATTCTAATGCTTTTTCGCATAATTCCTTTGATGAATTTATTCCAACATTACTATTGATATCTCTTATTAAATCAAATAATACAGATATCGCATCGGCTGTATTGAAATCATCATCCATTTTTTCAATATATCTTTGTCTATAAGCATCTAATGAATTTAAATACTTAACCTCATCTTCTGTCATTTCATTAATTTTTACTTCTGAAATTAAATTTTCTAAATTTCCAATTGCATTATATAATCTTTCAACTGAAGCCTTAGCTGATTCTAATAAATCATTACTAAAATTCAATTGGATTCTATAATGTCCTGAAAGCATTAAGAATCTAATTACATCAGCATCATATTCCTTTAAAGCATCTCTTGCTGTTAAGAAATTATTTAAAGACTTAGACATCTTTTGATTATTAACATTTAAGAATGCTGCATGCATCCAATAGTTTGCAAATTTCTTACCTGTTAAAGCTTCGCTTTGAGCTATCTCATTTTCATGATGTGGAAATGCTAAGTCCATTCCTCCAGCATGTATATCAATAGTTTCTCCAAGTAATTTCTTGGCCATGCATGAACACTCAATATGCCATCCTGGTCTTCCAACACCCCATGGGCATTCCCAACCTGGTTCACCTGGCTTTTGAGCTTTCCAAATAGCAAAATCTACAGGATCTTCTTTTCTTTCATCCACATTAATTCTTGCTCCTGATCTTAAATCATCAAGATTTTGACCTATAAGCTGTCCGTAACTTTCGAACTTTTTAGTTCTAAAATAAACATCTCCATCAACTTCATAAGCATATCCTTTTTCTATTAATCCAGACACAAATTCAATTATCTCTGAAATATACTCAGTTGCTCTTGGATTTGTTGTTGCTCTTTTTATATTAAGCCCATCAGCATCTTTATAATATTCTGCTATATATTTATCTCCAATTTCTTTTACTGTAGTATGCTCTTCATTAGCTTTATTTATCATTTTATCATCTATATCAGTAAAATTTTGAACAAAGTTAACTTCATATACCCTATATTCCATATATCTTCTTATAGTATCAAAAACAATAAACGTTCTTCCATTTCCTATATGAAAATAGTTATATACTGTTGGCCCACAAACATACATGCTTATCTTCCCTGGTACTATAGGAACAAATTCTTCTTTTTTTCTAGTTAAAGAATTATATATTTTCATTATGAAATTCCTCCTTTTTTTATTTTTTCTATCCTATAATTTTATATTATTACTTTCAAATTGAGATTTTACTTTTTCTATAACATCATCAATTTTTATTACTTCCATCTCACCATCTCTTAATTTAAATTCAACTTCACCATCAGTTATTTTCTTACCAACAGTAACTCTCATTGGAATTCCAATAAGTTCTGAATCCTTAAATTTAACTCCTGGTCTTTCGTTTCTATCATCTAATATAGCATCTACACCAATTTTTCTTAAATCTTCATATAGTTTATTAGCTATTTCCATTTGAGCTTCATCTTTAATATTTACTGGAATAACTGATACATGGTATGGTGCAACTGAAAGAGGCCATATTATTCCACTTTCATCATGATGTTGCTCAATTATTGATGCCATTGTTCTTGTAACACCAATACCATAACATCCCATAACAAATGGAGTGTTTTTACCATTTTCATCTATAAATGTAGCATTCATAGCTGATGAATATTTAGTTCCTAATTTAAATATGTGACCTACTTCTGTTCCCCTTGCTATAGTAACTTCAGCTCCACATTCTGGACATTTTTCTCCTGTTTCAATTTTTCTATAATCTCCTACAGTACCTTCAAAGTCTCTTCCATAGTTAACATTCTTTAAGTGGTATCCTGTTTCATTAGCTCCTAATATCATGTTATACATGTAAGTGACTTCTTCATCTACTAATAATAAGTCTACCTTTATCCCTACTGGTCCTCCAAATCCAACTTCACAACCTGTAGCTTTTGTATATTCTTCATGAGAAGCCATAGCTATATCTCCTGAAGCTTTTGCAGCATTAGCTACTTTTACTTCATTAACTTCTCTATCTCCTCTAACAACTACACCTACTATTTTTCCATCTACATTAAACATTAATAGCTTAACAGTCTTCTTTGGTGACACATTTAAGAACGTTGAAACTTCTTCTATTCCTCTACTATCTGGAGTAGCTACCCTTTCCATCTCTAATAATTCTTCAATTTCTGCTCTTTCTGGCGTAGCTTCAGCTTTTTCTATATTAGCTGCATAATCACAAGATGTACAGAATACTACATCATCTTCACCAACTTCTGATTTAACCATAAATTCTGCTGAGTTTGATCCTCCAATTGCTCCTGAATCCGCAGCAACGCATTTAGCATCAATTCCACATCTATTAAAAATCTTTACATATGCATCATGCATTTTATCATAAGATAGATCCAATCCAGCTTGATCCTTATCAAAACTATAAGCATCTTTCATTATGAATTCTCTAGATCTCATAATACCAAATCTTGGTCTTCTTTCATCTCTATACTTCGTTTGAATTTGATAAAGATTTACTGGTAATTGCTTATATGACTTTATTTCATTTCTAGCTATATCTGTAAATACTTCTTCATGTGTTGGCCCAAGACAGAAATCTCTGTTATTTCTATCCTTTAATCTAAACATTTCATCTCCGTAAACATCCCATCTACCAGATTCTTGCCATAACTCTGCTGGTAATACTGCAGAAGCTAAAAATTCTTGCGCTCCAGCTGCATTCATTTCTTCTCTAACTATTTCTTCTATATTCTTTAAAACCTTTAATCCAATTGGCATATAATTATATATACCTGCTGCCATTTTTCTAATCATTCCAGCTCTAAGCATAAGCTTATGACTATCTATTTCAGCTTCTGCTGGCACTTCTCTTAATGTTGATACTAACATATTTGACATCTTCATAATTATTTTCCTCCTGATTTTCTCTATCTAATATTTTATTTCTTAATTACTAGAGCATTAGAAATTGATAATTGTACTAAAACCTATTAATAAATTTCCCCCTAATTTTATTAAATAAGCCTTTCCTTACTTTTATCATTAATTTATCCATGCATCCTTTTGTTTATAAATAAAAAAAGTCCGTCCCTAATATAGAATTAGGGCGAACTTGTATCCGCGGTACCACCTAAATTTGTGCTTTAATAATGATAACGGTGTTAAACCGATAGTTTTTACCTACAACTCAAAAGCTGGTTCAAAATCTGTTGAAAATCTTACAGCCAAAGGATTTTCTCTCTGATTAGCGATTTCTACTATTCTTCATCACTGCTTTAGTAATATTCTTTTTTGATTAATTTATTATATAATCTTAAAAATACTCTGTCAACATAATGGAATTCAAATTAAATAAGCTTTTCACCTAAAATTAAATCTTCTGGAGTTGTAACTTTAATATTAGTATATTCACCATCATAAATATATACACTATATCCACATTTCTCTGCTACCATAGTATCATCTGTTACAATATAATTATTAATTTTTATCTTTTCATGACATTCTAATATTTCATTAAACTTAAAAACTTGAGGAGTTTGTATTGATACTAAACTCTCTCTATCTGGTGTACTAATCGAAAAGTTTTTTTCATTTTTAACCTTAATTGTATCTTTAGGCATGACTCCTGGTGCACATGCTCCATAAATTTGAGCAAATCTAATTCCATCATCTATTATTCTATTAGAAATAAAAGGCCTTGCTCCATCATGTATTAATACAATATCTGTATTAGTACCTTCTAAACTTTTAAGGCCATTATATACAGAATCTTGTCTTTCTGTACCACCTATAACTATATTATCTATATTCAAATTATATTTTTCTAAAATATTTTCTTTAAAATAATCTATTTCATCTTTAGGTAATACAACTACTATATTGTTTATTTTTTTATTTTCACTAAATTTTTTTATTGTATAATAAATAATAGGCTTTCCTTTTATCTCAATAAATTGCTTACTAACAGGTGCCCCCATGCGTTTTCCTTTACCACCAGCTAAAATAATAGCACTTATCATTTGAGTTCTCCTTTAATTATCTTTTGGTTTTGCAAAAATCATTCTTCCAGCAGATGTTTGAAGAACAGACGTTACAATAACTAAAATTTCCTCTCCAATGTACTTCTTTCCACCTTCAACTACAATCATAGTTCCATCATCTAAGTATCCAATACCTTGAGTAGATTCTTTACCATCTTTAATAACTATAGTTTTCATTTCCTCACCTGGAAGTACTACTGGCTTAATTGCATTAGCCAATTCATTTATATTTAAAACAGGAACTCCTTGGAATTCTGCAACTTTATTTAAATTGAAATCATTAGTTATTACTTTCCCACCTAACTTTTGAGCTAATTTCAATAACTTACTATCAACTTCAGCAATATCTTTAAAGTCACCTTCCCAAATTTGAGTTTCAATTTCTAATTCCTTTTGAATCTTATTTAATATATCTAACCCTCTTCTTCCTCTATTTCTTTTTAGTGAATCTGAAGAATCTGATATATGTCTAAGCTCATCTAAAACAAAGCTAGGTATAACTAAAGTTCCTTCTATAAATCCAGTTTGACATAAATCAAATATTCTTCCATCTATAATTACAGATGTGTCTAAAACTTTAGCATTTCCCTTCGCATAACCTCTACTTTTCTTATCTTTCTCTTTTTCTCTTTCTCTTTGATTATTTCTTTTAAATATAAGTAACGTTGAAGAAATATCATCCTTCTTTTTTATAAATATTTCTGCACCTAATATGGCCGCAATAAGTTCTAATAATACAAATATTATTGGCCCAATTGCAGGATGTATCCCTACAAATATTCCTGATAAAGGAGCTCCAATAAATGCTGCAATAATCAATCCAATTAACAATCCTGCACTTCCGTAAATTAACTCTTGTGCACTTAATCTTTGAATGTTTTTTTCAATTTTATCTATAGTGCTAGATATTACTTTATATAACCCTGGCGAAATAAAATAAAAAATAATTCCGAAAAGCAAAACACATAAAATATAAAATATCGTAGTAGCTACTACACCTTTTATTATATTAATTCTAAGCCCTGTATTAATTGCTAATATAGCTTCTGCAATGATATATCCTACCACTAATCCTAAAAGAGTAAAAATAATTTTTAATCCCTTCTTAAACAAAAACTCACCTCCTATTTAAATTACTTTTAATTTAAGTAATAGTTATAAATAACCATTTTTATTATACCATATTATTTATATTACTATTACTAAATTTTAACTTTAAAGAATAAATTAAATTTTAATACCCCCTATCAAAATATGACCAGGTTGTTTATTATAATATTAAGCCAATACAGATAAGGCTTGTATTGACAAAATTGTCTGAAAATACTTATAATTTAATTATGAATTATATTTCTAAGGAGTTGAGGCAAATGAAAGACATTATATTCGATAGCTTTCAAAATGACGTCAGTGAATCCCTACTAAGGCATAAAAGCATTCTTGATATATTAACTAAATATACTGAATCCAGTTGTAGAATTAACCGAGCTGTAGCTAAAGCCGTAACTAACTGTGGTTGCATTGAGATAAATGCAAAAAAACAATGTTTGCCAAACGATGACAACTCATTGGAAGATTTATCAAACTGCTTAAAAACTCATCTTGATGGTTGTTTATGTGATAACTGTCGTGAGGTTATAGAAAGAGAAATTGGAAATAATTTGTTTTATCTTACTTCCCTTTGTAATGCGCTTGATATAAATCTTTATGATGTTTTACTAAAAGAAAGTGACAAAATGAATACACTGGGTAAATTTACCTTTAGATAAATATATAAGCAGGTTTTTACCTGCTTATATATTTTTACCATTAAGTCTTATTAATATTCTTAATTTATTACTAAAGTTCCTTCTTTAAATAGATTTGTTCTTTTATTCTCTTTAGTCCGCTTCTGATTGCTGTAGCCCTAGCTTCTCCAATACCTTCTACTTGATCTAATTCTTCCTTACTTGCAGCTATTACATATTTTAATTCTTTAAAATGCTTAATTAAATTTTCAATTATATTAGTAGGTATTCTTGGAATTTTAAATAATATTCTATATCCCTTAGGTGATATTAATGTATCTACTACTGAAACACCTCCAAATCCAAGTACCTTTGCTATGATCTCTAAATCTACTAACTCTTCAGAGTTTAACTTTTGAATTTCTTTATAAATGTTATTATGATCAGCATTTTCTCCACAATAGTCTCTTATTAAAAGAATTCCATCTCTTTCAATATATCTTATTAACTCATTTAATTGCATAGAAATTAATCTACCCTCATTTCCAAGTTCTAATATATATCTTTTTATTTCTTCTACGATTCTCATTACCATTTCTGTTCTTTGTATTGCAGTTACAACATCAAAAACCGTTGTTAAATCTTGAAATTCTAATATATTTAAATTATTTATTACTCTCTCTAATACATTTACATACTTTTCTAGGGTTTGGATTGCTTGATTTGCTCTTGCTAAAATTACACTACTATCTTGTAATACATATTTTATATCACCTTTATATACAGTAATAATATTTCTTCTTTGAGATATCGCTACAACAATTGTGTCCGTTTGCTTAGCTATTCTCTGTGCCGTTCTATGTCTTGTTCCTGTTTCATATGTTTGAACTGTTGGATCTGGTAATAATTGTGCATTAGCACAAACAATTTTTCTTAAATCTTGACTTAATACTATTGCTCCATCCATTTTAGCCAATTCGTATATATATGCTGGAGTATATTCAGAATTAATATTAAATCCTCCATCAACAATACGCATTACCTCATCAGAATCTCCTAAAACTATTAACCCTCCTGTTTTAGCTCTCAAAATATTTTCTAAGCCTTCTCTTAAATATGTTCCAGGACTAACTATCTTTAATATATTTTTTATTTCATTATCATCCTTAATTCTCATGCAATCACCTAACTTTTATTTTCAATTCATATCTCTATTTATATAAATAAGCCAATACTTCTTAGCTTATCATTATTATTCGTTTCCTAACATATATAATATTACTATTATATAAATATTAACTCAATGATTTTGTAAATATTTATAAATAATATTCTTTATAGTTTTTTCTACAAAAAAAGTAAGTATAACTTACTATACTTACTTTATTACATAATTATATTATTTATATACATCTGCTATAACATCATTTAATGTTTTCATAGACATTATTTTTATATTGGGTATTTTTACCTCTTTATTAAATGAATCTTTAGCTACATATACCTTCTTAAATCCCATTCTTGCAAGTTCTTTTACTCTAATTTCTATGGAAGGTACCTTTTTCAATTCGCCTGTAAGCCCTACATCAGCTATAAAAGCAATATTTGCTTCAATTCCCCTTTGTTTTACAGATGAAACTATGCTCATAATAACAGCTAAATTTATTCCCTGTTCTTTTATTCTCATTCCACCAGTAGTCTTTATAATAACATTCTTATCATAAAGTCCTATTCCGCCCCTTTGCTCTAAAATAGATATTAAAGTATTAAGTTTATCCTTACCTAATGTTTCTCCAATTCTTGTAGGATACGGAGTAAATGTTTTAGATACTAAACTTTCTACCTCTGTAATTATAGGTCTAGATCCTTCTTTTATAACAGTTAAAGTACTTCCTGAAACAACCTCTCCCTCTTCCCTTTTAGTCATAAAAAACTCCGATGGATTATCTATTGATACCATTCCTTTTTCAGACATTTGGAAAAAACCTGTTTCTCCAGTACTTCCAAATCTATTTTTAGAACTTACTAATCCTCTTAGTTCTTCATCCGTATCGCATTCTATAATTAATACAGTATCTACTAGGTGTTCCAATGCTCTTAATCCTGCTAATTCATCAGCCTTAGTCATTTGCCCAACAATAATTACTGCACGCTGTCTTTTATTATCTTTAGCAATTCTTAATAACTCATTCGCACACTCCATAGTTTGTGTTGGTGACCCCGCTCTTGCTGGTAAAAAGCTATCCATAGTAAATGTTTGAATACTATCTATTATAATCAAATCTGGATCTATTTCATTAACTGCAGCTACTACATTATCCATGCTAGTCTCTTGTACTACCCAAATATTATCATTAATATTTTTTAAAATTCTATCTGCCCTATTCTTAATTTGGCTATCGCTTTCTTCACCTGAAGCATATATAACTTTAAATCCACTTCTAGCTATATTATCAGCAACTTGTAATAAGAGCGTTGATTTTCCTGCACCTGGACGTGCTGTTATTATAGTAATAGAATCCTTAACTATTCCACCACCCATTACCCTGTCAAACTCACTTATTCCTGTTACAATCCTATCGCTTTTACTTGAAGTTACTTCTGATAACTTTTTAATAGGCTTTCTTGACAACTCCCTAACTTTAATTGCTTCTTTTACTGACTTATTTTGTTGAACTACTTGTTCCTCAGTAAAGGTATTCCAATTATTACAATCCGGACATTTCCCCATCCACTTCGGTGATTCATATCCACATTCTTCACATACGAATACAGATTTTATCTTTGCCATATTATTCACCTTCTTATCTATATAAATTTTATCCTCTAATTTTCTTTATTATAATATAACATAACTTGAAATATAAAAAAATGAGGCTATATAAAAACCTCATTTTTAAAATTATTATTTATTTATAAGTGTTGCTGCCGCTTTATCTACAATTACTGTAACATCTCTATGCATTTGTAACATAGATGCAGGATTGTCTGTTGTTATCTTCCCTGAGAATAATCCTTTAATAGCTTCTGCCTTACTTTCTCCTGAAGCAATTAAAACTATTTTCTTTGACTTCATTATTCCACCTACACCCATACTTACTGCTCTTCTTGGCACATCTTCTTCATTATCAAAAAATCTTGCATTAGCTTTAATAGTGTCTTCCGTTAATGTTATTATATGAGTTCCTGAAGATAATTCTTCATCTGGTTCATTAAATGCTATATGTCCATTATTTCCTACACCTAAAAGCTGAATATCTATTCCACCTAATTCTTCAATCTTTTTATCATACTCTTTACATTCTAACTCTAAATCCTTTGCTAATCCATTAGGCACAAAAGTATTTTTTATATCTACATTAATATATTTAAATAAATTTTCATTCATGAACTGTCTATAACTTTGTTCGTGCTCAGGGTTTAATCCAACGTATTCATCAAGATTTACTGTTGTAATTTTAGAAAAATCTAATTCTTTATTTTCATACATCTTAATTAATTCTTTATACATTCCAACTGGAGAACCTCCAGTTGCTAGCCCTAAAACTGCATTTGGTTTGTCATTTATTACTTTAGCAAACTCTTTTGCTGCTACCTTACTTAATTCCTCATAATTATCAACAACTATTAAATTCATAATAATTCTCCCTCTTTCCTTGAAATATTAACTTGTAATGTAAACTTATCTGATTTGTAATATGCTTCTTCTAAAAATAAAAGCTTATCTGAACTAGTAAATGTCTTGCTAATAATCTTTAGTATAGGAGTATCTTCTTCACACTCTAATAACCCTCTTATTTCATCATTAACATTAACTGCAACTATTGAGGAATTAGAATGAGTAATTGTATATCCAAAACCTTCCAAAATCTTATATAATGATCCCGATAGCATTTCCTTATTCATACTTCCACAATAATCAACTGGAATATATACTGTTTCTAAAGCTATGCTTTCCCCATCTACTATTCTTTTTCTTGTTATCTTATATAACTTATCTAATATAAAAATATCCTGCATATCATCAGGAGTATCTATAGCTTCAAACTCTACAACCTCTGTATTCAATCTTCTTCCAGTTTGATTAATCATTTCAGTAAAGCTCATCATATCCTTTTGATTTACTTTTTGCTCACATACAAATGTGCCTTTACCTTTTTTTCTAATCAAGATTCCTTCCTGAACTAATTCACCAATAGCTTGTCTTATAGTCATCCTACTGACTTCATAAATTTCACAAAGTTCTCTTTCACTTGATATACATTCTCCAGACTTCCAAACGCCATTTGCAATTTTTTTTATTAAATCATTTTTTAATTGATAATATACTGGTATTGGACTATTTTTATCTATCATAAATATCACTCCCAAATCCATTATATTATACATACATATAGTTGTCTATACCAGTTTGTTTTTTTTTAATATAAAAAATATACATATTTATTTATTATATGGAAATACTATCTATATAATTTCCAAGGAGATGGTATTTTGATAGATAAATCTTATTTTAATAATGTTCCCTCAAAAAACATTTTAAATGATTATAAGCCTAAAAATTTATCTAGTGATTATGTAGATAGCTCTACTTTAAATTACATTGAAAACATGGTTATTAATTCTAATTTAAATAATGATAATAATATTAAATAGCTTAATATTATAAAAAAGTAAGGTGATAAATAAATCACCTTACTTTATCTTACCTAAATTAAAAAGTTTGTAGCACTCACCTATGAGAAAATACTAATATCTCATCTCTACATTCAACTTTTAATTTATCTCCAACTTTAATTTCACCCTTAAGCAATTCATCACTCAATTTATCAACTATTTCTCTATTAATTATTCCTCTTAAAGGTCTTGCCCCAAATTCAAGATTCTTATTTTTATTAATAAGAAATTTATTTAAATCCTCATCGTAAACTAAATCAATATTCTTTTCTTTTAATCTACTTATTGTATCCTTTAACATGATATTTACTATTTGTAATGTATCTTCTTCCTTTAATTGATTAAATACTATTATATCATCTACCCTATTTAAAAATTCAGGCTTAAAGGCATTTTTTAATTCACCTAGTACAATATCCTTCATCTTTTCATATTCTGCTTCTTTCAAATTAGAATTAATCTCAAACCCAACTCTTCTTTGACTCTTTAATTTTTGAGCTCCAACATTAGATGTCATAATAACTATAGTATTTCTAAAGTCTACAGTTTTTCCCTTTCCATCAGTTAATCTTCCATCTTCCATAATTTGAAGTAATATATTAAATACGTCTGGATGGGCCTTTTCAATCTCATCTAATAATACAACTGAATAAGGCTTTCTCCTTACCGCCTCTGATAGCTGTCCCCCCTCTTCATATCCTACATATCCTGGAGGAGCTCCAATTAATCTTGAAACTGAATGTTTCTCCATATATTCAGACATATCAATTCTAATCAAGTTACTTATCTTTCCAAACATAACTTCTGCTAAAACATTGCAAAGTTCGGTTTTACCAACACCTGTTGGTCCACAGAAAATGAAAGTTCCAATTGGTCTATTAGGATTCTTAAGTCCAACCCTTGCTCTTTTAACCGCTCTAGTTAAAGCTTTTATCGCTTCATCCTGACCTACAACTCTTTGCCTTAGAATATCTTCTAGCTGCAATAACTTATCAGATTCCTTTTCAGTTAGTTTTTCTACTGGAACCTTAGTCCATATTGAAACAACTTTTGCAATATCATCTTCATCAACTATTTGAACTTCAGTACAACTATGTGCCCTCCATTCATTTTTAATCTTTTCAAACTCTTCTTTTAATTGCTTTTCATTATCCCTTAAACTTGCTGCTTTTTCAAAATCTTGATTTTTAATTGCATCTTCTTTTTCATTGATTATTTTTTCAATATCTAATTCTTTTTTCTTAATCTCTGGTGGAAGAGTTAATCTTGAAATTCGTACTTTAGCTGCTGCTTCATCTATTAAATCTATGGCTTTATCTGGCATATATCTATCATTTATATATCTATCTGATAAATCTACAGCCATATATAATGCACCATCAGTAATTTTAACCTTATGATGTGATTCATATTTATCTCTTAATCCAAATAAAATATTTACAGTTTCATCTTTAGATGGAGGATCAACGTTGACTGTTTGAAATCTTCTTTCTAACGCAGCATCCTTTTCTATATGTTTCCTGTATTCATCGATTGTTGTTGCTCCTATACACTTTATTTCTCCTCTTGCTAATGCAGGTTTTAAAATATTAGAGGCGTCTATGGCTCCCTCTGCTCCTCCAGCCCCCACTATGGTGTGAATTTCATCGATAAAGATTATAATATCATTTTCATTTTTAAGTTCATTCATTACCTTTTTTAATCTTTCCTCAAATTCACCCCTATATTTTGCTCCTGCAATCATAGATGTTATATCTAACACTAGTAATCTTTTATCCCTTAAACTCTCAGGTGCATCTCCAGATATAATTTTTTGTGCTAAACCTTCAATTATAGCCGTTTTTCCTACCCCAGGTTCACCAATTAAGCAAGGATTATTTTTTATTCTTCTACATAGTATTTCCAATACTCTTTCAGTTTCTTCTTCTCTACCAATTACAGGATCTAATTTCCCCTCTTTGGCACTTTGAGTTAAATCAGTACTATATTGATCTAATACAGGAGTTTTATTTTGCTTCTTTTCCTTTTGCACTGACTTTTTACTTTCTCTAAGCTCATTCCCTGAAATATATTTATCTAAATCTTGCTTAACAGATGATAAATCAACCTTACTACTTGTTAAAATGGTAAAAGCAACGCCTTCACCTTCATTTATTAAAGCTAGTAATATATGCTCAGGATTTATAAAACTATGTCCATACTTTCTTGCTATATCTAAACTATCATCAAAAAGTCTCTTTGCTCTTGGTGTTAATAGCATTTCACCTGTTGAAACTTCGTCATCACCAAATCCTAAATAATCTTCAGTCATCTTTTTCACTTTATCTATAGTAATTCCTTTATTAGTTAAAAGTTGTCCTGCATACCCATTTTCTTTTAATATTCCTAATAAAACATGTTCCGTTCCAATATAACCGTGTTTAAAAATTTGAGACTCTTGTTGTGCTTCCACTAATACAACTTGCGCTCTTTCTGTAAACCTCCCAAAAATCACAGTGTCACCTCCAAATATAATCAAATATAGATTAAATATAACTTGTTATTATATTCTGCAAATATGACCCAACCCTTTATCTCCACTTGTTTTATCATCTACTATAATTATTATGATAAAATAACCATTATAATACCCTTAAGTATTTCTGCTCTTAGCTTATTTTTATCTTCTGCATTTGATAATGTTCTATCGTTAATTGATATTTTTACAATTTCAAGTTCCCTTTTAGTTATTAATTTAGTTTCATATAGATGTTCCAATAATAATAAAGCTGAACTATAAGTTAAACTATATCCAATAGCTTTATTTATTGCCTCTAATTGTTTTTCCTTATTAGTATATTCCATTCTTTTGATTATTATATAACCGCCACCACCTCTTCTACTTTCAATCATATAACCCTTTTCCGAAGTGAATCTAGTTGTTAATACGTAATTAATTTGAGATGGAGCACAATTAAATTTATCTGCTAACTCATTTCTTTGAATAATTACCTCCTTATTCTTTTCATCTTCTATCATGTCATTTATAAACTGTGCTATCATATCTGAAATTCTTGCCACAATTTCACCTTCCTAAACGTACTTTGACCTTATTTGACTTTAATTATATATAAAATTTTTTTTAATGTCTATTCTATAATTTGATTATTTTCAGCCATTTTATTAAAGATTTATTGAAATAAATATAACTTATTATTATTTTCAATTTTCTTAACCATTTTATTATCATTTATAATATTATTTAAATCATACTTTTGATATAAATTATTTTTTTCATAAAAAAAAAGAGTCATCATAATATGACGACTCTTTTCATTGGAATTAAGCTTCAGCTGGAGCTCCTACTGGACAAACATTTGCACAGTTTCCACAATCGATACAAGTATCCGCATCAATAACGAATTGAGTATCTCCTTGGCTTATAGCGTTAACTGGACATTCTGCAGCGCAAGCTCCACAGTTAACACAAGAATCATTAATTGCGTATGCCATTAAAAACACCTCCCCACCTTTTTTAATAACATAATTATTTTATCATACATAATTTTCTTTTTAAAGGTAAAGTTAAATTTACACAATTTTAATATAATTTATATCCTAAATCACCATATACCCAGAAGTTTCAATAGCGTTAATTATCTCATCTATAGATATACTCGCTCTATCATATACCAAATGTACCTCTTTTTTATTTAAATTAATTTCACATGCTAGAACTCCTACGTAATCACTTACTATACTTCGTATTTTTAAGAGGTCTGCATGACTAGTTAAATTAGAAATTCTAACTAGTTCTTTCATTAATTCTCCTCCTTAGTTACCCTTAATCAAATTCTTAATTAACTTTCTATCTTCTTCAGATTCTACCTCTAATTTTATATCATCGTCATCAACTGAATCCTCATAATGACCTTTAATTAGTTCAATAGTATCAATTTTAAATTCTTCTAATATTTCTTCTTCGCCCTTTTTAAGCTTAACTTTAACACTTTCTTTAACAATATTATTTGAAAATACCTCTCCTGTACCTTCACTTGTCTTTACTATTGATCCAACTTTAGGCATTCTTTTTCTAATATCTTCATAAGTACTTTGTTCATAATTTAAACAACACATAAGTCTTCCACAAATTCCAGATATTTTAGTTGGATTAAGTGATAAGTTTTGCTCTTTTGCCATCTTTATTGAAACTGATGCGAAATCTCCTAAAAAGCTAGAACAACACATTGGTCTACCACAAGGCCCAAGCCCACCTAACATCTTAGCTTCATCTCTAACTCCTATTTGTCTAAGCTCTATACGAGTTTTAAATATTGTTGCTAAATCCTTAACTAATTCTCTAAAATCAACTCTTCCATCTGCTGTGAAATAGAATATAACTTTATTATTGTCAAAAGTATATTCTACATCTATAAGTTTCATAGTTAACCCATGCTCTTGAATTTTCTTTAAACATATATTAAATGCATCTTTTTCTTTATCTTTATTTTTGAAATGTTTATCTATATCCTCTTCAGTTGCTATTCTTAATACACTCTTAAGTGGGGCAACTATATCATTTTCATTTATTTCTTTTATTCCTATTACACATTCTCCAAATTCAATACCTCTAGCTGTTTCCACTACTACATATGTATCTTTTTGTATATTCATATCTGCTGGATCAAAATAATATATCTTTCCAGCTTTCTTAAATCTAACTCCTACGACCTTTATCATAACTAACCCTCCATGAAGCCCATTAACATTACTCGTAGTGTCATTACCCAACTAACATTACTCTTAATATTTTTTCGTGCTTCTTCTATTGTCTTTATCATATTATTTAACTTTCTAAATGACATTTCTTTAGTAAGTTCTCTTATATCTTCAAGTTTATCACCATTTATGATAAATTCCTCATTTTCAACTTCTTTATCTATTAAAATATCCCTAATAAAAGATCCAAATATATTTAATACTTCTTCTTTATTATCCTTTAAAGTACTTAAAGCTTCTTCTTGTTGTAGTACAATTTCTATATCATTTTTATTTAAATTCTTAATTATTTCAACAACTTTGCTTCTTAATTCCCTTAAGTTATCATCATTAAAATATCTATCTATTCTTCCTGGAATTCCTTCACTAAAAGCTATTGCTGATCTTATATCACTTTCATTATAATCAAAGCCTTTAATTTTTATATATTCATATAATTCATTCTTAGTTAATGGCGTTAATTTATATATCTCACACCTAGATTTTATTGTATCTAAAATTAATTCTAAACTCTCACATAATATTATTATGTGAACTCCTATTGGTGGTTCTTCTATGGTTTTTAAAAGTGCATTTTGAGCTTGAATAGTAAGCTTATTTCCCTCATGTATAATTATAACCTTTTTATTGCCTTCAAAAGGTTTCTTAGATACTTCCTCAATTATATCTCTAACATCATCTACTCCAAAAGATGCTTTACTGCTCTTATAATTGATTATATCCACATATTCTCTCTCTAAATCTCCATTTAAAATAAGCTTAGCCAAAATGTTAGCTAATTTACTTTTTCCGATTCCATCTTCTCCTGCAATGAGGTGTGCATGAGAAAGTGTATTTTTCAAACATCTATCTTTAAAATTATTAATTAAATCACTATATCCTATAAAGTTTCTCATACATACACCTCCTAATCAACTTAATTAAACTTTATAAAATTGATCAACATCTAAAACAAAGACTGTAGCCCCACCAACTTCTACTTCAATTGGATAAGGCATATACATTCCTGATCCACTGCCGATTGTACTTGGTGTTGGCGTAGATACCATCTCTTTTCTTTTTTTGCAAACATCCTCAATAACTTTAACAACATCCTTTACTACTTTTTCTTCAACCCCAATCATTAAAGTAGTATTCCCTGATTTTAAAAAACCTCCCGTAGTTGCTAATTTAGTTACCCTATAATTTTTATCTGTAAGCTCTTCAATTAAATCTATAGCGTCATCATCTTGTACTATAGCTAAAACTAGTTTCATACCATATACCTCCACTTTTATACTAATAAATTCTTCTTATATATTTTATCATAAATATATAAGAATTTACTAAATTTTCTCCTCAAATAATGTATTATATGAATTTTTATTTTCATTTTCTACTATTATCTATATTAAATTATTAATACTAATACAAAATTTGTGATAAAAATAAGAGGATTGTTAAAAACAAAGAACTATCCTTCAAACAATCCCTTATTTTAAACAACCCATCTTAAATTTATATATATTTTTTTACCTTTTCATAAACTTCATCATTAATTTCTTCTATACTTCTAAGTTTAGAATTTTCACAACACTTAACAACATCCCAATTATATTTTTCTGCAATATATAAAGAATTTTTATATGAATTCATCAAATATTCCTTATTACTTTCATGAATATCTTTTGTTTCTTCCCCCGTAAACTTATTAGCTCTATTTTTCATAAGCTCTTGGCTTACTTCAGGATCAACATCTAAGAATATAACATGATCTGGCTTTGGAATTTGATAAATATTAAATTCTAAATCGTATAGCCATTCAATAAACTTCTCTTTCTCTTCACCATTTAGCTTCGCAGCCTGATGTACCATATTTGAAGTAGTATATCTATCACTTATAATAATTCCACCATTCTCATAAAACTCACCCCATTTAGTCTTATAAGACGCATACCTATCAGCTGCATAAAAAGTCGATGAGACATATGGACTAACATCATTTGGATCTTTTCCAAAATCTCCATTTAAGTACATCTTAACTAGAGCTGATGAATCACTCACATAATCAGGGAAAGTTATCTTTAAGCACTCTCTTCCTTCACTTATTAATCTTTCATATAATTTTTGTGATTGAGTAGCCTTTCCACTCGCATCTGAACCTGATTCAATAATTATTAATTTACCTTTACCCATCCTTCTCATCCTTTCGATTATCTTAAGTTCTATATAACTTATTTATTATTTATTATTTTATTTGCGATAGACGTTTTTATCTTATTTTTTATTACTTCATATTCATCACTATTAATATCTACCATATTCATTTTTTCAAGACATTTATCACAAATAAAATTGTTCATTATTTGAATTCCATTTCCAATACATTCATTCTCACATATTATACAATATTTTTTTGCATCTCTCCATATATCCTTATTACTAATATCCATAAAATTAACCCTCCCTTTTTTATTAAGTCTTGCCCATTATTTAATATATATACTATCTATTTCCTAATTTATATAAATATTTTATTTGATTTAAATAGGAACTAATAATCATAGTATTAATTAAAAATATTACTTTATAAAATCAATACTATTATATACTCTGCTAAAACTTTCTATTATTTTCATTGTCTAACCTTCTATTAATAAATTAAATACTAACTAATATATTGTTATATTACAATTTAATCCTCAAAGGAAAACTTAATCATATTCTATCTTGTTCTATAAATACGCTTAAAATAAAAACCATAAAAAAATGAGATAGCCACATTAAACTTTAATGACTATCTCATTTTGCTATTCTAATTTCATACTTTTCTATTTTAAGTATAAGATTTTATACGTGAAACTAACGTATCGCTTGGCTCAAAAACAAATTTATATATTTTACCCTCTTTTTTATATATACATAATAATTTTTTTGCCTTATCAAACTTTCTAATATAATGTCTACTACATTTACATTTACTATAACCTTTAGGAACATTATTTTTTTCACCTATATAAATTATATCTCTTATTTTCAGGCTCTCCACATTCTCTTCATTTTTACTGTTTATCTTATTAATTATAAGTTTATCAGAAATTATACAGTACTTATATGCAATTTTACACTTTCTAGTTTCTATAAATAGAACTATTAGAGTTGCCATTATTAAAAGAACCTGTAATATAAATTTCATGGTAATATTTTTCCCAAAAGTCATTTTAGAAAATTGGTATATATATAGTGCAACTGTAATAGTTAATAACGAAATTATAATTGCAACTGTTTTTTTACCCTGCTTAATCTCCTTATGCATATGTGGACTTCCTCCAAATATTTCTATCTTATTTCCTCTGACAATATTCTGATTATACTAATTTTATATACAGAATTACAAACCCTATATTCTCTTTAATATCACTATCTTGTCCACTATGTATTAAATAAATTGAAATATCTTATCTAAACTAACTATTAATCATTAATATTTAACTTCTTATATTATAAGATACTATGTAAATGTATACTATAAAAATGTTAATCACAGATTTAAATTTTCTTTTATGTTATAATCTTATTATAAATTTCATGATTAATAGAGAGGTACATTAATGATTCAAATATATAAAAGTATAAGCGAAACAGATTCAACATTAAAGCAATTAGATTCAATAGAAAATGGTTGTTGGATTAATATTGTTGCCCCATCTGACGAAGAGTTAATATTAATTTCAAAAAAGACTGGAGTTCCATTAAGCTTTTTGAGAGCCCCACTTGATGATGAAGAAACTTCTAGAATAGATGTAGAGGATGATTTTACATTAGTCGTAGTAGATATTCCCTTTACAGAAATGGAGGATAACTCTTTAACTTACGATACTTATCCTTTAGCAATAATTCATTCTGAAAAAGAGATTATTACAGTATGTTTAAAGAATAGCAGAATAATAACTGATTTTATAAATGGTCGTGTGAAATCATTCTTTTCTTTTAAGAAATCTAGATTCATACTTCAAATTTTAAATAGAATTTCAACTTACTATTTAATTTATCTTAGACAAATTGATAAAAAAAGCGTAATGATTGAAAAAAGATTGCATAAATCTATGAAAAATAGAGAATTAATTCAATTACATTCATTAGAAAAATCACTAGTTTATTTCTCTACTTCGCTTAAAGCTAATGAAGTAACCTTAGAAAAAATGTTAAAAATGGATATCATGCAAAAATATGAAGATGATCAAGACGTGCTAGAAGATGTAATTATTGAAAATAAGCAAGCAATAGAAATGACTGATATCTATAGTAATATTTTATCTAGTACCATGGATTTCTTTGCTTCTGTTATATCTAATAATCTTAATATAGTTATGAAGGTTTTAGCTTCTGTTACTATATTAATGGCTATCCCAACTATAATTGGTGGCATATTTGGAATGAATGTAGCATTACCACTTCAGGATAACCCTCAAGGTTTCGTTATAATTATTTTTCTTACAATTATTTTAACACTTTTTACTGCTTTCATCTTATATAAAAAAGATATGTTTAGCTAAGATATTAAAAATATCCACAACTAATATTAAATTAGTTGTGGATATTTTATTTTATATTGTGAATAGTTTTTATCTTACTTATATTTTATGATTTATATAAAAACACAAAATAAAAAACCTACAAGAATTACTTGTAGGTTTTTTTGGAGGCGCCACCCAGATTTGAACTGGGGAATAAAGGTTTTGCAGACCTCTGCCTTACCACTTGGCTATGGCGCCATACCTGGTGGCTCGACCAGGAATCGAACCAGGGACACGAGGATTTTCAGTCCTCTGCTCTACCGACTGAGCTATCGAGCCACATTACCTAGCAACGTTCTACTCTCCCACACAGTCACCCGTGCAGTACCATCGACGCTGTAGAGCTTAACTTTCCTGTTCGGAATGGGAAGGAGTGTTTCCTCTACG
>NZ_JADPBQ010000010.1 GCF_015670405.1 Clostridium sp. 1001271B_151109_B4 | reverse complement strand
TAAGTGCGGTAACGTATGTAGCTGACTGATACTAATAGGTCGAGGGCTTGACCAATAAAAATATAATTCATGTGCAATTTTGAGATAACAATCTCAATAATCTGGTGATGATGGCGTAGAGGAAACACTCCTTCCCATTCCGAACAGGAAAGTTAAGCTCTACAGCGTCGATGGTACTGCACGGGTGACTGTGTGGGAGAGTAGAACGTTGCCAGGTAATGTGGCTCGATAGCTCAGTCGGTAGAGCAGAGGACTGAAAATCCTCGTGTCCCTGGTTCGATTCCTGGTCGAGCCACCAGGAAAAAGCACTAACTTATGTTAGTGCTTTTATTTTTATATTGATTAATAATATCAAATTGAAAAGTAATTTAATTAGTTAGAAGCTAATAGTTTTTAGTTAGTAGTTTATGATGAAACTATGTACAGTTTCTAAATAATACATTTTTTTAATTTAGCTGATCTGAATATAACTATTAACTTCAAAATAAAATATTGTTTATTAATATTTTTATAGTGATTCTAAATCTTTTAGAATTGTAGATACATGTTCTTTTACTTTAACTTTTCTGTACTCCTTAACAAGAATACCTTCTTCATTAATGATAAAAGTACTTCTTTCAATACCCATAACTTTTTTTCCATACATATTTTTTTCTTTAATAACATTAAATAAATTACATACCTGTTCTGTTTCATCACTTAAAAGGATAAAGGGAAGAGTAAATTTTTCAATGAATTTAGCATGTGATTTTAAAGAATCTCTGCTTATACCTATAACAATAGCATTTTTATTAATAAATGTATTATTATTATCTCTAAAGTCACAGGCCTCAGTAGAGCAACCAGGTGTGTTATCTCTTGGATAGAAATAAAGCACTACCTTCTTACCCCTATATTCACTTAATTTATGCTCTTGATTATCAGAACCCATTAATGTAAAATCAGGAACTACAGAATTAATTTCTACCATATTTGACCTCCTAATATTATATAATAATTATTATTATATAATAACAATAAAATATAATCAATAAAAAAATGTAACTATATACATTGATAAAAATCTGTTATAATTGTAAGTATCAATTAGAAAAAAAGGAGAAATATATATGGAAAACAAAGTATTAGCTGTAGTTTCTGGTAAAGAAATCACAGAAAAGGATTTAAATTCAATAATAATGAGATATCCTGAGGAACAAAGAGCAATGTTCAATTCTGAAATGGGGAAAAAACAATTATTAGAACAAATAATTTCTTTCGAATTAATGAATAAATTAGGAAAAGAAATGAAATTAGATGAAACTGAAGAGTATAAGGCTAGTTTAGCTCAAGTAGAAAAGGATTTACTTACTCAAATGACAATAAACAAAGTATTATCAGATGTGACAATAACTGATGAAGATGCTAAAAAGTATTACGAAGAAAATAAAGCACAATTCGAACAACCAGCTACAGTATCTGCTAAGCATATATTAGTTGATAATGAAGAATTATGTAATGAAATTAAGAATCGTATAGAAAATGAAGGAGTATCTTTTGAAGATGCTGCTAAAGAATATTCTACATGCCCATCTAATGCACAAGGTGGAAGTCTTGGAGTATTTGGTAGAGGTATGATGGTTCCTGAATTTGAAGAAGCTGCTTTTGCATTAGAGTTAGAAAAGGTAAGTGAACCAGTTAAAACTCAATTTGGATATCATTTAATTAAAGTAGATGCTAAAAATGAGCCAAAGGTTTCTGAGTTTGATGAAGTAAAAGATAAGATTGTTCAACAATTAATTCAACAAAGCCAAGAAAAGAAATATGTTGATGTAATGAAAGAGCTTGAAGCTAAATATGAAGTTAAAAGATCTTAATTAGTGCTTTTAAATAAATAAAAAGATTTAAATTGTTAACATAAATTAAGACCACACTTTAGTCTTTTATCTATTAAATAGATAAAGAAACACTAATGTGTGGTCATTTTAAATTAAATTAAATCATTATAATTATATATGTAATTGTCACATTCCTCTTTTAATATATCAACTTGATGCTTAGAATGCTCATCAAATACTCCAGTAACTTTCATACCAGCTAACTTAGCTCCACGAGCTGCAGCTATGATATCTTCAAATACCATGCATTCCTTAGGATCAACATTAAGCTTTTTAGCAGCAAGTAAATATATATCAGGGTTACTTTTGCTTTTTTTAACTTCATCAGTGATTGTAATGGAATCAAATAATTCAAATGCATTATTACTTTTTAATGTAACAGTTAAAAGCTCCATAGAATTACTAGTAGCTAGTCCGATCTTTATTCCCTTGCTTTTTAGTTTTAATAAATATTCAAGAGCTCCAGGTTTTAGCTTTACATCATTTTTATATAGATTATAGGCCATTGAATTCCAAGTATTCATTATTTCTTCAATAGAATCTTCAAGAGAAAATCTTTTTTTGAAATATTCAGCTGTTTGAGTAAAACTTAAATGTGTGATTTCATCATTTAAATTATTAGGAACAGCATGTCCTTTTTTAGATAAATATTCTATATCTATTTGTTGCCATACGCCCATAGAATCAATAAGTGTTCCATCTAAATCGAATATAGCAGCTTTTATATTATTCAAGTAATCATCTCCTAATATATTTATTTACAAAAAAAAGAGATAGATTTAAACCTATCTCTTTGGTCGGGGTGACAGGGATCGAACCTGCGACCTCATGGTCCCAAACCACGCGCGCTCCCATCTGCGCCACACCCCGTAGCACATTTAATATTATATGAATAATTAATGGTTATGTCAATACTTTTATTTAAAAAACTTGAAAAGTGTTTTAGAATTATGTTAAAAATAATATTATGATATAATTTTATATTAGTAAATACCAATAAGGGGGTGTAAAGATGAATTTTACAATTGTAGTAATGGTTTTAGGAAGCTTAGGGTTCATTTTATTAGGTACGTTCTTGTTAAACAATAAGTATATAAAAAATATAGACGAAAATGATAAGGAACTGTATAAAGAAGCTAAATCTATGAAATTAAGCGGGTATACTAATATTTTAATTGGAGCAATAGGCGTAACATGTTCTATTGCAGCATTTGTAGTAGGGAATGTTAGTAAAACTATTGTAATTATATTTGTAGCATGTATAGCTATACTATCTACATTACAATATATATTAAATAAGAAAATAAGAAAATAAATTAGTAATAATACTTGTGAAAATTTATATAAATATAAGGTGTGCTTATAAAAAAATAATTTAAAAGGGTATTAAATTGGAAAAAAATAATTGGCAGTATATGTTTACATGTCAGTGAAATAGGCGTTTTTAAAATTTACCATTGTCCAAAGTTTCCATAAGTGGTATAATGGTAACGAAAACAAAGGAGAGGGGGAGGGTCAAGAGACCTACAGATAAATATGAAGAAGAAAATTTTATCAGCATTATTAGCTGCTACTTTAGTTATTACTTCAGCAATGCCTGCCTTTGCTACACCAAATCAAGAAGTAATAGAAAACCAGAACAAATATGATGAATTTACGAAAAAAATAGAGGATATTAACAATAAGATATACAGTTTAAATGCAGAAATAGAACCTTTAGTTGTAACTATTGAGAAAAATAATACTGAAATAGAGCAAATTAAGGTTGAAGTAGAAAATACTGAAAAAGAAATAGAAACTGCAAAAGAGGATATAGCTAACACAGAAGAAGTACTAGGAAAGAGAGTTAGAGAGCTATATAAATCAGGTGGACAAAGTAGCTACATAATGTTATTATTCAGTGCCGACAGCTTTAATGATTTAATATCTAAGATTGAATCAACTAGTAGATTAGTGAACATAGACAAAAAAATAGTTAAAGAACTTGAAGACAAACAAGATTCTCTTAACAAAAAAATTGAAAGTTTAGATGCGAAAAACGAAGAACTTGTAAAAATAAATGAAGAAACTCAAAAATCACTAAGTGAATTTGAGGCTAAAAAGGCTGAACAAGAAACTTTAGTTGAACAAGCTAAAGTTGAACAAGCTGAATTCGAAAGAGAATTCTTAGCAGTTTCTGAAAGACAATTAGTTAGTCCACAATATGCAGTTATAGAGGATTCATCAAGCTCAATTGATCAATTAAACAGTGCAATCTCTCAATTAAGAAGCATAAGAGATGGACAACTTAAGAGTAACATAGTAAAAGAAGAAGTTAATGAAAAAATCGAAGCTGCAAAAGCTAAAGTTGCAGAACTTCAAGCGGCAATAGATGCTGCTAATGCAGCCGCAAGCAAGCCAAATAGAGGTGACTCAACAGTATCTGCAACTGGTAATGCTATAGTAGATTATGCATATAAATTCCTTGGAACACCATATGTATGGGGTGGAACATCTCCAAGTGGATTTGACTGTTCAGGATTTACTCAATATGTATTCAAAAATGCTGCAGGAGTAAACTTACCAAGAACAACTTACGATCAAATTAATGTGGGAACAGCAGTAGCTTACAATGATCTTCAACCTGGGGATTTAGTATTCCCTCATACTGGACATGTTGGTATATATATAGGAAATGGACAAATGATACATGCACCAAGCACAGGGGATGTAGTTAAGGTTTCAAGCGTATATAAATTCTATACAGCAAGAAGAGTATTATAATTTGAATTTACAGACTAGGATTTTATTAATCCTAGTCTTTTTTATATATAATATGTATAATAAAAGTACTTAGTTTACAATTGAAAAATATTGCGAAACAACTTAGTTAGTTATTAGTTAAGAGTTAATAGTTAGTGATGAAACTGCTATGGGAGTTTCTTAAAATATATATTGTTCTAACTTCAGCTCAGCTGAAGTTATTCATTAACTATAAACTATAAACTAAATTGCTAAGCAATTTAATAGAGGTGTGTTATGGAAGTTAATATAAGCAAAGATGAAAGTATTGATGATTTACAATTAAATGGACTACAATTAATACAAAAAGAACAAGGATTCAGATTTGGGGTAGATGCTGTATTGCTATCACATTTTGCAAATGTGAAAAAGAAACATAGAGTAATAGATTTATGTACTGGCACTGGTATAGTATCATTTTTAGTATATGGAAAATATAAGCCTCAAGAGGTTATAGGATTAGAAATACAAGATGATATGGTTGAAATGGCTAATAGAAGTTCTAGGCTTAATGATACTAGTGATATAGTTAAATTTGTTCAAGGTGATTTAAAAGATAAGGCTTTATTAGACTCATTAGGAAGATTTGATGTTGTAACAGTAAATCCACCATATAAATTAAATAATGCAGGAATTTTAAATCCAAATGATAAGTTAGCTATTGCTAGGCATGAAATAATGTGTAATTTAGAAGATGTAATTGTATCAGCAAGAAGGCTTCTTAAGGATAATGGGAGAATGTTCATAGTACATAGACCAGAAAGATTAGCAGATATTTTTGGATTAATGAGAAAGTATAAGATAGAACCTAAAAGAGTTAGATTGGTTCAACCTAATACAAAAAAAGCACCTAATATAGTTTTAGTTGAGGGTCAAAGAGATGGTGGAGCATTTTTAAAGTGGGAAGAAACTTTATATGTATATGATGATAATGGCAATTATAGCGAAGAGATAAATCGTATTTATGGAAGGATGTAATGAAAATGGAATATGGAAAGGTATATTTAGTACCAACACCAATAGGTAACTTGAAAGATATAACACTTAGAGCATTAGAAGTATTAGAAAATGTTGATGAAATTGCAGCTGAAGACACAAGACAAACTTTGAAGCTATTAAATCATTTTAATATAAAAAAGCCTCTATTCAGCTATCACCAACATAATGAACAAGGGAAAAGTGATGAGATAATATCGAAATTAGAGTTAGGTAAAAATATTGCGATAGTAACTGATGCAGGTACACCGGGAATATCAGATCCAGGCAGTGTTGTAGTTAGGAAATGTATAGAAAGTAATATTGCATTTGAAGTATTACCAGGGGCGACAGCAATTACTACTGCATTGGTATATTCTGGATTAGATACAACTAAATTTATATTTAGAGGATTTATACCTAGAGAAACGAAAGAAAGAAAAATATTAAAAGAAGAAATAAAAGATAAGAAGGAAACTTTAATTTTTTATGAATCACCACATAGATTAATAGAATCATTAGCTTATTTAGAAGAAGCGTTAGGGAATAGAAATATAGCGGTATGTAGAGAATTAACAAAGTTACATGAAGATATATATAGAGGAACTATTAAAGATGCATATAATTGGTTTTTAGAAAATAGACCAAGAGGTGAATTTGTTTTAGTTATTTCAGGAAAAAGTGAAAGTGAAATTAAAGCTGAAAAAGAACAAGAGCTTAGTGGAATAACAATAGAACAGCATTTGATTAATTTAATAAATAGTGGAATAGATAAAAAAGAAGCAATAAAGCTTGTAGCTAAGGAAAGAGAAATGCCTAAAAAAGAAGTATATAAAATTGCTATAGATATATAGACATAATAAAGGTGGGGTGATTTAAAGCACTCCACCTAATTATTTGGTTAAAAATATGTAAATTAAATTTGAAAATTATTTTCCAAGTTTTAATTCTTCCATGCAGTTCTTGCAGATGTTTTTACCTTTGTAGTTTATAACATCTCTAGCATCACCACAGAAGATACAAGCTGGTTCATATTTCTTTAATATGATTTGTTCACCATCTACATATATTTCTAAAGCATCTTTTTCAGCGATATCTAAAGTTCTTCTTAATTCTATTGGAATAACTATTCTTCCTAGCTCATCTACTCTTCTTACAACTCCAGTTGATTTCATAAAAAAATTCCTCCTTAAACAAGTTTCGACATTTAGCAGCTTAATATTAGCAGATATGTAATTAAAAGTCAATAAAAAACTTTAAAAAAAGTTTTGATTACAAATTTCTCTTTAAATTAACTCATAAATAAACTATACTACCATATTTTTGAAAAGTCAATAATATTTTATAAAATAAATGACAAAATAAATGATTTAATATACTGCTTGTACACAAAATTTGTAGAAAAAGGATTTTATAATTTAAAATTATTAAATATAAAACGATAAAATAAGAAAAAAAAGTAAATTGGTATTAAAAGGTATAATTTTATAAAATATGACCAAAATTAAAGGTATGTAATAAAAAAATAACATATAAGATAGGCGATATTAACTTGTAATAAGTTTATAACAACTATATAATATAATTACTAAAAATAGAGAAAGATGAGGTGAAATGATATGGTTAATAAAGTAGATAATAACTATATAAAAGAAGTTGCGGAAGAGATAGCTAATACATCAATGATTCCTTATGACGAATTACCTAAATATGACCTTTTTTTATCTCAGGTTATAGATTTTTTAAATGATAAGTTTGTAGAAGATAAATATACTAATAATATAGTACAAAATTATATAAAAAGTGAAGTAATTAGTAAACCAGAAGATGGTAAAAAAAGAGGTTATACTAAAATTCACTTAGTTCAACTGGTATTATTAAGTTATATGAGACCTATTCTTACAACAGAAGAGATTAAAAAGGTTTTTAGATTAGCATTTAATGAAATCAATGATAGATCTGATGATATTATTGATTGGGAAACAGCTTATAAGTTATTTTTTGAAACACAAGGTGAAAGTTTTGAGAAATATCTAGATGCTACTGCTATAAACGATGATAAGTTAGATTCTATCATAAAAGACTTAAATCTTGATGATAAAGATGAAAATAGTATAAGAACGTTTGTTGTTGTTTTATCTTTAATAGCACAAGCTAGTGCTATTAAAAAGTTAGTTCAAAAGATTGTAAATGGATACCATTCATAAATGAGATTCTAAATCTTAGATTTAATTAATTTAGAGTTTAAAATTAAATTAGAGGATAAAAAATTATTCATTTACCTTAAATAGTTATTTATTGTTAAAGCTACCGATTTAATTGGTAGCTTTTTTGTTATAATAAACTTATAAAATAAGGAAGGAAAAATTATGAGTGATAAATTACTTTTTAAGGAATCTGTAAGAGGTATTATTGAATATGTATTAAAAAATGGTAGTTTAGATGATAGATTTGTATCTAGAGGAAGAGCTATAGAAGGAACAATAGCACATGGTATACTTCAAAAGGATAATGAAACAATATACAAAGATTATGAAAAAGAAGTGGCCTTAAAGTATAAGTTTATAATTAATGATATAAATTTATTAGTAGAGGGTAGAGCGGATGGAATTATAAAAGAGAATAAAAAGATTATTATTGAAGAAATAAAATCAACATATAAAGACTTAAGTTATATTGATGAGGACTACAATATGCTTCATTGGGCTCAAGGAAAGTTTTATGGGTATATTTATTGCTTAAATAATAGTTTAAAGACTATAGATGTTAGATTAAGCTACTTTAATATAAATACAAGTGAAGTTAGATCCTTTGATAAGACATATGATTTTGATGAATTAGAAAAATTTGTTTATTATCTAGTTAATAAATATTTGGAAGTAATTAAGGTTAAAGAAAATTTTAATAAGATTAAGTATAAAAGTATTGAACGTTTAAAATTTCCTTTCCCTTCATATAGAAAAGGTCAAAGAGAGCTGGCTGTAAATTGTTTTAGTAGTATAAAACAACAAGGAATTTTATTTGCACAAGCACCGACTGGTATAGGAAAGACTATATCTACTATTTTCCCTTCTTTAAAGAGTATTGGAGAAGCTAGGGGGGAAAAAATAATATATTTAACAGCTAAAACTATTACAAGAACTGTAGCTGAGGAGGCGTACTTAAAATTATATAAGGAAGGACTTGAATTTAAGGTAGTAACTATTACTGCTAAAGAAAAAATATGCTTAAATGATGAAGTTAAGTGTAATCCAGATGATTGTATATATGCTAAAGATTATTTTACAAAAATTAATGATATAATAATATCTTTAATAAAAGATAATAATAAGTTTTTTGGAAAAGACATTATTGAGTATGCAAAAAAATATAAAGTTTGTCCGTTTGAATTATCTTTAGATTTAAGTGATTGGTGTGATGGAATAATATGTGATTACAATTATGCATTTGATCCAAGAGTAAAACTTAAAAGACTATTTGAAGATCGTAATGAAGAAAATATATTATTGATAGATGAGGCACATAATCTTGTAAATAGAGCAAGAGATATGTATAGTTGTCAACTTGAAAAAAGTAAGGTTATGACTGTAAATAAAGTTATAAAGGGAAAAGTACCGAATTTATATAAAATATCTAATGCTATAAACAAGGAAATGATCTTAATAAGAAGAGAGTTGGAAGAGGTAAATAAAAATTTATTATATCATAATGTTGTTTATAAAGACTTAATTAAGTTATTACGAGCATTTATTAATGAGGCTGAAAGTTATTTAATTAAAAGTAAAGGAACTTTAGGATATGATGATGTATTAGATTTTTATTATAGTGCTAGAAGTTTTATATCGGTTAGTGAATTATATAATAAGGAATACACTACTATATTAAAAAAGGAAAAGAATGAATTTATAATAAAGATATTTTGTATAAATCCATCTTCAAATTTAAAACAAACATTAAAAAGTGCATATTCAAGTGTTATTTTTTCAGCTACATTATCACCAATAAAATATTACGTAGACTTAATAGGTGGAGATGAGAAGAGTTTTAGAGTAAGATTTAATTCACCATTTAATAGAAAAAATTTATCGACTTATTTATATAACTTAGATATGAGATATGTTAATAGGGAGAGAAATATAGATATATTATGCAAAATTATTAATCAATTTATAAATGAAATACAAGGAAACTATATGGTGTTTTTACCATCGTTTGATTATTTGGCAAAAGTATATAAAAGATATGTTGATATGTATGGTAAAAATGGTACAATAGTGCAGAGAGAAAATCTGTCAGAAGGTGAAAAAGAAGAGTATTTAGCTCAGTTTTCTTTAGAAAATAATGTGGTTGGTTTTACTGTTGTTGGAGGGATGTTTTCTGAAGGTGTGGACCTGCCGGGAGATAAGTTAATTGGAGCTATTATAGTAGGCGTTGGTTTTCCTAAGGTGTCTATAGAAAATAATATAATACAAGAGTATTTTGATTCCAATGGATTTGATTATTCATATACTTATCCAGGTATAAATAAGGTGCTTCAATCAGCAGGAAGAGTTATTAGAACAGAAACGGATAAAGGAAGAGTTTTATTGATAGATAATAGATATAATAATTCTAAATATAGATTTATTTTGCCGTCTGATTGGATTTTAGAAGAGTATAAATTAAAATAAAAAATATAGTCATTATGTATATAGAAGAGTATATACATATTTATAAAAGAGTAAATAGAAAGGAAATATGGTGATACGATGTCAAATACGGAGGTCAGTAAAGGCAAAAATTTTTTTGACTTTATTATTTATTTTATAGTCAAGATTAGAGATGATGATATTTTTGCGTTAGCCGCACAGCTAGCATATTATATGATATTATCGTTTTTTCCTTTTTTAATTTTTTTATTAACGTTAATAGGATTTAGTAATTTAGATTCTATGGAGGTAATAGGAGGACTAAGAGCTATATTGCCAACTAGTGCATTTGAACTTATTTATAGTATGATTATAGAAGTAATTGAAAAACAAAACACAGGCTTATTAGGAGCTTCTTTATTATTAGTAGTATGGGCTGCGTCGTCAGCATTTAGGGCAGTTATTAAAGGGGTAAATAAAGCGTATGGAATAAAGGAAACAAGATCATTTATTAAAAGGGCAATAATTGCTATAATTTGTACATTTGCTTTAGCATTTGTAATTATGTTGACATTGGTAATGCTTGTCTTTGGACGCTTAATAGGAAATTTATTAACAACATATTTACCTTTCCCGGAAATAGTATCACGAATTTGGAACTTTATAAGATATGGAATGGTAATATTTATTATGATTTGTATATTTGCAGGAATATATAGATATACACCATCAAAAAGATTAAAATGGAGAGAGGTATTTCCAGGTGCTGCTATATGTACCATTGGATGGCTTATAGTTTCTTTAGGCTTTTCATTTTATATAAATAATTTTAGTAACTATTCAAAGATTTATGGAGGATTAGGAGCAGTAATTATATTGATTACTTGGTTATATATAACTTCCATAATATTTATAACTGGTGGAGAAATAAATTCTGTTATTGGAATAAGAAGAGGAAATTTAAAAATAAAGTAGGTTATTATGTACTAAAAATTACATTTATTTGAATAGAAAATCTTTAAGTGGTTATACTCAAAGGTGAAATATTCAGGAGGTGTAATAAAATGAATAAAATAGTGTTATTAGGAAAGCTTATAAGAGACCCTGAACTTAAGACTATAGAAAATGGCGAGAAGGTTTTTACTAGATTTATAATTGCTGTAGATCGAAATTTTAAATCAGCAGATGGAACTAGAAAAGCGGATTTGATTCCAGTAACTATATGGGGAAGAAAGGCTGAAGTAGTTTGTAAATATATGACTAGAGGGAGTTATATAAGCTTAAGTGGAAGATTAAAGACAGGTAGTTATGAGGATAAACAAGGGAATAAGAAATATATGGCTGAAGTTGTTGCTGAAGATTTTAAATTTGTAGGAAACAGAAGAGAAGTAAGAGAAAATAATGAAGTTAGTGGCGAAGATTAGAACATTGAAAACTATAAGGATATAGAGTGGCAAGTGACAAGTTAAGGATGAAATCCTTAGCTTGAAACTTGCCATTTAAACCTTATTACTATAATAAGGTTGCTACTTGTTATTTGTCGACAGAATAATATAGTTGCTGTAAAGAGTTGTTTTGTGATTTAGTTAATATATAATGTTTTTTAGAAAAAAAACTCCTATTTTTAATATCTTTCGACAAATATTAAGTCGAAAATATTACTTAGACATATATGTAATGTAAGAATAATTACTAAAAAAAGTGTAATAAATTACATTTATGTTGAATAGTAAGAGAATTTTTATTAGTAGTAATACCACAGTTTGACATAATTTTAACGCAACGTATGCTATTGTTTAATTATTAAATAATATGTTGAGGTGAGGTATACCATGAGAATAAAGAAGTCTTTAAGTAAAATAGTTAATTTTGATGACAAAGAAAGCAGATATATTTACAGGATAGTTGAAAACAGCGTTAAAAATAGACAAGCTTTTGGTATTGAGATAGAAAGACAAGATTTTAAAGAAGGAGAAGTAATAAATTTAGAAAGAGATATAGTTGATATAGTAGCAAGTAAGCAAAGAAAAGCAGAAGAAATTTTAATGTTATTATTTAACAATTTAGTTTCGCCAATTCATCTAGTTGATATAGTAGGTGAGTATGCTGACTTATGTGTAAATGACTTTGGCTTTTAAGTTTACATAAAATAGATTATAAGAATATATTTAAACTAAAGAGGTGTTTTATGATATTAGGGGTTGGGACAGATATAATTGAAATTGACAGAATAAAAAGAGCTATAGATAATACGCCAGGATTTTTAGAAAAGGTATTTACTAAGAAGGAAGTTGAATGGCTATCTAAAAATAAGCCTAGAGTAGAAAGTATTGCTGGAAATTTTGCTGTAAAAGAAGCTGTTAGTAAGGCATTAGGAACAGGAATACGAGGATTTAGTTTTAAGGATATTGAAGTATTTAGAGATGAGCTAGGAAAACCAGTAGTAAAGGTGTCTAGTAAAATAGAAGAAGTTATAAAATCTAAAAACTATTTATTTAATGTATCTATTTCTCACAATAAAACTATGGCAATTGCTTTTGTAGTTTTGGAAGATCGTCAATCTACATAATTAAAAAAATATATTTATTTAACTTAATAATAAATTATGAATAAAATAAACATTTACTTAATATTAGTAATAATGAAATAGTGATTATGGAGGGAGTTATGAAAAAGAAAATAATCATTTCATTATTATTAATAATACCTTTTATATCTATTGTTCTTGTTATTATCTTTAGAGCTAAATTTTTACCAGACAATGAAGATATAATTAGAGAATTGAAAAATATTAAATGTTATGAAACGAAAGTTGAGTACATAGTTAAGAACACAAAAGGAGAAGAACGAGAAGATACAATTCAATACTATTCAAGCGAAGATGGTGTAAGAATAGAATTTGAAGATGAAAAAGTAAAGGTATTTAAAGAAGATGGTATTCATGTAAAGGATAGTTCAGATAGTAATGAATATGTAATAGATGAAGGTATGGATATACTTCATTCATTGGCATTTATGAATAAGATATTATCATATCCACTTAAAAGTGATTCAATAAAAGAAGGACAAGAAGAGTGGGGAGATAAAATATATATTCAAGTTGATACAGAGTTATTTTTAGAGAATGAACATTTTGACACTGCAAGAATCTTTATTAATAAGAAAACTAAAACACCAATAGGTATTATAGTATATGATAAAGAAGGAAATGATTCTTTAAGAATAATATATGATGATTTTAAAGAAGTTAAAGAATTTAATAAACAGATATTTAACTAAGGACAAGCATGTGTGTAGTGCTGAATTGTAATATATTCACACTACACATAACGAAAAGCTGAGAAGTAAGATAGCACTAAAAAGCAAAAGATGAAATATTATAGAAAAATCAAATTTATAAATTTAGCCAATTGCAGTATTTAATGAAATCAAGGTGTATTTATAGTGACAAGTTAAGTACATAGAGATTAGTAAAAATAATTACAATATTGCTTTATAAAGAGTGAAAATGTAAAAAATTACGAAATTTGCGATATATAGTGACGTTTCTATTTACAAATTGACATTATTTGAAATATAATTTTCTTATACATAGAAAATAGAACTCTTAGGAGGAACTTTATGTCAGAAAAAATAGATAATACAATAAACCGCAAATTTAAAAATGAATTTGAAAAAAGTAGTAAATTTATTAAAGATAATTTAATAGTATATAGTGAGAAGAACGAATCATGTGAGTTCTTTGAATTAATGAAAAAGGGATATAAAGAAATGTCGAAAATTAATTTGGAGATAGCAGGATGTAGTAATTCATCACAAAAGTCACTTAAATACCAATATGATGATATAAATGAATATGAGAAATGGCTTTGCGGAGTGTGATATTTTTAATGACTACTATGGTTGTAAAAAGAGGGGATATTTTTTATGCAGATTTAAGTCCGGTTATAGGCTCTGAGCAAGGTGGAATTAGACCAGTTATTATAATACAAAATGATATAGGGAATAAATATAGTCCTACTGTTATCGTAGCAGCTATAACTTCTCAAATTAACAAGGCTAAACTTCCAACACACGTTGAAATTTCTTCAGAAGAATACGGACTAAATAGGGATTCTGTTGTTCTTTTAGAGCAAATAAGAACCTTAGATAAAAAAAGACTAAAAGAAAAAATAGGTCATATGACTGAAACTGATATGAAAAAGGTAGATAAATCATTACTTATTAGTATAAGTCTAGCTTAAATAATTTATAAAAAAACTGTATCAAAATGTTATTAATAAATTTTGATACAGTTTTTTTATATATTTATGTATATTAAAAGTGATATAAATAAATGAATATATGATGTATACTATTAAATAAATACTATACACTTTTTATAAAAATAGTGTATACAAATGATTTGCCTTATGATAAAATAAATTTGGGTAATTTACATAAATATAGAGTATAATAAAAGAATATTAATATAAATTGTTATAATGGAGGCCTATAAATGGTTAATAATGTAGAAAAATTAAAATCAGTATCTAAATTAATTAGAAAAGATATAGTTTCAATGTTAACAGAATCAGCATCAGGACATCCAGGAGGATCATTATCTGCTACAGATATAGTTACGACTCTTTTCTTTAAAGAAATGAATATAGATCCAAGTAATCCAAGTAATCCTGACAGGGATAGATTTGTATTATCAAAGGGACATGCAGCACCAGTTTTATATAGTGCTTTAGCAAGAAGAGGATTTTTCCCAGTAGAAGAATTAAATACTTTAAGAAAGTTTGGTTCAAGATTACAAGGACATCCAAGTATGAAATGTTTACCAGGAATTGATATGTCAACTGGTTCTTTAGGGCAAGGTATTTCAGCAGCAGTTGGAATGGCTTTAGCTGGTAAGATGGATAATAAAGCATATAGAGTATATACTATTTTAGGTGATGGTGAATTAGAAGAAGGTCAAGTTTGGGAAGCTTCTATGGCAGCTGCGCACTATAAATTAGATAACTTAACTGCTTTTGTAGATTTTAATGGACTACAAATAGATGGGAATATAGAGAATGTTATGAATCCATCACCAATAGATAAGAAATTTGAAGCTTTCGGATGGAATGTTTTAGTTATTGATGGACATAATTATGATGAAATAATAGATGCAATAGAAAAAGCAAAAAATTGTAAGGGTATGCCTACAGTAGTTATTTGTAAGACTGTAAAGGGTAAGGGAGTGTCATTCATGGAAAATGAAGCTGCATGGCATGGTACTGCACCTAGTAAGGAACAATGTGAAAAAGCTTTAGCTGAGATTGGAGGAGACAGATAATGAGTAAGAAAATCGCTACAAGAGAAGCATATGGAAAAGCATTAGCAGAATTAGCAAAAGAAAATGAAAATGTAGTAGTATTGGATGCAGATTTATCTAAATCTACTAAGACAGCTGATTTTAAAGCAGTTTGTCCAGAAAGATTCTTCAATATGGGGATTGCTGAAGGAAACATGATGGGAGTTGCTGCAGGGTTATCTACTTGTGGAAAAGTTCCATTTGTAAGTACCTTTGCAATGTTTGCAGCAGGAAGAGCATTTGAACAAATAAGAAATTCAATTTGTTATCCTAAATTAAATGTTAAAGTTTGTGCTACTCATGCTGGATTAACAGTTGGTGAAGATGGTGCATCTCACCAAACAGTTGAAGATTTATCATTAATGAGAAGTATACCAAACATGGTAGTTATATCACCTGCAGACGCAGTTGAAACTATGGCTGCAATTAAAGCTATAGCAAATTATAATGGACCTTGTTACGTAAGATTAGGAAGAGCTGCAGTTAATGTTATAAATGATGAAAACACTTATGAATTCAAATTAGGAAAAGGTGTTGTTTTATCAGAAGGTAAGGATGTAACTATAGTTGCGACAGGAATTATGGTAGATGCAGCAATTGAAGCAAAAGAAATTTTAGCAAATGAAGGAATCAATGCTAAGGTTATAAATATACATACAATAAAACCTTTAGATAGCGAATTAATAGTTGAAGCTGCTAAAGAAACTGGAGCAATTGTAACTGCTGAAGAGCACAGTATAATTGGTGGATTAGGTTCTGCAGTAGCAGAAGCTATTACTGAAAAGTATCCAGTACCAGTTTTAAAGGTTGGAGTTAATGACGTATTTGGAGAAAGTGGTAAGCCAGATGAATTATTAAAGGCATACAACTTAACAGCTCAAGATATAGTTAATAAAGTTAAAGAAGCAATTACTCTAAAAAAATAGATTTAAATATAAAGTGAATTCTCAGTTTAGAATTCATTATCTAGGGCTTGATAGTGTTAGTTACAGTATCTAGTCTTTAGATAAACCACAAACAGCTATTTACCACTAAAACTGCGATTAAAAAATCGCAGTTTTTTTATGGTTAAATAAGGTATATAATGGAGATGTGTGTTAAATTGCATAGGATAAAATATATATAATGAGGGAAAATAATACAAGTAATTTTGTTTTATAAGGAGTAATTATATGAAAAAGAAAAATATTAGAGAGTTTGCCCTTATTACAATTGGGATACTTTTAGTTGCAATTTCAGTTGTTTATTTCTTTGATCCTAATAATATAGCGGCAGGAGGTATAACTGGATTAGCAATTGTAATAAATCATTATGTTCCATTTATATCTATTGGACCATTAGTTTTAATGATGGATGCAGTTTTGTTTATAATTGCATTGATAGTTTTAGGAGCTAAATTTGGTGCTAAAACTATATATTCTAGTGTTTTATTATCAACATCAATGTGGGTAATGCAAACTTTTATACCAATAAATATTACTAATGATTTGATGTTAGCAACTATATTCGGTACATTAATATCTGCAGGTGGAATGGCAATTGTGTTCAATGCCAATGCTTCAACTGGAGGTACAGATATAATAGCAAAAATATTAAATAAGTTTTTTCATATTGAAATAGGAAAATCATTATTAATGGTTGATTTTTTAGTAACTTTATTAGGAGCAATAACTTTTGGAATAAATATAGGGTTATATGGATTATTATCAGTAATAATCAATGGAATAGTTATAGATAATATAATAGCTGGATTTAAGACTAAAAGTGAAATTACTATAATAAGTGATAAAAATAAAGAAATAAGTAAGTTTATACTTAATGATTTAGAAAGAGGTTGTACATTTATTAAAGGTGTTGGAGGCTTTACTGGAAAGGATACTGCTTTATTATATACTGTATTAGATAGAAGTGAGTTCGTAAAGTTAAAAAATAAAATTAAAGAAATTGATAAAAATGCTTTTATAACAGTTGGAGAAGTTCATGAGGTTATGGGCGAAGGATTTATGGGAATAGATGAAAATTAAATAAGAATGGGAGATATGTATGCAAAAGATTAAAGAGTATTTATTAACAACAATTGGAGTGGCGTTAACGGCTATAGCACTAGAATATTTTTTCTTTCCATGTGATATAGCTGCTGGCGGAGTATCTGGAATAGGTTTAGTTGTAAATAAGGTTTTAGGTTTAGATACTAGTATAGTTGTACTTGTGCTTAATATATTATTATTTATATTAGCATTTACTATCCTAGGAAAATCATTTGGAGCAAAAAGTATTTATGCAACTGTAATGTTATCTGTATTTATGTGGATAATTGAAAAAATATTAAAGCCAGGTGTGTTAACTGAAAATATGTTTTTAGCAAGTGTTTTTGGGTCAATTCTTTTAGGGATGGGAGCAGCAATAGTTTTTCACCAAGGTGCATCTACAGGAGGAACTAGTATTATAGCAGCTATAATAAGTAAGTTTACACCTATTGGCATAGGAATATCTGTTTTACTTACAGATTCATTTGTTTGTTTATTAGCAATTAGTGTATTTGGAGTTGATAAAGGATTATTTGGATTCTTTAGTGTTATTTTAATAGGTTTAATAATAGATAAATTTATAGATGGATTTAATACTTGTAAACAAGTATTCATAATAACATCAAAGGAAAAAGAAATAGTCAATCATATAATTAAAAACATTGATAGAGGGTGCACTGTACTTAATGGGAATGGTGGATATACTGGAAGCGATGTAAAGATAATATATACAGTATTAAACTCAAATCAGTTTATTGCATTAAAAAAATATGTAAAGGAAATAGATCCAGCTGCATTTTTAACAGTAAATGATTCTACAGAAGTTTTAGGAGAAGGTTTTAAAGCTTATGAATAATATAAGTTAAAAAAATTAATCTATAACTTGAAAAAATTAGTAAATCAATAAAATATATCTACTTCATAATTAGAATAATTAAAGTTGACTAAAACTAAAATTTAAAATTATAAATTGAAATTATAAATTGAAATTATATGGAGAGGAACGAAATTATAAATAAAATAAGAGATTTTGTTTATACATAGTAATATAAGGTAAATACACCTTAAATGTTGGTATTATAGGTGTTTGTATGTTATAATGGCTTTATAGTTTATGAAGACATATAAGTTAATGATATAAAGAGGTGTATTTATGATTGAATTTAAGGACGTGTCAAAGGTATATGACAACAATGTAAAAGCATTATCGAATGTAAATATAAAAATTAATTCAGGAGATTTCGTTTTTTTAGTTGGGCCTTCTGGCGCAGGTAAATCAACATTCATAAAAATGTTACTAAAAGAAGTAGATCCAACAATGGGAGAAATTATAGTTGCAGATAAAGAACTATCTAAGGTAACTAGAAGACAAGTCCCATATTATAGAAGAAAAATAGGTATGGTATTCCAAGATTTTAGGCTTATACCAACTTTAAATGTATATGAAAATGTTGCTTTTGCAATGAGAGTTGTTGAAGCATCACAAAGGGAAATTAGAAAAAGAGTGCCTATGGTATTATCTTTAGTTGGCTTATCTCATAAGTATAAGATGTTCCCTAATGAATTATCTGGAGGAGAGCAACAAAGGGTATCATTAGCAAGAGCTATAGTTAATAATCCATCAGTATTAATAGCTGATGAGCCTACAGGTAACCTTGACCCAGAAACAGCTAAGGAAATAATGGATTTATTAGAAGATATAAATAGATCAGGAACTACAATATTAATGGCTACTCATGCAAAAGACATAGTTGATAATATGCAAAAAAGAGTTATAGCTATTGATAAGGGAATGATAGTAAGAGATGATAGGAAGGGGATGTACGAAAATGAGAATTAGTACGTTAAACTATTTTATAGTTGATGCATTTAAAAGCATAAAAAGAAATAGGACAATCAGTATTGCTGCAATGATTACAGTGTTAATAACATTTTTCGTTTTTGGTACGTTTACTTTATTAGCATTAAATTTTAATAAAAGTATAGAAGATGTAGCATCTAAAATTCAAATCCAAGTATATCTTAAGGATGACATAAAATTAGTTGATCAAAAAGAAATAGAATTAAAACTAATGGAGCAAGAGCAAGTTAGCGAAGTTACATATGAATCAAAAGATGAAGCATTTTTAAATTTAAAAGAGAATTTAGGAAGTAATGAAGGTCTATTAGAAGGTTATGATTTAAATAACAACCCATTACCAAGTTCATTTATAGTTAACTTAAAAGACCCAGCAGCTGCAGAAGATGTAATAAATAATGTTGAAAATATGACAGGTGTTGAGGGAATAGGAAATCAACAAGATGTTATTGATACAATAAGTAAATTTGTTGATATAGTTCAAATTGTAGGTATTGGTTTATTTATAGTGTTTGTAGGTGTATCTGTATTCTTAATTATGAATACAATTAAACTTACTGTATATTCAAGAAGAAGAGAAGTTGGAATTATGAAGTTTGTTGGTGCAACAGACTGGTTTATTAGATGGCCATTTGTTATCGAAGGGATAGTAATTGGTGCGATTGGATCATTAGTATCAAGTATACTATTATACTTTGCATATAACGGTGTATTTAGTTGGATAGTATCATCTATGTTTATAGTAAATCTAGTACAACCACAATTCGTTTTAACTACATTATTAGCTTGCTTCGTTGGTGGAGGAGTAGTAGTTGGAGCTATAGGAAGTATATTTGCATTAAGAAAATTCTTAATTGTATAGTATATAGAATTCATTTATTAGGCAAAAATATATATATAAAAGAAATTATTTGGAAACTACAACTCATTAATTTATTATGGGTTGTAGTTTTAAGCAAATAAAGGGTAAATATAATATATTAAATATAGAAAGGAACGAATATTTATGGAGAATTTAAATGAAGGGGAAATTAAACCAAAGAAAAAGAAATATAAAATTATAAAAGGTTTAATAGTCATAGCATTTCTTGGAGTATCGTATTTAGGTATATTTTACTTAGGTAACATGTTAGCAACTAAAGGTATTGTAATAGGATCTGTGCCAGAAAAGGCAGTTGCTGATTTAGAGGCCATTGAGGATTCAGGAAAGTATTCAAATTTATTCAATTTAAGAAGTATGCTATTTTCCATGTATGATGGAGAGTTAGATGATGAAAAGCTACTTGAAGGTGCAATGAAGGGAATGGCAGAAGCAGTTGGAGATCCATATACAGTTTATATGGATAATGAGGAGTTTAATGCATTTATGGAGTCTAGCCAAGGTAGTTTCTATGGAATAGGAGCTCAGTTAGGAGTTAGAGATAATAATGTTACAATAATAGCACCAGTTGAGGGCTCACCAGCAGAAGAAGCAGGACTTAAAGCTGGGGATATAATATTAAAAGTTGATGATTATGAAGTTACAGATTTAAATACAGAAGCAGTTGTCTCAAGAGTTAGAGGTGAAGAAGGTGCTCCAGTTACTTTAACTATTAGTAGGGAAGGGGTTGAAGGACCTTTTGAAGTAACAATTGTAAGAGCTGAAATTAAAACTGAATCAGTAAAAGGTGAAATACTTGAAGATGGAATAGGATATATTCAAATAAGTACCTTTAGCGATGAAGAAGTAAGTGATAAGTTTAGTGAAAAATTAAATGAATTAAAAGACCAAGGAATGAAAAAACTAATATTAGATTTAAGAGGAAACCCAGGTGGATACTTAAATGAATGTGTTGAAATTGCTTCTAATTTTATTCCAGAAGGAGAAGTAGTAACTTATACAATTGATAAATATAATAAAAAAGTAATATCAAACTCAATAGGTGGAGATGCTATAGGAATACCATTGGTTGTGCTTGTTGATGGAGGAAGTGCAAGTGCATCAGAAGTTGTTACAGGTGCATTAAGGGATCATGAGGCTGCTACAACAATAGGAACAACTACATTTGGTAAAGGAATAGTTCAACAACTTAAAGTTTTACCAAATGAAATGGGAGGACTTAAGGTTACAACTTCAAAGTATTACACTCCAAATGGGGAAAATATACATGGTACTGGTATTGAACCAGATATTACTGTGGAAATTCCACAAGATATATTAGACCAAGATTATGATAGAAGCATTGATCCACAATTTCAAAAGGCCTTAGAGGTAATAAAAGAAAAGAATTAATTTAGGAGGCTCAAGATGGATTTAATAATTCATAGTTTACAGTCTATAGCAATAGCAATTATTGAGCCAATGCATTTACTTATGATTTTAATATTTGGGATAATATTTTATTTCAAAAATGTTAGGATTGTGTCTATCCAAAAGATGACATTAGGAGAGGGGATTAATACCCCTCTTGAATTAACATTATCCCAGATTGTATTAGGAATATTAGCAGGTGCAATTGGAACTATTATATTATCGGTGCTTGGAGTTACATTTAATGAAAACTCAGGTATAGAATTTATATTTATGATATCAATATTATCTTTATTTTATAAAAAGAAATATATATCATATGCGTATTCAGGAGCAATTTTAGGGATAATAGGAATTTGTTTAAAGATAATTAGTAATATTTCTGGAATGAAATTGTTTATGAATATTAACATATTATCATTAGTTACTTTTATTGGAGTAATGTATGTACTTGAGGGAATTTTAATAATATTAGATGGAAATAGAGGAGCAATTCCTGTATTTACAAAGAAGGATGATAAAATAGTTGGTGGATTTTCATTTAGTAGATATTGGCCAGTTCCAATAGCTATATTGATGATTTTTACAAATAGTGCAGCAACAACTGATTCGGTTTATTTAAATGTATCATCATGGTGGCCTATAGTTAATAGAAGTGAAACATTAGCAATATTGGCAACTACAATGATAGCAGCTATTCCATTGTATGGAATGATGGGCTATGGAAATGTCACTTTTACTCAAGAGAAAAAAGTAAAAGCATTAAGATGTGGTGGAGCCATTTTAATTTACGGTATTTCTATTATGTTAATAGCACAACTAGCAGGAATTAATATATTAGGTGAGATATTTACTATTATTTATCTACCTTTAGCTTATGAAGTAATTATGAGATATGAAACTAATATAGAAAAAAAGGGACAATGTCTATATGTTAGTGATGACGAAGGCATAATGGTTCTTGAGGTTACACCAAATTCACCAGCATATGAAGTTGGCATTAAGCGTGGAGATAAAATTATTGAGATTAATGGAGAAAATATACAGTCAGAAGGCGATATATTTAAAGCTGCTAGAGAGACAATATTTAATATACCAATTAAAATAAAAAATAATTCAGGACAAGTATTAGAATATATTGTACAACCTAGAAACAAAAGATTAGGACTCCTTTTAGTACCAAAGATGGTTAAAAAAGAAGATATGTTTGAAATAAAACCAGATGATTTAAAAAATATAATTGATGAGCTTAAAAATAAGAAGTAGAGGAAAGTTATACTAACCTCTACTTTTTGTTATAAAAGTTTTGAAAATGGTGAAGATAGAAAGTAAAATGTATTTATGTAAATAAGAAAAATTTGGAGTTGATATACATGGGAGAATTTAAGATACATTCTAAGTTTAAACCAACTGGAGACCAACCTACAGCTATAGATAGTTTAGTCTCAGGAATAGAAAAAAATGAAAAATATCAAACATTACTAGGAGTAACTGGTTCTGGTAAGACATATACAATGGCAAATATAATAGAAAGGGTACAAAAACCTACTATAGTTTTAGCTCATAATAAAACATTAGCAGCGCAATTATGTTCAGAATTTAGAGAGTTCTTTCCAGATAATATAGTAGAATATTTTGTATCATACTATGATTATTATCAGCCCGAAGCATATGTTCCACAAACTGATACCTTTATTGAAAAGGATGCTTCTATAAATGATGAAATAGATAAATTAAGACACTCGGCTACGTCAGCATTATTTGAAAGAAGAGATGTAATAATAGTAGCATCAGTATCTTGTATATATGGATTAGGTAATCCAGATGAATATAAGAAGTTAACTATTTCTTTAAGAGTCGGAATGGAAAAGGAAAGAGATGAAATAATTAAGAAACTTATAGAAATTCAATATGAAAGAAATGATATTGATTTTTCTAGAGGTACATTTAGAGTTAGAGGAGATTCATTAGATATTGTTCCAGCTTCATCTTCAACTAAAGGAATTAGAATAGAATTCTTTGGTGATGAAATTGATAGAATAAGGGAGTTTGATATATTAACAGGAAAGATATTAGGTGAAAGAGAGCATGTTGCTATTTTCCCAGCTTCTCACTTTGCTGCATCTCAAGAAACTTTAAATAAGGCAATAAAGCAAATTGAAGATGAATTAGAAGATAGATTAAGAGAGCTAACATCTCAAGATAAGTTATTAGAGGCTCAAAGATTAAGACAAAGAACTAATTACGATATAGAAATGATTAAGGAAATGGGATATTGTAGTGGAATAGAAAATTATTCAAGAGTTTTAGATGGAAGAGCACCAGGTACACCACCAAAGACTTTATTAGATTACTTCCCAGATGATTATTTAATGTTCATAGATGAAAGCCATGTTACTTTACCACAATGTAGGGCAATGTATGCAGGGGATAGATCGAGAAAAGATACATTAGTTGAATATGGATTTAGACTTCCATGTGCTTATGATAATAGACCACTTAAATTTAATGAGTTTGAAAGTAAAATTAATCAGCTTATCTTTGTTTCTGCAACGCCAGCTCAATACGAATTAGATCATTCGACTAATATTGCAGAGCAAATAATAAGACCTACTGGACTGTTAGATCCTGTAGTTGAAATTAGACCTGTAACAGGGCAAATAGATGACCTTTATGCAGAAATAATTAAAACAACAGAAAGAGGATTTAGAACTTTAGTTACAACGTTAACTAAGAGGATGGCAGAAGATTTAACTAAGTATTTAACTGAATTAGGAATTAAGACGACTTATATGCATTCTGATATAAAGACTATTGAAAGAATGGAGATAATAAGGAATTTAAGATTAGGTGAGTTTGATGTCCTTGTTGGAATTAACCTTTTAAGAGAAGGTTTAGATATTCCAGAAGTTGCTCTTGTTGCAATTTTAGATGCAGATAAAGAAGGATTCTTACGTTCAGAAACATCTATGGTTCAAACTATAGGTAGAGCAGCTAGAAATTCTGAAAGTAAAGTAATTATGTATGCAGATAAAATGACTGGATCTATGGATAGAGCTATTAAAGAAACAAACAGAAGAAGAGAAATTCAAATGAAGTATAATGAAGAGCATGGTATTGTACCAAAGACAATTATTAAGGATATAAGAGATGTAATTGAAGCAACGAAGGTTGCAGAAGATTCTTCAGAATATAATGTTAGTAAGGAATCTTCTACTTTAACTGAGAAGGAGAAGAAGAAGTTAATTAAGCAATATACTGAAGAAATGAAAGATGCAGCTAAGAATCTTCAATTTGAAAGAGCAGCTGAGCTTAGAGATATGATTAATGATTTGAAGGAAAAATAATTTCCTAGGAAATTGCATTAAGTATTCTTATAAGAATCATTTAAAAGTATCATAATTTAAATAATAGTATATATGATATACTGTTCTTGAACAGTTTTGCAAATATAACAAAACACTCATATCCAATATATATTTTTAATTTATGTTAAATGATTCCTATGTAATGTAGGAATCATTTTTTTAATAAATATTAATTTATATAAGTATAATTGTTTGATATAATTTAAATAATTATTTGGTATGGGGATGGGGGATGGATAGCTTATGAATTCAAGTAACAAAATATTAGTTGTTGAAGATGATTGGGATATAAATGGGCTATTATGTAAGATATTAAGTCAAAATGGATATTATGTAAGGGGTGCATATTCCGGGTCAGAAGCAAAGATGTGTATTGAGCAGACTCAATATGATCTTGTAATTTTAGATTTAATGTTGCCAGGAATATGTGGAGAAGACTTAATAAAAGAAATCAGAGAAGATTATATAATGCCAATAATAGTTGCATCAGCTAAAACAACCCAAGAGGATAAAATTGGAGTCTTAAAGATGGGCGCAGATGATTTTATCAGCAAGCCATTTGATATAAATGAAGTCTTGGCTAGGGTAGAGGCACAATTAAGGAGATATACAGCATTTTCAAGTTCTAAAAAAAGAAGTAATAATAAATTAACTCATAAAAATTTAACTTTAGATATAGATAGTAGACAAGTACAGGTAAATGGAATAGATATAAATTTAACAGTTAGGGAATTTGATATATTGGAATTGCTAATTAATAATCCTAATAAGGTGTTTACAAGAGCAAATTTATTTGAATCAGTTTGGAAAGATGAATTTATTGGAGATGACAATACTGTTAATGTACATATTAGTAATTTAAGATCAAAGATATCTAAGATAGATAAGGAAAATGAATATATACAAACAGTATGGGGAATTGGATTTAAATTAAAAGAATAACTAATAACTGATTTTATAGCATTACCAGGAGTATTACAATTAGCTGATTATGCTAGTAATTGGGTAGCTTATTATTTGCTTGAATTAGAACAGAAGCAATTACTTGTAAAAGTAACAAAGGAATCTATTGAGAGTAAAGAACTAAACAATAAGTCTGTAGGAAAGAAAATTACAATAGGAAATAGTATATTTAAAAAATGTAATTATACAATTTAAATAGTGGTTGGTAGAAAAATTAATTAGTTCTACCAACCATTTTTTAATCTTATTTATTATCTCTGAAAACTTAATACTTTCTTAATATTTTCTTTAAGGTATCTTACAACTATGAATATACAATGTAAGTAAATTAAGAATTTAAATAAAAAAGAAGTGATAGATAAATTATTACTTAGGGGGTAAATAAAAATGAAAGAAGTTGTATTGAAGACATATAACATTACTAAGAAATATGGTGAACAACTGGCTGTAGATAATATTAATATGACTATTAAAAAAGGAGATATATATGGATTTATAGGTCAAAATGGTGCTGGTAAAACAACATTAATTAGACTTATTACAGGATTGATTCATAAGAGTGGTGGAGAAATAGAGCTTTTAGGGGCAAATGGAGAAAATGAGTTAAATAAAGCGCGAACAATGGTTGGAAGTTTAATTGAAACACCTTCATTTTATACAAATATGACTGCAAGGGAAAACCTAGAAGTATCTAGATTAGTAAGGAATATACCGGGAAAGAAATGTATAGATGAGGTATTAGAATTAGTTGGCTTAAAGGATGTTGAAAAGAAAAAAGTTAAAAACTTTTCTTTAGGAATGAGACAAAGATTGGGGATTGCAAATGCACTAATGGGAAATCCTAAATTACTTATACTAGATGAACCTATAAATGGACTTGATCCAATGGGAATCGTTGAAATAAGAGAATTATTAAAGAAGATAAATAAAGAAAAGGACATGACAATGTTAATATCAAGCCATATATTAAGTGAGTTATCAGAACTTGCAACAACTTATGGAATAATCTCAAAGGGAAAATTAATTGAAGAAATAACAGCTAAACAACTATCTGAAAAATGTAGACAATATATAGATTTAAAGGTAGATGATGCAGCTAGAGCAGTAACTTTATTAGAAAGAGAGCTAGGAATAAGTGATTATGAGGTGTTAGAGGATAACAATATAAAGGTATTTTCTAATTTAGATAATGTTGGTGAAGTAAATTCAATGCTTTCAAAGGCTGGAATTATTGTTGAAGGTATAAGTGTTAAGGGGGAAAATTTGGAGGAGTACTTTATGAATGCAGTTGGAGGTGTTTTGAATGATTAAAGCAATACAAGCAGAATTATATAAATTATTTAAAAATAGAACATTTGCGGTGCTAATATGTGTTACAGTTTTGTTATCTACATTGACAGTAGTTATGTGCTCACCTATTTTTGAACAAATACTTAGTGATAGCTTAGGTGATATGCCAGAAGAACAAAAAGCAATGCTTATGGAGCAAATGACAGCAATGTCAGATAGTGATGCAATAGTAACACCAGGTGAAGTAGGAATTCACTTAAAAGCTAAAGATATGATGAATCCAACAGCCATAGAAGTATATCATGCCTCATTTGGTTCAGGGGTCATGGAAATATTAATAGGAATATTAGTAGCAGCATTAATGGCAAAGGAATATTCACAAGGGACAATAAAGAATTTTTTAGCTTATGGCAAAAAAAGAGAAGAGTTTTATCTAGCAAAATTTGTAGCAATGGTTGTAGCAATTGCAATAATATCAGCAGTTATGACAATATTACCAACGGTAATTGTAATTATTATGAATGGATGGGGAGAAACCTTTGAATTTTTACAATTAGTAGGAATGATAAAAACATTTATGGTGTCAGTTATAGCTAGTTCAGCAGTAGCAGCATTGGCTATGGTTATAGCAACATTAGTAAAAAGCAATGGAACTACAATAGGAATAACAGTAGCAATATTTATAGGGGTTCCAACATTTGCAGGATTCTTATACGGAATATATCCTTGGTTTGATAGGATTTATGAAGTATTACCATTTTATAATTCAGCATTAGCAACTTCAATTAAAGCGGGAAATGGAGATTTACTAAGATCAGTAATAATTTCATTAGTAACAATAGGAATTTCATTATTTGTAGGAATAAGAATATTTAAGGCTCAAGATATAAAATAATAAAGGTTAGTTACTTGAAATGATTAATATTAAATTAGGATTTTTGCCTAATAGAAATGGTGAATCAGCACAGATAAAAAGGCATATAATTTTATCATTATTAGCTATAGTAATTCAAGTTTTTACATTACTTTCAAATTTATAAGACTGTTATAAAAATGGTGATGAGTAAGGGGAGAAATAGTATGTTAGAAATAAAGAATTTTTCAAAAGAATATTCAAAAGGTAAAAAAGCAGTTGATAATATATCTTTAACTGTAAATAGTGGAGAGATATTTGGATTTATAGGGCATAATGGTGCAGGAAAAACAACAACGATTAAATCTATAGTCGGAATATTGGAATTTAATGAAGGTGATATATTAATAGATAGTAAATCTATTAAGAACAATCCAGTAGAATGTAAAAAGATAATGGCATATATTCCAGATAATCCGGATCTTTATGAAGCTTTAACAGGAATACAATATTTAAGTTTTATTGCAGATATTTATAAAATAAGTAAAGAACAAAGAGAAAAGTTAATTAAGTATTATGGTGATAAACTTGAATTAACTAAATATCTAGGGGATTTAATTTCTTCATATTCTCATGGTATGAAACAAAAGTTAGCAGTAATATCTGCATTAATTCATAAACCAAAGTTATTAATATTAGATGAACCGTTTGTTGGATTAGATCCTAAGGCTTCCCATACACTTAAAGAGATAATGAGAGAGCTTTGTAATGAAGGGAGTGCAATATTCTTTTCAACACATGTACTAGAGGTAGCGGAAAAATTATGTGATAAGATTGCAATTATTAAGGGAGGAAAGATAGTTGCAGAGGGTACTACTGAACAAGTTAAGGGTAATAATTCTCTAGAAGATGTCTTTATGGAGTTGATTGATAATGAGTAATTTATTTATTTTATTAAAAAATTCATTTATAAATAATACAGGAATTAATTCACTATCTAAGGGAGTAAGTACTTCTAAAGAAAAAAAGAAATTATTAATTAGTACAGCAACACTAGTATTAATAGCAATAGTAATATGTTTTATGGCCACATCATACTCAATTGGATTAGCTACAGTATTAAAACCAATGGGATATTTAGATTTAATATTAATAATTGCGGTATTATTTTCATGTATTTTAAGCTTTATAACATCAATTTATAAAGCACAAGGAACATTGTTTAGCTCAAAAGATTATGACGTATTAATGGCTCTTCCTATAAAAAATAGTACAATATTAACTAGTAAAATATTAAGTTTAATGTCTATAAGTTATATAGGAACAGCACTTATAATAGTACCAGCTTCAATAGTATATTTTATTTATAATGGAAGTTTATCATGGATTTTCTTCATTATATTAATAATAGGATTAATATTTATACCAATGCTCCCAATAATAGCAGCTTCAATAATAGCTGTTGCTATAACATTTGTATCATCAAGGTTTAAGCATAAAAATATAGCAACTACAATTGTTGGTATGATAGCAGTTTTATTAATTATGATAGTTTTAATGAATATGCAAAGTTATATTAATGCATTTATTGCAAATAGTGATTCAATAGTAAATGGATTATCTAGAATATACCCACCTGCAATGTATTTAAAAGAAGCTTTAGTAAGTTATGATATAGTTAGTTTAATAAAGTTTATACTAATATCAACAGTTCCATTTTTAATATTTGTTTTAGTGTTTAGTAAGACATTTAAAGCTATAAATGGGAAATTATCAGAAAGCTATAAGAAGGCAAATTATAAGGTGGCAGAATTAGAAGCAAGCAGTATAACAAAAGCATTAGTTACACAGGAGCTAAGAAGATATTTTGCAACACCTATTTATGTTATGAACACAGCAGTTGGAATGGTATTATTAGTTGCAGCAGCTATAGCAACATTATTTATAAGCAAGGAAACATTAGCAGTATTTTTAGGATATCCTGAAATAGTTAATATAATTCCCATAGGAGTATTAGTTATATTAGTGTTTACTATAGGATTATCTTGTACAACAAACTCATCAATATCATTAGAAGGAAATAGGTTATGGATATTAAAATCATTACCAATAGAGCCTAAGGATATTTTTAAGGGAAAGATAATAACTAATTTAATAATAACAATTCCAGCATCAATTATAGCTAATATAATATTTTATATAGGATTAAAATTCGAGATTAAGTATCTAATTTTCAATTTAATAATTAGCATAGTATTTGCAGTTATATCAGCTATAATAGGGATAATAACCAATTTATATTTTCCAAAGATGGAATGGACAAATCCAACAACGGTAGTAAAACAAAGCGCAAGTGTATTAGTTACTATTTTATTAGTATTTATATTAATATTAGTAGTTGTGGGAGTAGCTGTTGCATTAGTGCAAGTATTCAATATTACCAATATGATGATTATTTTAAGTACAGTATTAATGATGTTTTTAATAGTTTTATTTGGTTCAATTAAGGTATTGAATAATATAGGTAGTGAAAAGTTTAATAGATTGTAAAAAAAGTTACCTCGGAGAAAAGTTTATTTTTTAGAACATTCTCTTGAGGTGGCTTGTTTATATTTATAGACTGTTGGAAGGATTAAGCATAGAGCATATAGTATACTTAAAGAATAATTTTAATTTTGACATTAATAAAATTAAATTTGCATTTATATACAAATAAATTAAGAAGTTTAATTAATAAAATCTAAAATTTTAATTATGAGGGAGTATATCTAAGGGCATATATGTAATGAATTTATATATAGAATAGGAGAGAATATGGGGATAACGTGTATTTTAATAGCAATAATTATTGTTTTAATAGCTGTTATTATAGGATATAAAAGAGAATTTAAAAGAATAAGTAAGCAAATTAATAATAATTTAGATGAATATGTAAATATAAAAACAAAATCTGTAGATAAGGATATAGAGTCTTTAGTTGAAAATATAAATTTGATTTTTGATTCTAAACAAAGGATTGTTGCAGAGAAGAATAAGAACGAAGAAGAATTAAGGGCTAGTATATCTAATATGTCCCATGATTTAAGAACACCATTAACATCAATAATGGGATATTTGCAAATAGCAAGATTAGAAGGTATATCGGAAGAGGAAAAAAATGAGTATATAGATATTGTAGAAAATAGAGCAAAATCATTACAACAGCTTATTAGTAGTTTTTACGATTTATCTAGAATAGAGGGAAATGAGTATAACTTTAATTATAAAAAGGTAAATTTAAAAAACATATTATGCGAAAATATAGCCGCATTTTACAATGATTTTATTAATAATAATATTAATCCGATTATTGAAGTAGACGAAAATATTAGAGAAATTATATCGGATGAAGGAGCTATTACAAGAATTTTTACTAATTTAATAGGAAATATAATTAAACATGGTGAAAGTTATGTAAAAATTACTTTAAAACAAAAGGATGATGTAATAATAACAGAGTTTATTAACAAAACAACAGATTTAATGGAAGAAAATGTGGATAAATTATTTGAGAGATTCTATACTGTGGATAAATCAAGAAGTGATAGAAATACAGGATTGGGATTGTATATAACTAGGGTTTTAGTAGAAAAATTAGGATGTAGTATAAATTCAACATTAAAAAACGAAGAATTGACAATACAAATTTTATGGAAATAGGATAAAAATATTTATAATAAATGCAAGCAAATTTAAGAAAAGTATTTGCTTGTATTTTTTTTATAAATAAATGAAAAGGTATTCGAAAATCATTGAAATAAAAATACTAATATGCTAGTATACTAGTAAGAGGATGAAAATTTATTTTTATAAGACTAGGCTATAAGAGTATTGTTAATTAAAAACCACATAGTTAAACTTAGACACCACATAGTTAAACTTAAACACCTTTCATAAAATATTAAACTTAACACAGATTTATTAACATGAACTATGGCCGGTCTTAAAACAATTAATAGTAGGTGGAAGTAATGGGGAATATTTTAGAAAAATTTAATAAACAAAAAGATTTTCTTATTTGTATAGATTCTGATGGATGTGCAATAGATACTATGGATATAAAGCATATAAAATGTTTTGGACCTTGTATGATTACTGAATGGGATCTTGAAGAGTGGAGGGAACCTATATTAGATAGTTGGAATAAAGTTAATCTTTATACATTAACTAGGGGAATAAATAGATTTAAGGGATTAGCAGTAGCACTTACAGAAATTAATGATAAATATATAAAAATTGAAGGATTAGATGAGTTTTTAAAGTGGACAGAGAAAACCTTAGAACTGTCTAATGAATCTTTAGAAAAAGAAATAGAGAAAACAACAAACAACATTTGTATAAGAAAAGCTTTAGAATGGTCAAGAGCTGTCAATAAATCTATTGATTTATTAAGTGAAGAGGAAAAATGCCCATTTGAGGGTGTGAAGGAAGCTATAATAGAAGCTAAAAAAATTGCAGATATAGCAATAGTATCATCTGCAAATGAAAAAGCAGTATTAGATGAATGGAGTCATAATGGACTTTTAGAAAACGTTGATATAGTTTTAACTCAAAATGTTGGTTCAAAGGCCTATTGTATAAGTAAGCTTATTGAAAAAGGATATAATAGAAGAAATGTTTTAATGGTTGGAGATGCTTTAGGGGATCTTAAAGCTGCTGAATCAAATGAAGTTTTATATTATCCAATAATGGTTAAAAAGGAAAAGGAGTCTTGGAATAGATTTACTAGAGAGGCTTTGAAAAAATTTGTTGATAATTCATATATAGGGGAGTATCAAGAGAAGGTTATAAATGAATTTAAATCAAACTTATCTAAATAAAAATCATATATAATTTAAGTAAAGGGTGGAGTTAAGGTGAAAAACATAGAGTTCAAAAGTAAAAAGATATTAGGTTTTGGAGAAATAATGTTAAGGCTTACTCCTCCTAATAATCAAAAAATAATACAATCAGATTCTTTTGAAGCTGTATATTCTGGAGGAGAAGCAAATGTAATAGCAAGTCTTGCTATACTAGGCCATGATACTAAATTTATAACAAAGCTACCAGATAATTATTTGGGGAAAAAAGTTATAAGTAAGTTTAGAAGTTATAATGTCAATGTAGAGGATATCATAATAGGACAAGGCAGATTAGGTGTATATTATTCAGAAATTGGACATGGTCTTAGAAGTACTGAAGTTATATATGATAGAAAATATTCAGCCATTTCTATGGCAAAAAAAGAAGAATTTAATATAAAAAATATGCTAAAAGGTGTTGGATTAGTTCATTTATCAGGAATAACACCAGCTTTAAGTAGTAATTTGAAGGAACTTATAATTGATATTGTGAAGGAGTGTAAAAACCAAGGGATATTGGTTTCTTATGACTCAAATTATAGGTCAAAGCTTTGGTCTATAGATGAAGCAAGGGAAGTATTGGAAGAAGTATTACCTTATATAGATTTTGCTTTTTTAGGCTATCTAGATATGATAAATATACTTAAATTTGAGGATGAAAATTTAGAATTTGAAGAAAGATTAAAGTATCACTATGAAAATTTATTTAAAAAGTATCCAAATTTAAGGTTTGCATCATGCACTAAGAGAACTGTAAATTCAATAAATAATAATACTTTACAGGGATATTTATTTGATGGAAATAACTTATTTAAATCAAATAAGTATACATTTGATATATTAGACAGAGTTGGTGGTGGAGATGCTTTTACAGCAGGAATACTTCATGGAGTTTTAAATGAAATGGAAAATGAGAGAATCGTTGAATTTGGGACATGTGCAAGTGCATTAAAGCATTCAATAATAGGAGATATAAATATTATTGATGAAGATACAATTAATTCATTTATTGATAATGGCTTATGCAATGTTAAAAGATAAAAAAATTTTTTATAGCTAACAATAAAAATATAAATAAATTATAACAAATTTTAGGAGGGGTTATTATGTTATATCCAATAATTACAGAATCAAGACAATTAATAGACTTAAATGGGATATGGAGATTTAAATTAGACAATGGTAACAGTCTTACAGAGGAGTGGAAGAACACGCCTCTAAAAGAAACAATGGAAATGGCTGTTCCAGCATCATATAATGACTTAGTAGAAAGTCAAGAAGTAAGAGACCATGTGGGCTGGGTATGGTATGAAAGAAATTTTGTTATTCCTAAATTTTTAATGAATGAAAGAATAGTGCTAAGATTTGGGTCAGTGACTCATGAAGCAAAAGTATATTTAAATGGAGAATTATTAGTTGAGCATAAGGGTGGATTTACTCCATTTGAAGCAGAAATAAATAATTTACTAATACAAGGTGAAAATAGATTAACTGTTGCTGTAAATAATATAATCGATGAAACTACTTTACCAGTTGGGTTAGTAAAAGAAGTAGAGATTGATGGAAAAAAAGTTATTAAGAATTCAGTTAACTTTGACTTCTTCAATTATGCAGGAATACATAGACCTGTAAAAATATATACAACTCCAAAGAATTATGTAGAAGACATAACTATTGTTACTGATTTTGAAGAAGCAACAGGATATGTTAATTATGAAATTAAAACAGTAGGAGAAGGTAACATTAGTGTATCAATAATTGATGAAGATAATAATGTAGTTTCACAAGCAACAGGAAAGTGTGGAAAACTAGTTATAGATAACGTTAAGTTATGGGAACCAATGAATGCATATCTATATAAATTAAAAGTAGAGCTATTAGACAATGACTCTATAATTGATACTTACTTAGAAGAGTTTGGAGTAAGAAAAGTTGAAGTTAAAGAAGGTAAGTTCTTAATTAACAATAAACCGTTCTATTTTAAAGGCTTTGGTAAGCATGAAGATTCTTATATTAATGGAAGGGGGATGAATGAAGCTGTTAATATTAAAGATTTCAATTTAATGAAATGGATTGGAGCGAATTCTTTTAGAACAGCACATTATCCTTATTCAGAAGAAATAATGAGACTTGCAGATAGAGAAGGTATAGTTGTAATTGATGAAACACCTGCAGTAGGAGTACATTTAAACTTTATGGCTACTGGATTTGGTGGAGATGTAGATAAGAGAGATACATGGAAAGAAATCCAAACTAAAGAAGCTCATGAGCAAGTTTTAAGAGAGTTAGTAGCAAGGGACAAGAATCATCCATGCGTTGTGATGTGGTCTGTAGCAAATGAACCTGACTCTGATTCAGAAGGAGCAAAAGAATATTTTGAGCCATTAATAAAATTAACTAAGGAGTTAGACCCTCAAAAGAGACCAGTTACTGTAGTTACGTATTTAATGTCTACTCCTGATAAGTGTAAAGTTGGAGATATAGTAGATGTATTATGTTTAAATAGATATTATGGATGGTATGTTGCTGGTGGAGATTTAGAAGAAGCAAAAAGATTGCTTGATGATGAATTAAAGGGATGGGAAGAGAGATGCCCTAATAAACCAATAATGTTCACCGAATATGGGGCAGATACTGTTGCAGGTTTACATGATACAGTTCCAGTTATGTTTACAGAAGAATACCAAGTAGAATATTATAAAGCTAACCATGAAGTTGTAGATAAATGCAAAAACTTTGTTGGAGAACAAACATGGAATTTTGCAGATTTTGCTACAAGTCAAGGTATTATAAGAGTTCAAGGTAATAAGAAGGGTATATTTACTAGAGAAAGAAAGCCTAAAATGATAGCTCATGCATTACGTGAAAGATGGACTAATATACCAGAGTTCGGTTATAAAAAATAGAATAATATTAGTTTAAAATAAAAAATTAGGTATATTATATAGACCTAATTTTTTTTTATGTTATAATGTGATATACTAGTGTACTAGATTGAAGATAAATATTATTAGGGGGTAAGTTAAATTGATTCTTTATGACAAACTAGATAAAGAAACTGGAAAAGACTATGTGTATAGAGTATTAAAAGATAATATCATGTGTTTAGAGCTAAAGCCTGGTGAACTATTAAGTGAATCTGATTTAGCAAAAAAACTAAATGTGTCAAGGACACCTATAAGAGAAGTATTAATAAAGCTTAAAGCTGAAAAATTAATAGAAGTTAAGCCACAAGCAGGAACTTATGTATCACTAATTGATTGGAATTTAATAGAAGAGGCTATTTTTATTAGATATAATTTAGAAAAAGAAGCGTTAAGAGAAGCATGTGAAAATTTTTCAGAAGATACATTAATGGAAATGGAAAAATGCTTATTTGCACAAAAATTAATTGCACAAAAAGGTGATAATTTATTAGAGTTTCATAATTTAGATAAAGAGTTTCATAAGCTATTATTTGTTGGTATAAACAAGACAAATGTATGGGAATCAATTTGTAATATAAGTACTCATTATAATAGAATGAGATTATTAGCTGAAATGAAATTAAATAAAGCATTTTTAGTAGATCAACACATAACGTATTTAGATATTATTAAAAATAAAAACGTTGATATTATTGACGAGGTTGTATCAAAGCATATAAAAGATCCAGTGGAACAATGGGAAAAAATAATAAAAGAAGATTCAGAAATAGCTAGTTATATAGTTTAATATAATAATTTATAAAAATTTATATAAAAAATTTTTAAAATAATAAATTTAGTTATGAAAATTAGAAATTATAGTATAAGAGAAGGTCGTATATATTTAATTTAATATTATATGGCTTTTTTTGTATAAAAAAATTTAAATGTTTTCAAAAAGTTATTGTAATTCATATATTAATATTCTAGTATACAAGTATAGTAGTTGCAAGGAGGAATGTAAAATGAAATTACCTTTTAATATTGATTTAAAAAATAAAGTTTGTGTTGTAACAGGTGGAACAGGAATTCTTTGCGGAGCAATGGCTGATGCACTTGCAGAGTGTGGAGGAAAAATTGCAATTTTGGCATTAGGTCAAGAGGCTTGTGACAATAAAGCAAAAGAAATAAATGAAAAGGGCGGAACAGCAATTGGTATTGAAGCCAATGTTTTAGATAAAGAAAGTTTAAGAAAGGCACATGAAATAATTCTTAAAGAATTTGGGCCAGTTGATATATTAATAAATGGTGCTGGAGGAAATCATCCAAAAGGAACTACAACTAAGGAGTACTTAGAAGTTGAAGATTTAGAAAATGAAGATTTAACTACATTCTTTGATTTAGATCCAAAAGGTGTAGAGTTTGTATTTAATTTAAACTTTTTAGGAACATTACTTCCATCACAAGAATTTAGCAAGGATATGATAAATAAGGAAGGTGCTACAATAATTAATATATCATCAATGAATGCATTTACACCACTTACAAAAATCCCAGCTTATTCAGGGGCAAAGGCCGCTGTAAGTAACTTTACTCAATGGCTTGCGGTTCATATGTCTAAAGTTGGAGTTAGAGTTAATGCAATAGCACCAGGATTCTTTGTAACAGATCAAAATAGAAGATTATTATTTAATGAAGATGGAACAGCAACTCCAAGAACAGAAAAGATCTTAAATAGTACACCAATGAGAAGATTTGGTGAAGCTGATGAATTAATAGGAACATTATTATACTTAGTTTCTCAAGAAGCATCAGGATTTGTAAATGGAGTAGTTATTCCAGTAGATGGAGCATACTCAGCATATTCAGGGGTATAGGGGGATAAGAGAAGATGATTTTAAGTGAATTAAAGGCAAATGGAATTGTAGCCGTAGTTAGAGGTAAAAGCCATGAAGAAGCTAGAGGTTACATGGAAGCATGCTTAAGAGGTGGAATTAAATCATTGGAACTTACTTATACAATCCCAAATGTATGTGAGCTTATAAAAGAATATAGCTCACATACAGAAGCATTAATTGGTGTTGGAAGCGTTTTAAATGCTAAGATGGCTTGCGACGCAATTGAAGCAGGTGCTAAGTATGTTGTAAGTCCAGGATATAGTGAAGAAGTTGATAAGGTATGTAAAGAAATGCAAGTTCTTTATTTGCCAGGTTGTATGACAGTAAGTGAAATAATGAAAGCTATGGATGCTGGAAATAAGATGATTAAATTATTCCCAGGCGATGTTTTTGGTGCTAAGTATGTAAAAGCAATTAAAGCACCTATTCCAAGTGTTGAAATAATGCCAACAGGGGGAGTTTCAGTTGACAATATTGAAGAGTGGTTTGAAAATGGAGTTTCTTGCGTTGGAGTTGGAAGCTCATTAATTAAAGGATCACTTGAAGATATAGAAAATACAGCAAAAGCTTTTATGAAAAAAATGGACAAAATTAGAGCTTAAATTTTTTTAACAAAGCTGGTATACTAGTATTCGTCAAGTGTGCCAAGAGTTTTAAAAAGTAGTGATTTATTTATTAGAGGAGGAAAAAATCATGGAAATGACATTCAGATGGTATGGTAAAGATGATCCAGTTAAAATTGAATACATCAAGCAAATACCAGGAATGAAGGGAATCGTTACGGCTATATATGATATTCCTGTTGGAGAAGTATGGCCGCTTGAAAGAATTTTAGAATTAAAGAATGAAATAGAAAGTCATGGCTTAAAGCTTTCTGTAATAGAAAGTGTACCTGTACATGAAGATATAAAACTTGGGTTACCAACAAGAGATAAATATATAGATAACTATATACAAACAATTAGAAATTTAGCAGAGGCAGGTATAGATACAATATGCTATAACTTTATGCCAGTATTTGATTGGACAAGATCTGATTTAAATTATGAATTAGAAGATGGATCAACATGCCTAATATATGATGAAGAACAAGTCAAAAAGATGGATCCAGCTTTAGGTGAATTAGAGTTACCAGGATGGGATACTTCTTATGGTGAAGGTGGACTTAAAGGTTTATTAGAACAATATAAGGATATAGATGAAGAAATACTATGGAGCAATTTAAATTACTTTATACAAAGAATAATGAAGGTTGCTGATGAAGTAAGAATGAAAATGGCAATACATCCGGATGATCCACCATGGGGAATATTTGGATTACCAAGAATCATAACTAATTTTGAAAACTTAAAGAGATTTATAGATTTATATGATAGTCCTTATCATGGAATCACATTATGTACAGGCTCTTTAGGTTGTACAAAAGTTAATGATATGGTTAAGATGATTAACTATTTTGGTAAGGAAAGAAATAGAATACACTTTGCTCATCTTAGAAATGTAAAAATTACTGGAGATAGTAGCTTTAACGAAGTAGCTCATTTATCAGAAGCAGGATCTTTAGATTTCTATGAAATAGTTAAGGCATACTGTGATTATGAATTTACAGGTCCATATAGACCAGACCATGGAAGAATGATTTGGGGAGAAACTGGTAGACCAGGATATGGATTATATGATAGAGCATTAGGTGCAGTGTATATCAACGGATTAATTGAGGCAATTAATAAAAATAAAAAGAATAATTAATTTTAAGGGGATAAAAGAATGAAGAAGTTTATGGATAAAGACTTTTTACTAGAAAATGAAGTAGCAAAAGTTTTGTACCATAATTATGCTTCAAAGGTGCCAGTGTTTGATTATCACTGTCACCTGGTTCCTATGGAAATAGCCACAGATCATGAGTTTAAAAATATAACAGAAATGTGGCTATACCATGACCACTATAAGTGGAGAGCTATGAGAAGCTTTGGTATAGATGAAGAGTATATAACTGGAAATGCAAGTGATTATGATAAATTTTATAAATTTGCAAAGATGATGCCATATTTAATTGGAAATCCTATTTATCATTGGTCGCATTTAGAACTTAAGAGATTCTTTGGTGTTGAAGAAACATTAAGTGAAAAAACAGCAGATATTATTTGGGAGAAATGTAACAAGGCAATAAAAGAAAATAAATTAACAGCAAAGAAGTTAATTGAAATGGCAAACGTAGTTTATATTGGAACTACAGATGATCCTATAGATGATTTAAAGTACCATAAGCAAATAAAAGAAGATGATAATTTTGAGTGTTCAGTTAATCCAAGCTTTAGACCTGAAAAGGCAATGAAGATACAAAACAAAGGATTTAAGGAGTATATAGATAAGTTATCAGAAGTTAGCAATATTGAAATTAAATCATTTAATGATTTGGAAAGGGCTCTAGAAGTTAGATTAGATTATTTTTATGAAAATGGATGTATGATTACTGATCATAGCTTAGAAAGAGTTGTTTTTTATAATTATTCATGTGAAGAAATTAACAAGATTTTTATTAAAGCATTAAATGGTGAATACATAACAAATGAAGAAGCATCAAAATATTCTATTGCATTGTTAATAGCTTTAGGAAAGATGTATTCAGAAAGAAAGATGATAATGCAACTTCATATAGGAGCATTAAGAAATAATAATACAAGAATGTTCAATAGAGTAGGAGCAGATGCAGGATTCGATAGTATTGATGATGGTGAAATAGCATATTCACTTTCAAGAATACTTGATGAATTAGATAAAGAGGATAAACTTCCAAAGACAATTTTATATTGTTTAAATCCTAAAGATAATGAAGTGATTGGAACAATGATTGGTAATTTCCAAGGCGGTAATATAGCAGGAAAAATCCAATTTGGATCAGGCTGGTGGTTTAATGATCAAAAAGATGGTATGGAAAGACAGATGATGGCATTATCACAACTTGGTCTTATAAGTCAATTTGTAGGAATGGTAACTGATTCAAGAAGCTTTTTATCATATACAAGACATGAATATTTTAGAAGAATATTATGTAATTACTTAGGTGGTTTAGTTGAGTCTGGTCAATACCCTTATGATGAAGAAATACTAGGTGAAATTGTAGAAAACATTTGTTATAAAAATTCAGCAAAGTATTTTGAAAGATAATTATTAAAAGTATAGAATGGAAAATCTATATAAATTAATTTTCCATTCTATATTAAGAGATTATAAAAGTTTTAATGTAAATGTATTCAAAAAGAATTATTTTGGGAGGATAGATTAATTATGGTTCTTGATTTGATAAGTAAAAAAGAAGAACAAGTGAAATCTTTTAATGTGGGTGATAAAGTTGGATATGCACTTGGAGATTTTGGGTGTGCAGCATTCTTCGCATTTGTAAGTAGTTATTTAATGGTATTCTATACGGATGTTTTAGGGATTAGTGCAGCTGCTGTTGGAACTTTATTTGTAGTAGCTAGGTTTTGGGATGCGGTTAATGACCCTATAATGGGAGTCCTTTTAGATAAGGCACAAAGTACTAAACATGGTAAATTTAGACCATATGTTGTTAGATTCGGCTTACCAATGGTTATTATTGGAATATTAGCTTTTACAGCAATACCAGGTTTACCAGATAATCTTAAGTTACCATATGCATACGTAACATATATTTTATACGGTATGTTATATACAGCTGTTAATATACCTTATGGTTCATTAGCTTCAGTAATGACTAATGATTCTGATGAAAGAACAGCTTTATCAACTTTTAGAAATCTTGGATCTATGTTGGCTAATATCTTAGTAATGGTATTAGTTCCTAAAATAATATTTAATGCACAAGGTAAAGTTACAGCTGAAGGATTTATAACTTGTGCTATAGTATTAGCAATAATTTCAACAGTATCATTCTTCCTTAACTTTAGATTAACTAGGGAAAGAATAGTACACAAAGCAAGTAATAGTAAAAAGGGAATTATAGAAACAATAGGATTATTGTTTAAAAATAGAGCATTTTTAGGTGTTGCAATAGCTTCATTCCTAATGCTAGGTGGTACATTTACATTAAGCAGTCTAAATGTATATTTATTTAAAGATTATTTTAAAGCCACTAATCTTACTGCTATTGGTGGAATGATTGGTATGTTAGCATCGGTTGTTGTTATACCATTTGCAGGAGCAATAGTTAGAAAGTTAGGGAAAAAAGAGTCAGCAGTATTAGGATCAACATTTGCAGCTTGTATGTATATAGTAATGTTATTCATACCTAATTTAACAGTAATGACATTCATTACATTATCATTCTTAGCTGGTTTAGGTTCTGGTTTAGTAAATACAATAATTTGGGCATTAGTTTCAGATGTTATTGATTATCAAGAATATACTACAGGAGAAAGAAATGAGGGGACAGTTTACTCTTCATATTCATTAGCTAGAAAATTAGGACAAGTTATATCTGGTGGTATGGGAGGATTTGCATTATCTTTATTAGGATATCAATCAGGTGTTACGGTACAAGCAGAAAGTGTCGGTGTTGGTATTAAGAATATAGGTATAGGAATGGCCGCTGGAGGATTTATATTAACTACATTAGTTCTAATATTTATATATAACCTTTCTAAGAAGAAGGTAGAGGAAATGAATAAAGAATTAGTAAAAAGAAGATTAGCTTAATAAAAATAGCGACAATAAGTATACGTATACTTAGAAAATATTGGATATAGGGAGGAAACTAAAATGGTAAATTTAAAAGTAAAACCTTATAATTTAGATGAAGAATCTATAAGATGGGTAGAAGATACAATTGCTAATATGTCTATAGAGGAAAAAATAGGACAACTATTTGTAAATATGGGGGCAAGCCGTGATGAAGAGTATTTAAAAAGTATTTTAGATAACTATCACATTGGAGCTGTTCGTTATAATCCAGGTAAGGCAGAAGAAGTATATGAGCAAAATAGAATATTACAAGAAAATTCTAAAATTCCACTACTAATAGCAGCAAATACAGAGATGGGTGGAAATGGAGCATGTACAGATGGTACTTATGTTGGTAATGAAGTAAAAATTGCTGCAACTCAAGATTCACATTATGCTTATGAATTAGGAAGAATCTCAGGGGTTGAAGCATCTGCTATAGGATGTAACTGGAGTTTTGCTCCAATCGTTGATATAAATAGAAACTGGAGAAATCCAATAATATCTACTAGAACTTGGTCAGCAGATGTTGAACAAACTTTAGAATTATCTTTACAATATATGAAGGGGATAATGGAATCTGGAATTTTACCAGCAGCTAAACATTTCCCTGGAGATGGTATAGATGAAAGAGATCAACATTTATCATTTGCACCAAATACTTTAACAGTAGAAGAATGGGATAATACTTTCGGAAAAGTATATTCAGGATTAATTGAAGCAGGTCTTCCATCAATAATGGCTGGACATATTGCTTTACCACAATATGTAAAGAAATTTAATCCAGAAGCTACAATTCAAGAAATGAATATGCCTGCAACTTTAAGCAAATATGTATTAACAGATTTATTAAAAGGTCAAATGGGATTTAATGGTTTAGTTGTAACTGATGCATCTCATATGGTTGCTATGACTTCAGCTATGAAGCGTAAAGATATGTTACCTACTGCAATTGCAGCCGGTAGTGACTTATTCTTATTTTTCAATGATCCAGATGAAGATTTCCAATGGATGATGGAAGGATACAAAAATGGAGTTATAACTGAAGAAAGACTTAATGATGCATTAAGTAGAATATTAGGTTTAAAAGCTTCTTTAGGATTACATAAGAAAGCTAAAACTGAAATATTACAACCAAAAGAAGAAGCAATGGCTAAGATTGGTTTAGAAGAAAATAAGAAAGCAGCTTTAGAAATAGCTGACAAAGGTATAACTTTAGTTAAAAATAATCAAGAAATATTCCCTATTTCACCAGATAAGACTAAGAAAGTATTACTTGTAAATGCAAAAGGGTTTGAAGGGGGATTTGGTAAGTTTATAGCTCTTATGCAAGGAGTTCAAAAAGGACCTATAGATATAATGAAAGAGTTATTAGTAGAAGAAGGATTCGAAGTAGAAATATATGAATCACCAATAGATAAGATTATGAAGTTACCAAAGGAAGAAATGGGTGCAGCACTTGGTAATGTTTATGCTGGTAAACGTCCAATAGCTGAATTAACATCTAAATATGATTTAATAATAAATATAGCTGATGTAGGAGCAAGTGTTGATCAGCGTCTTCAATGGCCACCAAGCAAAGGTACTCCAGATATTCCGTTTTATGTTAATGAAATACCTACTATTTTTGTTTCGGTACAATGCCCATTCCACTTAGCTGATGTACCGCAAGTTAAAACTTATATAAATACTTATGATAATAAAGACTATACTCTTAAATCATTAGTTGATAAGATGGTGGGACGTTCTGAATTTAAGGGTGTAAGTCCAGTAGATGCATTCTGCGGATTAGAAGACACTAGATATTAATAAAATGTATAAGTAAAAATACGACCTTTTTATAGCGATACCTAAATATTTAATATATAATTTTAAGTGAAACTAACATAATAAAAGGCACTTTCTTAAACTAAAGAAAGTGCCTTTTATTATGCTATAAATTGTATAAATAGTGAAATTTATTGACAATAAAAATCAATAAATCTAAAATATAATAAAGAGAATATTTGTTCGAGATTAAATAAAAAGAATTATGATAAAAATAAAATAATGAAGTATATCGAAGAGGGTAGAAAGATGAAAGATAAGATTATAGTAAAAGGTGCGAGAGTACATAATTTAAAAAATGTTTCCTTAGAAATTCCTAGAGATAAGTTAATAGTATTTACTGGATTATCAGGATCAGGTAAATCTTCTTTAGCATTTGATACATTATATGCTGAAGGACAAAGAAGATACGTTGAGTCTTTATCAGCTTATGCAAGACAGTTTTTAGGGCAAATGAATAAGCCAGATGTAGACTATATTGAAGGGCTATCACCAGCAATATCAATAGACCAAAAAACAACTAGTAAAAATCCAAGATCTACTGTTGGGACAATTACTGAAATTTATGATTATTTAAGATTGTTATATGCAAGAATAGGTATTCCACATTGTCCTAAATGTGGAAAGGTAATAACTCAACAGTCTGTTGACCAAATTGTTGATCAAATAATGGCGCTTGGGGATAGAACTAAAATTCAAGTTTTAGCTCCAATTATAAGGGGAAAAAAAGGAACTCACGAAAAAGTATTAGATAATATAAAGAAAAGTGGATATGTAAGAGCTAGAGTAGATGGTGAAATATATGAGTTAGCTGAAGATGAAATAAAGCTTGAAAAGACTAAGAAGCATAATATTGAGGCAGTGGTTGATAGACTTGTAATTAAAGAGGGAATTGAAGGTAGATTAAGTGATTCACTAGAAGCGGCATTAAAATTAGCAGAAGGGCTAGTTATAATAAATGTAATTGGTGATGAAGATATATTATTTAGTGAAAACTTTGCATGTGCGGATTGTGGAATTAGTATACAAGAATTTGAACCAAGAATGTTTTCATTTAATGCACCGTACGGAAAATGTGATAAATGTGATGGATTAGGAACTTTAATGGAAATAGATCCAAATCTAGTAATTCCAAATAAGAATTTAAGTGTTATGGAAGGAGCTATTGCTACTTGGGGAGAAGGTAGATTAAAGGAAGATTCATGGACATATGCTATATTACAAGCATTAAGTAAAGAGTATGATTTAGACTTAAGTAGACCAGTGAAAGAACTATCTAAAGAGCATTTAGATTTATTATTATATGGAACTAATGGACATAAGTTATCTGTTATTTATACTAAAGATGGAGTAAAGGCAAAATATGCATATTCTTATGATGGAGAAATTAATTCACTTATAAGAAGATATAAAGAAACTAACTCAGATATTATAAAAGGTGAAATAGAACAATATATGAGCAATAATGCTTGTCCAAAATGTAAAGGGGCTAGACTTAATAAAGAAGTTTTAGCGGTTACTGTTGGAGACAAAAATATATATGAATTTACCAAAATGTCAATTAAAGAAGAACTTGACTTCATAAACTCAATTACATTATCTGAAAAAGAAAGAATTATAAGTGATCAAATAGTAAAAGAAATAAAAAGTAGATTACAATTCTTAGTTAATGTTGGATTAGATTATTTAAATCTTTCAAGAAGCTCAGGAACTCTTTCTGGTGGAGAAGCACAAAGAATTAGACTTGCTACTCAAATTGGATCAGCGTTAATGGGAGTGCTATATATATTAGATGAACCTAGTATTGGATTACATCAAAGAGATAATGATAAGTTAATTCAAACCTTAAAAAATTTAAGGGATGTAGGTAATACAGTTATAGTAGTTGAACATGATGAAGATACTATGAGGGAAGCAGATTATATAGTAGATATTGGGCCAAGAGCAGGGGAACATGGTGGTCAAATAATTGCAGCAGGACCAGTTGATGAAATAATGGCATGTAAAGAATCAATTACAGGTCAATATTTAACTGGGGAAAAAGCAATCAATGTCCCAGAAGTAAGAAGAAAAGGCAATGGAAATTTTATTACAGTAACTGGTGCTAAAGAAAATAACCTTAAAAACTTAAATGTTAAATTCCCATTAGGTGTTTTAACAATGGTTACAGGGGTTTCAGGTTCTGGTAAGAGTACATTAGTAAATGAAATACTTTATAAGGGATTAAATAAGATAATTAATAAGAGTAAAAACCCAACTGGTGCTTTTAAAGAGATAAGTGGATATGAAAATATTGATAAGATTATAGATATTGATCAAAGCCCTATAGGTAGAACTCCACGTTCAAATCCAGCAACATATACAGGAACATTTGATATAATAAGAGAGTTATTCTCACAAACTCCAGAAGCTAAAATGAGAGGATATAAGCCAGGAAGGTTTAGCTTTAATGTAAAAGGTGGAAGATGCGAGGCATGTTCTGGTGATGGAATTATAAAAATAGAAATGCAATTCTTATCTGATGTATATGTTCCATGTGAGGTATGTAAAGGAAAGAGATATAATAGGGAAACTCTTGAAGTTAAGTATAAAGGTAAAAATATTGATGATGTCTTAAATATGACAGTAGAAGAGGCATTAGAATTCTTTGAAAATATCCCAAGGATAAAAAATAAGATTCAAACACTAAAAGATGTAGGATTAGGATATGTTAGATTAGGTCAGCCTTCAACTCAATTATCAGGTGGTGAAGCTCAAAGAATTAAGCTTGCATTTGAATTATCGAAGAGAAGTACAGGAAAGACTTTATATATACTAGATGAGCCAACAACAGGGCTTCATGTAGATGATGTTAGTAGATTAGTAGAAATATTACAAAGATTAGTTGAAGCAGGAAATACAGTTGTTGTTATAGAACATAATTTAGATATGATAAAATGTGCAGATTATATAATAGATTTAGGTCCGGAAGGTGGAGATAAAGGTGGTACATTAGTAGCACAAGGAACGCCAGAAGAAATAGTTAAAAATAATAAATCGCACACAGGGAAATATCTTAAGAAGTTATTAAGTTAACCTTAGATGACTTGTTATTTTTTACAATAAGATTTAATATATAATGGTAAATATACGTTAATTTGAGGTGAAGGTATGAGTTTTGGAAAGTTGGTTACTTTTGTATTTGGTATAATTTTTATAATTTTATTATATGTCATTATATATTACGCATTGAAGATAATGTATAAAGATGTTAAAACCGGTGGAAAAGCAAGAAACAACAGCTCAGGCATAAGATATGGTATTGAGGTTATTCAAACGGGAGTTAATTCCGTGTTAGAACAGGGATCTGTAGTTCCTATAAGAGGAATTATTACATTAGGAAGGAAGCCAGAAAATACAATAGTATTAACTGAACCTTTTGTATCAGGTAATCATGCAAAAATATATGCTAAAAATAATAATTTATATGTTGAAGACTTAAATAGTACCAACGGGGTATATGTGAATAGTGAAAAAATACAGGAAAAGTATAAGCTAGTTGCTGACGATGAAGTAAAAATAGGAAGTGCTATTTTTAAAGTTTTAAAGTCAGGCAGATAATAGAGGTGATGATATGAAATCAATAAAGCGAGAAAAAAGATTACTGGGATTAGTATATCTGCTATGCTTACTACTTTTCACAGCATTAGGTTTTTTACAACAACCTTTTGATAAATTTGCATTAATAATGGGGGTAGTCTTATGTGTATTAATAGGCTATTCCCACTTTGTAGTTAGAAGATTTTATCCAGATGGAGATAAATTTATTTTAATTTTTGCAAGTGTATTAGCAGTAGTAGGGGTAGCGACATTATATAGAATAAATACAGTTACAGCTATTAAGCAATTAGTTTGGATAGCTTTAGGTATAATAGCTTATATATTGATAGTAGTAATATTGCCAGATTTAAAGAGTTTTGCAAAATATAAAAATATATATATGATAATAACTTTAATATTAATGCCATTAGCATTAATATTTGGTACAGAATTATATGGGGCAAAGAACTGGATTATAATAGGGCCTATATCTTTTCAACCTTCAGAGTTTGGAAAGATTGCATTAGTATTATATTTAGCATCTGCATTATCAACATATGAAGCTAAAAACAATGTTAAAGGAGATGCCAAGCAATTATGGCAACCAGCATTAGTTGCAGGTTTTTCAATGGGGTGTATGGTACTTCAAAGAGATTTAGGAAGTGCTTTAATATTCTTTGGTATTTCAATAACATTACTTTATGTTACAACATCAAAGAGAAAATATGTATTTACTGCCTTAGGATTAGCGGCTATAGGTTCAGTAGTTGGATATTCCATGTTCGGGCATGTACGAGAAAGAGTTAAGATTTGGTTAGATCCGTGGAAATATGCCTTAGGATCATCTTATCAAATCGTCGAAGGTATGTATTCTATTGCTGCAGGCGGACTTTTTGGAGTTGGGTTAGGGCAAGGTCATTTTGAAAACTTACCTGTTAAAGAAAGTGATATGATTTATGCAATTATATGCGAAGAGTTTGGAATAATTTTTGCAATTGGATTAATGATAATATATTTCTTATTATTTTATAGAGGTATAAGAGCAGCATTTGTTACAAAAGATAGCTATTCACAATTAATTGCAGTTGGATTTAGTACAATGATAGCATGTCAAACATTAGTTATAATAGGAGGAATATTTGCTGTTATTCCATTAACAGGTATAACATTGCCTATTATAAGTTATGGTGGTTCATCAGTATTAACAATATTTTTTGCATTAGGAATATTGCAAAAAATATCAGAGGAGGCATAGGATATGAATGATTTAGCAAAAAGTGTTAAGCATGTAATGACAGTTTTCTTAGTTTTCTTTATAGCATTGATATCCTATATTGCATATTTTCAACTAATTAAAAGTCCTAAAATTAATGAAATGGCAGGTAATACAAGGGTTATAGCTAAAAAGAATGAAGTTTTAAGAGGAACTATTTACGATAGAAATGGAACAGCATTAACTACAAGTGAAAGATTAAATGAAACTTCTCAAAAAAGAGATTATTTATATGATAACTTATATGTTCATGCATTAGGTTATACAAGTGCAGTATATGGAACTACTGGTCTTGAACAAGAGTATAATAGTGAATTAACTACTTATAATGCTTTTGGTAATAACTTTAGAAAATTCTTAGATACTATTGATTTAAGTGGATTAGTAGAAAATATTAAGAATGATAAAGAAAATACAGGAAGCTTTAATTTTTCAGAGAATTTTAAAGAATTTAAAGAAAAAATAGATTTTAGTTTATTAACAGAAGAAGATGATAAGGTGGGGAATGGAGTTGTAACTACATTAGATACAACACTTCAACAAGTGGCATCAGATGCATTAGGTGATAATAAGGGAGCTGTAGTTGCATTGGATCCTAAAACAGGTGAAATATTAGCAATGGTGTCAAAACCAACATTTAATCCTAATAATTTAGCAGATGAAATGAATTCAGCTAATAGCGGAAGTTCGGATGATTCACCATTGATAAATAGAGCGATTAATGGATTATATCCTCCAGGATCTGTATTTAAGACTGTAACATTAACAAGTGCATTAGAAAACATGCCATCAGTAGTTGATAGGACTTTTAGTGATGAAGGAAAAATCAAATTTCCTGATGGAAGATCTTTGAGTAACTTTGGAAATAATGCTTATGGATCATTAGATTTAAAGCAAGCCTATAAGGTATCAAGTAATGTTGTATTTGGTACATTAGCTATGGAATTAGGAAATGATACACTTAAATCTACAGCAGAGGATTATGGATTTAATTCTGTAATAACAGGACCAGGTATATCTATAACTTCAAGTAGGTTTCCAACTTTAGATAGTTCAGAAATTGGTAATATAGCACAAAGTGGGATAGGTCAAAGTAGTATTTTAGCAACACCTATGCAAATGGCTTTAGTTGCAGCTACAGTTGGAAATGATGGAGTAATGATGCAGCCTAAACTTGTTAAGGCTATAGTTGATAAAGATCAAAATATAGTGAAAACTATTGATGATAAACAATTAAAACAAGTTATGTCTAGTGATATAGCAGAAACCGTACAAGAGTATATGGCTAATTTAGTTAACAGTAATTTAAGTAAATGGCCAGCCTTTGAAGGAACTAATGCTGGAGGAAAAACAGGTACTGCTGACTATACTTTACCAGATGGTAGCGAAGCAACACCACATAGTTGGTTTATTGCAGTAGCACCAATGGATGATCCACAAATAGCAGTTGCAGTAATTGTTGAAAATGGTGGAACTGGTTCAGGTAAAGCGGCAACTGTTGCAAGTAAGGTTGTAAGGCAGGCAGTTTTAGGATATTAAAATAAAAAAAAAAATTATGTGATAATATAAGAGTTAAGGGGGACAAAAGCAAGCTTAATTAATTTTAGATTTGCTTATAGTAACCTTTAACTCTTAATTATTATCTATTAACTAAAGAGGGGAGGATTCTAAAATGTTTGATTTTGAATATCATTTAAAGAATTTGCCAGATAAACCTGGAGTATATTTAATGAAAAATTCTTTAGGGGAAGTAATTTATGTAGGAAAAGCAAAAATATTAAAAAATAGAGTGAAAAGTTATTTCCAAAACTCAAAAAATCACTCTGAAAAAGTACGAGTAATGGTTAAAAATATTTCAGAGTTTGAGTATATTGTTACAGATTCTGAAATGGAAGCCTTGATTTTAGAGTGTAATTTAATAAAAAAGTATAGTCCTAAGTACAATATTTTGCTAAAGGATGATAAGTTTTATCCGTTTATAAAAATAACTATAAAAGATGATTATCCAAGAGTATTTGTTACTAGAAATTTTGCTAAGGATGGAAGCAAATATTTTGGACCTTATACTAATGGAACAGCAGTTTATGAAACTATTAATTTAATATATAAAATATTTCCATTAAGAACCTGCAAGCTTGCAATAAGAGAAAATGGAGAGAATATAAGACCTTGCTTGAATTATCACATTAAAAAATGCTTTGGACCATGTGGTGGGCATATTACTAAAGAAGAATATGGAAAGATGATTAGTGATATAATAGATGTTTTAAGTGGTAAAGAAACTTATGTAACTAAAATGCTAAAAGATGAAATGGAAAGAGCTTCTGAAGAATTAGAGTTTGAAAAGGCAGCAGCATTGAGAGATAAAATATTATCTATAGAGGCCATAGTCGAAAAGCAAAAGATTTTTAAAACTATGGAAGGTGACGAAGATTTCATTAATATAGAACAAGATGATAAAGATAGTTGCATTCAAGTATTCTTTTCAAGAGAGGGTAAAATAATCGGAAGAGAACACTTTATATTCGAAAATACAGCAAATGAAGGAATTGGTGAGATAATAGAGGAATTTATAGCCACATTCTACGGAGGAACAGCAAAGGTACCAAAAACTATTTTTGTGCCTGAAATTAACGAACTAGAACTAATGGAAGAGTATTTGACTATAAAAAGAGGTTCTAAGGTGTGTATCAAAGTACCACAAAAAGGACAAAAGAAAGATATGCTTGAAATGGTTAAAAACAATGCTAAAATTACATTAGAAAAGTTTAAAGATAAATATTTAAAAGATAAAGAATTAAATAGAGTTTCTTTATTAGAACTTCAAGAACTATTAAATTTAGATGAATGGCCTTCTAGAATAGAAGCATATGATATTTCTAACATACAGGGTGTAGATTCTGTTGGAACAATGATTGTATTTGAAGAAGGAAGAGCAAAAAATAGCGATTATAGAAGATTTAAGATAAAAACAGTTAAGGGTGCTAATGATTATGATAGTATGCGTGAAATATTAACTAGAAGATTTAATCATGGGTTAGATGAAATAAAAGCTATTCAACAAAGAGATTTAAAATTATCAGCAGGGAAGTTTTCAACATTTCCTGATTTAATAATGATGGATGGTGGAAAAGGTCAAGTTAATATTGCATTAGAGGTGTTAAAGTCATTAAATATAGATATTTCAGTTTGTGGACTAGTTAAGGATGATAAACACCAAACAAGAGGGATAGTATATAATAATAAAGAGTTGATTATAAATAGAGGGTCAAATTTAATGCAGCTTATTCGAAGAATTCAAGATGAGGTGCATAGATTTGCAATAACATATCATAGAAGCTTAAGAGATAAAAGAACTTTACATTCAATTTTAGATGATATACCTAATGTTGGAGAGAAAAGAAGAAGAGCATTATTAATGAGGTTTGGAAGCGTTGACAATATAAAGAAAGCAACGATAGAAGAGCTTTTAGATACACCATCTATAGATAAAAAATCAGCAGAAAGTATTTATATTTACTTTAATGGTAATAATTAAAACTAAATCACTTGTTTAATAGTATAAATTAATTTATACTATTAAAATGTAAATATTTTATAATTTTAAGGAGCTTGTCATGAATAAATACGATAAATTTGTAGGGTTGTTTAGAGAATTTTATGATGCAAATGATATTAAGATAGATGAAAAACTAAGTAGTTACGTTAATTTTAAAGTTGGTGGGCCAGCAGATATATTATTAACTCCAAAATCAAAGGAGCAGGTAATAAAAAGTGTTGAAGTTTGTAAGAAGAACAATATTCCGTTTTATTTAATAGGAAATGGTTCTAACATACTAGTTAGAGATGGTGGATTTAGAGGTGTTGTAATTTCTTTAAAAGAGGTTAGCAATATTATTGTAGATGGAGATAAAATAGAAGCAGAATGTGGAGCTATGCTTAAAGCGGTTTCTGATAAAGCTATGGAAAATTCATTAACTGGATTTGAATTTGCTTGTGGGATTCCAGGGACTATAGGTGGAGCAGTATTTATGAATGCAGGTGCTTATGATGGTGAAATAGCCCATGTTATTGAAAGTGCTGAAATAATTGATGAAGAGTGCAATATTGTAAGACTTTCAAATAAAGATTTAGGGTTTGGATATAGATCATCAATAGTTATGAAAAAAGGATATACAGTATTATCAGCTGTATTTAAATTAGAAAAGGGTCAGGTAAAGACAATAAAAGAATTAGTTGATGATTTAACTAATAAAAGAGAGTCAAAACAACCCCTTGAATATCCATCAGCAGGAAGTACATTTAAGAGACCTACAGGGTACTTTGCAGGAAAACTTATTCAAGATGCGGGCTTAAAGGGTTATTCTATAGGAGGTGCAGCAGTTTCAGAAAAACATTCAGGTTTTGTAATTAATAAAGGAAATGCTACAGCTAAAGATATAACTGATTTAATAAAATATATTCAAGATGAAGTTAAGAGTCAATTTGGAGTAGAGCTTCATCCAGAAGTTAGAATAATTGGTGAAGAATAAAAGGTTGTCCTTAGGGCAACCTTTTTTATGCCTAGATTTATTCAATTAAGTTGTGTAAAGGCAAATTTGTTTTGATATAAGTGATGCTCTAAATCTTAGATTTAGTTAGCAGAACTTACCCATTCGACGGATAGGAGAAGGAGTTTCCTTAAAAATAATTCGTGAAGGTTTCTAAATATTCTATTTACTCAATTAAGTCGTGTAAAAGCAAAGCTGTTTTGATATAAGTGATGCTCTAAATCTTAGATTTAGTTAGCAGAACTTACTCATTAGACGAATAGGAGAAGGAGTTTCCTTATAAATAATTTATGAAGTGTCCTAAATATTCTATTTACTCAATTAAGTCGTGTAAAAGCAAAGCTGTTTTGATATAAGTGATGCTCTAAATCTTAGATTTAGTTAGCAGAACTTACTCATTAGACGAATAGGAGAAGGAGTTTCCTTATAAATAATTTATGAAGTGTCCTAAATATTCTATTTACTCAATTAAGTCGTGTAAAAGCAAAGCTGTTTTGATATAAGTGATGCTCTAAATCTTAGATTTAGTTAGCAGAACTTACTCATTAGACGAATAGGAGAAGGAGTTTCCTTATAAATAATTTATGAAGTGTCCTAAATATTCTATTTACTCAATTAAGTCGTGTAAAAGCAAAGCTGTTTTGATATAATTATTCTATACAGAATTATATAAGTTTAAATTTATTAAAGTTATATCATAGGATTAAATAAAGCAGAAGTTTTTGGAGGTATTATATGAGATTCATTATAGTAACAGGCTTATCAGGTGCGGGTAAATCAGAAGCTACAAAAAGCTTAGAAGATATGGGGTATTTTTGTATAGACAATTTACCACCAACATTAATTACAAAGTTCGCAGAAGTTTGTTCAAAAAGTAACGGTGAAGTTGATAAGGTTGCATTAGTAATTGATATAAGAGGTGGAGTATTCTTTAATGATTTATTCCAAAGTTTAAGAGAACTAGAGAAAGATCAATTTAAATATGAAATACTATTTTTAGATGCAACAGATGAGGTATTAGTAAAGAGATTTAAAGAAAAGAGAAGAAGTCATCCATTATCAGGTGGAGGAAGAGTTATAACTGGAATAGAATTAGAAAGAGAAAAATTAAGAGAGGTTAAGGATAAATCAGATATTATCATAGATACATCAAAATATAAAATTGGTGATTTAAGAGAAGAAATGACTAAGTATTTTGGTGACGAAACTCTGCCAGAAAAGCAAATGTCAATTACAGTATTAAGTTTTGGATTTAAATATGGTATACCTGTTGATTCGGATTTAGTGTTTGATGTTAGATTTATACCAAATCCATTTTATATACCAGAATTAAAGCCTTTTTCGGGATTAGATGCTCCAGTTAAAGACTATGTTTTACAACAAGATGAAACAAAGAGCTTTTTATATAAGCTAACTGATATGTTAGAATTTTTAATTCCTAATTACAAAAAAGAAGGTAAGAGACAGCTTATTATATCAATAGGATGTACAGGTGGAAGACATAGATCAGTTGCTATTGCAAATGAAATTTATCAGAGTTTACATGAAAAGAATTACGATGTTTATATAGAACATAGGGATATTAAAGAAGATGTTCATAAAGGGGATAAAAAACTATGATAATGGAGTTTTTGATGAAGCCTGGTATAAAAATAAAACGATGGATTTTTTTAGGTTTTATTGGTGTGATTTTATCGGTAGTAGGATTTATTAAAATTTTTTCACAGGCGGGGCCCAATATAGGATTTAAAGTTTTATACTTATTTTTAAGTTTAATTGGGCTTTTAATTATATATATAGCCCTATCAGAATTTATAAGAGCATTTATTGCATTAATAAATAATGAAAAGATTAAAATAACTATAACTGATAAAAATATTGAGGATTTAGTTGATGAGAAGAGGGTTCATGTAGGAGGACCTAAGGTTGTTGTTATAGGTGGAGGTACAGGTTTATCTACAATGCTTAGGGGGCTTAAGCTATACACTAATAATATAACGGCAATAGTAACTGTAGGTGATGATGGTGGAGGTTCAGGAAAGCTTAGGGCTGACCTTGGAATGCTTCCGCCAGGGGATATAAGAAACTGTATTTTAGCTTTAGCTGATACTGAGCCAATAATGGAGGATTTACTTCAATATAGGTTTACAGAGGGAACTTTAAAGGGACAAAGCTTTGGTAATCTATTTTTAGCTGCTATGGATGGGATAAGTGATAACTTTGAGGCTGCAGTTCAAAAAATGAGTTCTGTACTTGCTGTAACTGGAAAAGTATTACCTGTTACTCTTGATGATATGAAGTTAGTAGCAGAACTTGAAAATGGAAGTATTATAGAAGGTGAATCTATAATACCTGATGAAGTTATCAAACAAAAAAGTAAGATAAAAAAATTAAAGATTGAGCCTGAAAGGGCAAAACCTTTATTAGATGCTTTAATGGCTATAAGTGATGCAGATGCAATCGTTATGGGGCCTGGAAGTTTATATACAAGCATAATTCCAAATCTTTTAGTAGAGGATATTGCAGAGTGCATAAATAAAAGCGATGCAATTAAAATTTATATTTCTAACGTAATGACCCAGCCAGGAGAAACTGATGATTTTGCTGTGTCTGATCATATAAAAACATTAATGAAGTATAGTGGAAAGAATAGCGTTGAATATGTTATTGCAAATAACGGGACAATCCCTAAGGATATAGAAGAAAGATATTTAAGTGAAGGCTCTAAGTTAGTTGAGTTAGATTATGAAAATATAAAGGACTTAGGGGTTAAGGTAGTAGAAACAGATTTAGTTAAAATAACTAAAGGATATGTAAAGCATGATTCAGACTATTTAGCACAAGTATTAATGACAACTATTCTTGATAAAAAGTTATTATATGATAAGAAGAAGATAATGGAATATATGTATGTTTCCAAAAAAATTAAAAATAGTAAAGGAAAATAGAGGATATTGGGGAGGCAATATCCTCTATTTTTATTTAAAGTAATTTTCCATTATTATATTATGACACAGTAGGAACAGTTTATGATATAATGTGTTATATATTTATAGTTAGTTAGGAGAAAAAATTTATGTCGTTTTCAGCGAAAGTAAAAGGAGAAATATGCAGATATACTGATATATCGAAAGAGGAAGCATTAGCAGAGCTTTCAGCAATAATGAAAGGTAGTGGAACTATAGGATTTAGTGGAAAAGGTCTTAGCTTTAGAATTACAACAGAAAATCCAGCTTCAGCAAGACATATATTCACTTTACTAAAGGAACACTTTGATATACATTCTAAATTAATGGTTAAGAAGAGTAATTCATTAAAGAAGAATAATATCTACATGGTTTTAATAGAAGAATATATGGGGGTTAGGGACTTACTTCAAGAAACAGGGATTTTCAAAGAAATAGATGGAGTACTAACTATTGATTATAAAATTGATCCTGAAATGGTAAAGACTGAAGAGTATAAGAAAGCTTATATTAGAGGAGCTTTCATTGGTGGGGGAAGTGTAACTAATCCTGAAAAGACATATCATTTAGAGTTTGTAACGCATAGTGAAGAATATGCAATTGATTTATCAAAACTAATTAATTCTTTTGGATTAAACTCGAAGGTTATTCAAAGAAAAAATAGTTTTATAATATATATTAAAGAAGGTGAGCAAATAGTTGACCTTTTAAACATAGTAGGGGCTCATACTTCATTACTTGAATTAGAAAATATAAGAATAATGAAGGAAATGAGAAACAATGTAAATAGACTTGTAAACTGTGAAACAGCTAATTTAAGTAAAACAGTTAATGCGGCAGTAAGACAGGTTGAAAGTATTAAGCTTATTCAAAATAGTATTGGACTTCAAAGATTGCCTAAAAATCTTCAAGAAGTTGCAGAGCTTAGATTAAGCTATCCAGATGAATCTCTAAAGGAGCTAGGAGAAATGCTAGATCCACCAGTTGGTAAGTCTGGAATTAATCATAGGCTAAGAAAAATAGAAAAAATAGCAGAAGAAATTAGAAGTGGAAACTATTAGTTAGTTAATAGTTAATAGTTAATAGTTAATAGTTAATAGTTAAGCGCTAGTATATAAATCCTTTTGGAATTTATATACTAGACTATTAACTAAAAACCTTTAACTAATTAAAACGGGGGTGTTTTATTGGAAAATAAAAAGTTCTGTCATCTTCACTTACATACAGAGTATAGTTTACTTGATAGTTCGGCTAAGATTAAAAAGGTCATTAGCAGAGCTAAGGAACTAGGTATGGAAAGTATAGCAATTACTGACCATGGTGTAATGTATGGGTGTGTAGCTTTTTATAAAGAAGCTATAGCACAAGGGATTAAGCCTATTCTTGGTTGTGAAGTTTATGTAGCAAGCAAGTCTATGAATATTAAGATTAATGATAAGGATAATGGAACATATCATTTAGTTTTATTAGTTAAAAATGAAGTTGGTTATGAAAACTTAATGAAAATAGTATCAGCGGCTTCAATTGATGGGTTTTACTATAAGCCAAGGGTTGACCATGATTTTTTAAGAAAACATAGTGAAGGTTTAATTGCTTTAAGTGCTTGTCTTGGTGGAGAAGTACAAAAAAATTTATTAAGGGATGATTATGAAAAGGCTAAAGAAATTGCTTTAATGTATAATGATATATTTAAAGATGGTTTCTATTTAGAGATTCAAGATCATGGAATGGAGGAGCAAAGAAAGGTTACAGAAGGTAATATTAAGTTATCTAGGGAAACTGGAATACCTTTAATTGCAACTAATGATGTCCATTATATTAATCAAGATGATTCTAAAGCTCATGATATTCTTATGTGTATTCAAACAGGTAAAACTGTTGAAGATGCAAATAGAAGAAGATATCCTTCAGATCAGTTCTATTTGAAGTCTCAAGAGGAAATGTGGGATATGTTTTCTTATGTTCCAGAGGCATTAGAAAATACTATTAAAATTGCAGATGAATGTAATTTTGATTATGAATTCCATGTATCTAAGTTACCAAATTTCCCAGTTCCACAGGAGTATAAAACTCATTTTGATTATCTTGAAGAGGTGTGCTTTGAGGGGTTGGTTGAAAGATATGATGTCTTTGAACAGTTTAGAGATAAGTTAATTAATGTTCAAGATATAAAGGACTTTGCTGAAACTAATGAAGAAGCAAAGACTTATGTTGATAGGCTTGATTATGAGCTTGGTGTAATTAATCAAATGGGATATGTTGATTATTTCTTGATTACTTGGGACTTTATTAAGTATTCAAATGATCATGGAATACCAACTGGACCAGGAAGAGGATCGGCAGCAGGTTCCATAGTTGCTTATACTCTGGGAATAACAAAAATTAATCCGATAAAGTATAGCTTGCTCTTTGAAAGATTTTTAAATCCGGAAAGAGTTAGTATGCCAGATTAAAAAGAAGTTTATACTAAGAATATATTAAATTCTTAGGAGTGTAGAATTTTGAAGCGATATGAGTTGGATAATTATAAGGCTGAAATTATAAATTTATATATTGATGAAAAATTATCATGTAGTAAAATTGCAGATAAACTTGGATGTAGTTTATGTGGTATCTATGATGCATTAAAAAGATGGAAAGTTAGTACTAGAAATTTAAGGGATAGTCATTTAGTTTATTCGGTGAATGATGATTATTTTTCGGAAATAGATACTGAAGAAAAAGCATATTGGTTAGGGTTTATTTATGCAGATGGATACGTAACTGGAAGCAAATTGGGAATAGCATTAGCTAATTTAGATAGGATGCATTTAGAAAAATTCAAGAAATGTATAGGTTCAGATTATAAAATTAAATCGTATGTATCTAACTCGGTTTATGGTAGTTGCAAATATTGTAGAATATTAATAAATAGCGAAAAATTAGTTAAAGATATAAAGGAAAAAGGTGTTATAGCTAATAAGTCATTAAAACTGACATTCCCAAGTATAAAAATATTAAATAGAGATTTATATAGACATTTTATTAGAGGATATTTTGATGGAGATGGAAGTTTAGTGTTATCGAGTAATTCTATAAATTTTAAGTTTTGTGGAACTAAAGAGTTCCTAGAAGAGATAGTAGATATCTTTAACACAGTTTCTGAATATAAGTATAATAAAAGATTATTTAAAAGATATAATGATGAGAAAAATAACTATTATATAAGTTACGGTGGGCGTTTAAAAACATTCAATATAATGAGTTATTTATATGATAATTCTACAATTTATCTAGATAGAAAATATATCAAATATATAAATTTGAAATCTACATTTTAACTTAATAGTCGTGTATATTAGAAATAATATACTTAAAGAGCCTCGAATTGCTTGAAAGCCCTTAGAGCTATTGATACTACAACGTAAAGATGAAATAAGCTTAAACGTGAATGTTGAAAAATTAATAGATTGGGTAATAAGCAGCGAAGTCCTGAATAGGGAAACGTTCAACGACTAGTCCGAGGGGACGTAGCTATGTTTATGAAACATAGCGAAGTGGGGCAGCCCAAACCGTATAAAGGTCGGTGGGTGAAGATATAGTCTATACCCACTACAAAAGTAGTGTTTAAGTATCTCGAAAGAGAGGGTAGTAATAGATAGATTCGGATTTTTGTTATGAAAGAAGACAGGAAGTAATAGATTATGTTGTTGAAAAGTATGGAGTTAAAAATGTATCACAGATAATTACCTTTGGTACAATGGCGGCTAGATTGTGTTTAAGAGACGTAGGAAGAGCTATGAACTATTCATATGGAGAAGTAGATAGAATAGCTAAAATGATTCCTACAATGCTTGGAATCACAATAGAAAAGGCATTAGATTTAAATCCAGAGCTTAAGGCAGCATATGATACAGAAGAAAGAGTGAAAACATTAATAGATGTTAGTAAAACTCTAGAAGGGTTACCAAGGCATTCATCAACTCATGCAGCTGGTGTAGTTATAGCTTCAAAGCCATTAGTTGAATATGTACCACTTCAAAGAAATGATGAAATGATAGTAACTCAATTTGATATGACAACATTAGAAGAGCTTGGACTTCTAAAGATGGATTTCCTTGGGTTAAGAACATTAACGGTTATGAGTGATGCTGTTAAGATGATTAAAGAAAACCAAGGAATAGATATTGATTTAGATAAAATAGATTTTGAAGATAAAAATGTATATAACATGATTGGTGAAGGAAAAACAGCTGGTGTATTCCAATTAGAATCTCCAGGAATGACATCATTCATGAAGGAACTTAAGCCAGATTGCCTGGAAGATATTATAGCCGGTATATCTTTATATAGACCAGGTCCTATGGCGGAGATTCCGAGATATATAGAAGGTAAAAGAAATAAAGACAGTGTGCGTTATGAGACACCAGAACTTGAAAGTATACTGGATGTCACATATGGGGTAATGGTATATCAAGAGCAAGTTATGCAGATTGTTAGAGATCTAGGTGGATACTCACTTGGAAGAAGTGATATGGTTAGAAGAGCCATGTCAAAGAAAAAGCACAGTGTCATGGAGCAAGAAAGAAAGAATTTTATATATGGAATAGTAGATGAAAATGGTAATGTAGAAGTACCAGGTTGTCTGAGAAATGGCATAAGTGAAAAAGCAGCAAATGAAATTTTCGATCAGATGATGGATTTTGCTTCGTATGCTTTTAATAAATCCCATAAAATAGAAAGTGTGGCAATATAAAGAAATTTATATTGAAAACTCCTTAAATTGCTGGAAGTTCCTAAAGCTATTTAGACTACAACGTAATTTGAAAAGATATGCGTGAATGTGGCAGAAATGCAGAAAAAACTAAATAGATTATATATGGGGAGACCCTAAGTATAGTTGTTTTACATGGTGGGTAAAATAAAAATGGATAATCAGCAACGAAATTTCTAAGGTGATAGTTTATATGAATAATAGAACTTTAAAAATTATATACAAATTAAGAACTAATAGAGTAAATGAAAGAGAAATAAAAAGAACGTTAAAAGAAGTTTACGATATTAATTGTACTATTATAGAATTAAAGATTATTATTAATAAAATTCCGATTAATTATGAAAAATATAGTGAAGTAGATAAAAAGAAGATTCTGTATTTATATAAAAAATATATAAATACAGAAAAGTTAGTTATATATTTAAATGAAAAGTATGGATATAATTTGACTGTTAGTAGAATAAGAGATTTTGCATGTAGAAATAGAATAAAAAAAGAGACCCAAAATATGTATAAACAATCATTTATTGATAGAAATGATGAACATGATATTATAAAATTATATAAGCAAGGGTTTACAGCTAATGAGATATCTAAAATTTATGGATATAAAACAAGAAACTCTATTTTACAAAAGCTTGATAAGTTTAATATCGAGAGAAGAAATTGGAATGAAGTGCAAAGTGAAAATAAAGCTTATAGTAAGTTTTCAATGAAAGTTATAGATGATGAATATAAAGCATATTTTTTAGGATTAATATTAACAGATGGATATGTTAATGAAGAAAGAGGATACGTTGGAATAGACTTAGCTGATAAAGATGTAATTGAATTTTTAAGTAAATACTTAAATGTAAGTTATAAAGTAATAAAATCTGAATATAAGGACAAATATAGAATTATTTTATATGGTCGAAAATTATTAGAAGAAATGAAAAGGTTAGGTGTTACTGCAAAAAAAACATTTTCTTTAATAGGTCCTGATTTATATGATGGTGAAATAAAGTATTTATCGTATATAGTAAGGGGAATAATAGATGGAGATGGTTGGATAAGAAAAGACGGAAGAGAGTTTTTTATTTCATCTGCATCTAATGAATTTATAAAATGGTGTAAGAAAGCACTAATATATTTAGGATTTGAGGACTTAGAGGCAAGATTTATAACCAATGAATTTAACGGAATTTATATTATAAGAAGTGCAAAAAAATATAATTTAGAAGTTTTAAAAAATAAGGTATATAATAAACCTTTTGGAATGGAAAGAAAATATAAATTATTATTATGAAAGACGCTCAGAGACTATAATAGGAGATACTAAATAAATTAGTATATGGTATAGTCCAGACTACAACTTTATTTTATAAAGGCTTATGAAAGTAAGAGTAGTAAAGGCAGCAGCCTATGCAGTAATAGGCTATCAGACAGCATACTTAATGCATTACTATCCAGTAGAAACCATAGCAGCAATGGTTAATTCTGTTATGGGAACAAGTGAAAAAGTAGCACATTATACAAAGTTTGCAGAAAGCTTAGGTATACAAGTGTTACCTCCAAATATAAACGAAAGCTATTCAAAGTTTACTGTAAAAGGAAACAGTATAAGATTTGGTCTTGCAGCAATAAAAAATGTTGGAGTAAATGTTGTTGATGGAATAGTTGAGGCTAGAAAAAGCAAAGGCAACTTTGAGTCTTTAGTTGATTTCATTAGTAAGATAGATTTATCAACAATAAATAAAAGGGCTGTAGAAAGCTTAATAAAAGCAGGTGCTTTTGATGAGTTTAAAATATACAGATCAAAATTACTAGCTGTTTATGAAAAAGTAATGGATAGCATATATAATGAAAAAAAGAGAAATATAGATGGGCAAATTAGCCTTTTTGGTATAGCAGAGGAGAGTATAAAGGAGCCTGAAATAAAATATCCAGATATAAAAGAGTTTGCAAAAAATAATTTATTATCAATGGAAAAGGAAATGACAGGACTTTATATATCAGGTCATCCTTTAGATGAATACGAAAAAAGTTTAAAGATGATGACATCGACTACTGTTGAAACTATATTCCAATCATATGAAGCTATTATGGATGGATTAGGAGATGATGATCACTTAATTCAAGATAATCAAAGAGTAATATTGGGAGGAATATTAGCAGAGGTAAATCAAAAGGTAACTAGAAATAACTCAATAATGGCCTTCTTAAAGCTAGAGGATTTAACTGGAGTTATTGAAGTAGTTGTTTTCCCTAAAACATTAGACAAAGTTAGAAATTTAATTAATTTAGATTCCATGGTAGTTATTAATGGTAGGGTTAATATAAAAGAAGATGAAGAACCAAAACTTATTTGTGAAAGTATAGAACCTTTAGAAAAAGTAAATAGTGATAAAGTGTATATAAGAGTTGATGATTTACAAATGGCTAAAGAGATGAAGCCTAAACTAATTGATGTAGTTTCTGAATATAAAGGTGATTCTGCTTTATATGTATTTACTGCCAATGATAGAAAAAATTACAGAATGCCACGACATATGTGGGTTGACTTAAATAGTGAAGTAGTATTTGAATTAAAAAAAGTTTTTGGTGATTCAAATGTTAAAGTTGTAGAATAAAATTGTTAAAAAAATATTATCTTGTGGAAAAATTCTTGAGCAAGATAATATTTTTTTTTAAAATTTGGAACATTTCACAAAAGAATAATAAAAATTAAAGTTTTTCATTACAAATTTAAACCAAAAATATCCATAATTAGCGTTAAAAGTATGTTAATTATATAACAAAGTTTGGTGTAAATTTCTATTTTATAATGAAAAATAATAAAAAAAGTGATAATATTGAAATATGTGTAAAGCTACAAAAATAAAAAATATTTATATAATTTTAATTGATTAAGGGCAAAATAAACAGGTAATAATGTAAATAAACGATAAAATTAGACATAAGAATATTTATTTTAGTTGCAATAAGAAGAGATTACAAGTAAAATAAAAAAGGTGGTAAAAAGTTTAACAATAAAAGAATAATAAGGAATATTTCAAAGTGTGTGGACATGCAGAGTCCTTAGTAGTTTCGAGGAGGAATATTTTATGAAAAAAATAGCTGTTTTAACAAGTGGTGGAGATGCTCCAGGAATGAATGCTGCGATAAGAGCAGTAGTAAGAACTGCAATACATAATGGTATTGAAGTTATGGGAGTACAAAGAGGGTATGCTGGATTAATAAATGGTGAGTTATTCCCAATGAATAGATCATCTGTTTCAGATATAATTCAAAGAGGCGGTACTATTTTAAGAACTGCTAGATGTGTAGAATTCAAACAAGAAGAAGTAAGAAAAGAAGCGGTAAAAATTCTTGCTGATAATGGTGTAGAAGCTTTAGTAGTTATTGGTGGAGATGGATCTTTCACTGGTGCTAAATTATTATCAAAATTAGGAGTTAAAACTATTGGTTTACCTGGTACAATCGATAATGACTTAATTTACACTGATTATACAATAGGATTTGATACAGCGTTAAATACTGTAGTTGAAGCTATAGATAAAATAAGAGATACATCAACTTCTCACGAAAGAGTTTCTATCGTAGAAGTTATGGGTAGAAATTGTGGAGATATTGCTCTTCACACAGGTGTAGCTTGTGGAGCTGAATACATCATTACACCAGAAAAAGGATATGATAAAGATGAATTATGCAAAGTTATCTTAGAAGGTAAGAAAGCTGGAAAAATGCATAATTTAGTATTACTTGCTGAAGGTGTTGGTGGAGCTTCTGAATTAGCTAAATATATTGAAGCTCAAACTGGAATTGAAACAAGAGCAACTGTATTAGGACACATCCAAAGAGGTGGAGCTCCAAGTGCTTTTGATAGAGTATTAGCTTCAAGAATGGGTTCAAAAGCAATTGAACTTTTAATGGAAGGTAAAACTTCAAAAGTTGTTGGTATAAAGAATAATCAAATCTTTGACCAAGATATAGATGAAGCTCTAGCATTAGACAGAACATTTGATGAAAAGTTATATGAGATTTCAGAAGAAATTTCTAAATAATTTAATTAATATTGCCAATATTTTATTTTAAAATACATTAAATTAGATATTAGAAGGAGAGTTTTAAATGAGAAAGACTAAAATGATTTGCACTATCGGTCCAGCTAGTGAAAAGCCAGAAATATTATCACAAATAATCGAAGCAGGAATGAACGTTTCAAGACATAACTTCTCTCACGGAGATCACGAAGAACATGCAGCAAGAATTAACTTAGTTAAGGAATTAGCTAAGAAGTACAACAAAGAAATCGCTGTTATGTTAGATACAAAAGGACCAGAAATAAGAACTGGTAAATTTGATCCTAAGAAAGTTGAATTACAAGCAGGAGCTAAATTCACTGTACATGCAGGTGGAGATGTTATTGGTAACACTGAAGAGTGTTCAGTAACATATGCTGGGTTAGCTAATGACGTTAAACCAGGAGATACTATCCTTATCGATGACGGTTTAGTAGGATTAACAGTTGAATCAATCGAAGGAAACAAAATTCACTGTACAGTACAAAACACTGGATTCGTTGCAACTCACAAAGGAGTTAACGTTCCTGGAGTTTCAATCAAATTACCAGCTTTAACTGAAAAAGATATAGCTGATTTAAAATTCGGTTGTGAAATAGGAGTAAATGCTGTAGCTGCTTCATTCATAAGAAAAGCTTCAGACGTTGAAACAATCAGACAAATATTAAACGAAAATGGTGGAGAACACATCCAAATCATCTCTAAGATCGAAAACCAAGAAGGTGTTGATAACATAGATTCAATATTAGCAGTTTCTGACGGATTAATGGTTGCTAGAGGAGATTTAGGAGTTGAAATTCCATTTGAAAAGTTACCAGCTGTTCAAAAGATGATGATCGAAAAATGTAACGATGCTGGAAAGCCAGTTGTAACTGCAACTCAAATGTTAGATTCTATGATGAGAAACCCAAGACCAACAAGAGCAGAAGTTTCTGACGTAGCTAATGCTATATTTGATGGAACAGATGCAATCATGTTATCTGGAGAATCAGCTAATGGAGATTGGCCAGTAGAATCAGTTCAAACAATGGCTAAAATAGCTGTTGAAGCTGAAAGTAAATTAAACTATGAAACAGCTGTTTCAAGAGCTAAGGCTCATATTCCAGCTGTATCAGGAGTTATTTCAAGAGCTGCTTGTAATGCTGCTAACGAATTAAATGCTGCTGCAATAGTTTCTTCAACTAAGAGTGGATCAACTGCAAGAAGAATTTCTCAATGCAGACCAGAATGCCCAATCGTAGCTGTAACTCCAAGTGAAAAAGTTGCTAAGAGCTTAGCATTCTGCTTTGGAGTTTACCCAGTAGTTGCTGAAGACCAAAATTCAACAGATGCTATGATGGCTAATGCTACTAAGATAGCTGTTGAAAATGGATTTGCTAATGCTGGAGACACAGTTGTAATAGCTGCTGGATTAGATAAAGTTGGATCAACTAATCTTTTAAAAGTAAGCGTAGTAGAATAATTTAACATAAAATAAGAAGTGTAAATTTACACTTCTTATTTTTTTTATAGAGGTTATGAAAAGATATTTTATTATTTAAACTATATCATGAAGAAAAAATGAATAAAATAATTCAATGAAAAGCAAAATAGATCTAAAAACTGCAAGAAAAACCATCAAAAAAAGCAAAAAAATAAAAAGTTAACAAAATGTTCACAAATAAGATTAGGATTTTAGGCTATAATGTTAATATCATGAAATTTCGTAGAGAGATTAAAATGGTACAGTGTGGCAACTGATTCCTTATTTAGCACCGAAAGGTGCTCTTTTTTTGCTCAAAAACAGAAGTTAGCATTTTGAGTCAATTTATAGATCTAAGTTGTAGATAGAATAATTAATAAGTATAGTATATAATGATATGAGATATTACAATATATAAATAAATTTGTAGCCAATGTTAACTAACATGATAAAATATAAGATTGATAGGTGATAAATTTGATAGAGAAAAATAAAGAATATATATTAAATATAATTGCTCAAGGGTATGAAGGTGAAGGAATAGCAAAGGTAGAGGGTACTTTTCCAATATTTATTGAAGGTGCATTAAAGGGTGAAAAAGTTAAAGTAAGAATAGTAAAAGTTAATAAAAAATTTGCGTTTGGAAAATTAATTGACATAATTGAAGCATCTCCAGAAAGATGTGAGGCAAAGTGTGATTTACATAAAAGATGTGGTGGTTGTAAACTTCAACATTCTACATATAAAGAACAGTTAAACTTTAAGTTTGAAAGAGTGAAGGATTGTATAACTAAAATAGGAAAATTAGATGAAAGTATAGTAAAGTTCCCATTAGGAATGGAAGAGCCTTGGAGATATAGAAATAAAGTTCAATTACCTATTGGAATAGTTAATGGAGAATTAAAAATAGGATTCTTTGCACCAAGAAGTCATGAAATAATAGATATGGAAACATGTTTAATTCAAGATGAAGTTGCTGATAAAGTAGTTAAATTGACTAGAGAATGGATTAAAAAGAATGACATAAAACCATATAATGTTGATGGCAAGTATGATGAAAGCGGAATACTTAGACATATAATGATTAGACGTGGATTTACAACTAATGAAGTAATGGTTGTATTAGTTACAAATGGAGCTAAGTTGCCAAACAAAGATGAATTTATAAAATTAATGGTTGATAATATACCTGGAATTAAAAGTATAGTTCAAAATATTAACTCTAAACCAACAAATGTAATATTAGGTCAAGAGTGTATAACATTGTGGGGTGAGCCTACTATAAGTGACTATATAGGTAAGTTTAAATTTAATATTTCACCATTATCATTCTTCCAAGTAAATCCTATTCAAACAGAGGTTTTATATGGTAAGGCACTTGAATATGCACAATTAAGTGGAGATGAAACTGTATTTGATGCATATTGTGGAACAGGAACAATTACTTTATTCCTATCACAAAAGGCTAAGAAAGTTTATGGAGTAGAAATTATTCCGCAAGCTATTGAAAATGCTAATATAAATGCAAAAGAAAATAATGTTGATAATGTTGAATTCTTTGTTGGTGAATCAGAAGTTGTTATACCAGATTTAATTGATAGGGGAATAAAAGCTGATGTGGTAGTTGTAGATCCTCCTAGAAAGGGATGTGACGTTAAGTTATTAAGTGCTATAACTCATATAAATGCAGAAAGAATAGTATATGTAAGTTGTGATCCAAGTACTTTAGCGAGAGATTTAGCTATATTAGAGGAAAATGGATATAAGACTACAAGTGTTCAACCAGTAGATATGTTCCCACATACATCTCATATTGAGAACGTAGCTTTACTTGTCAAAGAACGATAGTGATGAAGAGAAGTATCTAGCACGTTCCATGCAAGGGATGTCAAAGAGTGACTAAAAGGAACGATTTGTTCATCCTACTGCTGAGAACGTAGCTTTACTTGTCAAGGAAAGATAGTGACGAAGAGAAGTATCTAGTACGTTCCATGCATAGGATGTCAAAGAACGATCGAAGTAAGTGATTTGAAACAGCCCACTGCTGAGAATGTAGCTTTACTTGTCAAGGAACGATAGTGACGAAGAGAAGTATCTAGCACGTTCCATGCACAGGATGTCAAAGAGCGATCGAAGTAAGTGATTTGAAACAGCCTACTGCTGAGAATGTAGCTTTGCTATGTTATAAGTAATAGGATAAATATCGAATTAAAATTAAGTAATTAATTATATGAAAATAAGTAATAATCAGGGGAACCAGTCAAATAGGTGCCCCTGATTTAAATATATCTAAAAATATTATAAATATTAATGCATATTATTAATAGAATTGCGATAATAAATAATTTATCTACATTTTTATTATTAATTTTTCTGCTCAACACATTACCAATAAATCCACCTAATACTCCACAGGATATCATTAGTAACAAAATAGTGATATCAAAATAGGGAATATTACGAGTTATTATTGCTGATGCGAGACTAGATATTTGAGAAAGCATAATAACATATATGGAATACATTGTGGCTTCACTAGTAGTCATTGAAAAAAAATAGAATAGTACTATCAAATTAATTGGTCCGCCTCCAATTCCAAGGAAAGAAGACATAATACCTAAGATTAGCCCAATAAGAAATACTATTAGCTTGTTTTTAATATTATGGGTATGAATCTTATATTTATAAATTGTGTATATTAATGTTCCTAATGTAATTATTAATAAAATACCTGCCTGAATTGCTCCGATTTTATCACTATCAGGAAATATTTTTAATATATTTTGAAATAATGACTTACCTATTAGCCCACCAATAACACTACCTAATGCTAAAATAGTTGCAAACAATTTGTTAAAAGTAAAATTATTATTGCTTTTAATATTTTTACTTAATGAAACTATTGACATAGATAAAACTGTACAACCTGATAAAAAGGAAGCTGTTTTGACAGGCATTATTCCAACAGCATCTAGTACAGGCTTTATTATAACTCCGCCGCCAATTCCACATATCGAACCAATGATTGATGACAGCGTACATACACAAATAATGATAAGATATACCATTTTTGCTACCTCACTTTCTATTTTTATTAATTAAAATCTACTTATGAGTATAGCAATGTAAAGTTTTTAAGCTATAGCCTTTAATGATTCTTATATGTATAATTCTGCTTTTTTAAGTAATTATGTAACAGAATACCATTCAGGTGTACGTGATTCTAAGAGGTATTTTTTAAATTTACTTGGTGGTATACCTGTTAACTTTTTAAAAACTTTACTGAAATACAGCGAATCTTGAAAACCTACTATAGAGGATATAGTTGAAATATTCATGGTTCCTTCTTCAAGAAGTTCCTTAGATTTTTCAATTCGAAGTTCATTTAAATAATTCATAGGAGAAATACCAATTTGTTTTTTGAATTTATGTGCGAAATACCCCTCACTTAATTTACAATAGTCAGACATTGATGAAATAGTCCATGGCTCCATATATTTTTGATTAAGTTGAATTATAAGTCTATCTATTGAAAAATCATTTTCAGTAGTTAAAAGGGGTGAGTGAAACAACCTAGAAATCATAGCAAATATAGAATATAAATTACTTACTACGATATCTTCATAATGAGTTTTTTTAAGCTGAAGCTCTGTAATAATTGTTTGAAATAGATGCTTTAACAGTAAATTTTCACCTATATAACAATTTTTAATTTCAAATTTGTTAATAAGAGATTCACATTCCCTCCCAGTAAAATGAATCCAGTATATTTCTGGGTGCTCTTTAGCATAGTAGGAATATACTTGAGGTTCTAGTGGTTTAAATAGGATAATATTACCATGGGATAATGACTTCCATTCATTATCTAATAAATAATGCCCTGATCCTTTGTATACATATATGATCTGATAGTCTAGCCTACCATTAGATCGATTCTGATAATAATCTTTAGTTTTAAAAATTTGTTCACCACAACAGTTTACCATTAACGCAGTAGTATCATCATTGTATCCAATGATTCTTCGTTGATTTCTTAAATGCCCGGAAATATTAATCATATAATTCTCCTCCTTTTATTAAAATACCATAACATAGAAAAGCAGAATCATCCATAATGAAAACAATTTCTTATATAGGATTCCTCTATGTGTCTTAATTATAATAAGGTTATAAAAAAAAGAAAATATGTATTGTTAAATTATGAAAATTGTTAAATTATGAAAGGAGAAATAAATTTGAAAAGACAAGTAGTTTTTTTTATGACTGACACAACAAGAAAAGATATGATAGGGTGCTATGGAAATTCAGACATGAATACTCCATATTTAGATAAGTTAGCATATGAAGGCATAAGATATGAAAATGCATATTCATGTCAACCAGTATGTGGGCCAGCGAGAAGTGCAATTTTTACTGGAACATTTCCACATACGAATGGGATGGTAGCTAATAGCATTGCAATGGGTGCTAATGTAAAGACAATTGGTGAGAGACTTACAGACAATGGAATCAATTGTGGTTATATTGGTAAATGGCATTTAGATGGTGGTGATTATTTTGGTTTGGGAGTTTGCCCGGAAGGGTGGAATCAAGATTATTGGTATGATATGAAATGCTATTTGGAGGAATTGACAGAAGAAAAAAGAGTAAAATCTAGAAATCCAGAAACAGCTTATGAAGAAGGATTTTCTGAGGATTTTACATATGCTCATAAATGTTCAGATAGAGCAATTAAATTTTTGAATGAATTTAAGGATCAAGATTTTTTCCTAACTGTTTCTTATGATGAGCCACATGGTCCATCTTTATGTCCAGCACCATACAATACAATGTATGATGGATTCAAATTTGATAGTTGTCCAAGTTTTCAAGATGATTTATCTAAAAAACCTTTCATGCAGCAAGTATGGGCTGGAAATAATCTCAATGCAACCGAGGAGGAAATTAATAAGCCTTCTAAGGGATTATCTTTATTTTTAGGTTCTAATTCTTTTGTAGATTATGAAATTGGGCGAGTTCTAGAGGTCATTAATCAAATTCTACCAAATGCTTTAGTTATATTTACTTCTGATCATGGAGATATGCTGGGAGCGCATAGGTTATTTTCAAAAAATGCTACAGCTTACAAAGAAGTTGCCAATATTCCTTTGATTATAAAGGGAGGGGTAAAGGGATGCGTATGCGAGGAGGCAGCTTCTCACATTGATATAGCACCTACAATAATGGATTACTTTGGACTACCTATTCCAAAGTTACTTGAAGGAAAGAGTATGTTGAAGCAAATCTATAATCCATCTGAAAAAATAAATGATGTTGTTTTTACAGAATTTACTCGTTATGAGGTAGATCATGACGGATTTGGTGGCTTACAGATAATGAGAGCTGCGATTAGCAAAAAATATAAATTAGTAATTCATTTATTAGATACGGATGAATTCTATGATTTGGATAATGATCCTTATGAAATAAATAACTTAATCATGGATGAATCATATGAGAAGGAACGAAATGAATTACATGATATTCTAATTAATCATATGAATGAAACACGTGATTTGTATAGGGGATATCAATGGTTGATGCGACCTTGGAGAAAAAATATAACTCCTATGTGGGATAATGAAGGTTATACTAGACAACGTGAAAATGAAGAGTATGAGCCTAGACAATTAGATTATGATACAGGATTACCAATGAAGAGTGCAGTAAGACAAAAGAATTAAGGGTGAAGAGAAAAGTGAGAGGGGAAGAGAAAATGAGCGAGAAAAGATATTTAAAATGGTACAATAAGGTTGGATATGGTTCAGGAGACATTGCAGGAAATTTAGTTTTTGCTTTTGTATCATCTTTTGTTATGATTTATCTGACTAATAGTATTGGGTTAAATGCTGGTATTATTGGTAGTTTAATTGCTGTTTCAAAACTATTTGATGGAATAACTGATTTATTTTTTGGAGTTATGATTGATAGGACAAACACTAAGTTTGGAAAAGCAAGGCCGTGGATGTTAGGCGCATTTATTGGATGCGCAATTATGTTAGTTGCTCTTTTTGCAATTCCAGTTGAATTAGGAGAGTTTGCAAAATATGCTTGGTTCTTTATTTCATATATCCTATTGCATGCAGTATTTTATACGGCAAATAATATTGCATATTCTACGTTGACAGCTTTTATAACTAGAAATAGTAAAGAAAGAGTAGAAATGGGCTCTATAAGATTTATATTTGCATTTGCTACAAGCCTTATAATTCAAACGATTACAGTTAGTATGGTAGAGGTATTTGGCGGAGGTGCCATTGGATGGAGAACAGTTGCCATTATTTATGCAATTGTTGGATTAATTGTAAACACAATTTCTGTTTTTTCAGTAAAAGAATTACCTGCTGAAGAACTTTACGATACAACTCTTCAAAAGTCAGAAGAACATTATAGTTTTATCGAAATTGTTAAATTATTAGTCTCAAATAAATATTATATTATTATTTTAGTTGTTGATATATTACGACAAATCTATAATGCAATGATTAATATGGGTATTTACTATATGACATATGTTTTGGGAAGTGAAAAATTATTTGGTGTATTCTCTTGGGCAATTAATATTCCTATTATCATTGGTTTATCAATTACGCCTATGATTGTAGCAAAAATGAAGGGGCAGTACAAGGTAAATGCAACGGGATATATAATTGCGGCTATTGGGCGTATACTTGTTGTAGTAGCAGGATATATTGGCAGCTTACCATTGATGTTATTATTTACGGGAGTTGCTGCCTTTGGTATGAGTGCTTTTCAGGGAGGTTTAAATTCACTTATTGTACAATGTTCAGAGTATACATATCTGAAAACACATAAGAGAATAGATGGCTCTATGTATTCTTGTACTTCTTTCGGATTGAAAATTGGAGGCGGAATTGGAACTGCCATTGCAGGATGGTTACTTGCATATAGTGGATTTGATGGTTCTTTAGCAGTTCAAAGTCAATCATGTATTAATATGCTTTATATTATGTATCTTTGGATACCTATGGGTATCAATATTATTATTGCAATTATGCTGATGAAATTAGATGTTGAGAAAGAAAATGAACGTTTAAGATCAAATATTTAGGTGTAGTTTTAATATATTTGAACAATTGTATTATGACAAAGACCTATATTTATTCATCATCCTTTATTAATTTTAAAGCGACAAGTATGCTAATGGTGATATATTGAAAATTTATTTGTACTAATTTAGTTAAGTGTAAGTTTTGTGATCTAAATTATTATGTATAAGTTTTATAATTGAATTTTAGAATAATTAATTAATAAAAAATAGAAAAAGCGGAAGGAGAGAAAGATGCCCAATATTACGGTTATGATTAAGCCAGCATCAGGATTATGTAACATAAGGTGTGATTATTGTTTTTATTCAGATGAAATACAAAATAGAGAATCTCCATGCTTGAAAATTATGGATGATGAAGTAATTGATAAGGTAGTACAAAAAACATTATCTTTTGCAACTGGCCATTGTAAATATTTATTTCAAGGAGGAGAACCAACATTAGCGGGAATTTCTTTCTTTGAAAAATGGTTAGAATACGAGAAGCGCTATAATGTAAATAATATAGAAATCAGTCATTCCATTCAGACGAATGGGTATTTATTGAACAAGGAGTGGTGTGACTTTTTATCTAAAAATAAGTTTCTTGTAGGATTATCTATTGATGGAATTAAATCAACACATGATTTATATAGGAAGGATTATTCTGGACTAGGAACTTTTGAAAATGCAATGAATGCAGCTAATTTGCTTAAAAATGCAAATATAGAATTTAATATTTTAACAGTAGTTAACAGCAGTACAGCTCAAGAAATTCACAAGATTTATGAATTTTATAAAAAGCAAGGATTTATATGGCAACAGTATATTGCTTGCTTAGATCCAATAGGAGTAAATAAAGTAAAAAAAGAATATTCGCTTACACCAAAAGTATACGGTAAGTTTTTGATAGAGTTGTTTAAGTTGTGGAAAAGGGACTTGTATCAAGGTACTCAACCATATATAAGACAGTTTGAAAATTATATAGGAATTCTTATTGGGGCCCAAATAGAATCATGTGAACAGAGAGGAAGTTGTAGTTTCCAAACTATAGTGGAGGCTGATGGTAGTGTGTACCCTTGTGATTTTTATGCCTTGGATTCGTATAAATTAGGAAATTTCCTCATTAATGATTTTGATGACATTAATTATAAACGGGGAATAATAAAGTTTGTTGAGCAATCTTATAATCATGCAGAAAGATGTAAAAGATGTGATTATTTTAGGATTTGTAGAGGTGGATGTCGCAGACATAGAGAACAGTTTTGTGAGGAAGAAGGGATTAATTATTTCTGTGAAGCATATAAGATGTTTTTTGATGAATGCTTACCAGATATAAAAAAAATAGCAATCCAATGCTTGAAATAATATAATAATTTCACTTGATTTAAATAATCTTAAATATGTTAATGATAATTTAGGGCATCATATAGGGGATGAATTGTTAATGTAGATATTTTAATAGGCAAGGAATAGAAGTAATGATTGAGCTTATCAAGGAATGAATTGTTAATGTAGATATTTTAATAGATATATTGGTGATAAAACTTCTTTAATTGATATATGTATAGAAGCTGATAAAAAATATATGATTGTAAAAAGAAAATAAAAAAATATATAGCAAATATAAAAATGAACATAGTAGTAATATTATGTTCATTTTTATATTTATAAAAGATAAGGATAATCAATATTAATAAATAGTAATAATATTAGGAGTTTTTTTATATTATTATAGTAGTTTATATAATAAAGATAGAAACAGGTTAAATAGATAGTATAATATTACAAAATATGGTATAATTCAATCTGTATAATCTTATCTTTAATTAGAAAATTATGATTTCAAATTTGTGAAATGAAGTTATTTACTTTAAATATAAGGCAGTTTGTAGGTGAATTATGAATAATAGAAAAGATGTGCATACAGCATTGCAAGAGAGTTTTAAAAATTTAATACTGAAGCATAATTTTGATAAGATAACCATTAAGATGATAACTGATGGTGCGGGATTTATAAGACCAACATTTTATAATCATTATGCAGATAAGTATGAAGTTTTAGAGGAAATTTGCTATGAGGATATATTTAAAGGAAGCGAAATGTTAATAGAAAGCAAAATGCCTTATGAAGCTATACATTATATGTTTTCAAGAATAGAAAATAATAAGAGCTTTTACTTACAAGCAGTTAAAGTAACAGGACAAAATTCTTTTGAAGAAATTATTAATAATAATTTAGTTAAAATGTTTAAAAAGTTGTTTGAGCAATATGGAACCAATAATGAAAAAAATGAAAAATTTCCGGTAGATGATATTGCAGAATACTATTCACGAGGGTTAACATTTATAATTAAAAGATGGATAGAAGAGGGAATAAGTATTTCAGCAAAGGAATTATCTAATAAGTATAAAGTATTAGTAACAAATTCATTAGATGATATAGTCAATGATTTAAATGAATAATGTAATTTTAAGAGATGGACCGCTCAGGTATAGTTAATGCACTGAGTGGTCTATTAATTTTTAATATGCTTTTTTAATATACATTTTGTAATGTTTGTATATCAAAAATTACAAATTATTATTATTGTTTATTTATAAATACAAATGAGCGATATTATAGATTCCTTTATTTGGATGATAAGTCTAAAATAAGAAATATGAGGAGGGAATTAGATGAATGGGATTATGGGAAGTCATTATAGTTTCTGTAGGACTATCATTAGATGCATTTACTATAGCAGTATGTAAGGGATCTACACAGGGTAATTTAAAAAAATCAACAGCAATATTAGTTGGGATAATATTTGGAGTAATTCAAACAATTATGTTGGCGGCTGGAATGATTATTGCATTATACCCTATGTTAAATATAAATAATGAAAAAATTATATCAATAAATCAATGGTTTTCAGCGATTATATTATTTTATTTAGGTATAAAATTTTTTCGAAATGCATTTAAGGATAATAAATATAATGAAAGGAGAGAGGAGTTTTTTGGGTATAAAGGCAGTGTAGGATTGGCACTAGCTACAAGTATAGATGCATTTATTTTAGGAATAGGATTTGGCTTATTAAGAACAGAAATTATAAGTAATATATTAATTTTATTTATAGTAACAAGCATATTAGTTGCTATTGGGTTATGGGTTGGATACTGTATGGGTAACAAATATAAAAAACAAATAGATATTTGTGGGGGAATTATTCTTTTAGCTATTGGTATAAAAATTATATGTAATTATTTTAATATTATTTGAAGGGGAGAGATATTTAAATGTTAAGTCCAAAATATAAAATTCAACAATTTGCATTAAAACAAGTTTTAGGGTATTTAAAGAAAGATCCAGAAAAGAATTTACCTAAAATAATGGAATGGATTAGAAGATTTGATACAGAAAAAATATATGTTGAGCAATATGACATGATTGAAGGATATTTAAAGGATCCAGAAAATAACTGGACTAAACTAATGTGTAACATAATCAATAATGTAAATCCAAACATAGTTCAAACAGTATTTACTAATTTCCTATTAAATGCAGCTATTAGAGGTTGGGCTGAAATACAAAGAAATAAAGATAAGTATGGTCATGAAATACCATTTACAATATTAGTAGATCCAACTACAGCTTGCAATAAACATTGTATAGGATGTTGGGCAGCGGATTATAATAAGGCTTTAAATTTAAGCTATGAACAACTAGACAAGTTATTTACAGAAGGTAAAGAGCTAGGTATATACTTCTATATAATGACTGGAGGAGAGCCATTAGTAAGAAAGAATGATATATTAAAGCTTGCTAAAAAACATAATGATTGTGTATTTATGTTCTTTACAAATGGTACATTAATAGATCAAAAATTCTGTGATGATTTAATTGAAGTTGGTAACTTAGTACCGACAATTAGTGTTGAAGGATTTGATGATGCTACAGATGGAAGAAGAGGAGATGGATCTTGGAAGGATATAATGAGAGCCATGGATCTTATGAAAGCTAATAGAATTCCATTTGGATTCTCAACTTGTTTTACAACAGCAAATTGCGATAGTGTCCTTTCAGAAGAATTTATTGATTTAATGATAGATAAAGGAGCATATTTCTCTTGGTATTTCACATTTATGCCAATAGGATGTAAAACAGATACATCATTAATGGCAAATCCAGATCAAAGAGAAAAGTTATATAGAACTATAAGGGGTTGGCGTAATACTAAAGCTATATTCAATATGGATTTTTGGCATGATGCAGAATATGTTGGAGGATGTGTTGCAGGTGGAAGAAGATACTGTCATATAAATGCAAATGGTGATGTAGAGCCTTGTGTATTCTGCCATTATTCAAATGCAAATATAAAAGATGTATCTTTAATTGAAGCTTTAGGTCAACCATTATTTATGGAATATCAAAAAAATCAACCTTTCAACCAAAATCAATTTAGACCATGTCCAATATTAGATAATGCACCTAAGATAGCAGAGATGGTTAAAAATTCAGGTGCTAAATCTACTGAATTTATAGATCCAGAAAATGTAGATGATTTATGTAAAAAGACTATAGATTATGGATTAACATGGGCTAAGAGAGCAGAACCATTATGGGAAGAAAATATGGAAAAGAAACAAAAGAATAAGGAAGAGAAAGAAAAAAAGAAAATGATGAATGTCTAATTAAAAATTAGTTTAAACAAGCAGTAAGTCAACTTACTGCTTAACTTTTTGAATAAAATTTATCTGTTTTGGAATAATTTAAATATGAGTCGGTTTTAGATTCAAATTCTTTGCTGTTAATAGTTTTTTTATTATCAATAGCGCCCTAATAAAAAAGTATTAACAGCAAGGTCTTATCTATATTAAATAAAATAAATAGAATAAATAGAATAGGAGTTACTTATGGATTTAGAAAAAAGTTTTTTAAAAACATTTTTAGGTAAATTTAAAGGTGTTTCTTTCAATGTAGAATTTTGGGATGGAGATGAAGTTAAAGTAGGCGAAGATAATCCAAAGTTTAAGATTATACTTCATAAACCATTAAAAAAGAAGGATATATTAACAAGCACTACATTAGCATTTGGTGAAGCCTACATGAAGGGCGATATAGAAGTAGAAGGGGACTTATTTACTGTATTTGATGAATTACTTAAATGTATAGATGAATTTTCAACTAACTTTGGAGCATTAACAAAGATATTTGGTGGATCAACTTCTATGAAAAAACAAAAAGAAGAAGTTACATCTCATTACGATATAGGAAATGATTTTTATAAGATATGGTTAGATGATACATTAAGCTATTCTTGTGCGTATTTTAATAAATGCGATGATACTTTACATGATGCTCAAATGAACAAAATCCATCATATATTAAAGAAGTTAAACTTATCAGAAGGATTATCATTACTTGATATAGGTTGTGGCTGGGGCGGATTATTAATTGAAGCAGCTAAACTTTATAAGATAAAAGGATTGGGAATTACTTTAAGTGAAGAACAATACAAGGCATTTAAAGAAAGAATAGAGAAGGAAAATCTTCAAGATTATATAGATGTAAAGATAATGGATTATAGAGAGTTATCAAAAAGTAATCTTTCATTTGATAGAGTAGTTAGTGTGGGAATGTTAGAGCATGTTGGAAGACCTAATTATGATTTATTCTTTAAAAATGTAGATTCTGTATTAAAGAAAGGCGGCGTGTTCCTATTACATTATATAAGTGGTATTCAAGAGTCAGAGGGAGATGCATGGATTAAAAAGTATATATTCCCGGGTGGAGTTCTACCGAGTTTTAGAGAAATTATAAATATATCAGGTGATTATAAATACCATACAATAGATGTTGAAAGTTTAAGATTACATTATAAAAAGACATTATTAATGTGGGCTAAAAACTTTGATGATAATATAGATAAAATTAAGACGATGTTTGATGATGAATTTATTAGAATGTGGAGAATGTACTTATATGCATGTGCAGCTGTATTTAATAATGGAATAATAGATTTACACCAAATATTATTTGTAAAAGGTGTTAACAACGAATTGCCAATGACTAGAGATTATATTTATAAATAAAAAAAAGTGGCTTTCGCCACTTTTTTTAATCCGAATATTTTAAAACACACTTAAATTATTGATATTTAATATTATTCTCCTAGAATTTCGTTAATAGCATTTTTATAAGCATCAGCTTTTGCACCGAATATTGCTTGAATTCCGTTTCCAACTTCAACAACACCAGCAGCTCCAAGAGATTTTAATTGATCCTTATCAACATTTGCTTTATCTTTAACTTCAACTCTTAATCTTGTAATACAAGCATCAACAGATACTATGTTTGCTTCTCCACCTAAAGCTTCTAATACTAGAGGAGCTTTTTCAGCTATTTCACCTTTAGCAGAAGTTTTTGCAGGAGCAGCAGCAGCACCATTACCTTTTTCTTTTTGGTAATCAGCTTTTGTGAATAATTTAGTTTCTTCGTTATCATCTTCTCTACCTGGAGTTTTTAAGTTTAACTTAGTAATTAAGAAGTAGAATACGAAGTAGTAAAGTACAGCATATACAACACCAACAACAAGTACCCAGTACCAATTAGTTGGAACACCAGCACCAGCTGGAAGTAAACCAAATAATGAGTAGTCAATTACACCACCAGAGAATGTCATACCTATAAATACGTTTAGTAAATCCATTAACATGAATGATAATCCAGCGAATACACAGTGTACAACATATAATGCTGGAGCAACGAATAAGAATGTAAATTCTAATGGTTCAGTAATACCAGTTAAGAATGATGTTAAAGCAGCTGTAGCTAATAATGAACCAACAATTTTCTTTTTGTTTGGCTTAGCAGCTTTGTACATAGCAAGTGCAGCACCAGGAAGACCGAACATCATGAATGGGAATTTACCAGCCATGAATCTAGTTGTTCCACTTATAACCTCACTCATTGTTGAAGCAGAAGCACCAACTAAGCTTGACATACTTGATAATTGTACGAAGTATGCTGTATTTGCACCAGCAACAGTTTGGATTGATCCGTTAACTAGAACGTTACCTTCAACTAATGAACTATACCAGAATGGAGTATAGAACACGTGATGTAATCCAAATGGTATTAAAGCTCTTTCTATTAATCCATAGAAGAATGTTCCGATTACACCAGCATTTTTAACTAATGTAGATAATACACTGATACCATCTTGAACAACTGGCCAAACGAATGCTAATATTGCACCAACAAATGCCATAGTAACAGCAGTAACTATAGGAACGAATCTTGATCCTGAGAAGAATCCTATAATAGCTGGTAATTGAATTGTATGGAATTTATTGTGTAATAAAGCAGTAACTAAACCAGTAATTACACCACCGAATACTGACATGTTTAATGTGAATATACCAACATTAGTAGTAACATAAGTACCATAGTTACCAACTGAATCAGCAGTAACAACACCTAATTGAGTAACACCTAAAGCTAAAAGTGTAGATATAACTTGGTTCATTACTAAGAAACCAAATACAGCAGCTAAAGCAGCAGTACCTTTATCTTTTTTAGCTAAACCAACAGCAACACCAACAGCAAATAATATTGGTAAGTTACCAAAAACAATGTTACCTATATCTTGCATAACTGTTAATATAGCAGTAACTGCTGGAATATTAACAAAAGCAATTAATCCTTTGTATATTGCAGGAGCATCTTGTAAAGTTGCTATACCTAAGAAAGCACCACCTATACCAAGTAAGATACCTGCAATTGGAAGAGCTGCAATTGGAAGCATTATAGCTTTACCAATTCTTTGTAGAAATTGCATCATTTTATTATTCCTCCTAAAATCTATAGTTTTTTATTAATAAGTTAAATATAATAGCATGGGACTTAATGTAATGCTGTAATCAGACAATAAAAAAAGGCCCAAATATCTACAAATTATATAATTATCCCATAAGTATTATTTGAGATAAAATAATAATTTATACATACTTAAGCCTTGCCTGCATTACCAGTAACACGCTCGTTATTCGATTACATTAGTAATAATATCATAGTGAAAAACGACTGTAAAGAATTTTTTTAGAAAAAATTTTAAAAAAAATAAAAAGTTGTATTAGACAATAAATATAAATAATAAAAGAATAAAATGCAACAGCGGATACTAAGCAATTAGGATTTGTATTTTTAGGATATTTAATATTTTTATAGAAAAATACATTGAGGGTTAGATATTTTTTTTGTAAAATAATAATTATTAAACAGTAGGGGGAAGGCAGAATGTCATACATATTTTCATATGCATTATTAATAGCTGCGGTATATTGTTCATATAAGTTAGCTAAAGAAAAATCTCAAAGTCATATTATTTGGCCAATAATTACTATAATTTTAGGACCAGCAATATTTATTATTCAATATTTAGCTACATTATTTAAGGAAAAGAAAATGATTTAATTCAATTAAAGCTGTAGATTGTATTATGTAGAGATATTTTAATGCAATCTACAGCTTATTTTATACGTATATAAACAATTGATATGTTAAAAATGATTAATATGTAGATTACGAATAGTATATAAGAAAAAAAGTTATCCACAAAATGTGGATAAGTATTAAAATTTGTTGAAAACTTTTTCTGAAGTATTGACACAATATATTAGGGTACTACAAAAATAAATAACTATATAGGGGGTAATGTAAAAAAAACAAGCAGTTTGTAGAATAAAAAAAATCGAACAAGCATTCTTTTAAAAAGTTATCAACAATATCAACAGATTTGTGGACAAAAACTGTGGATAACTCGATATTTAAGTAATTATTCGTATAAAAACAAATGAATATATAATTATAGGTTGTGGATAACTATTATTAAGAGATATAATAAATCTTAAATAATAACAGAAAAAAGACATAATTTGTGAGAATTTGAGGAGAAAACATGAAATATAATAAAAAAATAGTAACAGCAGAATTTATAAGTAGACCAAATAGGTTTAATGCAATAGTTAGATTAAATGGAGAGGAACTTACTGTACATGTACCGAATACAGGAAGATGTAGAGAACTTCTTATACCAGGATGCAACGTTTTCTTAAGAGAAGAATCAAATCCCACTAGGAAGACCCCCTATGATTTAATGGCAGTATATAAGGAAGATAAATTAATAAGTATAGATTCACAAATACCAAATAAAGTGGTTGAAGAAGCATTAAAAAATGGTAAGGTAAAAGAACTTAGTCAATATACTAAAATTTTAAGGGAAAAAACATTTGGAAAAAGTAGGTTTGATTTTAAAATTTCAAATGAGCAAGGGAAAGAATATTTTTTAGAAGTAAAGGGAGTAACTTTAGAAGATAAAGGATATGCAAGATTTCCAGATGCTCCAACAGAAAGAGGGGCAAAGCATTTATTAGAATTAGTAGAAGCTAAAAAGCAAGGATATGGCGCTGGAGCAATGTTTTTAATTCAATTAAAAGATGTTGATAAGTTCTCACCAAATGATGAAAGGGATGAAGAGTTTGGTAAGGCGCTTAGATTCGCAAAAGAAAATGGTGTAGATATTTTTGCATATAATTGCATAGTTACTGAAGATGGAATTGAGATAAATGAACCAGTTCAAATAATACTTTAGTAAGAGACAAGGGAAGTAAGTGACAAGTTAAGGATTAAACTTTTGAGGAGTTTCTTTAAAAAAATGGGATGTGTATAAGTTGAAGACTGCGTCATTTTAGGTAAATTAATTGGTTTATTTAGGGCATATTAATTAGGATATATTAATAATTAATGAATCATACACTATTGTTTTTGTATTTAATGTTTTTCATAACAATATTATGTGAAATAGAAATTAAATACAATGTAAGCATTTGACGTTAGGAGAAGAAGTTACTTCTAATATAAAACTCTATATTGCATATTTATTAATATTTTATCAATTTTTTTGTTTTTTATATAAAGTGTTAACTTTTGATTCAATTTCTTTTAAAGTTCTTTTAAAGTTCTTTAAATCTTGAATTAAACTAGTATAATTATATTTATAAAATTAGTAATAGGAGTGTTAAGATGGAGATTAAAAAGCATAAAACTGTACCTGAGATAAAAGGTATATTAAGAAGTCATGTTATTGAAGTGCCTTCATGTATAAGAGATTGTTCAGGGATAAAAATATTTGGTAAAAGAATAAAATCTTTATTATTTACAACTGATGTTGCAATTATTAGGAATACAAATGCAGATGCTATTATAGCTGTATATCCATTTACTCCTCAACCGTTAATAACATCAGCTTTAGTAATGGCTGCGGATGTTCCAGTTTTTTGTGGAGTTGGAGGAGGAATAACTCAAGGTAAAAGAGTTGTTAATTTAGCATTAGATGCTGAGTTTAAAGGGGCAATGGGAGTAGTTGTTAACTCACCTACATCAAATGAGGTTGTTTCAAGAATTAAAGAAACTATAGATATACCATTAATAGTAACTGTTGTATCTATTCATGAGAATATAAGAGAAAGAATAGAAGCAGGTGCAACTATATTAAATGTTTCGGGTGGAAAAAACACTCCAGAGATAGTTAAAAAGATAAAGGACGAGTTCCCAGATTTTCCTGTTATAGCTACAGGAGGACCAAACGAAGAGACAATAAGAAAAACAATAGAAGCAGGAGCCAATGCGATAACTTATACACCTCCATCAAATGGTGATACTATGAGTAATCTTATGGATAAATATAGAAGCAAATAGTTAAAATGGAATAAAAAATAAAATATGGTTGAATAATTAAATTAATATGGTATCATATTAATAACGATGTACATATGATATATGAACGAAACTTTTCAGAATAAGAGAGAAAAGTGAGTTTAATTATTAAGAGAAAATTTAAGTGTTAAAATTTAATAGAATACCTATGTTAGAGGTGCTGTTTATAAAGAGTAGTAAATTGGAGCTGACGGGCTAAGATAATTTATGAAAGGTATGATGGCCGAAGGGATATCTTATGTAAAAAGTTATTTCTGGGTATGCATATAATATATGTATAACTGTCACGAAAGTGGAGTGCTAAAAAGGTGCAATTATTCAATTGTATGATTGAACTTATTTTTTGAATAAAAATTGCATTTTAATAAGTAAACTACCTCAATAGGTTTTCTATAGGGGTAGTTTTTATTATTATTTTTTATAAATTGGTAGTTTGTGAATATGGATAACAAAAGTAGTTTTAGTGAATAACCTATTAATGACGTCTATACTATCTAACTCCTAATTAATAATATTTTGGAGGTATAACAATGAAATTATTTGGGGCAATGGAAATTAAAAGTAATGAATTGTGTATAGGGGGGATTAGTTGTAGTGATTTAGTTAAAGAATTTGGATCACCACTATACGTAATGGATGAAAATTTATTAATTAGCACATGTAAAAGTTATTATGATAATTTTAAGTGTAAAGAAAATAATAATAGAGTTGCCTACGCAGGAAAGGCTTTTTTAACAAAGGCAATGTGTAAGCTTGTAAATGAGCAGGGTCTTTATTTAGATGTAGTATCAGGAGGAGAATTATTTACAGCATATAAGGCTGGATTCCCTTTAAATAAAGTATATTTTCATGGAAATAACAAAAGCAAAGGTGAAATTGAATTAGGGGTTAAACTTGGCGTTGGAAGATTCGTGGTAGATAATTTAGATGAAATGAAAATGCTAAATGAAGAAGCTGGAAAAAACAATGTAAAACAAGATATTTATTTAAGATTAACACCAGGAATAGAAGCTCACACACATGATTATATCAAAACAGGACAAATAGATTCAAAGTTTGGATTTGCACCTGTTGGAGAAACTATTATGAATGCAGTAAAAATTGCTTTAGATTGTGAAAATCTAAATTTAAGGGGTTTACATTGCCATATAGGATCTCAAATTTTCGAAACAGAACCTTATAAAGATGCTGTTGAAGTAATGATGAATTTTATGAAAGAAATTAAGGACCAAACAGGACATACAATACCTGAATTAGATTTAGGTGGTGGATTCGGTATACATTATACTGATGAAGATAAACCAAGAGAACCAAAGGAGTACTGTGAGGTAATATTAAATAAAGTTGATGAAGTTTGTTCAAAATTAAATATGGAAAGACCAATATTAACTATAGAACCAGGAAGGTCAATCGTTGGAAATTCAGGTACAACACTTTATACAATTGGTGCAATTAAAAATATTGAAGGTGTTAGGACTTATGTTTCTGTAGATGGAGGAATGACTGATAATATAAGACCTGCATTATATGGAGCTAAGTATGAAATGGCTATAGCTAATAAAATTGATGAAAAAGTTAATACTAGAGTTGCAATAGCGGGGAAATGCTGTGAGTCAGGAGATATATTTATTGAAGATATTTGTATACAAAAGCCAGAGATAGGAGATATATTAGCTGTATTTTCAACAGGAGCATATGGATTTTCAATGTCTAGCAATTATAATAAAAATCCTAAAGCACCAGTGGTATTTATTAAAGATGGTGTTGCAAGACTTGTATCTAAAAGACAAAGTTATGAGGAACTTTTAGAGCTTGAAGTTTAGCAAGTAACAAGTGAGAATTTTATGAAAGTTAATAGTTGATGTGGAAGTTCTTTCTGGAGTTTCTTTTAATGATAACCTGAATTAGCTATGTTGATTCAGGTTATTTTATTTTTAAATTCAGACTAAGCTGAGTTTATTTGATAACTTCAAACTTGTCACTTGAAAAGATTGTCACTTTAACTCTCTTAAGTACTAATCTTACTAATTATTATACCTTTTATTTTATAAATTAAAAATTCTTACTATATTTGAGCATATAAATATTTTGAATCAGCATTATAAATATTTGAAAGGTATTAATAGTTAATAATTTAATACAACATTAAACCTTTTGTAACAAAATTGACATAATAAAGATATATAATGGAGAGTAATACTATTAGTTATTAATGAAATGTGGTATACTTATAGGCAGTTATTGAAATTATGGTAAGTTTCAATAGAAAAAAATTAAAGTATATAATATACTTACTTGTTATTAACTTTACATCTTAAGCAAAGGGGAATAAATAGAGAGTGTTAGTATGGAGAAAAAGAAATTTATAGTAGACAGAATAGAAGAAAATTCTGTTGTTTTAGAAGATGAAAAACAGGGTATAATCTTAATAGATATAAATTTGTTTGATACTAGACCTAGTGAAGGCGATGTAATAATTAAGATTGATGATACTTCATTTAAAGTAAATGAAGAAGCAACTAAGAAGCGAAAAAGCAATATAAATGCTTTAATGAAAGGTATGTGGAAAGAGTGAGCCAAGAACTAAAAAAAACAAACTTTTTTAATGATTGGATTGTACCAATAGTAGTAGCAGTAATATTAGCATTTTTAATTAATAGGTTTCTAATTTTTAAAGTTAAAATTCCATCAGAATCTATGGTTCCGACATTAAATGTTGGAGACAGATTATTTGTTAGCAGAGTTTACAATCCAGAGAAACTCAAACGTGGAGATATAGTAGTTTTTCATTCAGAAGAAAAAAATGAAGATATGATTAAAAGACTAATAGGATTACCAGGAGATAAGGTTGTTATAAAAGATGGAGTTGTAAGTGTAAATGGCGAAACGCTTAAAGAAAATTATATAGGAACCGCAGATAATTATACGGGTGAATTTGAAGTGCCAGAAGGTAAGTATTTCTTTTTAGGAGATAATAGATATTGGTCTTTAGATTCTAGGTATTGGAATGATCCATATATTGATGCTAGTGAAATAAAAGGTAAAGCTCAGATAAAAGTATATCCATGGAAAGATTTTGGAAAAATAGAATAAGAGCTTTAAAAAGAGATTAAGAGTTAAATAGGAGAAATAAAGAAAGTATGAATAATAATTTAAACAATAGAAAAAATGGAGAAAAGAAGAAGAATAACAATAATAAGTTCTTATTAATTTATGTTGTAGTAGCTTTCTTGTTTTTATATTCATTTTCAACAGCTAAGGAGATGTTAACTACAAAGGAAATTTCATATAATGAATTTGTTCAAATGGTTAAAGATAAGGAAGTTAAAGAAGTTACTGTAGATGGGACGGCACTTGTAATAACACCTCAAGATTCAAGTGATATGAAAGGGAAAGTTCTTTATACAGGAAATGCGGATAATCCAGATTTAATACAATTATTAATAGATAATGATGTACAATATTATCCTCAAATAACAAAGCAACAATCTGTATGGATGGACTTTATTATATTAAATGTACTTCCATTAGTAATAATGTTCTTCGTAGTTAGATTTGTATTTAATAAAATGGCTAAAAAAATGGGCGGAGGTCCAATGGGCATGGGTGGCATGGGTAAAAGCAATGCCAAAGTATATGTTGAAAAAGATATAAAAGTAAGTTTTGAAGATGTTGCAGGGCAAGATGAAGCTAAGGAATCATTAACAGAAATAATAGATTTCCTTCATAACCCGAAGAGATATACAGAAATAGGTGCTAAATTACCTAAGGGTGCTCTTTTAGTGGGGCCTCCAGGGACAGGTAAAACTCTTATAGCAAAAGCTGTTGCTGGTGAAGCAAAGGTTCCATTCCTTTCAGTTTCAGGTTCAACTTTCGTTGAAATGTTTGTTGGTATGGGTGCAGCAAAGGTAAGAGACTTATTTAAAGAAGCAGAAAAAATGGCTCCTTGTATAATATTTATAGATGAAATTGATTCTATAGGTAAGAGTAGAGATAATCAAATGCAAAGTAATGATGAAAGAGAGCAAACTTTAAATCAATTACTTACTGAAATGGATGGATTTGATACATCAAAAGGAATAGTTATTTTAGGTGCAACTAATAGACCTGAAATATTAGATAAGGCACTTTTAAGACCAGGTAGATTTGATAGAAGAGTTATTGTTGATAGACCTGACTTAAAAGGAAGAATTGCAATATTAAATGTTCACTCTAAAGATGTTAAAATGTCACCAGAAGTTAACTTAGAATCAGTTGCAAAGGGAACTCCAGGTGCTGTAGGTGCAGATCTTGCTAATATAGTAAATGAAGCAGCTTTAAGAGCAGTTAGAAGTGGAAGAGAAACAGTTATTCAAGAAGATTTAGAAGAAGCAGTTGAAGTTATAATTGCTGGTAAAGAAAAGAAAGATAGAATTCTTTCTAAGAAAGAAAGAGAAGTTGTTGCTTTCCATGAAGTAGGGCATGCATTAGTTGCTGGACTTTTAGAAGGTACAGATCCAGTTCATAAAATTACAATAGTTCCTAGAACAATGGGTGCATTAGGATATACTATGCAACTTCCAGAAGAGGAAAAATACCTTGTTTCTAAAGAAGAATTAATGAATCAAATAATGGTTATGCTTGGTGGTAGAGCTGCAGAAGAAGAAGTATTTAATCTTGTATCTACAGGAGCTTCAAACGATATTGAAAGAGCAACTCAAACAGCAAGAAATATGGTTACTATTTATGGTATGACTGATAACTTTGATATGATGGCTTTAGAATCAGTTCAAAACAGATACTTAGATGGTAGAGCTGTTAGAAATTGTAGTGAAGAAACTTCAACTTTAGTAGATAAGGAAGTTTTAACTATAATTAGACAGTGTCACCAAAAGGCAAGAGAAATATTAAGAGAAAATAGAGACCTATTAGATAAGATTTCTGAATACTTATTAGAAAAAGAAACTATTTTTGGAGATGAATTCTTTAAGTTTGTATATGAAAAATATCCAGAATTAAAGGAAAAAAGAGAAGAAGAAAAGAAAAGTAGAGAGCTTGAAAATAACAAGGAAAAGGCAACTGAAGTTTCAGAAGAGATTTCAGAAGAATTACAAGATGCTAAAGTAGCAAAAGAAGTTATTGAAGCTGTTGAAAAGGAAGAAGATATAATAAAACAATCGTCTTCTGATGTTGAAGTTATATTAGATATGGACAAAGAAAAAGTTTCTGAGGAAGAAACTAAAGAAGACTAGGATAAGGCTTCAAAAGTATATTAAAACTCAGAAAATAAACTAAAAGACAAATTATAAATAAGTATAATTAATAAGGGGTTAAGCTATTATTTACAGCTTAACTCCTTAACTGCCTTTAAAAATAGTTAGAAACTTTTAATAGTTATAAGTTATGAGTTTAGGAATAAATTCAGTTAGGCTGAATTTTGAAAATATATACTTAAGAAGCTTCTCAAGGAATTTTAATCCAAACTATTAACTACAAACTCAAAACTACTAATTATATAAAGGACTATAAACTCAAAACTACTAATTAGTAATTAGCTGAAAGGTGCGTGGAGCTTTGAATAAATTTGAATTTTTACAAGAAGAACAGAACTTAGAATATACTCTTAATTTATTAAGTAAGGAAATATTAAATTACATACAAAAAAGAAAAGATGTTGCAGACTACATATTAGAGTACAGAAAGAAATTTATTGAAGAATATAGAGACGATGAAGATAAAGTAATGGAATACTTTGACCATGAGAGATATGTCAAAGAAGAAATGTATAGAACTATAGATAGAAAATTAGCTGAATTTACAAAGCTAAAAGAATCTCCTTACTTTGGTAAAGTTAATTTTGAGGATAATGGATATGCTGAAGAAATCTATGTTGGAAGATATGGATTAACTCCAGAAGGAAGTTTTGATGCAGCAATAGTTGACTGGAGAGCACCAGTTGCTTCATTATTCTATAAAGGAACATTAGGAAAGACTAGTTATAAATCTCCAGAGGGCGAAGTTCCAGTTGATATATTAGGTAGAAGACAAATACTTGTTAAAAAAGGTAAGCTTGAAGGTTGCTTTGATTCTGATGTAGATGTTAAAGATGATATTTTACAAATGATTTTATCTTCAAATGCTGGAGAAAAGCTTAAGGATATAGTTATGACTATCCAAAAAGAGCAAGATGAAATTATAAGAGAAGAAAGAATGAAGGTCGTAGTTGTTAATGGAGTTGCAGGCTCAGGAAAAACAACAATAGCGCTTCATAGAGTTGCATATCTTTTATATAATTTCAGAGAGCAGTTAGGAGATAAAGTATTAATATTAGGACCTAATGATATATTTATTGATTATATAGGGGATGTCCTTCCTACTTTAGGAGAAAGTAATGTTAATCAACAAACATTTGCTAGCTTTGCAATAAATGAAATTGGATTAAATGAACCCGTAATTGATATAACAGCTTATTTAGAAGAAGTATTAAATGGAAATGAAGAAATTATAAATGAAATAAAGTATAAGGGTGGAGAAGACTTCATAGCTGTTTTAGATAAAAAGTGTGAAGAATTAGAAGCTAATTACTTTAATTTTGAACCAGTTAAATTCTTTGATGAAGAAGTAGTTTCAATAGAAGAAATTAATGAGTTATTTGAAAAGCATTATAAATACATGCCTTTATTTAGAAGAAGTCAAAAGATAAAGAGAATTATTACTTCAAAGCTTAAAGATAAGAGAGATGAATTAGTAAGAAGCTTAAATCATGAAGTAAAAGAAAAACTAGAATCTCTTTCAGAAGAACAATTAGTAATTGAGCAAAACAATATAGAGTTCCAAAGAAAAATAAGAGTTAGAGAAATTGTTAGAGAACTTATGATTCAAAAAAATAATTTAGCTAAATGGATAGATAATGAAAGTATTGTGGATATTTATAAAGAATTCACTAAAACACAAAACTTATCATATTTAGATTTACCAGCAATACTTTATTTAATGATTAAGCTTGATGGTAAAAAGGTTAGTCAAGAAATTAAGCATATAGTAATTGATGAAGCACAAGATTATAGTATGCTCCAATTTATTGTATTAAAAGAATTAACAGGTTGCAGAAGCTACACTATAGTTGGAGATGCAAATCAAAGATTAATTAAAGTAGAAGAAACACCAGCAATGCTTAGATTAAAGGCTTTATTTGGTGGATTTGTTAAGAACTATGCTTTAAATAAGAGTTATAGATCTACATTCCAAATCATGGAGTATGCAAGTAAATTATTAAATGAAGATGCAATAGTTCCTTTTGTTAGAAAAGGTAAGTATGATGTTGAAGAAGTTGATGTTAAGGATAAAGATGATTTAATTGACACTATTTTAGAAACATTAGAAGATTATGATGATGAAAATTATGATAATATTGCAATTATAACTAAAGATAAAGAACACCTTAAGAAAATAGCACCAGAGCTTAAAAAGTTTACTAAGCTTTTAGCTTTTGATAGAGAAGATATTATTTATAGAGGTGGAAAAGTTATAGTTCCTTCTTATTATGCAAAAGGACTTGAATTTGATGGAGTTATAATAGTTAATTTTGATGATAATACAGATGATTTAGTAAAATACATTATGGCAACTAGAGCTCTACATAGATTAAAGGTAATTAATTTTAAATAAATATTAATGTCTCCAAAGTTAAATCCGGTGAATGGATTGGCTTTGGAGACTTTTTTATAAGTAAAAACAAAATGTATATAGGAAAAACAAATGTCTATACATTTGGATAATAAGATTTTTAGGACAGTGGTGGAAAATAATATGTGTTAGAATGAATAAATGATATTGAAAAGGGGCTATTTTTAATAAAATAGCCATTAGTAGTACATAATAAACATAAAAATAAAAAAAATAAAAAATATTTAAAAAAACACTTGAAATGTATATACAATGGATATACAATGTATACATAAGGTAAGTAAACGAATACATGAATTAAATAAATGTTTGGAGGTATATATTATGATAAAAATTATGTTAGCTTGCTCAGCAGGTATGTCAACAAGTTTATTAGTAACAAAAATGCAAGAGGCTGCAAAGGAAAAGGGAGTAGAATGTGAAATCTGGGCAATATCAGAAGTAAATCTACAAAGTGAAATTGAAAAGTGTGATGTTTTATTATTAGGACCACAAGTTAGATACATTTTAAGTAAGGCAAAAGCTTTAGCAGACCCACTTGGAATTCCAGTAGAAGTTATTAATATGATGGATTATGGAAGATGTAATGGTAAGGCTGTTTTAGAAAGAGCATTAGAGTTAAAGAAATAAGATATTGATAAGACTTAAAGAAATAGATATTGATAATTAATGAGAAATTAAAAAATATCAAGATAAAGGTAGGGGAATGATATGGAAAAGTTTATGGCTTTTATGGATAAGTATATAACGCCATATGCAGCAAAGATGGGAGCACAAAGGCATTTAGTATCAGTAAGAGATGCTTTCGTTTCAATGATACCGTTAACAATAATAGGTTCGTTAGCAACACTTATAAATAACGCACCAATAAAGGCATTAAGTAACTTTTTAGCAGATAATACATTTGGGCAACAAATAAAATCATTAAACGGAGATATATGGTTTGGAACATTAGCTATTATGGCTTTACTTTTAGTAATAGGTGTTGCATATAACTTAGCTAAATCATATGAAGAAAATGGTCTTCAATCAGCAATGATAGCAACATCAATATTTATTCTTTTAATTCCTCAAGTTGCAAAGATTGCAATTGATGGACAACCAGTAGTAGAAGGTTGGGGATTTGTTGGAGTTGCATACTTAGGAACAGGAGCATTATTTACAGCAATTATAATAGGGATTTTATCAACAGAAGTATTCATTAGATTAGGTAAATTAAAGCAATTAGTAGTTAAGATGCCTGATGGGGTTCCACCAGCAGTATCAAGATCATTTGCAAAATTAATTCCAGGTATGTTAACAGTAGTTATATTTGCAGTTGCAGGATTACTAATAAGATTAGCAGCAGATGGCCAATTCTTAACAGATTTAATAAACAAATACTTAGGAATTCCATTAAGTAATATAACAGATACATTACCATCAGCTATATTAATAGCATTCTTTATTCATGGGTTATGGTTTGTTGGTTTACATGGTGCAAACATTGCATTACCTTTCACAGGAACAATGTTAACTAACTTAGGAGCACAAAATGCAGAAATGATTCAAAATGGAGCTCCATTAGATGAATTACATGTATTAGCAGGACCATTCTTTGATGCTTTCGTATTTATGGGAGGATCAGGAGTGATAATAGGATTGTTACTTGCTATAGCAATTGCAGGTAAGAGAAGAAGAGATATGCTTGCTTTAGGATTAGCACCATCAATTTTCAATATTAGTGAACCAGTAATATTTGGATTACCAATAGTATTAAACCCTATATTTGGAATACCATTTGTAATAGCACCAATCGTTACAACAATAATATCATATTTATCAATTTCATTTGGATTAGTTCATCCAATAATAATGGCAACTATGCCTTGGACTACACCTCCAATACTTGGTGGATTTATGGCAACAGGACATTGGTCAGGAGCAGTTTTATGTATAGTTAATATAGCAGTTTCGATCTTAATATACTTACCATTCGTGGCTATGGCAGAAAAGATGGATGCTAGAAAAATGGAAATGAATCAAGTAGCTTAATTGATATAAAAAAATAAATATATTAGTTTATGGTTAATAGAGGAATAAAGTCGACATAAATGCCGACTTTATTCCAAAACTAAAAATTAAAACATTTTATATTTTGTTTTGTATTCATTTACAAAGTGAGTAAAAATCAGCATATAAAATGCTATCTTAAATAAGATTATAAGAAATAAGAACTATTAAAATAAAATGCAATACATACAGATTAATCAAAGCAAGTTTATAAATATAAATGTTAGGATGGTGGATAATATGAAAAATGGTATTAAAATAGTTACAATAGGTGGAGGATCAAGCTATACTCCAGAATTAGTTGAAGGATTTATAAAAAGACATAAGGAATTACCTGTTAAGGAATTATGGTTAGTTGATATAGAAGAAGGAAAACATAAGTTAGAGATAGTTGGGAATCTTGCAAAAAGAATGGTTAAAAAAGCAGGAGTAGACATGGAGGTTCATCTAACTTTAGATAGAAGAGAAGCTCTAAAGGATGCTGATTTCGTAACTACTCAATTGAGAGTTGGATTATTAGATGCAAGAATTAAAGATGAAAGAATTCCACTTTCACATGGAGTTATAGGTCAAGAAACTAATGGAGCTGGTGGATTATTTAAAGCACTTAGAACAGTTCCAGTAGTATTAGATATAATTAAGGATATCGAAGAACTTTGCCCAAATGCATGGCTTGTTAACTTTACAAATCCAACAGGAGTAATTTCAGAAGCAGTATTTAAATATACAAACTTTAGAAGATACATTGGATTATGTAATGTTCCAATAGGTGTAAAAAATGGTATGGCAGACATATTAAAAGTTGAAAAAGATAGAATAGAAATGGACTTTGCTGGACTTAATCATATGGTCTATGCATTAAACGTAAGATTAGATGGTAAAGATATAACAAAAGAAGCAATTGAAAAGTTTGTTACTTCATCATTAACAATGCAAAATATAAAGGACATTCCTTTAAATGCTGATTTTGTTAGAGCACTAGGAGTTATTCCTTGTCCATACCATAAATACTATTACAAACATAAAGAAATGTTAGAAGAAGAATTAGAAGGCTTTAAGGATGGAAAAACTAGAGGAGAAACGGTTAAAGCTCTAGAAGACGACTTATTTGAATTATATAAAGATGAAAACTTAGCTGTTAAACCACCACAATTAGAAAAAAGAGGTGGAGCATACTATAGTGATGCAGCTTGTAACTTAATAAATTCAATTTACAATGATAAGAAGGATATTCAAGTTGTAAATACATTAAACAATGGTGCAATAAGAGACTTTAGGGAAGATTCGGCAGCAGAAATGAGCTGTGTAATAACTAAGGAAGGCCCAAAACCATTATCAGTAGGATATTTACCAGTTGCAGTAAGTGGATTAGTTAGTGAAATAAAAGCATTTGAAATATTAGCAGCAAAAGCAGCTGTTGAAGGTGATTATAATGCAGCATTACAAGCATTATGTATAAATCCATTAATCCCATCAGATGATTTAGCTAAAACTATTCTAGATGAAATGATGGAAGCACACAAAGAATATTTACCACAATTCAAATAGAAGAGGTGTTAATATGACTAAATTAATAGTAAATGCAGATGATTTTGGATTAAGTGAAGCAGTTAATTATGGAATAATATCAGCATATAAAAATGGAATAGTAAGGTCAACTACTATAATGGCAGGGATGCCAGCTTTTGATCATGCTGTTGAGTTATTAAAAGAAAATAAAGGTTTAGGTTGTGGGGTTCATATGACCTTAAGCTTAAATAGACCTGTTTTAAATTATCATAAGACAATAGTAGATGAAAATGGTAACTTTTATAGAAGAATAACTAATGAACTTGTTGAAGAAAAGTTTGATTTAGATGAAGTATATGAAGAATTTTGTAGCCAAATAAATAAAGTTATCAATAGTGGAGTGAAGGTTGATCACTTAGATTCGCATCATCATGTTCATACATTATCAAGTTTAAAACCTGTTATAGAGAAAATAGTTAAAAAGTATAAACTTCCTATAAGGGGTGGATTTGAATCACAACTAGATTATGATGAAGTTATACCAATGACTGAAAGCTTTTATAATGAAAATGTAACAGAAGATTACTTTGAAAAATATATGGATGAAATTAAAAAGCATGATGTGATAGATATTATGTGTCATCCAGCATTTATAGATGAGTATTTAGTTAACTCAACATCTTATGCAATGCAAAGAATGAAAGAATATAGTATTTTAACATCAGAAAAAGTAAAAGAATATTTAAGAATAAATAATATAGAACTTACTAATTACAGTAATATTTAGGGGGATATGAAAATGAAAGAAGAATTAATGGAAATATCATTTGGTCTTATAGCTAATGCAGGAGAAGCTAAAGGATTAGCATATGATGCATTAAGTAAAGCTAAAGCTGGTGAATTTGAAGAAGCAAGAGAGTTAATAAATAAATCAAGAGAAGAAATGCATAAAGCTCATGCATTCCAAACTAAGCTTATTACTGAAGAAGCTTCAGGAAATAGCGTGGAGTTAAATGTATTATTAATTCATGCACAAGATCATTTAATGAATGCTATGAATTTTCAGCAACTAGCTGAAGAATTTATAGAAGTATATGAAAGATTAGTAAAGCTAGAAAATAAATAAACAAACCATTTTTATATTATATATCTTACACATTTAACGGTATGGATTAAGAAAATACTTCTTAAAGCTATATCGTTAATTTGTTATAAATAAAGAAATATGAAAAAATTTAAATATGTGAATATGATATAATAAAGTATATATAATATGATTATTTATACATACATCTTATATTTGTAGTAGTATACAAAGGAGTTTAAGGAATGGGTGAGCCAATATATGTTAAGATAGAAAAGTATTTAAAAGAATTAATTGATTCTGGTGAAATAAAACAAGGTGAATTATTACCATCAGAAAATAAATTATGTGAAAAATTTAATGTTACAAGAATGACAGTAAGATCTGCTTACAATAATTTGGTTAAAGAAGGCTATATAACAAGAAAAAGAGGTATAGGTAGCATTGTTTTAGCTAATAGAATTTCTGATAATATTAGTAATATTCAAAGCTATACTAAGGAAATGATTAATAAGGGATATAGTGTAATAACTAAATTAATTAGTTTATCTATAGTTGAAGCTGATAAAAATATAAAAGATAAATTAAATTTAGACTTAGGGGAAAATGTTTGGGAAGTTAAAAGAGTAAGGTATGCTGAAGGAGCTCCGGTTTCCTATATGATAACTTATATGCCTGTAAAGATGTTCCCTAATTTAAAGAAAACGGATTGTGATTCATTATATAAATATTTGGAGAAGTGTGGATATAAAATATCTACAGCGCAACGTGTAGTTGAGGCATTAATATCTAGTGAAGAATTAATGGAACTATTAGAATTAGAGTGTGAATCACCTATTCTTCACATAGAACAAATAGGAATATTGGAAGGTGGAGAAGCTTTTGAATATTCACATACATATCATTATGGATATAAATTAATGTTAAATGCTGCTGTAGATAAGTATTGAAATTGTATGTAAACAAAGATAAGGGCAAATTAATTTAGTAATAATATAAGTATATTATTAATGTAGTATTTTGAAGAATTAAGAGGAAAAATTTATATTTATACAAAATTGACTTTACAATATGCATAAAAAAATGTATATTATAAATGACAAATAGATATGAAGTAGGTAGAGGTTGCGATATTTAAGAGTATGTTTACGGAGGTAAGCACAGTGATGTAAACAGAAAGGAAATTTCGCCGAAATGTATAGTTAATGCTTTGAGGCTATAACATTGGGGTTATGTAGAAGATACATAACACTGTCACAGTTTGCTTTGTGAGGAGCTATCACTATTATGGTTATATTTTTACAAAAGATAAGATTTAAATTTTATTAGTTTTTGTTAGTAATATAGTCTTGAGTGATAAACTCAAGACTTTTTTGTTTTAATTAAACTGTGAAGAACTATCACTTATTAGCATAGAGCTTTTAAAAAGTTATCTCCTTCAACTAGAATGTCATAGAATAAATTCAGGGGGATTTTAAACTAATGCAAAATGTAGTAGAAAACGAAAGAAAAGGGTTTTGGAAAAAGTTTAGTGGTGGAATAAAAGTTCCACATACATTAGTTATTATTTTTTCAATAATAATATTAATGGCAATAGCAACATACATAGTTCCAGGTGGAGCATATGAAAGAGTAGTTACAGAAGTAAATGGACAAAGTAGAACTGTAGTATTAAATGGTTCATTCCAATATGTTGAAAATGAAGCACAAGGATTATTTTCGGTAATGCAAGCACCGATAAGTGGATTAGAGCAATCAGCAGAAATTATAGCATTCTTATTCGTTGTTGGTGGGGCATTTAGTTTAATAACTAGAACAAAAGCAATAGATTCAGCTATTGCTAAGGTTGTTAGTGTTTTCAAAGGTAATGAATTATTAATAATTCCTATTATATTTACATTGTTCTCTCTTGGAGGAGCAACTTTTGGTATGACTGAAGAGGCTATACCATTTATAACAATTTTGATTCCTTTAATGTTAGCACTTGGATTTGATAGTATATTAGCAGTAGGGGTAAGTTACTTAGGATGTATCGTAGGGTTTGCAACAGCTATGCTTAACCCATTTACAGTAGGTATAGCACAATCAATAGCTGAAATTCCATTATTTTCAGGATTACAATACCGTACTATTTTATGGGTTATAACAACAGCTGTAGGTGTTATATTCTTAATGATTTATGCAAGAAAAATTAAGAAAAATCCAGAATTTAGCCCAATGTACAAATTAGATGAAGAAAAACGTAAAAAATTAAGTGAAACTACAAGTGAAGAAATTAAATTTACAGTTGCACATAAAATTATCATTGCATCTATTGGTGTTTGTTTAGCAGTTATTATATGGGGAGTTCTAAAGCAAGGATTCTGGATTCCGGAAATAGCAGCTGTATTCTTAATAACAGGAATATTTGCAGGAATAGTTGGTGGATTAAAAGCAGATGAAATGGCAGAGGCATTTATAGCAGGAGCTAAGGATATGATTGGAGCTGCTATGGTAATTGGATTTGCAAGAGCTATAGTTATAGTTGCTGAAAATGCTCAAATTATAGATACAATACTATATGGTTTATCATCATTCATAGGTAAATTACCATCATTATTAGCTGCATGTGTAATGTTACCAGTTCAAATGTTTATAAACTTCTTTGTTATTTCAGGTTCAGGGCAAGCAGCATTAACTATGCCAATATTGGCACCACTTGGTGATTTACTTGATATATCAAGACAAACAACAGTTTTAATATTCCAATTAGGAGATGGATTCTCAAATGCTATCTTCCCAACATCAGGAGTATTAATGGCATGCTTAGGAATGGCAGGAATACCATATTCAAAATGGGTTAAATGGATTATGCCATTACAAATAATATTATTTGCACTTGGAATTATATTTGTAACTTGTGCAATGATGATGGGATGGGCTTAGTTTAGTTATTAATTAGGAGTTAGGAGTTTGTAGTTAGAAGGTTAGGAATAAATTCAGTTCAGATGAATTTTAAAAATATGTTATTTAAAAATATATTTTTAAAAGATTCTTTAAGGGGTTTATCCTTAGCTACTAACTTAAAATTACTAACTCTTAATTATTTGGATTATTTTTTAGTTTAATTTACAAGGGAGGAAGAATAAATGAAGGAAAGAATATATAATGAAGGTCAATTAATTAAAGCAAGATTAGCAGAAATAAGTGATTATATATATAATAATCCAGAGTTAGGAAATGAAGAGTACAAGGCTGTTGAGGTGTTAACTAAATTCTTAAAAGAGCATGGATTTGAAATAGAATGTCCTTATGCTGGAATGAATACAGCATTTAAAGCTACTTTTGATGGTGGAAAACCAGGAAAAACAGTAGGATATCTATGTGAATATGATGCGCTTCCTGAAATAGGTCATGGATGTGGACATAACATGATAGGAGCTATGTCTTCTGGAGCCGGAGTTGCATTAAGTAAAGTTTTATCTGAAATTGGTGGTAAAGTTATAGTTTACGGAACACCAGCAGAAGAAACAAATGGTGGAAAAGTTATTTTAACAGAAGCTGGAGCATTTGATGAATTAGATGCAGCCATGATAGTACACCCAGCAGGAGAAACAAGAGCAAGCGGATCAAGTAATGCATTATATGCAATTCAATTTACATACAGAGGTAAAACAGCTCATGCGGCTGCTTGCCCAGAGAAGGGAATAAATGCATTAAATAGCGTTATTCAATTATTCAATGGAATAGATGCACTTCGTCAACATGTAACTCCAGATGTAAAAATGCATGGAATAATCGTTAAAGGTGGAGTTGCTGCAAATATAGTTCCAGATGAAGCAGTAGCACAATTCTATTTAAGAGCAGAAACTAAAGAGAAAGTTTATGATGTTTTAGAAAAAGTTAAAAAAATTGCTGAAGGTGCAGCATTAATGACTGGTGCAACTTTAGAAATGGATAGATATGAATTACCATATGATAATTTAAAAACTAATGAAACATTATCAGAAATGTTTAATGAAAACTTAAGGGAATTAGGAATTACAGAAATAAATGCTCCACAAAAGAGCTTGGCATCAAGTGATATAGGTAATGTAAGTCATGTAGCGCCAACAATTCATCCATATATAGGATTGACAGATTGTCCGTTACCAGGACATACAACAAAAATGGCTGATACTACAACTACAGATAAGGCCCATGATAGATTATTAGTAGCAGCGTTAGCATTAGCTTACACAGGATATGATGTTATAGTTAAAAATGAAGATTTGAGAAAATAAATATATGATATTAATAAAAACGGATGGTTTAAAAGTAACCATCCGTTTTTAATATTAAAGCTTTTATTAAATCAGCAAAGTTTATAATAATGTGGTTTAGAATTGAAGTCATATGTTAATAATCATAACTGGTGATGAATTATGAGAAATGCATATAAAAAATTAATTATAAATCAGAGAAGAAATAATAAACTTATAAAGAAAGTGAACTCAAATAAAATTGAGGATAAAAGTGAAAAGTGCCCATATTGCGAATGTAATGAATTTATTAAATTTGGAAGTTATAAAGGGATTCAAAGATATAAATGCAAGAATAGTAAATGTGAAAAAACTTTTACTAAGGAGAGTAATACTCCTTTTAGGTGCTCTAAAAAATTTAAGGAGAATTGGGGTAAATATTATGAGGTTTTTATTAAGGGACTAACATTAAGGGAATGTGCCAAAGAATTAAATATTACTTTAGTAACAGCATTTTTTTGGAGACATAGATTTTTACATGATTTAAGGGTGAAAAATCATATTGAAAGAATAGATTCTTATGTAGAGTTTACTAAGTTAGTAACAACTGAGAATTTTAAAGGGAGTAGAAATATAAATACTAAAGGGCGAGATAAAATTATAACCATTAATGGTGTAAATGATTCTGTTGATATAATTTCAGTTATAGCTGGTAGAAGGTGCTTTGGATTTAGAGAAATAAAGAAAAGATTAATAGAACGTATAGATGAGGATGCTTATATAGTTGGAATGATAGACGCAAGACTTGATTACTTTTGTAAATTATTCATAGAAGTAAATAGGAATGAGCTAAATCAGGAGATTGAAAAAAACATTCATAGAAAGTATTCTATTAAAGTTAAATCGTGGCTAAAAAAATTTAGAGGTATTGCGAGCAAATATTTAAGTGATTACTTAAGTTTGAGGGCTTTTGAATATAAAAATAATATCGAATATAAAAGTGATATATCAATTGAAGAAAGAATAGAATTAAATATTAATTTAAGCACAGAAATAAATACATATATTACATGGAGCTCAATAAAGTTAAAGGAATTAGAAGTGTAAAATTAAACTTAATTTTAAGAATAAAGTATTGGTATATAATTAAAAAATAATGAAGAGTTTTTATTGTATATTATACTGATTAATAGGCTGCTATTTTAATTATATGGTGGTTTAATTATGATGCTCTAAAGTTTGAAAGTTTATTATTTTATAGAATGTATAAGATGAAATTTATAGTGAGAGATAAGATAAGAGTGTAATAGTTAAATACTATACAGCTCTGTTATATCAAATTGTTGTTAACAACAATTTGATATAACAGATTCATATAGGGATAAAGGAATAGTAGGAATTATGGATTTATTAGCATAAGGAGATTTGTATTATATTAAATCTATGAAAATAAATTATATAAATAACTATTAAGTAAAAAAATAAATTTAGATTAGAAAGTAAATGGGGCTATATCCTAAAAAAAGGATATAGCCTATTTTTTTTATTCGTATTTACTTAATTTCTTAATAACATTATCATAAATATCATTAGCAACAGAAAAATCCATTGCCTTAATATAATAACTTTCTAATTCATCATGCAATATATGAGCATTATGAATTAAAGAAATACTCTTATTAACTAATTGATAGAATAGATCACTATTATATTTTATATCATCAATTTTTGAAGGTGATAAATTAGATTTAGTATAGTCGAATAAATTATATTCAATACCAGTGTAATTAGCTTGGTTAATTTCATTATTACTTATAATGCAGGTTGATACTTCAGGAATAAAAATGTGCTCAATTCTTTCGGGAACAAAAGGATCATGCATGTATTCAACAAAGAAGCCCTTTTTTTGCCCACTACTTCCTATAAATTTCAAAATATCAGTTTTACCAAAGCCTGGTCCGCCTGTTAATACATATTTTTTCTTAAATTCGCTACTAAGCTGATCAGCATAAGTGATTATTCCATCAGGGGTAATTGCAGTTGCGAAAAGATGACGTTCGCCACCATATCCAATTTTATCAGACTTAAAGATATTATTTTTTAGGTTTTCAATAATATTAGAAATTTTATTAGAATCTAAAGATTCGTAATTTAGGCTACTCCAATCATCATGAATACATTTAGCAGATCCTAAATATCTATAAGCTCTTTTAAAGTTCTTACCAATTTCCTTATTTAAAGAGATAATTTCCTTTTTATTTTTAGAAAGCACATCCATATCTAAGGCATCACCCATATTGAGTATTTCATCTACAGCTCCGGGATTTATTGGATCAACAATGTGAGGAGATGTACCATCTAATAAAGCTATGTTTAATTCTTTAATTAAAACTCCATCTAAAGAATTCGGATCTGAAGAACAATGATGGTATTCTATTGTATATCCTTTTTTGCTGAAATAAGCAGCAATTTTTTTCATAAGTTGAGATTTTCCAGTACCTGGGCCACCCTTTATACAAAGTATACGTTTTGCATCATCTTGAGAAAGTACATATCTATAAAATGAATAGAAGCCTTTAGAGGTGTTTCCACCAGGAAAGAGATGTCTCTCTTTTTGTATTGTCATTAATTTCACTCCTAATAAAATTAAGTTATTCATAATATTTTATTCATGATGGACATAAAAATAGACAAATTTAATAAAATAATTTAATTTAAATATTATTTATTGCTATTTTAAAATAAAAATATAAATATATATGCATAAAAGCTGCTTTAAAAATGTATGAAATAATTATAAAATTCAAAAAGATACGTAAATATTCATTAAAAGTATAATAATTATGCATAAATATAAAAATTCATAAAAAAATCAAAAATAGTATTGCATAAATATAATATTAAGATGTATAATTATACCGAGGACAAGAATAATATTAACAATGAATAAACCGAGGGGGATTTAGATATGAAAAAAGGATTAATGAAAAAGGTAATAGCTGCGGCAATGTTAGGTGTAATGACTATGGGCTTTGTTGGATGTGGGGCATCAAGCAGCAAAGCATCAGATGAGAATAGTACTGATTTATTAGAAACAATACAAGAAAAAGGTAAATTAGTTGTAGGAATGAGTGCTGATTATGCACCATATGAATTCCACTACATAGATGAAAATGGAAAAGATGTTGTTGGGGGATTTGATGTAGATATTGCTAATGAGATAGCTGAAGCAATAGGAGTTGAATTAGTAATTCAAGAGATGGACTTTGATGCATTAGTATCAGCATTACCAGCAGGGAAAATTGATGTTGTAATTTCAGGAATGAATCCAACTGAAGAAAGAGCTAAAGTTGTAGATTTTTCGGATATATATTATAACTCAAAACATGGAATATTAGTAAGAGCTGAAGATGCGGACAAGTATAAAACATTTGCTGATTTAGAAGGTGCAAAGGTTGGGGCTCAATTAGGATCAACTCAAGAGAAAATAGCAAAATCAGAAATTCCAAATGCTGATTTACAATTACTAGCTAATGTTAATAATTTAATTTTAGAATTAAAATCAGGAAAAGTTGATGCAATAATAATGGAAAAACCAGTTGCTGAAATGGCGGTTAACAGTAATCCAGATTTATCAGTAGGGGAACCTACTTATGAAGATAAATCTGGTGGTAATGCAGTAGGTGTGGCTAAAAACAATCCAGAATTATTAGCTAAAATAAATGAAGTTATAAATGAATTAAATGAATCAGGAAAAATGGACGAGTATATATTAAATGCAAATAAGTTAGCAGCAAGCGCTGGAGTTACTGAATAATAAGGATAGAATTTAGTTATAGCAGTTTGGAGTATATAACTATATTCTCTAGACTGCTAAATAGTAAATTTTATTTAGTATATTACTATGAAGATTTTATGGAGAGTTTATAGTAATACAGAAATTTTAAAAGGTAAAAATTTATTTGCAAAAGTAAGTATTAAATAATTAAGAGTTATATTTTTAGATATTTAATAAGTTTATTATATTAAAAAGATAAATATTTATGTAACTTAAGTGATTACATTTAAAATTGAGGAGGATAAGAAATGAATTTTGATTTTAGCTTCGTGCCGAATTATTTACCTTACTATTTTGAAGGTGTTAAATATACATTATTAATTTCATTAATTACAGTGTTCTTTGGAGCGCTATTTGGATCTTTATTATTCTTTATGAAGACATCAAATTTTCATATTTGGAAGATAAAGCCTTTAAAAATAATAGCGGTTGTTTATATTGAAATAATTAGAGGAACACCAATGCTATTACAAATCCTAATTATGTATGCAGGGTCTAAGATGTTTTTTGGAATAGATTTAAGTCCATTTGCATCAGCAATTATAGCAATTGCATTAAATTCAGCAGCATATGTATCAGAAATAGTAAGAGCTGGTATAGAAGCAGTGGACAAGGGGCAGATGGAAGCTGCAAGAAGTTTAGGAATGAAAAAGAGTACAGCAATGATGTTAATTGTAATACCACAGGCTGTTAAAAATATCTTACCTGCTATAGGTAATGAATTTGTTGCAATAATTAAGGAATCATCAATGGCTTCAATCATTGGTGTTAATGAATTAATGTTTGCAGGAAAGGTTGTTGTAGGTTCTACATATCTTGGATTAGAGCCATACATAGTAGCAGCAGGATTCTACTTCGTTATGACATTCACATTAGGTAGAGTTATATCTCTTATAGAAAGGAGAATGAAAAAAAGTGATTCACGTTAATAATCTTCATAAAAGTTTTGGAAAAAATGATGTTTTAAAGGGAATAGATGAGCATATAAAAAAAGGTGAGGTTGTAGTTGTAATAGGACCATCAGGATCAGGAAAAAGTACATTTTTAAGATGTTTAAACCTATTAGAAGAACCTACATCAGGAGAAATAGTATTTGAAGGAAAAAGTATAACTGATAAAAAGGTTGATATAAATAAGATTAGAGAAAAGATGGGAATGGTATTCCAACAATTTAATCTTTTCCCACATAAGACTGTGTTAGAGAATTTAACTATAGCACCTGTTAAAGTTAAAGGAATTAGTAAGTCAGAAGCAGAAAAGAAGGCATTTGAACTATTAGAAAGAGTTGGACTAACTGATAAGGCAAAAGCTTATCCATCATCACTTTCAGGTGGACAAAAACAAAGAATAGCAATAGCAAGGGCATTAGCTATGGAACCAGATGTTATGCTATTTGATGAACCAACATCTGCATTAGACCCAGAAATGGTTGGTGAGGTATTAAGTGTTATGAAAGATCTTGCAAAGGATGGAATGACAATGGTAGTTGTTACTCATGAAATGGGATTTGCAAGAGAAGTTGGAGATAGAATTTTATTTATGGATGCAGGAAATATAGTAGAACAAGGAACTCCCGAAGAGATTTTCTCACATCCAAAAAACTCAAGAACAATAGACTTTTTATCAAAAGTATTATAGTTTAATTAAACTAGCTATATCAAAGTAAGTTTTCAGTAATGAACTTTTCTTTGATATAGCTAGTATTTTTTTATTTATTAAAAAATACTACTAATAAACCTATTATCCATATAATAAACTATTAGTAGGAGTAATAACATTGGAGGATATATGGACAAAATCTTTAGTTATGATTTTCTAAAGTTGGAGTTTAGAGATATATATGAAGATTTAAATGAATTAAAAGGACAAACTAGTCCAGAGATGATAAATAAAGATGTGGATGCTGTAATTGATGATATTATTTATTATATATGTAAACAAAATAATATATTATATGATGAAAATATAGGGTGGCTAAAAAGGTTAGATATATTAAAAGAAATAGATGTTATTCCTGATGAAATATTAGAAAAAATAATATTGTGGAGTAAAAAGGTTAAAAGTAATAAGCACGATTATGAAAATGATCAAGAGATTCTTGAAATGAAACTGTTATATGAAGTGCTTGTCTGGTTTGTAATTAATTATGGTAACGAGAATTATTCTTTATTTATAAGTGATTTATTTGAATCAGAAAAAGAAATATTTAAGAAATATCTAGAAAAGGACAAGACTGCTTTAGAAAATAAGAAAAAAATAGGAAGTAATATTTTAGATAAAACAGAAGCAGAAGAAGCTTCTCAGGAGTTAGTTGAGGCTGGGGAAAAATACTACTTTGGAAGGGGAGTAAAGAGAGATTATAAAACTGCATATAAGTATTTTCTTGATGCAGCAAAAATGAATGATGAGTATGCTGAAAGTTATTTAGGATTATTTTATGATAGAGGAATTGGAATAGCTAGGAATTACGAAATGGCATATCAATGGTATTATAAAGCAGCTAGTAAGGGTAATGCCTTTGCACAATATTCTATAGGTGTATTATATTCTGAAGGTAATGGAGTACCAAAAGATTATTATAAGGCTTTTATTTGGTTCCAAAAAAGTGCTGAAAATGATTATGCCGCTGCATATTATCAGCTTGGAAGATGTTATTATAATGGACTTGGTGTAGATAAAGATGTAGATAGTGCATTTAAGTGGCATAAAAAAGCTGCTGAAAATAATTTCCCTGCATCACAATATGCATTATCTTTAATGTATAAGAATGGTGAGGGCTGTGAAGAAAATTTAGTAAGTGCTTATTATTGGGTAGAAAGAGCTGCTGAAAATGACTATGAAGATGCATATTATATTGTTGGAAGATCATATTTAGAGGGGATATACCTAGAGGCAGATTATAAGAAAGCATTTTATTATTTATCTAAAGGATATCTAGCGTTAGATACTAATTGTATAGAATCATTGGCAGAGATGTATTTAAAGGGATTATATGTTAAAAAAGATGTTTATACTGCTATAGAACTTTATAACAAAGCTATAGAATTTGGAGATAAAAGTATTTATTTTAAAATTGGTAAGTTATATGAAGAACAGGGATTAATTAATCAAGCTATTAGTGCATATGAAGAAGGTCATGAAGAGGGAAATTTAAAGTGTACTCAAAGGCTTGGAATAATGTATTACAATGGTGAAGGTGTTGAGAAGGATTTAGAAAGAGCAATAGAATATGTTAGTATTGCCGCTGCTAAAAAAGAGCCACATGCTATGTACGTACTTGCAGTTGCATACTTAAGATTAAATAAATTTGGAGATAAAACCACTGATATAGTTAAGAAGTTATTAAAGGAAGCATATGAATTAAATTCACCATATGCTGCAGATTATTTAGCGTCAATTATGATTAATGAGGTGAATGAAGGTAAAAAAGTAAATAAATCAGAAATAGTTAAATATATTAATTTTGGAGTAGAAAATGATCTTAAGGAATCAATCTTTAAGTTAGGTTATATATATGAAAAAGGGATAGGGGTACCACAGGATTATGAGAAAGCCTATAGTTATTATAATATTGCAGCAGAGAGAAGTTGTATTAAGGCAATGATTAAGCTTGGAGATTGGTATAAGAGAGGAATATTTTTATCAAGAAATATAGATTTAGCTATTAAATGGTATGAAAAGGCTGCTAATAAAAATGGAATTGAAGGAATTGAAAATCTTATACAAATATATGAAAAAGGAATAGGTGGTAGAAGAAGTGATATTAAAGCAATTTACTATGTATTTAAATTAATTGATTTAGATGCTTTAAAGGGTAAAGAAAGACTTGCATATTACTGCTTTAAAGGAATAGGCGTTGAAGAAAACAAGGAAAAAGGGTATGAATTAATAAATGAAATCGAAGAAATAGATAAAGGTGTTGCAAACTTTATTAGAGGTTATTTAGCAGAGAATAATTTAATTGAAATGAGTAGTGATGAAATAATAAATTTATATCAGGAGGGAATAGAGCTTGGAAATCTAGAATGCTATGGACAGCTAGCATTTTATTTATATAAAAATGATTTATATAAGAATCCGAAGTATGAAGAATCTTTCAATATTGCAATGCAGGGGGAAGCTTTAGGAGTTAGTAAGTGTGAGTATGTATTTTTAAAGGAAAAGCTTAAGGAATATGAAGAGAGTAAGATAGTAACAATAGAAGAATTAATGGTTCTTAAAAAGTTAAGTAAACTAATTAATAGTGGAATATATGATGTTATCAATGACTTAATTAAATGGTATTCAGAAAGAAAACCAGAAGATGAGATGTTATATCATCAATTAGTTGAAGATAAATTATATTATAATTTGAAAAGTTAAGAGTATAACTATAAATTGATTATTAGCTAAGAATAATAAATGGAGAAGGACAGCTTTAGACTTCTCCATTTATATATCTATAGCTCAGAGAAATAAGAGCCAAAAAATTAAATGCTTTACATATTGATTATATCAATATTTAGTCAATTAATAAATTGGATAAAAATACAAAAAATAATATATAAATAGATAAAATGCAATATTAGAGATAAAAAATTATAATAGGGATAAAAATTAGAATGGCGATAAAAATTAGAATAGAGATGAAAATTGCGATAAATAACGTAAAAATTAATCCTACTTTTTATGTTTTAAAGTAGGATTCAACTTCTTAATAAAATTTACTTGATCTTATAAATTTAATATAATTGGAATATGAGTTTTATTATATATGATTTTGTATTAAATTCGTAATATAATTTTAAAGTATTATCATTTAAAAATAAAAAATAAACGGAGAAATCTAATAATAGATTTCTCCGTCTATTTTTGAGGAATTTATAATTTAATCAATATGAGTAAATTATAATAATTTATGCTTATATGAAGTATATGTAACGAAATCGTATTTTAGTACATTCTTATTATAAGCAAAAATGGGACTGTCGTAATTAAATAACTACAAACAGTATATGAATAAAAATTTTAACTAACATCAAAAGATAATTAAATTATAACATGCGATAACAGGATTTTATATTGTGATAAAATACAAAAAATACAAATTATATATCAAGTTATCATGTTATAGGGCTAAATCAATAGTAATAACGCAACGATATTCAGGAGATTCAGCTTTAACATCAGCTTCTATTTTAGATAATAATTTAGTATGATCTTCTGAATGAGTAAGTTTTGTTGGACATACTTCTATATCAAATACAAGATTCTTTTTATCATGATCACCTACAACCCTAAAATCATGAAAAGACTTTACTTCATCATACTTGTGAAGTATTTTTTCAATCATTTCTCTAGCTTCAATTATTTCTTCAGTATCAACACAAATAGGATCCATATGCATTACTAAATAAATATTAAGCTTTTTAGAAATTTCTCTTTCAGCAGTATCAATAATATGATGAATTTCCATAATATCAATATTACTAGGAATTTCAGCATGAATTGAAGCCATAATTCTTCCAGGACCATAATTATGAACAATTAAATCATGGATTCCAGTAATATTATCATAAGACATAACCATATCTGTAATATTACTTACTAAAGCAGGATCTGGTGGTTCACCTAAAAGTGGACTAAGTGTTTCTTTAATAAGCGAAAATCCTGAATAAACTATAGCTAAAGCAACAATTATACCTATATATCCATCAATAGGAAGTGTTGTAAACTTTGATATTAAAAAAGAAATAACAACAGTACTTGAAGTAAAAACATCACCCATAGCATCAGTTGCAGTTGCTTTTAAAGTTGATGAATTTATTTTGTTACCTATAGATTTATTAAATTTAGATAGCCAGAACTTAAAGCCAATTGAAATAAGTAATAATAAAAATGGTATCATTTCAAAGGTTACTGGAGTAGGGTTAATTATCTTTTGAAATGAGCTCTTTACAAATTGTAATCCTACAAGCATAACCATAAATGAAACTATCATTGCAGTTATATATTCGATACGACCATGGCCAAATGGATGCTCAGCATCTGCAGGTTTATTTGCCATTTTAAAGCCTACAATAGTTATTATTGAAGAAGCTGCATCTGATAAGTTATTAAATGCATCAGCTAAAATTGAAACTGAGTTAGAAAGTAAACCAACAGATAACTTAATTAAAAAAAGAAGTGAGTTGGTTAGTATTCCAATAATACCAGCAAGATTAGCGTAAGATTCTCTAACTTTAACATCTGATACATTTTCAGAATTTTTAACAAATCTTTTTACTAAAAAATTTGATAACATAAGAATCCTCCCATAGTTATTTTTATAAATTTATATAATAAAATATTTATTTTTATAAAACATATTATTTCCATTTATACGCCTTATTATATTATGCTAATTTAATATAATATAAAAGTCAACTATGGATAATTACAAGTTTAGAGGGGAATAAATTACATGTTGGAAGGATGACAATCAGTGGTAGTTATGAATTAAGATTACCTTATTAAAGTATTAAATAGTACTATAGAGGACTGTTATATCAAAATGTTGTTGGTAAAGGCATGAAGATTTGTTATACCAAAATATTGTTGTAAAAAGTATGTAAATTGGTTATAGAAAAATAATAATATTATTATAAATTAGCATATTTAAAATTTATTATAGGATCTTAGATTACTAAAAATATTAATATATACTTCTGTTATATCAAAATGTTGTTAACAACATTTTGGTATAACAGAAGCAGAGTAATATTAAATGAACATACAAATATCAATTTAATCAATAAAATTACTATAATTAACGTGAGTAAATAGTGGTTTACTTTTAAGTAAATTTTAAAATTTTAATCTAGTTAAATGGATTTATATATGAAAGTGAGTTATTAATTTTCTTTAAATAAAGGATTCATATTAAGTTAAATGAGTTGAGAAAAAATAGCAAATGAAGTATAGTAAAACATATACAACAAGTAAAGGAGCAAATGACTATGGAAAAGAATCTAGCATTAGAATTAATAGACTTCTTATATGATAGCCCAAGTGCTTGTCATGGAGTTAAGGCTACTCAAAAAATATTAGATACAAATGGATTTGTAGAAATAAAAGAAGAAGATAAATGGAACTTACAACCAAAAGGTAAATATTATGTTGTAAAAAATGATTCAGCATTAATTGCTTTTGAAGTAGGTACTGGAGATATAGAAGAAACTGGATTAAGACTTATTGGAGCACATACAGATGTACCAGGATTTAGAATAAAACCAAATCCACAAATGATTAGTGAAGGTAAATATGTTAAGTTAAATACTGAAGTTTATGGAGGACCAATACTTCATACTTGGTATGATAGACCTTTAGGAATAGCTGGTAAGGTGGCATTAAAGGGAGCTTCTCCATTAAAGCCAGAAATAAGACTAGTTAACATTAATAAGCCATTATTAATAATTCCAAGCTTAGCAATTCACATGAATAGAGAGGTTAATGAAGGATATAAAATCAATAAGCAAGTTGATACTTTACCTTTATTAGGACTTATAAATGATAAATTAGAAAAAGAAGATTACTTAATGAATATTCTTGCTAATGAACTACAAGTTAATAAAGAGGATATACTAAACTTTGAACTTGGATTATATGAATATGAAAAAGGATCATTAATAGGAATGAATGAAGAACTTATCTCTTCAGGAAGATTTGATGATTTATGGATGGTATTTGCTGGAGTTAAGGCATTAATTAATAGCAGAGAAAATGCTGCAACTAAGGTTATGATTTGCATAGATAATGAAGAAATAGGAAGTTTAACAGCTGAAGGTGCTGATTCTACATTATTAAATAATATATTAGAAAGAATTACACTTGGATTAGGAAAAGACAGAGAAGGATACTATAGAACTTTAGCTAAATCTATAATGATATCTGCAGATTTAGCACATGCTGTTCATCCTAACTTAGGGGATAAACATGATCCTACAAATAGACCAGTTCTTGAGGGTGGACCAGTATTAAAAATAGCTGCATCAGGAAGCTATAGTACTGATAGTTTTAATGGAGCTGTATTTGCGAGTGTTTGTGAAGCTGCAGGAGTTCCATTCCAAAAGTTTGTTAATAGATCAGATGTTAGAGGTGGAACTACAATAGGGCCTGTAACAGCTGCAAACTTAACTATTCCTGTAATTGATATGGGAGCACCGGTACTTGGAATGCACTCAATAAGAGAGTTAGCAAGTGTTAAGGATAACTATTATACTGTTAAGGCATTTACAGAATTCTTTAGTTTATAATTTATGATATAAATACATTTTAAGTTAGCTGTGTCAAAGCTACAATGCATATTAAAAAAATTAATGTTGCAGTAGATTAGACACAGCTTTTGTATTCTTTAGAAAATACAATTTTCTAAAAAGTTATTGATCACTTTAGGAAATATTAATAATTTTTGAAAATAGCAGAAATATATATTCTGCAAAAAAAATTTTTATAAAAATTAGTCTATAAATTAATATATGTATTAGTCCATTTAAAATTATAATATTACATTAATGATTATTACATAAATTGCTGTTTAGATTTTATAATATATGTTGAACAAGTTATTATTGTTTTTAAATAATTGTTTATTAAATTAATTTGTTATTTTACACAATTATTGAGGAGTTGTGAAATATTACAAAAATTAAATCTAATAATAAAAATCTAATTAAGAAAGTAGTTGTATTATAAATAAATGATATTTCTTCTATTATGAATAATTTAAGCGTCTGCATAAGCTTAAATTTGTATAAGCTTAAATTAGAATAATATTATCTTAGGTTAAAGCATTTCAAAAGTTATAAATATGATTTTGATATAAATACAATATTAATCATTAGAATCATTACTAGATGATCCAATGGATATAGGCTTACCTATTACTGCCCCATCTTTATAAATAGATAAAGTATTATCATTATTTATAGTAAATTCATAAGTTTCAGTATCTATAATTTGATTACATTGTTCTACAGTAGCAGTGCTTAATTTTGTTAAAGTACCGGTTTCTAATGGTAAATTGGTACCTTCAAATGATGAACCAATAGAAGATTCGTCAAACTTACCTTTGTGTTTAACAGATTCGTAAGCAGTAACGATGGATTTAGCTTCATTTAAAATACCAACCTTTTTAGCTTCAGTAAGGTAATTTCCGAACTTTGGAATAAATGCAGCAGCAAGAATTGCAATAATAGCCATAACAGCAACAAGTTCAACTAAAGTAAACCCATCTTTTTTATCATTTCTTTTAAGTTTAAATAACTTTTTTAGCTTTTCTAAATTAAAATTATATTTTAACATTTAGTAACTCCTATAAAATAAAATTCTTAACTCTAGGCCTAGCTAAGTCTTTACGAAGTCTTACCTAGAAGAGAAAAGATATACAACCATAAACAAAACTTTTAACTTTTTGTGAAAAATTCTAAAAAAATATGAATAAATTAAGTTTAAAAAGGATAAAACAATAATAAGAGGTAACAAAGAATAAAATTTATTAATATTTAATAAGCGTGATGCTAAGGGCTTATTAAATATTGAAATGGAAGTTGATCATAATATGTTTGTTATGCCTCACTACTGTTTTTAAAATTTTATATAGTGTTATCTCTTTGAAGGATTTTGAGCTATTAGTTCAAGGATAGGTATAGCGTATCTTTATTTTATAATATTGAGAAAATATCGATTCTTTGGATGTAAAAATGTATTGTGAAGAAAAGCTTTATGAATGAACATGATGGTTCAAGGTGTATTTTAATATTACTGAAAATAATATTAAGCATAATTTCGGATATTTTCATTTAAACATACTGCAATTAAAATGATAAAGAAATTTATCAGGAGATAACAAAATTATGTATGATGCACTTGAAAAACAAGTCATAGGGGATAAAGGACTATCTTTTAATACGATAATAATAGCTTCAAAGTCCTTTTTAATATGCAAACAAGTATAAAAAATAAGCAGTAATAAAACTACATGAAAGACTTATCACTACTTATTTATATAAATATATGCAAACGCTAAGTTAAAGTTTAAAGGAAATACCTTTAAATTTGTTTAAGAACACCTAAATAGTCTTTTATTAATTTATATCTGTGTTCTTAAGAGCAAATGTCTTTTATAAGAATAATGGTTTAGCAATTAAACCAGATTCATAAGCATAAATGATTGCTTGAGTTCTATCTTTAACATTAATCTTAATAAATATATTACTTATATGCTTCTTAACAGTATTTTCACTAATAGTAAGATTTTTAGCTATCTCAAAATTACTTAATCCGTTTGATAGTTGAGAAAGTATTTCCAATTCTCTTCTTGTAAGAGGAGAACCTAAATTATTCCTGCTAGTAATTGTTGCAGCAGGCTCATCTTCAACAAGTCTATATAATAATTCACGATCGTAAAATTTAGTTCCAGTTGAAATCTTATGTAAAGCATAATTGATGTCTTCCTGAGCAAATGTCCCCAACATATACCCTTCAACATTTAACTTTGATACTTTAAAGAACATGTCCTTACTTTCGGTAAAATCTATAATTAATAGTTTTAGTTTGGAGTAATTATCCTTAATAGCTAAAATGTTATCTATTATTTTTAAATCTTCCTTAAATAATGTAACTATTAAGATTGTATCTTCGGTATTAATTAAGCTTTGATTTTCTGTAGAATCTAATGTTTTTAAGCAATCTTCTATAGAAGTAAAGCTTGTGATGTCTTCATATTTAGTTTTTAATATCGATTTAATACCTTCATGGATCACTGGATATCTACATAAAATAGAAATCTTCATTTTATCACCCTTTTCATATATAAAGTAATTACTACTAAAATTATATTCTAAAGAAATGTAAAAGTCTATTAATAATTACATTAAATGTTAAAAATCATTCTAAGAATTATTGATATCGATTTCGACTAGTAATACTAAATAGTAATTAAATGATATAAATTTTATGGTAAAAAAGTATAAGATTTAAATAAGCGCTAACTAACATAAACAAATTTTTATTAAAAATATATTAGGTATATTATTTATTTTAAATGTGAATGCCTTATTTAAATAATCCAATATTACTTTATGGTCATTAATAAATAAGCTTATCATTATGAAAACACCTTTCTTATAAATTAACAAAGCGAACAATCTCCCTAATAAACAATCTCCCTAATATAATAATATAAAAACACCTTAATGACGGTTACATAAGTAAATATAAATAGTTTTTCTTTATCAGTATTTCAAAATTAATAAAAAGTAGTACTACTAATTGATTAATTGTAAATAATTGTAAATAGATATATAATTATTTAGCAATTATAGATAAGGAGGAAAAATGAATAATATAAAAAGGCTAATAAATAAAGAAACAATTTTATATGTAATATTCGGAATACTAACAACAATAGTTAATTTAATAGCATATTATTTATTTTCAAATATTATAAATATAAATTATCTTATAAGCAACGCAATTGCTTGGATAATATCTGTTGTATTTGCATATATAACTAATAAATTTTTTGTATTCAATAGTTCTGATATAAATAAGGATGTAATAATAGAAGAATTCATAAGATTTATGAACTGCAGATTAGCTTCAGGTTTAGCAGAAATATTATTACTATTTTTATTTGTAGATTTACTTTTAATGAATGATATTGTAGGCAAACTGATTATAGGAATTTTAGTAGCAGTAATTAATTTTATCTTTAGTAAAGTATTTATATTTAAAGGTATAGATGAACTAAGGTCTGAAGTAAATAAAGCAATAAGCAAGTAAAAGGAGGTATTAATCTCATGGATACAATAACTGTTGTAGTGCCATGCTATAACGAAGAAGATGTATTAAAAAGCTTTTATATCGAGATTACGAAAGTTACCTCTGAAATGAAAAAGGTAAAGTTTGAAATAATATTTATAGATGATGGGTCAAAAGACAAAACATTAGAAATAATAAAAGGTTATTCAAAATTGGACAGTAAAGTGAAATATATATCATTTTCAAGGAATTTTGGTAAGGAAGCAGCTATATATGCTGGCTTGAAAGCTGCAAGTGGTGAATATGTAGTTATAATAGATGCAGATTTACAACATCCACCAAGATTAATAAAGGATATGTATTATGGAATAACAAAAGAAGGATATGATAGTGTAGTAGCTTATAGGATAGATAGAAAAGGTGAAAGTAAAATAAGATATTTTTTTTCAAAAATCTTTTTTAAACTTGCAAGTAAGATTACAGAACTTGATTTTATGCAAGGTGAGGAAGATTATAGAATGATGAATAGAAAATTCCTTGAAGCTGTACTTTCAATAGAAGAAAAAAGTAGATTTACAAAGGGAATATTTCAATGGGTTGGATTTAATGTTAAATGGATAGGACATGAAAATGTTAATAGAGTTGCAGGTAAAAGTAAATGGTCATTATTCAAATTATTTACTTATTCAATAGATGGAATAATAGGATTTTCTACTGTTCCCTTAATTATTTTAACAGTAATAGGGGCGTTGCTATGCTTAATAGGAACAGTGTTAGGAGTATCATTAATTATTAAGTACTTGATGATGGATGTAAATATATCAACAAGTTTAATTTTAATAGTATTTACAGTATTAATAAGCGGAGTTCAGTTATTTATTTTTGGAATACTTGGACAGTATTTAGGAAAAGTATATTTAGAAACAAAGCAAAGGCCATTATATATAGTAAAAGAAGAAAAAATACTAGATAACAAGGAAATTGAAGTGGATGAAGAAGTTAAAATTAAAGCTTAAAGAAAATTATATTTATATATTCTCATTTATTGTTCCTATTATGTTAATGGTAGTAATTTATGTTCTAATAGGTATATACCCAGTAGGAGATAAGACTATAGTAAATAGTGATATGTACTCACAATATGTTGGATTTTTAGGTCATATAAAAGATGTATTAAAAGGTGAGGCAAATCTATTTTATAGTTTTAGTAAGAGTTTAGGGGGAAATACTGTAGGGCTTTTTGCTTATTATATGGCAAGTCCTTTAAATTTAATTATAGGATTGTTTCCAAAGGCTTATATTGCAGAGGCTATAGTAGTTATAACATTAATAAAGATAGGTTTGGCTTCATTAACATTTACAATATATTTAATTGAAAACTTTAAGAAAAAAGATATAAATGTAATTATGTTTTCTTTATGTTATTCTTTCATGGCATATAATATTAACTTTCAACTTAATATAATGTGGTTAGATGGAGTTGTTTTATTACCTTTAGTTATGTTAGGAATAGACAAGCTTATAAATGAAAATAAGTATAAGCTATATGTAATATCATTATTTATAGCAATAGTTTCGAATTATTATATTGGATATATGATATGTATTTTTTCAGGATTGTACTTTATCTATAAATTAATATTAAATAATAAGGTTAAATTAATAAAGCTAGATAAGGTTGCTTTAATAAAGCTAAGAAATTTTATAGGTGCATCTGTATTATCAGTTGCATTATCAGCATTTATACTTATTCCAACGGTATTATCATTAGGTTCAGGAAAAGCAAAGTTTAGGATTTTTCAAGAATCACCTAAATTAATGATGAGTTTAGATGAAGTAATTGCCCAGCTTTTTATTGGAAACTATAGTTTGGGACAAATAATGGGAAATTACGCTAATATATATTGTGGAGTTATTATAACTGTATTAGGGATATTATATTTTTTAAATAAGAACATAAGTAGGAAGGAGAGAATTTTATCTGGAATATTTATGTTTGTACTTTTATTAAGTATTTTTATTAGTATGTTGGTATTAATATGGCATGGGTTTGATTATCCAGTAGGATTTGCATATAGATTTTCCTTTTTAATATCGTTTTTAGGAATTGTTTTAGCTTATAAGGAGTTTATAAGTGGTGAAAATATATCGAAGTTAAAAATAGCTATAATAATTTTATTAGGTACGGTATGTACAGGATATATTTTATATGGTGATTATGAAGGGTTATCTCAATGGAACATATTATTAACATTTTTATTTTTTGTAGTCTATATAATTTTGATTAAGTTAGCTAATTGGATTAATCTTAATAAGTATGAGAAGTGGAATTTTAGTCTATCATTATATCCATGGCTATATAAAATAGTTAAATTTAATAGATGTGCTGAAGGTGAAGTTAGGTATATCAATAAATCTATAAGTGATAGTCAGTGTGGAAAAGTTGATAATAATAGAAAAAGGCTAAGGTACTTAAAAAGAAGAAAAGTAAGACAAATCATAAATATATTAATTATGGCTATTGTTTTTATAGAATTAATTATTAATGCATATAGCTGTTTAAAGTTGAAAAGCTATGTATCAAGAGTACGTATATATAATTATATTAATGAAATGCAACCAATAGTTGATGAATTAAAAGATAATATGGATAACTTTTATAGAATGGAAGAAGTTTTTGCTAATACGTATGATGATCCAATGCTATTAAATTATTATGGTATTACTCATTCAAGTTCAGCAAATGATAGAAATACAAGAAAGTTTATGACTAATATGGGGTTTAAGACAAGTAGTATTTTCGAGAAATATAATAGAGGAAGTCTTATTAGTATAGATTCATTATTAGGAGTTAAATATCAAATAGTATCAAAAAAATCTGAAAACTTTTCTGATAATCACTATACAGAAAATAGATATTATAAGAAGTTTTTAGAAGAGGGAGATTATATAGTTTATGAAAATCCACTTGCTTTACCTATAGCATTCATGGTTAATGATAGTTTGAAGAATGTAGCTACTACAGAAGTTAATACATTTGAATTGAATAATAGCATTTTAAGTTCAATGGTAAATGAGAAAAAGGTTATTAATAAATCGTTAAGCATAAAGGAAATAACATCTGAAAATTTAATTTCAACTATAAATGATGGCGAAGTATGTTATAAAAGAATGGATAATCAAAAGGAAGCAAGCATTACATTTGTAGTTGAGGCGGAAGATAATAATCCAGTTTATATGTTTTTAAAATCTAATGCATATGAAAGTGGAACTGCTAGTAGCAATCAAGTAAGAGTTTCTATTAATGGAGTTAGAAAATTTACTGCATTTGATAGTAGAAATTATAATGTGGAGTATATCGGGGAATTTAATAAGGGTGAAGATATAAGAATAGAGATTAATTTAAATACAAATAAACTATATTTAAAGGAATTGCAAATTTATTCTTGTGATGTTGATGAATTTGAAGAAGTTTATAATAATTTAAAGGAAAATATTATTAGTGATACTGATTATAGGGATGGTTATGTTAAAGGTAATATAAATGTTACTGAGGATAAGACTTTGCTATACACTTCTATACCTTATGATGAAGGATGGACAGTAAAAATTGATGGTAAGAATGTTGAGTATGCAAGGATATTAGATGGATTAATTGGTGTAGATGTTGATACAGAAGAATTCAGCGAAGGTGAGCATGTTATAGAGTTTAAGTATAAGGTACCAGGTTTGATGTTGGGAATTATTATATCTATTTTAGCTTTAGTAAGTTGGATAGCTTATGAGTTGTTTATAAAAGTAGAGGACTACTACAATAATGAATATAGATTGAAAATGTAAGTATGAGCTTAGATGCAAATTAAATATATGAATTTGTATCTAAGTTTTTTTGTTATTTTTATACTATCAACCTATAGTTAATGAAAAAGGAAACTCCATTTACTAAAGTCGAGGAGTACACTAAAGTATACCTTTCAACTAACCAAATTATAAATTTGGAGTTTCAAGCAAGTTTTACTAACTAAATCAAAGATTTAGAATATCACTTAAAGAAGCAGGTACAAAATAGTAAGATTATTTTGTATCTGCTTTTCCTTTGAGGTGCTAACTAAAACAAAGAGTTTTGTTTGCCGTTTTGTTGTTGAATAGTTTCTTTGCTCTTATTATTCAAGCTTCCAAGAGGACTGTTAAAACTATTTAGAGGATTAGGAAGTTCGGTATTGCTAGAAGGTATAGTCCCTCTAACTCTTTTTTTCTTATCATTAGTTTTAGCCATGACATATCTCCTTTTAATTAATATCTAGCTTAAATGGCAAGTAGTTCTAAGTTAGATATCAGAATCGTCGTAAATATCGCCAATATAGTCAAATTCGCTATAAGCGATATTGTTAACTACAATTGGATCAGCTTCAGATTTTGAGGTATCTGTATCTGATTTTATTGACGAGTTATTTACTAATGATTCGCTGGCAGGATCATAGTAGCTTCTTACGTGTGGCAAATAAACATTAGACTTATCCTTCAAGATTATCCCTCCTCGAATTTTATTTGGATAAGGTTTAGTTTATCTGATGGCTAGCTGTTGTAATACTCCAAAATTTTTGGCTGGAAGATAACAACGGGAACGCCACTAGATAAACGAACTCTACTTAAGATTAAGTTAAAGCTTCACCTTAAGCTAAGAATTCAGTTTATATTTTCGATAACCTAAGAAAATATATTCCTAACCATATTAATATTATTTGATGGACAGGTGATAAATATACTTGGATATAAGAGGAAAGCTTGGAGAAGGGCAAATTTAGCAATTGACTTTATTTATCTAAAAAATATTAAATAAAACCTGAAAAATAGTCACTTAATAGTAAATAAATGCAATTGTTTTTATTGTAAGTATAGGATAGAATGGGAATGAATTGAAAACAAAGTGTTTGCAATGGAATTTTGATATAAAAGGAGAGTAAAGTGATGTATCCAATAAGATTTGAGAACCTTTATTATGATAAAATATGGGGCGGAAGAGATTTAGAAGAATTTAGAGCAAATTTACCAGAAGGTGATATTGGTGAAAGCTGGGATATTGCTTGCCATCCAAATGGAACAGGAATAGTTGCAAATGGTGGATTAAAAGGAAAGTCATTTACTGAAATAATTGAAGAATTTGGACATTTATTAGTTGGTACTAAGGTTAGCACAAAAAAATTTCCGCTATTAGTTAAATTAATTAACTCAAGGGAAAAGCTTTCTGTACAAGTACACCCTGGTGATGAATATGCTAAGAGAGTTGAAAATCAATTTGGTAAAACTGAAGCTTGGTATGTTGTTGAAGCTAAGCCAGGAGCTAAATTAATTGTTGGAACAAAAAACTGTGATAAAGCTGTATTTGCTAAGGCAATTGAAGAAGGGAAATGTGAAGATTATTTAAATGTTGTTGATGTTAAAAAGGGCGATTGTTTCTTAATTAATAGTGGACTAGTTCATGCTATTTGTGAAGGATTAATAATTGCTGAAATTCAACAAAATTCAGATGTAACATATAGAGTTTATGATTATGGAAGACCAAGGGAAATTCATGTTGAAAAATCTCTTGATGTAATTAACTTTGAGTTAGAAGCAGCAAATTTATCTAATAATGAAATTGTTAAATTTGATGGATTCTCTAAGGTTGATTTTTGTGAAAATGAGTATTTTGGAATGAAGAAAATAAATGTTGAAAGTGAATGGGTTGATTGCAGTAATGAAGAAAAGTTCTTTATTTTAACATGTGTTGAAGGTAATGGGACTATTGAAGGTGAAGGATTCTCAGAAGAAATCAAAATGGGGGATAGTTACTTAATTCCAGCTACTTTAGGAAAATATATTGTAAAAGGAAACGTTGAGGTAATTAAAAGTTACCCAATGTAAATTTTATAAGATCAGCAAAAGAAAATGTAATTTATAAACTTGCCTACATATAAATTATAGAATGGTATAATCTACATGTAGGTATATCATAAAATAGCAAAAATTGTCGTTGAAAAATATGATAGTTATGGTATAATTAAATTTCTCAAGGATACGAATAAAAAAATGAAATTTTATATAAATATTTGGAGGAATTGCCGATGCCAGTAAGAATTGCTATACTAGGTGGACCAAGATGTGGAAAAACAACATTAATTCAACAACTATATGTAGATTTAAAAATCAGAGATATAAATGTAGGAGTTGCTACAGAATATAGTACTGATTATTTAAGAGATAAGGGAATGATTGAATCAATTTCAGAGCAATATGGAATTTATTTAGGTCAATTACATTTAGAAAAGAGCTTAGATTCACATGATTATGCAATAACTGACTATGCTACTTTTGTACCTTATATATATGGAAGATTAATGCTTGGAGATAAGACGAGAACTAAGAAGGAAATTGAAATCTTAAATGATTTATATAGCTTAGCAATCAGAGATCTACCACAATATGATCACATTTTCTTTGTACCAAGAGAGTTTGGTTATAAGAAAGATGGAGTTAGATGGCAAGATGAAGAAGTTGCACAAATGGTGGATAAGGCTATCTTAGGATTCTTAGATGCTGAAAATGTTAAATATTCAGTAATTAAGGGATCAACTAAGGAAAGATCTGAACAAATTATGAAACTTGTTGGAATCAACAAGGAAATTGTACAACCTGTTAAAGCTAAAGAAGTTGTAGAAAAGTAATTTTATTAATTGAATATATTTTTAAAATTAATGATAGTTTTAAAATGTGAAAAGGCGGGGAAGTCTATAGGTTTATAGATTTTGCCCGTCTTTTTTTATGCTTTGGCAAATTATAACAAATCAAAATCAGGAGATAACCTTATGAGGGTAGCAAAACTCATAGTCCACAGAGTGGATTTTTTTATAGGCCTTTAAATTTTGGTCAATTACTTTTAATAATAACTAATGATCTTTAAATTTTTGGGGATGAGGGAATAAGAATAAATAAAATAGTTTAGTTATATTTTAACTATGAGATTTATAGGGATATAAATTCAAGTATTAATCTCAAAATTAAAAAGAAATACAGCGGTAATCAATTACATTGGTAATAGGCACCCTTATTTGTGATATTTATACACCTTATTAGATTGACTATAAAAAGTAGTAGTGATAAAATACATAGTATGCTATGTATTGAGGAGGATAAAAAAATGCATAACTTTGATCCTAAAGAGCATGTTGGATTAATGATTAAATTTTTAAATGGAAGAATTATCAATAAAATTAATAAAAACCTTGCGGACTTCAATCTAACAGGAGTACAACATGAAATTATATGTTTTATAAATAAAAATGAAAGTCAAAGAGATGTATTTCAAAAGGATATTGAAAGATGTTTGAAATTAACAAATCCAACTGTAACAGGCATAGTGAAAAGATTAGAGGAAAAAGAAATGATAGCAAGAGTTCCAAGTGAACAGGATGCTAGATATAAATGTCTTCATGTAACTGAAAAAGGGAAAGAAGTTATATGTAAAAGCTTTAATTTTGGTGCAAACAATATTGAAAAGCAACTAGTTAAAGGAATGACAGATAAAGAAGTAAAAATGTTGAAAGATTTATTATATAGGGCATTAAAGAATATGGAGGAGTAAAATCCTCTTATTTTTAAGTATATATATAGCTAACTATGCATTGTTAAATTATTGATTATGTTTAGGGATAGCTATATTTTCAATTGTTAATAACATCAATGCTGATTTTAAGTTAGTGCAATAAAAGAGTTAATGCATAATCAGCAAATAGTGTTTATATAAAAATTAAAAAATTATTATAAAGAGGTGAAATATATGATTAAAAAATTAGCTCCTTATATGAAAAAATATAAGACACCATTAATATTAGGTGTTTTATGTGCAGCATTAGAAGCTACTTTTGAATTATTAATCCCACTAGTAATGGCACAAATAGTAGACGTTGGGATTTCTGCTGGAGATACAGGTTATACAATAAAAATGGGATTATTAATGCTTGCAATGGCAGCTATTTCTTTATGCTTTGGTCTTGGATTATCAAGATTTTCAGCTATAGCAGGACAAGGGTTTGGTGCAGAACTTAGACAAGCTGAGTATGAAAAAATACAAACTTATTCTTTCAAGAATATTGAAAAATTCAGTACTGCATCTTTAATTACAAGATTGACTACTGATATTACAATGATACAAAATTCATTAACAATGGGGATTAAGCTTTTAGTTAGAGCTCCTATGATGCTTATTGTTGCATGTATCTTATCTGTTACAATTAGTCCACAATTAGCAATGATTTTCTTAGTATCTATGCCAGTTCTTATAATTTCAATTGGATTAATTATCAAAAATGTTAGGCCAAGATTTGAAGCTATGCAAAAGAAAATTGATAACTTAAATACTACAGTACAAGAAAACTTAATTGGTATCAGAGTTGTTAAATCTTTTGTAAGACGTAACAAGGAAAAAGAAAAATTCAAGAAGAGCAATGATGATTTATTACAAGCTTCTGAAGGTGCTTTTGGTATAGTTGTTTTAAATATGCCAATTATGCAAGCTGTTGTATTTGCTAGTATTATAGGTATTCTTTGGTTTGGTGGAAATATGGTTTATGCAGGAACATTAACTGTTGGTAAGCTTACAAGCTTCATGACTTATTCTTTCCAAATATTAATGTCTCTTATGATGCTTTCTATGGTTCTTATGATGCTTTCAAGAGCAGTTGCATCTGCAACACGTATTATTGAAGTTTTAGAAGAAGAGTCAGATATTAAGGATCCAATTTCACCTGTAACTGAAGTTAAGAGTGGAGAAATTGAATTCAGAAATGTTAACTTCAAGTATGAAGATGACAGTGATGAAAACAACTTAGAAGGAATTAATATTAAGATTAAATCTGGTGAAACAGTTGGTATTATTGGTAGTACAGGTTCAGGTAAGTCAAGCTTAGTTCAACTTATTCCAAGACTTTATGATGCAAGCGAAGGTGAGGTTTATGTTGGAGGAGTTAATGTTAAAGATTATCACATTGAAACTTTAAGAAATGAAGTTTCAATGGTACTTCAAAAGAACACATTATTCTCTGGAACTATTAAAGAAAACCTTATGTGGGGTAATGAAAATGCTACAGATGCTGAGATCGAAGCTGCAGCAACATCAGCATGTGCTGATGAATTTATTAATATCCTTCCAGGAAAATATGACATGCATATAGAACAAGGTGGGGTTAATGTATCTGGAGGACAAAAGCAAAGACTTTGTATAGCTAGAGCAATATTAAAACAACCTAAGGTATTAATATTAGATGATAGTACAAGTGCTGTTGATACGGCTACTGATGCTAAGATTAGAGCTGCATTTGCTAATGACTTAAAAGATACTACAAAGATTATAATTGCCCAAAGAGTTAATTCAGTTGCTACTGCTGATAAGATTATCGTTATGGATGATGGTAAGATAAGTGCAATTGGAACTCATGAAGAGTTAATGGAAAATAGTGAAATTTATAAAGATGTATACAAATCTCAACAGGAAGGGGTGGGTTTACGTGAGTAAGAATAAGAGTGAAATGTCTAAGCAAGAAAATGATGTAAATCAAGCACAAGCATCACAAGGCGCTCCAGGAAAAGGTGGCAAAAAACCAGGACCTCCAAAGCCTAAGAATATGGGTAAAACAATAAAAACTTTAATGCATTATGTTGGAAGATATAAAGCATTACTAGCTTTAGTTATGATATTAATAGTAATAAATTCATTTGCAATGGTTGCAGGATCATATTTCTTAAAACCATTAGTAAATAATTATATATTACCAGGTAATTTTTCTGGACTAGCTAAGATGTTAGTATTACTAGGAACTATATTTGGAGTTGGTGCCATTGCTTCTTATGGATATTCAAGAATTATGGTTCATGTAGCTCAAAATACTATTAGTAATATAAGAACAGATTTATTTAATAAGATGCAAGAACTACCAATTAAGTACTTTGATAGAAATACTCATGGTGACTTAATGAGTTTATACACTAATGATATAGATAATATTGGTGAAGCTTTAAATAACAGTTTAACAAATATTTTATCTTCAGGACTTACATTCATTGGAACAATAGTAATGATGGCTGTTTTAAGTCCAGTCTTAATATTAATAACAATAACATTCTTAGCAGTAATGATATTTGTTATAAGTAAGGTTGGTGCTAAGAGTAAATATTACTTTGGATTACAACAAAAGAATATTGGTAAATTAAATGGTTATGTTGAAGAAATGATAGAAGGACAAAAAGTTATTAAAGTATTCTGTCATGAAGAAGAGGCAATTGAAGATTTTAAAAAGCATAATGAAGAGTTAAGAGTAGCTTCAACTGGAGCTCAAACATTTGGTGGATACATGATGCCAATGTTAGGAAACCTTTCTCATATGAATTATGCTGTAACTTGTTGTGTTGGTGGATTAATGACAATTGCAGGTGCTTTTGATATTGGTTCATTAGTTTCATATTTACAATATACAAAACAAGTTTCAAATCCAATAGCCCAAGTATCTCAACAAGTAAATGTGATATTAGCAGCTCTTGCTGGTGCTGAAAGAATATTTACAGCTTTAGATGAAGAAGTTGAAGTTGATGACGGTAAGGTCACTTTAGCTAGAGTTGAAGTTAAGGAAGACGGAACTTTAGTTGAAACTGAAAAATATACAGGACACTGGGCTTGGAAAATTCCAGCTGAAGTTGCTGCTAAAATGAATAACATTGGAGATGTTGAATCAACATTAGAAATGGCTGCAACAGTTTCTAGTATTGATAATATATCAAGTTCAAGATTAGAAACAGCAGTAGAATTAACTGATGAGCCTATATTAAGAGAGCTTACTGGTGATGTTAGATTTAAGAATGTAATCTTTGGATATAATGAAGAAAAAATTGTATTAAAGGATATAAGTTTATTTGCTAAACCAGGTCAAAAGATTGCTTTCGTTGGTTCAACTGGTGCTGGTAAGACAACAATTACTAACCTAATTAATAGATTCTATGAAATCAATTCTGGAACAATAACTTATGATGGAATTGATGTTAAGGATATTAAGAAAGATGATTTAAGAAGATCACTTGGAATAGTGCTTCAAGATACTCACTTATTTACTGGAACAATTGCTGATAATATCAGATATGGTAATTTACATGCAACTGACGAAGAAGTTAAAGCAGCTGCTAAACTTGCAAATGCTCATGCATTTATTAAGCATTTACCACATGGATATGATACAGTAATTACTGGTGATGGAGAAGGTTTATCTCAAGGACAAAGACAATTACTTGCAATTGCAAGAGCTGCAATTGCTAATCCTCCAGTTTTAATAATGGACGAAGCAACAAGTTCAATTGACACTAGAACAGAAAAACTTATCGCTGAGGGTATGGATAAGCTTATGGAAGGAAGAACTGTTTTCGTAATTGCGCATAGACTTTCTACTATTAAAAATTCTAAAGCAATCATGGTTCTTGAACGTGGTGAAATAATTGAAAGAGGAGATCACGATTCTTTATTAGAACAAGGTGGAAGATACTATCAATTATATACAGGAAAAGCTGAATTAGATTAGATAAATATATCAAGGTATATAATAGTAAGAGTGCCTCTAAGGAAAATCTGATATTTGGATTAGTCCTAGAGGCATTTTTTATTAGTTCAAGTTAAGTGTTAGGAGTATTGCATTTGGCTGTATATGAGTCTGTTATATCAAAATGTTGTTAACAACATTTTGATATAACAGACTCATAATACTTTAAGCTAATATTATTAACTTTCAGTAGATAATAAAGAAAATTGACTATAAGTATATAACTGTAAATTATATATATTTATAAAAAATTGTGATTTATCACAAAAATTTTGTGAAATATAAAAAGATTATAAAAATAATGCTTAGCATATATAAAAATGTTAATACTCACAACTGGTGATGTATTATGAACAATATCTATAAAATATTAATGAATAGTAAAGAAAGCATAGAGATAAAAAATAATAAAAATTGTGCCTTTAATAATGTAGAAGATGACAGAAGCAGAAATAATAAATGCCCTCACTGCGAGTGTGATAAAGTTATTAAATTTGGATTTTACAATAGAATTCAAAGATATAAATGTAAGAATGAAGAATGTGGGAAAACATTTATTAATGATAGTAATAATCCATTTAGATGTTCTAAAAAATTTAAAGACAATTGGGAAGCGTATTTTGGACTTCTAATTAAAGGATCAACTTTAAGAGAATGTGCAGCAAAAATGAATATTACTTTAGTGACAGCTTTTTTCTGGAGACATAGATTTTTAAATGATTTGAAAGAGAGAAATTATATTGAAAAGATTAGTTCATATGTTGAACTTACAAAGATGGTTACCCTTGAAAATTTTAAGGGAGATAGAAAATATCATGGGGAAAAGCGGGATAAAATTATAGTTGTTAATGCCATCAATGATTCTAAAGAGATTCTTCCTATAATTGCAGCAAGGTATTTCTTAGGATTTCAAGGAATAAGAAATAATATTATACCAAACTTAGATAGAAATGCTTATGTGGTAGGGTATATAGATGGTAGACTTAAAACTTTTGCCAAAGCATTTAATGAAATTAATAAGGTGAAATTAAATAAAAGTAAAATTACTAATATAGATAAAATGTATTCTAATAAAACTAAGTTGTGGTTTAAGAAATTTAATGGAGTAGCAAGTAAGTATCTAGATCATTATTTGAGTTGGAGAGCTTTTGAATATAAAAACAATATAGATTATAAAAGAGTGGGCTTTTTTATAAAAAGAACTAATACTTCTATTAATATAAAGGCACAAGTTAATACATATTTATCATGGAATCGGATAAAAGCAAAGGTTATATCTGTATAATGTTAATTTATAAATGTTTTATCTAAGAATATATTTAAACTACACATGATTCAAAATTTTGGATTAATTCCAAAAATAAGAACAATATCAACAAATATGGGATTAAATATGTGGATAAAAACAACATTGGTGTGGATAAATTTTAAAAAATATAATGAGATAATATTAGAGGTTAATAATTCACATATAAAAATGCTTTTTTGTGAATTGTTTTTACGTACCTGTGGATAATTTTTAGATTTGACTATTATTACTTTAATAATAGTTTATTTGTATTATGTTATTTTAAAAAGTGAGATTTTATAGGGACGAGTCATTATTATACAATCCATAGCCTATCTAGTCAATAGTATAATGATTAACTTAGTATAGAGGTCTGTTATATCAAAATGTTGTTAACAACATTTTGATATAACAGACCTC